>NZ_ABCS01000001.1 GCF_000170895.1 Plesiocystis pacifica SIR-1 | reverse complement strand
ACCTCGAAGACCTCGGCGATGCGATGGTCGATGCGGCAAAAGGCCTCCGCGCACAGGTCGGGGGCCTCGTGGCGCGCGCTCGCGTCGGCCATGGGACAGCGCCTGTAGTCAAAGGCCAGCAGCGTCGGCGAGCCCGGCAGGTCGACGCGCTCGAAGGCCGGCGGCGCAAAGGGGAACACGCCGTTGAGCAGCCGACACAGCCGGGTCAGCCGGGCGATGGGCTCGCGCCCGAACATCCACCGGCTGGCCCCGAGGACCTTCAGACCCCCCGCCAACATCTTTTCGTTGCCGCGCCCGACCACGCCCACCGCCACCTCGCGCTCGATCCCCGCGGCCTCCAGGGTGCGCAGCAAGGCCACGTCCGCGAGCACCAGCTCGACGAGCATGCGCGCCCCCGCGGTCGGCTCCCGGGCTTCGGGCTCCTCGGCCTCGAGCGCGGATCGATGATCCCGCATCTGGGCCGCGAGCTCGCGCCGCGGCGGCAGCTCGGGGAAGCGCTCGGCCAGCTCGGCGGCGCAGGCTCGGAGGAGTCGACGCTCGAACATCGGGTCACTCAGGCCACGGGCCGCGCCGGCGCAGGCATGGCTGAAGTATAGGCTCAGGAGCCCTCGGCGGCCGCTGCCTCGACGAGGGGCTTCATCCGCGCGAGCCCCTTGTCAAAGTCCGCGCCCAGCATCGCGTCCATGTCGAGGAACACGGTCATCAGCTTGGTGCCAAAGTCCGCGTCCTGCACGAAGGCCCAGGTGACCTCGACCTGCCCCTCGCCCGCGTCCTTCATGCGCACCGTGCTCTCGGCCACGCTGGCGAAGGGCTCGATGAAGGTGAGCCGGTGGACGACCTCCGCGTCGCCGACCGAGAGGATCTCCATGCGCCCCGAGCCGACGTCGTCGTTGCCCGACCACGTGTACCAGGCCCCCACGCCGCTGGGCGGGTCGGAGAACTCCATGGTCTGGTCGGGGTCGAGCTCGGTCCACGGGATCCAGGTCGTGAACTTGGTGTAGTCGCTGGCGAAGGGCTTGACGTCCGCGGGGGTGCCCTTCATGACCAGGCTCCGCTCGACCGCGATTTGGTCGGGCTTCATCGCCGCCATCGCGAGCACGACGACGACCGCCAGGACCAGCACGCCCAGGACACCAAACAGGACCTTCTTCCCCGTGGACATGGATCCTGTGTACCCCATCTGCGGGTGGGTCAGGGCTGCATTCGACGCGAGCGTCCCCGTCAAAGACTGATCGCCCGGGCCGGCGCATGGGAGATACGCAGTGGGTCGTGCTCCCACCACCGTGCCGCGACCCAAGGCGCCCGCGGATGCGGCGACTCACGAGGCACGGGACGGAACGGACGCTGGGTCCTCGGCTCTACCGGAGCATGGACAGCTCACCGCGCCAGCTCGATCGAAACAGCCGCGTCGCCGTCATCGGCGCGGGGCCATCCGGCATCCACATGGCGACGTTGTTGCGGGCGCGAGGCTACCGACACGTCCGCGTGTTCGAGGCCAGCGATCGCGTCGGCGGCAAGTCCCGCTCGCTCTGCCCCACGGACGTGATCCACGAGCTCGGGACCTGCTACCTCTCGGCGGTCTACGAGGAGCTGGTCGAGCTCGCCGACCGCCTCGAGGTCGGGCGCCGGGTCAACGTCGACTCGAGCAAGCGCGTGGTCCTCGAGGACTTCGGCGACCGCGAGCTTCGCGGGGTCGACCAGTGGATCTCCGCCCGACTGTGCGCCCAGCAAACGCTCGCCTCGCCCACCCTCGGGCGGGCCCGCCTGCTCGCCGCGGTGGTCCGCTACCACCGGCTGCACCGCGCGATCTTCGGGGAGCTGCGCCACGAGTTCCCCAATGAGCCCGACCCCCGCTGGCTGCCCGCCCTCGCCGGCAGCTTCGAGGACCTGCTCGCGGCCCACGACCTGCGCGCCCTCATCCCGCTGTTCACCATCAGCCAGACCACCCAGGGCTACGGCCCCCTCCAGCGCATCCCCGCCTACTACGGCCTGGTCTGGAACACGCCGCGCTTTTTGTGGAAGGTCGTCCAGGCCTTCGTCGACAAGCAGCGCCCCTTCACCGAGCTGTTCGAGGCCGGCTACTCGCACCTGTGGGCCGAGCTCGCGCGGCAGTCGGACATCGAGGTGTGCCTGGGCGCGCGCCTGGTCGGGCTCGAGCGCCCCGTCGAGGGCCCGCACCGCCTGAGCTTCGTCGGCCGCGACGGCCTCCGCTACCCGGTCGACGCCGACGCGACCTTCAGCTCCATCCCCTACGCCCGCTTCGCCGACATCGTCGACGCGCCCACGCCCACGGAGCGCGAGCTGGCCGCGATGACCATGCGCTCGCGCTTTCGCATGACCTTGGTCCGCAGCGCCGAGCGGCCCCTCGGCGACTCGCCGATCGTCAACTTCGCGGGGCGCCTGGGCCCGGACATGGACGGGGTCTGCTACGGGCTGCGCTCGAGCGCCGACTGCCTGCACCCCGAGAGCCGCGAGCTCGTCGGGCGCAACGAGCTGATCGTCGCCCAGTACGCCTGGGACTGGGACGCCAGCTCGCCCGAGCACTTCGACGCCTGCCTCGACCGGGACCTGGGCGCCATGGGCTACCGCGCGTTCGAGCGCCTCGAGGCCATCGACTGGCCCTACTTCCCGCGCTTCACGGCCGAGGGCATCCGCGCCCGGGCGCCGTGGCGCGTGCTCGCCGAGCAAGGCCGCGGGCAGACCTGGCACATCGGCGGCTCGGTCTGCTTCGAGAGCATCCACGCCCTGCTCAACTACAACCTGCTGCTCCGCGACCGCCACCTGGACCAGACGCCGGGGGTCTCGCTGTGCGACGACGGCCGAGCCTGGCCGCCGCCGGTCCACGCCGACGCGCCAGACTTCGAGGCCGACGCGCCCGCAGCTCACGAGCTCGACGAGAGCGCCCCGGCTGCCGCCTTCGAGGCCCTCCCCATGGTCGACGCCGCCACGCTGCGCGAGCTCCCCGACCTCAGCGGGGTCTCCGACGCGCTCATGGACCAGCTGCGCGCCCGCGGCCGGGTGTGGCAGATCGACGCCGGCGAGGCCCTGCTCCACCAGGGCGCCGCCGCGGGCTCGCTGGTGTTCGTGCTCCGCGGCAGCCTCGACATCGTCGACGAGGGTCAGCGCTCGGGCGCTCCGATCTGGCTGCGCCGCGTGGACGCCGGGTGCTGCATCGGCGAGCTGGGCTTGCTCGGCGCCCTCGGGGAGCTCGGCGGCGACGCGGGCACGCGCAGCGCTGGGGCCATCGCGGTCACCCCGGTGGTGTTCCTCGAGCTCGAGCATGACGCCCTCGACGAAACCGACAACACCGCGCGGACCGAGCTCGTCGCGCTCATGCGCCGCGTCGCCGCGCGCCACCTCGGCTTCCTCCGCCAGCGCCTCGAGCCCCTGTTTGGCGCCCTCGAGCTCGACGCCCTCGCCCAGCTCAGCCGCGGCCTGAGCCGGCGCTACCTCGCGCCGGGCGAGCGCCTGTTCGAGGCCGGCGAGGCCGCGAGCGGGGTGTGGATCATCGACGAGGGCCGGGTCCAGCTCGACGACGGCGACGGCGGCCGCGAGACCCTCGGGGTCGGGGACGTGCTCGGGGCGGACAGCCTGCTCGTCGCCAGCGTCCAAGCCCACGCCGCCACGGCCACCCGGGCGACCTGGCTGCTCCACCTCGAGCGCGCCCTCGTCGAGGACCTGCTGCGCGAGACGCCCGGGCTGAGCCTGGGCCTGGGGGCGCAACCTCGCCCAGCGCCTGCGGACAGCGTCGCGCGCCGAGGGAGGACGCCGCGAGGGGGCCCCGCCGCGGGTGTTCACGCTCATCCCCCACGCGGGGACCGATCTGCGCGCCTTCGCCGAGGAGCTGGCCGCGGCCTTGCCCGAGCCCGCGCGCATCCTCGACGCCCACCACCTCGGCCCGGCCCTGCACACCCCGACCAACGCCTACGAGCAGCGCCGCCTGGCCCTCGAGCTCGGCGCCGACGACTCGGCGGGCCAGACCCTCACCTTGCTGCTCGCCAACCGGCGCGTCGACGGCTGGACCCGGGCCTGCGTGGCCGCGGCCGACGAGCTGCTCGTCGTGGCCGACAGCGCCTTCGACCCCGAGCCCGACCTCGTCGAGCGGGCCCTCGTCGCCGGTCACTTCCCCGGCCGCCGCCAGGCCGATCGCCTGGTCCTGGTCCACGCCCCGGGCACGACCCGGGCCCCCGGCACCCGGCGGTGGCTGGCCCCGCGCCCCGAGCAGCCCCACCACCACGTCGCCTGGCAGCGCCCGGCGGACCTGCGTCGCCTCGGCCGCGTCCTGCGTCGACGGACCCTCGGTCTGGCCCTCGCGGGCGGGGCCGCCCGCTGCTTCTTCCACCTCGGCCTGCTCCAGGCCCTCGACGAGCTCGGCGTGGAGGTCGACCTGTTCACGGGCACCAGCGCCGGCGCCAACGTGGCCGCGGGCGCGGCCGGGGGCCGCAGCGTCGCCGAGAACCGGGCCGGGATCATGCGGGTGATGCTCGACCAAAACCCCATGGGCCGGCCGACCCTCCCGCTGGTCTCGCTCATGGACAACCGGCACATCGACGCCGTCGCCCGCGAGGTCTGCGAGAACCTGTGCATCGAGGACATGTGGCGCCCCTTCGCCTGCGTCGCCACCAACCTGTCCACGGCCAGGCCCCAGCTGCTCACCCGCGGGCCCGTGGCCAAGGCGATGATGGCCACGGCCTCGGTCCCCCTGCTGACGCCGCCGGTGGTCCACGAGGGCCAGCTGCTCGTCGACGGCTGCCTGGTCGACAACCTGCCCGTCGAGCCCCTGCGCCGCCTGGGCGCCGACCGGGTCCTCGCCTGCGAAATCTCGGGCGTGCCCAAGCTGCGCTTCGACGCCTCGCTGAGCCGCTTCCCCACGGCCCTCGAGTTCCTCGGCGACCGCCTCGGCGCGCGGGCGCGCGGGCGCAAGCCCAAGCGCGTGCCCAACCTCGTCAGCCTCGCGCTGCAGTGCGTCGCGAGTGCGTCGGCGCTGCAGTACGACCGCCCCGGCCAGGGCCCGGACCTGCGCCTGGACATGCCCTGCCGCGGCTTCCCGGTCACCGACTTTCGCCGCCACGAAGAGATGGAGGCCCGAGGCCGGAGCCACGCCCTCGAGCACGCCGAGGCCATCCTCGCCCTCGCCTCCCCCGGGCGCTCCGCCCCCGCCGCCTTCCGCCCCACCCTCCAGCACACGAGCGTCGCCTGATGGATGCCTTCAACACCACCCCCTCGACCTTACCCACCGACCGCGGCCGCACGTCCCTGCGCAACCTCCCGGCCCTGGCCCTCGACCCCCTCGCCTGCATCCGCGCCGCGTGGCGCCGCCAGGGCGACCTGTTTTGGCTCGACTGCCTGCTGACCAAGGTCCTCGTCGTCGTCGAGCCCGGCGCGGCCGACCACGTGCTGCGCACCAACCAGCGCAACTATCAGCGCTCGCCGCTGTTCTCCCGGCCGCTGCGCAGCGTCACCGGACCGACCATGTTCAACACCGACGGGGACGAGTGGCTGCCCCGGCGGCGCACGGTCCAGCCGGCCTTCTCCCGCGCCCTCGTCCGCACCCTCGCGCCCAAGGTCGTCGCCGCCGTCGACCGCCAGCTCGCCGAGCTGCCGACCGAGGTCGAGTTCGAGAGCGCCCCCGCGATGGCGCGCATGGCCATGGCGATGATCGGCTCGACCATGTTCGACGCCGAGCTCACCGACGACGACTTGGTCGAGGCCTTCGCCCACAGCCGGGCCGTGTCCGAGCGCCGGGTCAACGTCCCCGTGTGGCTGCCCAGCGCCGTGCCCAGCCCCGAGAACCGCCGCCTGGCCCGGACCCGGGCGCTGATCGAGGGGCGCATCGGGGCGATGATCGACCGCCGCGCCGCGGGCCAAGAGCGCGACGACCTGCTCGACCGGCTGATGGCCGCCAAGGACCCCGAGACCGGCTGCCCCTTCGCCCGGGCCACGCTGATCGCCGAGGCCGCCCTGCTCGTCAACGCCGGCCACGACACCACGGCCGCGGCGCTGACCTGCGCGCTGCACTACATCGGCAGCGAGCCCCAGTGGCAGGCGCGGCTGCGCGACGAGATCGATCGCGAGCTCGGCGGCGAGGCCCCGAGCCCCGAGCCCCTCGCGCGCTGCACCTTGCTGCGCCAGGTCATGCGCGAGACCCTGCGCCTGCACCCGCCGGCCTGGGTGTCCGTGCACCGCCAGGCCGTCGCCGACGATCGCATCCTCGGCGAGCACGTGCCCGCGGGCACCACCGTGCTCGTGGCGACCTCGCTGCTGCACCGCCACCCTCGCTACTGGGACCGGCCCAACGCCTTCGACCCCGAGCGCTTCGCCCCCGAGCGCGAGGCCGAGCGACCCCGCGGGGTCTACTTCCCCTTCGGCATGGGCCGGCGCCGGTGCATCGGCGAGCCGCTGGCCTGGCTCGAGCTCGAGGCCGCGGTCGCCCGGGTGCTCCAGCGCTACGAGCTCGAGGCGCCCCGGGGAGGGCTGCGCGAGAAGGCCGGCTTCACCCTCGAGCCGACCCGCGCGCCCCTGACTTTGCGGCCGCGTTGATCACTCCGCGGCGCTGCGCTGCTCGTCCGCGAAGGCCCCGAGCAGCGTCGGCAGCATGGCCTCGGCGACCTCCCGCGGGCGCTCCTCGTGGACGAAGAGCTTCGCCCCGCGGACCACGTGCAGGCGCGCGTCGGCGAAGTCCCCGACCATCTCCCGGGTCCAGTCCAGGGGGAAGAAGGGGTCGTCCTCGCCCCACACCAGCTGCACGGGGACGTCGATGTCCGCGTGCAGCCCCTTGAGCGCGAACACGAAGCGCTCTTCCAGGCTGCGCGCGAGGGTCTCCGCGGCCCACTGCCGCATGGGGTCCTCGCTCAGCGGCGCGAGGAAGAACTCCTCGAACTCGCCGTCGAGCAGGCTGCGATCGGTGAAGCAGTCCCCGAGCAAAAAGGGGTTGCGGCGCAAGCGAGGGCGCATCGCCGCCCAGCTGAGGATCTTGCCGAAGCCGGGGAGCTTGGCCATGAGCAGGAACTGCTTGAAGCGCCAGTGCAGGCCCTGGGGCTGCTCGGTGTCGACGAGGCCCATGGCGCGCAGGCGCGGATCTCCGGCGAAGGCGTGGCGGGCCATCATGCCCCCGCTGTCGTGGCCGACCGCGGCGAAGTGCTCGAGGCCGAGCAGATCGACGACCCGGCGGAGCGACTCGATGTGCTGGGTCACGGTGATGGTCGTGTTGCGATCGAAGCGGCTGTCGCCCGCGCCGACCAGGTCGATGACGTGGCAGGTGAAGTGCGGCGCGAGGTGGGGCAGCAGCCCGCGGAAGGTCGCGCCGCTCACCGGCCACCCGTGGACGAAGAGCAGGTCCGGGCCCTGGCCGATGCAGCGGTGGGCGAGCTCGCCCTCGCCCACGTCGAGGTGGCGCTGGGGAGCGAGACGGAACAACTGAGCGGCTTGGACGGCGTCGAGGCTGGTCATGGTTGAACGCAGCCAAGCACGGGGGGCGCGCGGGAGCGATTACCTCCCGAGGTAGGATCGAGAGATTCCCATGAAAAAGGGCCTCAGCGTCCGCCGAGGCCCTCTCTCAGCGGGGTCGCCCGCTCACAAGGTGCGCAGGTACTCGGTGATCGCGTCGATGTCCGAGCCCGTGAACGGAGCCGTCGCCGTGGCGTCGAGCATGTCGAACACGGCCGAGCGCAGGTCCGGCGAGCGCCCGTCGTGCATGAAGGGCGGGTGCAGGGCGACGCGGCGCAGGCTCGGGACCTGCAGCGGCTCGTTGCGCACGAGCACGGTCTGGTTGTTGGTGAAGCGCGAGCCAGAGTGGCAGCTGGCGCAGCCGAAGTCGTTGAACAGCTGCTCGCCCTCGGCGCTCAGGTCCGCGTCGACCTCGGTGCCCGAGGGGGGCCGCTCGGCCGAGAAGATCCAGCGCTGGAAGGCCGCCGCGCGGGCGTCGGACTGGCCCATGCCGCCCATGCGATGGGTGTAGACCTCGTTGGTCAGGTGCTGGAAGTCGTCGATGTCGCCGCCCCAGTGGAAGGGCGCCGAGCCCTCGAGGCCGACCTCCGGGCTCTGGGTCTTGCGCGGGCCAAGGTCCTCGAAGGTCCACACGTGGCCGTCGTCCGTGGCCTCGGGGTGGCACGAGGCGCAGGCGATGGAAGACGGCGTGGACCGGTGGTAGAGGTCGTGGCCGGTGTCGAAGCGGCTCTCGCCGCTGAGCTCGAAGGTCAGCTCGTGCTGGAGGGTGGACCCGTAGACGTAGAGCGCGCTGGGCTCCCGGCTCTGGACCAGCAGGCGGCCGTCGGGGAGGTAGGCGACGGACACGGGCTGACCGGGGGTCGTGATGCCGCCCCCGCCCTCGAAGCAAAAATCGTCCTCGATGGGGAAGCGGACGTCGGGCTGGCCCTCGGGCGCGCCCGCGACCGCGACCGCGATGGTCCCGTCGGAGCTCACCGCCATGTCGACGACCGGCGTGGGGCCGCCCATGCGCCGCGACGACGAGACCTCGCCGCCGGCCCAGGTGGTGATGCCCGGGGACACGATGGCCGGCTCGCAGAAGTGTCCGCCGCCATAGGGCGCGCCGCCGCCCTCTTCACCGAAGTCCCCGCCGCTGTCCTCGCCAGGATCGGTGACCGCGACCTCGGTGGTCGCCGAGTACTGGTGGAGCATGGCGATCTCGTCGTCGTTGACCTCGATCATCCGCCACGCGACCGTGGGCAGGGCGTTGGTGGCGATCGGGGGCGTGCTCCGGCCGATCACGCCGAGGTCGCTCTTGGGCACCTCGATGATCTCCGCCGAGCGCAGGCGGCTGATCAGCAGGCTCTCGCCCTGGACGAGGATGTCGCGGAGGTCGGGCTCGATGAAGCGGCGCTCGGTCACGTCGCCGCCGAGCTCGGGGAGGGTGAGCAGGTTGCCGTCGGAGCAGGTCACGAACAGCTGCGCCGTTGCGCCGTCGTAGGCGACGCCGCGCGGGTCCGTGCACAGGTGGCGGCGATCGAAGACCTCGCCGGTGGTGGTGTCGAAGGTCGCCAGGTCTCCGCTCCCGCGCAGGATGACGTGGGCCAACCCCGCCGACCCCTCGACGCTCCGCCCCGGCTCCGCTCCGTCTTCGAACAGCACGTCCGCCTCGAAGCGAGGCGGGGAGATCGAGACGATGTGGACCCGGGCGCGGTCGGCATCCGCGACGAGGACGCGGCCGTCGTCGAGGAGGACCATGGTGCCGCCGCTGATCGAGGGCGGCGGGACCTCGGCCAGGATGGGCTTGCGGTCGTCGACCGGCGGCGCTGGTGTGGGCTCGTCCTGGCACGCGCCGAGGCTCAAGGCGCCGAGCGTGGCGAGAGTGGCGAGCGTGGTTCCTACGAATTTCGACTTCGGCATCCGGTATCCCCCCTGGATTGGCTAATGGTCTAGCACGCTGAATCTGTCAGGAAACGGAAAAGGTTTTTTTGATCCAAACGTTCCGCTCCGGAGTCGACCACCCTCGAAGGGGCAATTTCTCCACCCCCTGAAGATGCCCAGCTCGAGATGGTTTTTTGATCCGTCCCGAGCACGACCCGCAACAAAGCACGCACACCCGTCTGACACCGCTCAGACCCGTTCTTCCGCGGGCCTTCCGTTAGCCTTCCGTTGGGCGGTGTGACCGCCGCCCGCGTTTGACCGGACGGTCTGGGCCGCGGGTCCTCGGGGCGGCCCCCGGGTTTGCGCTCGGCCCGGGGTGACAAGCTTGCTAGTAGCCCAGCGCGAGGCCGTCCTTGCGCATCTCCGTGGCGCCCACGTAGGTCCCCCGCTCCGCGTCGCGCATCACCGCCTGGTACCCGCCGAAGCCGCCCGGCTTCACGACCACGACGTGGCCCCGAGCCCGCAGCCCCTCGACGGTCGCGGCGGGGATGCCCGACTCGACGTGCACCCGACCGAGGAGCTCGCCCTCGGCCCCGGTCGGCTGGCGCCCGCCTTCGTGGCGCACCCGGGCCGCGTCCCCAGCCTCTTGCAGGTTCATGCCGAAGTCGATCAGGTTGATCAGCACCTGCACGTGCCCCTGGGGCTGCATCGCCCCGCCCATCACCCCAAAGCTCAGCCACGGCTCGCCGTCCTTGGTCACGAAGGCGGGGATGATGGTGTGGAAGGGCCGCTTGCCGGGGGCGTAGACGTTGGCGTGGCCCGGCTCGAGGGCGAAGAGCTGGCCGCGATCTTGGAGCATGAAGCCGAGGCCGTCGGGGACCAGGCCCGAGCCCATGCCGCGGTAGTTCGACTGGATCAGCGAGACCATCATGCCGGCCTCGTCGGCGACGCTCAGGTAGGTCGTGTCGCCGGGGCCCTCGAGCTTGGGCTCGCCCGCGTCGAAGCTGGTCGAGGCGCGCTGGGGATCGATGAGGGCGAAGCGCTCGCGGGCGTAGGCGTCGGACAGCAGGGCCTCGAGGGGCGCGGGCGAGAACTCGGGGTCGGCGTAGTAGCGGGCCATGTCCTCGAAGGCCAGGCGCTTGGCCTCGATGAGGTAGTGGAGCAGCTCGGCCCCGCCGCGATCGAGCGCGCCGAGCTCGACCTGCTCGAGGATCTGCAGCATCTGGAGCGCCGCGTAGCCCTGGCCGTTGGGCGGGAGCTCGTAGACCTCGCAGCCGCGGTAGTTGACGTGGCCCGGCGAGACCCACTCGCCGCGGTGCGCCGCGAGGTCCTCGGCGCGCAGGTCCCCGCCGATGCGCTTCATGTAGGCGTCGATCGTCGCCGCGGTCGCGCCGGAGTAAAAGACCTCCCGGCCGCCGGCCGCGATGCCCTCGAGGGTCTGGGCCAGATCCGGGTTGCGGAACACCTGCCCGGCCACGGGCGCCTCGCCGTCGACGAGGTAGGTCGCCCGGGCGTTGTCGAGCTCCTCGATGCTCCCCGGGTGCTCGGCCAGGTGGGCCTCGAAGCGCGCCATGTTGGCGCCCCAGTACATGGCGATGACCGGCGCCATGGCGAAGCCCTCGCGCGCCGCCTCGATGGCCGGGGCCAGCACCTGCGCCATGTCGAGGCGGCCGTAGCGTTCGTGGAGGGCGAACCAGCCGTCGACGGTGCCGGGGACCGTCACCGGCAAGCTCCCGTAGGCGGGGATGGAGTCGCGCTCGCCCAGCTTGGCGCGGAGCTGCTCGAGGCTGCGGCCCTTGGGCGAGCGGCCGGAGCCGTTGTAGCCGACCACGGCCTTGGTCTTTGGGTCCCAGACGATCGCAAACAGGTCCCCGCCGATGCCGTTGCCCGTGGGCTCGACGACGCCGAGGACCGCGTTCGCGGCGATGGCCGCATCGACGGCGCTGCCCCCCGCCTCGAGGATGTCGACGGCGGCCTTGGTCGCCAGGGGGTGGGCCGTCGCGGCCATGCCGTGGACCGCGTGCACGGGGCTGCGGGCGTAGTTCGCCCCGACGAGGCGATCGCCGCCGCCGAGGGTCTCGGCGAGCCTGGGCGGCGGCTCGGCCTGCGCGGGCTCGACCGCCTCGGTCGTCGCGGCTTCGGACCGAGCGGGCGCCTCGGGTTCCGCTCGACCTCGATCGCACGCGCCCATCGAGAGCGAGAGTAGACCGAGCAAGCACCACCAGCGCGCGACCGTCATCTCGACCATGGTCGGCCCGTGGGCGCCGCTGCGTCTAGCAGGCCCGTCTCCACCTGCCACGCACGCACGGCCTCGAGCTGCCTCTCCGAGCCCTCGCCCGCGGCCTCGAAGGCCCCCCGGGCCGACGCCGCGAGCGACCCCGCCCGCGAGCGACCCCTCCCCGCCAGGACCAGCGCCTGCGCGAGGGCGAAGCCCGTCTGGGCCAGGTCCGTGGGATCGCCGGGGTGGGTGGTGCGCAGCGTCAAGGCGCGCTCGAGGGGCTCGAGCGCCGCGCCGCCGTCTCCCGCGGCGACGAGGGCCTCGCCGATGCCCGTCAGCGCGTACGCGGCGATGGGGTGGTCCGGGCCGTAGCTCCCCTCGATCAGCGCGAGGGCCCGACGCGCCTGCTGCTCGGCGCGCTCGGGCTCGCCCTGCAGCACGGACAGGGTCGAGTAGTTGACCAGCGGAGAGATCAGCGTCCAGTGCTCCTCGCCGTGGTTGTCCTCGATGATCGCGATGGCCTGGCGGTAGTGCCCCTCGGCCGCGGCCAAGTCCCCGAGGTTCTTGGCCACGATGCCCATGTTCGACAAGGTCGTGATCAGCCGGGGGTGGCGCGTGCCGAACTCGCGCTCGAGGATGGCGAGGGCGCGCAGCTGGAGGGCCCGGGCCTCCTGGGCGCCGCCGCGCTGATCGACGGCCACGGCCACGTTGATCAGCGCGTCCGCGACGGCGAGGCTGTCCTCCCCGCGCTCGCGCCCAAACAGCGCCACGGCCTCGCGGTGGTGGGCCTCGGCGTCGGCGTAGTGGCCCTGGCGCAGCGCGACCACGCCCGCGCTGGTGTGGAAGTCCGCCCGCCGCCCCGGGTCGCCGCTGGCCTCGGCGAGGGGCTCGGCGTGGACGAGCCAGGCCTCGGCCGCGTCGATCTGGCGCAGCTGCTCGACGTGAAGAAACACGATCTGCGTGGCCGCGCGCGAGGCCGTCCCCGGCATGCGCTCGGCCACGGCCTCACGGTAAGCCCGAGTGAGCGCGTCGAGGGCCTCCTCGGGCTTGGCGCCGCGGGCCTGCTGCAGGCCGAGCTCCAGCCACAGCCGAGCCTCGAGCCGGGCCTCGCCCAGGGCCTCCGCCTCGGTGACCAGGGCCTCCGTGGCGCGCAGGCCCTGCTCGTAGCGCCCCGTCATCCGCAGCACCGCGGCCTCGATGCGCCGGGACTCGAGGGCCTCGACCCGCTCGGCCACGGCCGGATCGTCGACGCGCCCGCGCTCGGCCTCGACCCGGGACAGCGCCTCCCGATCGCCGCAGTCTGCGACCCTCGACAAGCCCGCGATCGCCCGGTTGGCCCGCTCGACCACGCCCGCGTCGGCCGACGCGAACACCTCGACCATCGCGTCGACCTGGTGCAGGCGCTCGTCGAGGCAAGCCATGCGGCGATCGAGCAGCGCCCCGGACTGCTCCCCCGTCGCGCTCGCGACGCAAGCCTCGGTGCGCGCCTCGACCCAAGCCGCGGTGTAGTCGTCGAGGGCCGCGACCACGCGCTCGGCGGTGTCCTCGGCGTAGACCAGCTCGGCTCGGGTGACCGCCTCGCGCACGCGCCCGCGCTCGGCCTCGCTCCAGACGCCGTCGAGGTGCCGCGCCATGTCCTGGCAGACCAGCGACTGCGCCCGCGGGTCCGTCAACGCGCCGAGCTCCCCGAGCTGAATGCTGGCCGGCGCGGTCATCCGAGCCACCAGCACCCCGCCGAGCACCGCCGCCGTCCCCAGCCCCGCGGTCCGCAGCCACCGTCGACGGCGCTGACGCGGGTCGTCGGCGAGGGCGTCCAAGAGCGCGTCCATGTCGGGCCATCGCGCGTCGGGGTCGGGCTGCAGGCCCCGAACGAGCACGCGCCGCAGCCAGGGCGGCACCGCCGAGCCCTTGGGCGCAGCCGCGACCTGCCCGCTCTCGACGACGCCGACGAGCTCCGGCAGGGTCGTCGCCCGGAAGGGGCGCTCGCCGTAGAGGGCCTCGTAGAGCGCGACGCAAAAGCTGAACTGATCGCTGCGCGCGTCGGCGGGCTCGCCCCCGAATTGCTCGGGCGGCATGTAGGCCGGCGTCCCCATGACCGCGCCCGTTTGCGTCAGCGGGTGGGCCAGCAAGGGCGCAGAGCCGCTGTCCAGGGCCGGGTCGGCGCCCGAGCCTCCCGTGCCGCCGGGGTCCCGCAGGGTCTGGCTCTCGCTCATGGTCCCGTCCCCCGCGGCCTGGAGCGGCGCGGCTGCATCCGGCCCTGGCGAGCGCAGCAGATCCGAGTTGGTCTCCAGCCACTCCCGCGAGCCCTCGGATCCGTCGAGGCTGCCGTCGAGGGCCGCCCGAGCCAGGCCGAAGTCCATGACCCGAACCCGCCCGTCCTCGCCGATCATCACGTTCTCGGGCTTGAAGTCGCGGTGGATGAGGCCCGCGCCGTGGGCCGCCGCGAGCCCTCGACCGGCGGCCTCGAACACCTTCGAGACCTCGGCCCAGGGCCGGCGCTGGCCCTCCCCCGCCCCGGCCATCCACGCGCCGAGGGTCTGACCGGCGACGAACTCCATGGCGATGTAGAGCTGCCCTTCGTGGACCCCGACGTCGTAGATGGTCACGACGTTGGGGTGACCCAGGCGCGCGAGGGCTTGGGCCTCGCGCCGCAGCCGGACCTGGGCCCGGGCGTTGCGACCCGGCTCGTCGAGCCAGCGCGGCGTCTTGAGCAGCTTGAGCGCGATCCGGCGGTCGAGCTCGGGGTCGTAGGCCGCGAGCACGAGCCCCATCGCGCCGGCGCCGAGGAAGGCGAGGACGACGTAACGATCGATGACGGTCCCAGGCCGCGGCGTGTCGCCCTCGCCCGCCTGGGGCGCGGAGCGAAGCGATGGACCCGAACCCTCGAGCGCCCCCGGCAAGGTCGCGCCCGTGGGATCCCAGGTCGACTCTTCACCCGCACCCGACATCCTGGCCATGGTAGACCGCCGCCACCGGCCACAGCCCCCAGCGGGGCTGTGACCGCCCGTCCAGGGACTGCGATATTAGCCGTTGCCCACCTCGGAGTCTGGGGCGAACATGAGCGCTCCGTGGATTGGAGGACGTGTCTCGAGTCTTGACCGGCGCCGCGTCGATCCGCCGCCGCCCGTGGCCCCTGCTGGGCTTGGTGTTCGCGTGCCTGTTCGCCGTCTTCCTGGTCGGCTGTCGCAGCAGCCTGATCCCGATCGAGCCGCCGCGCGCGATCGACGGGGTCCTGGATCTGCGCGGCTGGGACTTCGACGCCGACGGCCCCGTTCCGCTCGCGGGCCAGTGGCAGCTCGCGTGGGGTGAGCTCCTCGAGCCCGAGACGGCCGGAGCCCGGGAGGCGTGGACGCCCTACGCGGTGCCCGGAGCGTGGAACGGCGTCGAGATCGACGGCGCCCCCGTGGGCGAGGCCGGAGCCGCGACCGCCCGACTGCGCGTGCTCTTGCCCCCCGAGCGCGGCGCCATGTTGCTGCGCACGCGCGGGACCTCGACCGCACACCGGCTGTGGTTCAACGGCCGCGAGCAACGCGGCGCGGGTACGGTCTCCACCGAGCTCGAGGCCATCGAGCCCGCCTCGCCCAACGCCCTGCACGCCTTCCCCGACGCGGACAGCGTCGAGATCGTCGTGCAGATCGCCAACCGAGATCACCGCCAGGGTGGGCTGCGGCGGGACTGGCTGCTCGGCAACTACGCCGACGTCAGCCGCCACCACACCGGCTGGGTGCTCTACGAGACCCTGACCATGACGACCATGTTCGTGGTCGGCTGCGCCTTCTTGCTGTTCTACGCGACCCGGCGGCGGGGCGTGTTCCGCATGTACTTTGGTCTGTTCGCCCTCGCCTGCGCCCTGCGCACGAGCGTGGCTGGGGACGGCATGCCGCTGACGGTGATCTGGCCGGGGCTGCCCTGGGCCGCGCGCATCAGCCTCGAGTACGCGACCAGCTGGGCCGCCGTCGGCCTCGGCGTGCTCACGGTCACCCGCCTCTACCACCAGGAGGACTACCCGCCCCTGAGCTACGGCCTGCTCGGCCTCGGGGGCCTCGCCGCCCTCGCCCTCGGCTTGGGTCCGGCGCGCTGGTCCATGGTCACGGTCACCCCGCTCCAGGCCTTCGCCGCCTTCGCCATCGTCTGGGTGCTGATCGTCGTGGTCCGGGCCGTGCTCGCCCGCCGCTTTGGCTCCCGCGGCCTGCTCGCGGCGATGCTCGCCTTCCTGCTCGCCCTGGTCCACGACATCGCCCGGGCCCGGGGCCTGCTGCCGACCCCCTTCGAGCTGACCCAGCCGGCCTTCGTCGGCGTGGTGCTCATCGAGGCCGCCCAGCTCGCGCGCTCCTTCGCCCAGTCCTACACGGTCATCGAGCAGCTCTCGAAGGACCTGACCGTGACCAACCGCGACCTCGAGGCCACCAACAAGGCCGTCGAGCGCTTCGTGCCCTACGAGTTCCTCCACCTCCTCGACCGCACCAGCATCCGCGACGTCGACCGGGGCGACAACGCCGGGCAGGTGATGGACGTGCTGTTTTGCGACCTGCGCAGCTTCACGACCATCATCGAGTCGCTCGAGCCCGAGCAGGCCTTCGCGTTCATCAACGACTACCTGTCGTACATGGAGCCGCAGATCCGCAAGCACAAGGGCTTCGTCAACAGCTACCTCGGCGACGCCTACCTGGCGCTCTACTACGGCGGGGGCGACGAGACCCTGCGCTCGGCCATCGCGATGATGCGCAGCCTCGAGCAGTTCAACGCCGAGCAGGGCCACGTGCCCAACATGGAGATCCGCGCGGGCATCGGCGTGCACTCGGGCTCGCTCATGCTCGGGACCATCGGCGGCCTCGATCGCCTCGACTCCGGGGTGATCGGCGACCCCGTCAACACCGCGAGCCGCGTCGAGGGCATGACCAAGATGTACGGCACGCCCTTGCTGATCTCGGAGGCGACCTACCGGCGCATCGAGAGCCTCGACGAGTTCCGCATCCGCGAGCTCGACCGCGTCGTCGCCAAGGGCAAGACCGAGGCCATCCGCCTCTACGAGGTCCTCGACGGCCTCCCCGAGGTCCAGGCCGAGCGCAGGTGGGCGACCCGCGAGGCCTTCGCCGCCGCCCTCGCCCTGTACCGAGAGGGCCGCTTCGAGGACGCCCTCGCCGCCTTCCGCCGCCACCTCGACGAGGTCCCCGAGGACGCCCCGGCGCGCCTGTACACCGAGCGCTGCCAGGGCCACATCGACTCGCCCCCGGTCGCCTGGACCGGCGTCACCATCTTGACCCGAAAATAGCCGTAACCTCGGCGCCGCCGTGGCATAAGCCCTTCATGCGCCCGCTCGCCCCGGCCCTGCTCCTCTCCCTCCTCGCCGCGCTCTCGACCGCCCTCGGCTGCAGCCGCGGCCAGGCCGAGGATCTGCTCGAGCAGGTCCGCGACGACGACTACCGCTCGAACTACGCCCGCGCCCCGGGCTGGCCCGACCCGCAGCAGCCCGGCTTTGGGCCCCACGGCGGCTTCGTCGACATCTACGTCAACGAGGTCGTCAGCGAGGCCATCGAAGCCGGCGAGCCCCTCAGCGCCTGGCCCGAGGGCTCGATCATCGTCAAGGACGGCTGGGAGGACGCCGACGCCGAGGCGCTGCGCTACGTCGCCATCATGGAAAAGCGCGGCGGCGGCGAGTGGTTCTGGGCCGAGTACGAAGAGGACGACTCCGTCGCCTACGCGGGCCTGGACCTCTCGACTTGTACGGGCTGCCACTCGTCCGGCGAGGACCAGGTCCGCGCCTTCGGCCTGCCCTAGGCTCGCTTGCGACGCGCGGCCTTTTTCTTCGTCGCCTTCTTCTTGGCGGCCGTCTTCTTCTTGGCGGCCGTCTTCTTCTTGGCGGCCGTCTTCTTCTTGGCGACCTTTTTCTTCGCCGCTTTCTTCTTGGCGACCTTTTTCTTCGCCGCTTTCTTCTTGGCGACCTTTTTCTTCGCCGTCTTCTTCTTCGCCACTTTCTTCTTCTTCGCCACTTTCTTCTTCTTCGCCGTTTTCTTCTTCGCAGACTCCGCCTGCTCCGGCCCATCGTCGGGATACATCTGCGCCATCTTCTCGAGCGAAGCCGCGAGGAGCTCGCGCAGCACGTCCATGTCGATGTCGCTGGCCCGCTTGACGTAGAGGCAGGACTTCCCGACCTTGTGCTTGCCCAGCCGCCCCATGATCGCGTCGAAGGACCCAAAGCCCGACATCACGTAGATGCTCATCGCCGCCTTGCGCGGCGAAAAGCCGGTCCGCATCCACACCCCGGAGTTGCCCGTGGGGTAGCGGTAGGCGTAGCTGCCGAAGCCCACGATGCTCGAGCCCCACATCCGCCCGGGCTCGCCGGTGAGCTCCGCCATGATCTCGGCGATCGCCTCGGCGAAGGCGCGCGACTCCTCGTTGGTGGCCCGGTCGAGGAAGTCCTCGACGCTGCCGTCGTTGGCCTTGGTCTTCAGCTCAGCCATGCCGAGCCATGGTAGTGCACGATCGCGCTCAGGGCTCGACCATGCACACGCCAGCGGCGCAGATGTCCTCGACCTCGGCGAAGGCGTCGACGCACACCGTGCCGTCCTGCGAGCAAGGGTTCTCGGCCAGGCCGAGCTCGCAAAACTCGGCGCAGCAGGCATCACCCTCGCAGCTGGGCAGCTCCTCGGCGTTGACGCAGAGGTTGCCCGGGGCGCAGTCGTTGACGAAGGCGCAGGGCTGGCCCGTCGGGATCGTGTCGGCCGCGAACACGCACTGGAAGTTGGCGTTGACCCAGTAGCAGCCCATGCCCTCGCCGCAGCTCTCCTGGTCCAGCGCGTCGCAACCCGGGACGCACACCGCCACGGTCGAGTCGCCGCCGATCAGGCAGCTCAGCCCGCCGCAGCCCTCGACCTCGGGGCAGGTCGGGCTGTCGACGCTGCCGATGCAGAAGCTGTGGCAGGTCCCAGCGCCGTCCTGGTCGGTGTTGAAGCACATGCCCGTGCCGTCGCAGTCGTCGGTCCCGGCCGCGGTCCCGTCGTAGGTGCAGGGCTCCCCCTCGGCCTGGTCGCCGAGGATGGGCACGCACTTGGTCGCGTCCCAGCTGCCTCCCGTGGTCGAGTAGGGCGCGCACTTCTCCCCCTCGGGGCAGTCTTGCTCGAACAGGTCGCAGGGGTCCTCCCACGGCCCGGTGTCCTCGGGCGGGATGAAGTCCGCGCTGTCCTCTTCCTCGCTGGAGCTGGAGTCCGTGCTCGTACTGGTGTCCGTGCTCGTACCCGAGTCCGTGCTCGTGCTCTCGTCACCGGCTTCGTCCGTGCCCGTCCCCACGGGGTCGTCGACGACCTTGGCGGGTCCGCACGCGGACAGTCCAAGGGCGAAGGAGAGCGCAAAAAGGTACTGAATTCGCTGCATGGGTTCTCGCAGGGGCCTTCCCGCGGACTCTAGCTCAAACATTTTCATTGTTCGAATTAAATGTTTGTTTTATGAGTTTCTTCCTGGGCATTCCGTGTCGATCGAGATCCTGAACCTCAGACCATGGTCAAACGAATACCGATTGCCCTGCGGCAATCGGCATCGTCCAATCCGTTCCCGCTGCCCTCGCGGGACGCCGCGAGCTCAGCCGTGTGGCAAGCTCTCGCCATGACCCGCGCCCGAGCCGCTCACCTCATCGTCTCCGCGAGCGTCGCCTTGCTGTTCGGCTGCGACGGTGGGGCCGAAGCGCAGGCTGGGGAAGACGGCGCCAAGGCCCAAGCCGGCGACGCATCGGCCAGGTCGGCAACGATGGCGCCAAGGCCCAGGCCGGCGGTGCGTCGGCCCAGGTCGGCAGCGACGGCGCCAAGGCTCAGGCCGGCGACGCCTCGGTCCAGGCCGGGTCCCAGGGCGTCGAGGCCCATGCTGGCGGAGAGGTCTCGGCCAAGGCCGGCCCCGACGGGCTCGAGGCCAAGGCGGGCGACGCCTCGGCCAAGGCTGGCCCCGACGGGCTCGAGGCCAAAGCCGGGAGCGCGTCCGTAAAAATCGGACCCAAGGGCGTGCGCGCCAAATTCTGAGCCGGGTATCGGCCGGCATCGCGGCCGAGATTCGCGGCTACCATGCGGGCATGCGCTTCGCTTCGCCTTCCCTCGCGCCCCTCTTCGCTCTCCTCGTCCCGACCCTCGGCCTGACCGCGGCCGCGTGCACCGACGACGCCACGGACGAGCGCGCCGCCGAGGACACGGATGCAGGCGGCGACGAGGTCACGGCCGACGGCACCTCCAGCTCCGACAGCGAGTCTGGCGAGTCCAGCTCCGAGGGCGAGACGACCACCGAGACGGACTCGAGCACCGACGCCGAGACCACCGAGGAAGAGAGCGCGGAGGAGAGCGCCGACGAGACCGAGAGCTCCACGGGCGAGACCACCGAGACCGAGACCACCGGCCAGATCTGCGATCCCGGCGAGGTCACCTGCTTCGACGCCGACAACACCCAGATGTGCAACGAGGAGGGCAGCGACTGGGATCCGCCCGTGCCCTGCCCCGACTCGACCGAGTGCGTCGCCGGAGAGTGCATCGACAGCTGCACCCTCGCCGAGCTCAACCCGAGCTCCGTGGGCTGCTCCTTCTTCGCCAACCGCATGGACAACCTGCACGCCGACCAGCCCGACTCGCTGGTGATCGGCAACGTGTCCTCGGACGACCCGGTCACGGCCCAGCTCTACTTCGTGCCCAACGACAGCAACACCGAGCAGGCCCAGGGCGCCCCCGTGGTCATCCCGCCCCAGGCCACGCACACCTTCGAGCTGAACAACGCGCAGATCGAGAGCGTGACCACGGTGCGCACCGGCGGCGTCTACCGGGTCGAGACCGACAACCCCGTCGTCGCCTACGTGCACTCGCCGATCGGCTCTCAGGCCACCAACGACGCGTCCATGATCCTGCCCGAGCACGCGCTGACCGGCAACTACGTCGTCGCGTCCTGGCCCGGGACCTTCAGCGCCCACTACCCCAGCTACTTCACGGCCATCGCGATCAACGACGGCACCAACCTCGAGTTCGTCGCGGGCTCGCCGACGGCCGGGGGTGGCGGCGTCCCGGCCCTGCAGATGGGCGGGAGCACGAGCGTCGCCCTCGACCGCTACGACACCCTCAACGTCGTCGTCGCCCAGCAGTACCAGGACCTCTCGGGCACGGTGATCACGGCGGACCAGCCCGTGTGGCTCGCCGGCGCGAGCGAGTGCGCGAACGTGCCGATGTACCCGGCGGTGCTCTACTGCGACCACCTCGAGGAGCTCATGCTGCCCCTCGAGTACTGGGGCGACGAGTACGTCGGCGCCCACGCCCCGCAGCGCGGCAACGAGAGCTACCACTGGCGCGTCTACTCCGGCGAGGACGGGGTGACCATCGACACGACCCCGAGCCAGCCCGGCTTCCCCGTGACCCTCGACAAGGGCGAGTACCACCAGTTCGCCACCCAAGAGAGCTTCATCTTCTCGGGCTCCGGGCCCTTCCTCCCGGTCCAGTACCTCGAAGGCCAAAGCGGCGGCGCGGGCACGGGCGACCCCTCCATGTACCAGATGGTCCCCACGGAGCAGTTCCTCGACGCCTACGCCTTCGTGACCGGGACCAACTACACCCAGCACTACGCGCAGATCGTCCGCCCCGCTGGCGGAGCCGACGTGACCGTCGACGGCCAGACCGTGACCGACTTCTACACCGTCGGCGCGTGGGAGATCGCCGACTTCGCCGTCAGCGAGGGCGCCCACTTTGCGACCAGCGAGCAGCCCTTCGGCGTGACCCAGGTCGGCTACACCAGCGTGACCTCCTACGCCTACCCGGGCGGCCTCAAGCTGGCGGTCATCAACCCCCAGTAGGCCAACGCGCAGGGTCTCGCTGCGCGCCCCGAGCACCCCGGCCGCGCGCGCGACCCGGGTCCGGTAGACCGCCGCCCCAGCGTCGATGCGGGCGATTTCTCGTTGCCATCGGTGACCAATGGTGACGCTCGGTTCGAGAGGCCCCACCGAGCGTGCCAACCTCTCGGATGGGCCGCCAACCCCCTCCCAGCGCCCCATCCCGGCCGTCGCCATCGGTGACGCCGGGGCGACAGCTCGGTCCCTGACGGTCCGCCCCCTGGGGTTGCATCTTTGTTGGGCACCAAGAGGAACCGCCCGCCATGACCATGCTCGTCTCGACCCCTCGCGCCACCAGCTCCATCTCCGGCACCTTCATCGCCAAGGCCTGCGTGCCCGCGGACGCCCCCGCCAACCGCCGCCGCTCCGCCGACTGCCAGGCGCTCTCGGCCAACTCGCTGCTGCGCGGGCTCATCGAGCAGCTCGCGGCCGCCCATGAGCTCCACGGCGATGAGCTCCCCGTCGCCCAGATGCTGCTGTTCGGGCGCAGCCCCGAGGCCATGGCCAAGCGCCTCGGCATCACCGAGTCCGCGGCCCAGTGGCACGCTCGCCGCGTGCTCGCCAAGGTCGGCGTCGAGTCCCGGCGCGAGCTGATGGACGCCGCCCTGCGCCTCGCCGCCGCCAAGGGGCGGGCCGAGCGAGCCGCCGCGCGCTCGAACCAGCGCCGCGCCGGCCACCGCCGCGGTCGCGCCCTGCGGGTCGTCGTGGGTGGCTGGCGGCCGGAGTCCAGCTCGAAGAGCGCCTAGTACCGCGACACGCGGTACTAGGACTTCAGTTGGGCTTGGCCGCCGGCCGGAGCAGGAAGCGATCGAGGTCGGGCTGGGCGTCGAACACCGCCACCCCAGGCTCGGGCAGCTGGAACCACTGCGAGGCCCAGCGGTGCAAGAGCGCGTCCCAGGTGTTCTCCTCGGGCCAGCTCGGCGCGCGCAGGGTGTAGCCGTCGCGGTGGGTCAGGTCGATGGCCACGCGCATCGACGACGCGGCCTGCATGCGCCGGCGCAGGGCCGCGGGGATGTCGAGCTGGATGGAGTACCAAGACTGCGGGTCGTCCTCGTCGTGGCGAAAACGCAGCGTCGAGGTCAGCCCGCCGCCTCGGCGCAGGGGCGGCGTGAGCACCCCGAAGATCCACCGCTCGCGCATGGACGCCCGGCTGGCCGAGACCCGGAGCGAGCGGACCGCCCGCACGGCGTCGTCGATCGACGCCCCCGCCGAGGCGCGATCGAGGAGCCAGGTCGAGGCGAGTGCGAAGGCCTCGAGATCCTGGGCCGCGTCGAGCAACATCGCCTGGACCTGGGCCACCGGGTGGTCGTGGACCGAGGCCCCGAGGCTGTCGACCAGGCCGAGGTGCTCCCCCGCCTCGCACACCAACACCGGCAAGGCGGCGAGGCCCTCGTAGAGCTCGCGCAGCAGCGCCGGTCGCTGACCGCGGAGCAGGGAGCGACGCAGGCCCCGGACGCAGCGCGTCGCCCGGGCCTCGATGGCCTCGGCGTCGGCCTGCATCGTCGCCCGCTCGATCCGCATGGCCCCGCCCGCCCGGGCGTGCATGTTGGCGTTGCGTCGCCGGGCGCCGACCAGCATCAACTCCAGGCCCAGACCCAAGGTGGCGAAGTCCTGGCGGCCGAGCAGCGCCGGGCCGTTGGCGGCCTGACGGGCCCGCCCCCCCGGGCTCGAGCCCTCGCTCAGGCGTCGACTCAAGCGCGCGAGCAGGTCGTCGAAGAGCACCGCGCCGAGGTACTCGAGCCGCGTCCCCTCGTCGGTCTGGGCGAGGGCGAGGGCCTGCTCGATGGTCTCCGACAGAGACTGGCCCGGCGTCGGCCAGGGCATGGACCCGCTCCGGCCGCGCTTGCGAGGCAAGGGCGCGTCGGCTTCGCGCTCGCCAAGCCCGACCTCGAGGCTGCCAAGGCTCCCGTCCAGGCCCATCAACGCGCGGATCACCGCGCGCAGCTGGTAAGGCATGCCCGACAGGTCGCGCTCGCACAGCTGCTCCCGACCGCTCACGGCCTCGGTGATCGCCTCGAGGCCGGCCTCGATGTCGCACAGGCTCAGCTCCGTACACCCGCGGAGCTGGCTGCGGGCCCGGAGCCAGCCGTGGACCCCGAGCAGCGCCTCGCCGAGGCGAGGGTCGTCCAGGCTCGTCGCCAGGGTCTCGACCTCACCGAGGCTGGCCCGAAGGCCCAGGTAGCTGGTCAGCAATCGACTGACCCACTCGTAACGCTCGAACACCGACGCGACTGCAATTCTATGCTCCGTCATGACTCCCTGCCCCCCAACCGCAAATGCTCGCGCGATGGCTGCATCGGAAGTGTAGACAGAACATTTGCGAATGACCATGGCGTTGCCTCCCCCGCTCGCTCAAGACGCGACACCAGGCCCCTGGGTCATGAACGTCGATGTATGCAAACGAGTGATGTGATTCCACCTTCCAGCACTACGAGCATTGGCATTTCGCCACACTCACTCCACTGCGAGTGGATATTTGCAGTATCGGTGTGCATTTGATCGTCCGATCTCCATGGACCCGAAGGCGAACCGAGCTCGCGAAGATCGGCCTCCCCGACCCACGAATTCCGTCGAGGAAGTGCCCGCGACTGCCCGCGCGCCTCGTGCTCAGAAAACCCGCAGCTTGCGCCACTCAGTGACTGAGGCAGGAAGCTACACCGCGGAGGACCGCCACAACCTCGACCCTGCCCGTCCGGAGCCTGGAGCGCTACCCTGGCCGCGATGCCCCGTCGGCTCCACGCCCTCGCAATCCCCTGCCTGACTCTCCTGCTCGGGACCTCCGCGTGCGACTCGAGCCCGCCGGCCAGGGCCGAGGCCGACACAGCCGCCAAGCCCAACGCCGAGGCCGAGGCGGATGCCAAGTCCGAGGCCGACGCCAAACCCAAGCCCGACGCCGAACCCGAGCCCCACGCCAAAGCCGAGGCTGACCCGGCCGCCAAGCCCAGCCCCGAGCCCAAAAAGCCCCGCGCCACCGAGGCGCGCTGCAAGGTCGCCGCGGGCGGAGCGATCTACGACGACCCTTGCAAGTTCACCTTCGCCGGCGACGGCAAGGGCAGCTTCTCCATCGAGGCCCTCGCCAAGTCGAGCTTCGACGGCGCCGAGCTGCTCACCGTCACCGTGACCGAAGAGGGCGTGGCCGAGGTCCGCGGGCTGACGAGCGAAGGCATCAACTCGCGCTGGGGCGAGGCCGAGCGGTCCACGAAGGACAAGGCCTGCTGGGCGGGCGGCAAGTTCACCATCTGCGTCTACGCAGCCGTCACCGCCACACCCTGACGCCAGCCCCCCTCAGGGGCAGTGAATGAATCCACAGCCCCTGACTATTTTAGCCGTCGTGGACGACGCCACGCCCTCCCTGCCCCACGTCCACGACTCAGAGGGTCGGCCAAAACGAGTTTGGCCAACCCTCTGTCTGCTTTAGCCGTCGTGGACGACGCCACGCCCTCCCTGCCCCACGTCCACGACTCAGCCCTGCGGCGTGATCACGATGTCGTTGATCGTCCGCAGGTTCATGCCCCCGGGGTAGCCGTAGGAGCGGTTTTGGGTGAACTCCGAGGTCTGCGGTGTCCCCCAGCCCCACACCCACAGGCCAAAGGGCGCGTCGCTGTCGATCTGGTGCACCCCCGTGGCGCAGTTGCCCACGGCCTGGTAGTTGCCGGTCATCAGGTCGACCCGCGTCCACTCGTAGTTCTCGCCGACCTGCTGCCAGCCGTCGAGGGGGCCGTAGCAGTCGAGGTCGACGGGCCAAAACTGCCCGTACTCCCGGGCCCGGATGATGACCAGGCTCGAGTCGGGGTAGGAGGGATCGGTGTAGAACACGTAGCTCTCGAGGTACTGCTGCGGCGGCACGCTGATCACGAAGTCCGAGTCGCCGTAGCCCGACATCCCGATCGGCGCCCAGCCTGAGCCGCTCATGTAGGTGTGCAGCATGAAGGGGTGCTCCTCGTCCTGTGAGGACACCACGAAGGCGTCGGCGGTCACGAACTCGACGACCTCGCCCTGGTCGAGGGTCGCGGGCCCGCCGACCTCGGGGGTCCAGCTCAGCTGGGTGCCGTCGAGGACCCCGACCAGGCGCCACACGGCCCCCTCGTTGCCGCGCGGCTTGTGCATCACCCCGACGTACTCGCTGCCCAGGGCGCGGATCGGCGGGATCATCTGCTCGCCGTGATCGGCGTAGGCCGTGCCCACCGGCACGCGCAGCCCCGAGTGCCCGGCCATCATCCCGATCGGCTTGTCGGACTCGACGATGCTCCCGGTCAGCTCCGCGTCCTGGGAGAACTGGGCGTGCTCGCCCGCGTCGAGGGTGAACTCGTAGAGCTGATTGGCCGGCCCGCCCGGGAGCCCGCCGCCGCCGACCACGGGCACGATCGGCTCGATGCTCACCGTCGTCCCGTCCTCGGTCGCGATGATGTTCATGGAAGGATCGCGGCCGCTGAGGTCGTCGTGGTAGGCGTCCGCGGCGACGTAGTTGGTGTCCCAGGCGCTCGTCGGGATCAGCAGCGAGGCCCCCGCCACGGCCGCGCCGACGCCCGCGCCGTAGGGGTTGATCTGGTAGGCCACCGCCGGCCGGTCCGTGGTCACGCGAAAGGCCGTGCCCAGGCCCGTCCCGCTCACCCGCGTGTCCTGGCCGATCGCCGGCGTGATCGGGCAGGGCACGCCGCCGCCCCCAGGGCTCGGCCCGTTGAGCACGAGCACCGCGACCTCGCCGGGGGCCAGGCCCTGGTCCGCGTCGTAGTCGTCGAGGCTCAGGCCCGGACCAAAGCCCACGGGGATGCGCGCGAAGCTCTCGATGTCGAGGGCCTGGCCGCCGTACTCCAGGGTGATGTGCAGGTTCTCGTTCCAGGTGTTCGCCACGTAGGCGGCGAAGCAGGTGTTGGTCCCGGAGGTGTTGTCCATCTCCGTCGGGTAGTACTCGCAGCCGATCGACGACTTGTTGGTGACCACGGCCTCGCAAGCCGGCGAGCACGACCACGTGCTGCTGTCGCAGGCCTCGTCCGGCTCGCACTCCTCGACGACCGCGCCGAAGCAGTCCAGGACCTCGTGGAGGTCCGCCGAGCACTGGAAGCAGTCCCCTCCCCCGCCGGTCGAGTCCTGCCCGCCGACGTCGAACTTGACGCCGTCGCCCGAGCTGTCCTCCTCTCCCTCCTCGCTGCTCTCCGTGCTCTCCGTGGAGCTCGACTCCGTGCTGCTCGAGCTCGAGCCCTCGGAGCTCGACTCCGTGCTCTCCCCCGAGCTCACCCCGGCGCTGTCGGCCTCGCTCGAGTCGTCCGTCGGGCCCACGACCTCGTCGCCGCCTCCGCCGGAGTCCGAGCACCCGGAGCCCAGCGCGAGGGCAGAACACAGGCACAAGCCGAGAGGAGCGCGACGGGGACGGGTCAGGGCGAGTCCAGGCATGGCTCAGCCTACCGCAAACGAAAAGGGCCCCGCGTCGAGCGGGACCCCTCAGGTCGAGATGCGCGGCGCAGGCTGGCGAAGGCCGCCTGGCGCCGGCGTTCAGGCCAGGATGTCGGGCAGCGGCGTGCCGGAGCCCGCGCCCTCGCCCCACTGGTCCGGCTCCTCGCCGACCCACGTGGCCGTCGGGTCGAAGGCCTGGAGGATCGAGAGCAGCACGTCGGAGCAGTTGCCCGACGAGGGCGTCGGCCACTGGCCGTAGTTGTAGCTCCCGGACAGCGGCGCCGGCTGGTAGTGGATGCCGGGGTACTTGAGGTAGCCGCGGCCCGAGCCAGCGAGCAGCATGGGCTGACGCGTGATGGCGTGCACCGAGCCGTCGGAGGCGTCGGAGCTCATCAGCGCGATGGTGTTGTCGAGGAGGTTGTTCCCGTCGAAGTCCGGCGTGTCGCGCAGCTTCTCGAGCAGGTAGCCGAAGCGCTCCATCATGTAGATCTGGCCGTTGTCGTAGTAGTTGCCGACGGCCCAGGTGTTGGTGTTGTGGCTGGCGTTGTGCCACGAGCCCTGCGCCCCCTGGACCTCGCCGAGCTGCGGCTCGGCGGCGCCCTCGAGGAACATCAGCGTGGCCACGCGGGTCAGGTCGCAGCTGAACGCGTAGGCCATCAGGTCGCTCATCAACTCGTTGACCAGCGTCAGCTGCTCGTTGTTGATGGGCTCGCTGTTCTCGAACATCGGGTCCATGGGCAGCTCGCACAGCGGCGCCGCCACGGCCAGCTTGGCCTCGAGCGCGGCGATGCTCTCGAGGTGCGCCTCGAGGCGCATGTTGTCCTGGGGCCCCAGCTCGCTCTTGAGCGTGTCGACCTCGGGCTTGATGGAGTCGAGGATGCTCAGCCGGAGCTCGCGGTCATCCTTATCCTGCATCAGGTTGCCGAACAGCGACTGCCAGGCCGCCGAGGGGCTGGTGATCGGCTCGTTGGGCTGGAGGTAGCCGCGGTGCGAGAGCGCGTGCATGGTCCAGCCGTAGTCGGCCGGGCTCTGGGCCTTGGACACGCCCAGGTGGATGCCGCTGATCGGCGTCTGCCCGGCGAGGGCCTCGGAGATGAGGTGGTCGAGGGTCGGGCCGCCGGGGTTCGAGAAGAAGCCCTGACCCTGGCCGATGTCGACCATGGTGTAGCCGTTGAAGACGGTCATCCCCTCGTGGTGGGTGATGGTCTCCTTCGAGCGGTTGGTCAGGCCCGTGACGACGTTGAGGTAGTCCTTGACGCCAGCCAGGGGCTGCATGTGGGCGTTGAGCTGCCAGCTCTCGCCGGTCCCCACGGGCTCGAAACGGTCGAGGACGAAGCCGTTGCCCATGAACCAGGACAGATAGCGGACGGCGTCCGTGCTGCCGTCGGCGAAGGCCGTCTGCTCGAGGTTGAGCATGGCGTCCAGCTTGGGCAGGGCGACGGTAGCGACGCCACCAATGGTGGCACCGCGAAGGAAGGTACGACGCTTGAGGAACTTGCGCATGACGTTTTCCTGCTTCCCGCCCTACTTGGGCTCACCCACTTGGCGGAACAGCTCGCTGGTCACGAAGGACACGAGCAGCTCCTTGACTCGGAAGTTGGCCGTCTCGAAGTCGGCGTAGAGCTCGAGGATCTCGTCGCTCTCGTTGTTGAAGTCCTCGAGCGAGCCGCGCCCGAAGCGGATGATGTTGTTGACCAGGCACTGGGTCGTGCGCGGGTCCATGGCGACGTTGGTCGCCAGGTCGACGCCGTTGGACATCGTGCCCCAGTCGCCGTAGTCGACGACGGAGTCGATGGGCAGGCCGTTGTCCTCGGTCCGCCACTGGCCCAGGGCGTCGAAGTTCTCGAGCACGAAGCCCAGCGGATCCATGTCCTTGTGGCAGCTGGCGCAGGACTCCTCCTCGAGGTGGATCTGCTCCATGACCTCGCGCAGGGTCATCTGCTCGCCCTCGGGGATCTCCGGGATGTTCGGGTTCACGTCCGGCGGTGGCGGCGGAATCGTGAAGCACAACATCCGCTCTTGGATGTAGTGGCCGCGGCGCGTCGTCGAGTTGCCGTCGGCGTGGGCGTTGCGGGCCAAGAAGGTGCCCTGGGTCAGGAAGCCCGCGCGGTTTTGGTCGGCGGGCAGCTCGACCTGACCGAAGGGCTCCTCGGGCGCGGCCATGCCGTAGAGGTCGGCCAGGTTCTGGTCGATGAAGGTGAAGTCCGCGTCGTAGAAGGTCCGCCAGTCGGTGTCGGCCTCCCAGATGACGTGGCGCAGGAGCATGTCGGTCTCCTGCAGCATCGAGTCCGCGAGGGCCTCGCTGTAGTTCGGGAACGCGTCCAGGTTCTTGCCCGGGATGCGCAGGTCGAGGTACTCGCCGAAGAACTCGGAGATGGCGTCGGGGGCCGAGGGGTCGGCGAGCAGGGCCCGCGCGAAGTCCTCGATGGCGTCGACGGAGTCGTAGTTGCCGGCCTCGGCGGACTCGAGGGTCGCCAGGCTGGGGATGCGGCCGTTGATGAGCAGCGACACGCGGGTGACCATCTCGGGCCCGGTCAGCCAGAACTCCTCGGGCTCGTTCGCGTCCTGGACGCCGACTTCCTTGACGTAGATGAAGTTCGGCGAGAGCAGGATGCGGACCAGCTCGTACTTGAGGCCCGCGTTGAAGTCTCCCTCGCCCCACTCCTCCGCCTCGAGGGCGATGTCGACGATCTCGGACACCTCCGCGTCGGTCAGCGGACGACGCCACGCGATGTGACCGAGGGTCTGAGCGATGTCCGTGTAGCAGGCCTGGCCGGGCGACTCGGTCACGCAGGGCACGAAGGAGGCCAGGCGTCCGGGGTTGGCCACCACCGCGTCACCGATCTCGAGCGCCGAGGTCTCGTAGAGCTCGACGAGGTCGAGGCCAGGAGCAATCTCTGCCGCACCGATGGCGTCGTAGCCGTGGAGGGCGAGGTCGCCGGGCGGATCCGCCACGGCCTGCGCCTCGTCACCAAACATGTACCCGATGGAGTTGACGTACTGGTGGTCCAGCATGCGCCGCATGCCGCCGTGGGGAGGAATGAAGTCGTCTCCCCCTTCTTCACCAGTGCCCTCATCCGTGCCGTCGGTCGTCCCGTCGGCATCTTCTCCGTTGTCTTCTCCGACCTCGTCGTCTCCGCCGCCGTCGGCGTCATCGCCTTGGCAGCCGGGAGCGGCCACGAGAGTCATGGATAGGCACGCGACGGTAAGCGTCCCAGTGCCAAAAATAGTATCGAACTTCACCTTAGAACCCCTTTTTGTGAGCAACGCCTGGTCACCTTTATGCAAGCCGAAGGTGGTTCATGCAACAGAAAAGTCTGAATTCGAACTTCTGAAAGCTACCGAGAGCCAAGCGTCACGGGAGGCCGTCCACGTGTTCTGCGCCCTTCACGGAACACGCGCTTCGAGTCAGATTTTCCGCGTTTTGTCCGATTTTGGTCGACAAACTCGACCCATCCGCCACGTGAGCGCCGCCCCACTGCTGAGCGCCGTGCGCGATCGGAGTGGCTGCATTCAGTCGAAGTCTCTCTCGTAAAATCCATCACCAAATGTTGCCCCCCCACTCGTAACTTTTCACACGGCTCATGGGCCTCGGCGAGAGCCTGATCGCCCGCGTCGACGCCCCCTCAGCGGAGGGTGCGCCCGATGGGCCTCGCGCTCGAGGACGGGGCCGAGGACGAAGATACAGTCACCCCATGAGCCGCCGCCGAGTGTTCACGGGTGCCCCTTGGGAAGCCAAGGTCGGCTATTGCCGAGCCGTCCGCGCAGGCGGACACATCTACGTCACCGGCACCGTCGCCCTGGGCGAGGACGGTCAACCGTGCGGCGGCGACGACGGCTACGCCCAGGCCAAGCGCTGCTTCGAGATCATCGCCAACACCCTCGCGGAGCTCGACGCGGGCGTCGAGCACGTCACCCGGACCCGGATGTTCGTGACCGACATCGAGCGCTGGGAAGAATTTGGCCGCGCCCACGCCGAAGTGTTCGCGGGGCATCCGCCTGCGACGACCATGGTCGAGGTGTCGAGCTTGATCCGCCCAGAGCTATTGATCGAGATCGAGGTCGACGCCCTCGTGCTCGAGCAGAGCGAGCTCGCTGGCGGCACCATGGCTACCGAGTCCATGGGAGAGGATGGGCTGCGCTGAGGCTCACCCCGGGTTGCAGTAGTAGTCGATATCCGCCTCACCGGCCTGCTTGAGCGCGTCGCAGGCCGCCCCGCACAGCTCGATGGTGGTGTAGGGGTCCGAGTAGAACCAGCCGTCCCCGTCGCCGCAGTCGTTGATCATGTCCCAGCTCTGCCCGCCGACGATGACCTCGGTGAACTCGGGGAAGAAGGGCTCCTCCGAGAGCGGGATGGTGCAGGTCTGGACGCTCGCTACGACGTCCGTGAGCGCGGCCTCGAGCTCGGCCTGATCTTCGGTGTTGAAGAAGCTCCCGGTCCCGCCGGCGGCGGCGACCTCGTTGAGCACGACGGTGGGGTTGATGCCGTTTGGATCGCCGCCGATGCCGTCGTTGATGGTCTGGTTGATGATGTCGATGCCGACGACGTAGGTCGGCACGCCGTTGGCGGCGGCCGTGCCCACGATGACCGGCAAGCCGTCGTCGTAGACGTCGAAGAGCTGGAAGTTGTTGGCCGCGTTCTGGTCGCAGTTGGCCGCGCCGTCGGTGACCAGGATCATCGCCCGCGGGAGCTCGGGGTCGAGGCTCGTGAGGTGGTTGTAGGCCGTCGTCACCCCCAGGGTCGCCGGCGTCCCGCCGTAGGAAGCGGTCACGCCGGGGCCGGGGATGGTCGCCAGGATCTGAGCGGAGTTGTTCTCCCCCACGGTGACCTCGGGGAAGTTCGAGGTGGTGCAGGCCTGGGGCCCGTAGATGTTCTGCGCCAGCGTCGAGGGGAACAGGTTCGCGCCGAAGTTGATCGAGTCGTCGAAGGTCGTCGTGATGTTGTCGACCACGTCGTAGAGGCTGTTCCACCGGGTGATCTGCGGCGTCCCGCCGTTGTTGTCGTGGTCCCAGGTGTTCGTGAACATGCTGCCGGACTTGTCGAGCACCATCATGACGTTGGGCGGCACCGGCTCGAGGGTCGCGCTCAGCTCGACGCAGGGCATCTCGTCCTCGGAGCTCTCCATCATGCCCTCGTCGGTGGTCTCGGTCTCCCCCTCGGTGGTGTCGGTGCTCTCCTCGGTGGTGTCCGTCCCCGTGTCCGTCGACGTCTCCGTGTCCATCGACGTCTCCGTGTCCGTCTCGGTCTCCGTGTCCGTCGACGTCTCCGTGTCCGCGTCGGTCGAGCTGTCGGTCTCGGTCGTGGTCGCGTCCTCGCTGCCGGTCTCCGTGTCCGTGCCGGCGTCGCCCGTGCTGCTCTCGGACTCGCTCTCGGTCGCGCCGATCTCGTCACCGCCTCCCTCTTCTCCACCAGAGTCGCCGCAGGCGACGAGCAGCGCGGAGGGGGTCAGGGCGAGGGCGGTCAGCAAGGTAGACAGGCGTTTCATCATCATCTCCCGGGTACTTCGCCAGGCGTGCACCACGTGCCAGAATATACGGGTTCGGGGTCCCCAAAGTTAAGTTCAAAGTGAAGCCAAAGGCGTTCCGGCCCGCGGGTTCGGAGGCTCGCGTCCGGATCGCGCCAACGCCACGGCCCGCTCGCCCTCCGCCACGAAAGCCTCGTCGTCGTGGCTCCGCCCCCACGCCACGCTGGCGAGCCCGTGGAGCACCAAGCCGGCGCGCAGCTGGGCGAGGAAGCTCGGAGAGCACGGCTCGGGCCCGAGGTAGGCAGACCAAAACGCGGCGTTGGCCCGAGCATCGACGTCGCCGTCGAGCCGCGTCCACAGCTTGGCGAGATCGAGAGCCCGGGCGTCGGGGCGCGCGTGCTCGAAGTCCACGACCGTGAGGGTGCGACCATCCCACAGCCAATTGTCGGGCTGAAAGTCTCGGTGGCAGGGCACCCGCGGGCCCCAGTCGGCGTCCGCGAGCGCCCCCGGACCCAGCGAGCTGGCGACGGCTCGCAGCTCGGGCGCCCCCTCGAGCCACCGCGCTTCCCGTCGCGCGAGGGCCTCGACCAAGGGCACGGGATCGCGCTCGTCGACGGGCAGCGCGTGGAGCCGAGCGAGGTAGCGGCCGGCGCAGGCGAAGGCCGCGGGCGACAGCGCGACCTGCTCCTCGCCTCGACCCGCGTCTACAAAGACGAGGCAGCGCAGGGCCTGGCTCGCAGCCAGCACCCGCGCGTGGCCCAGGCCGCGCGAGGCATCGGCGACCGCCGGAGCCCAACGCGTCGCGGCTCGACGCTCCTGGACAAAGGCTCGCCCGGGGCCGCAGCGCTTGACGATCACCGAGCTCCCCGGGCCCCAACGCACCCGCCACACCCGGTTCGCGCCCTGCCCCTCGTCCACGCGGCTCCAGCTCGCCCCCCGCGGCGCCCCCACCCCAGCCTCCTCGACGACGAACTGTTCGAGCGCCTCGCTGCGCACCCGCCCACCCTACCAGCCCCGCCTCCCGCAGGCTGCTAAGCTGAGTGACCGTGAGTGCTCCGCTGCGCCTGATGATCTACGACCGGACGTGCACCCGGGACCTGCTCACGGCCCTCGACCGCAAGACCGGCGACTCCATCGGCGCGCGCGTGTCTCGGGCGATCGGCCGGACCGCCCAGCGCCTGCCCGGGCCCGGCCTGAGCCACGCCTGGGCCAGCGGCGGCGTGCTCTACTCCGCCCTCGGCCGCATCGACGATCGCAAGGGCTTCGACAACTGGGGCGAGGCCCTGCGCTGGCTCGCCGACTACCCCGGCGCTCGACCCATCGCCGAGATTCAGTTCTGGGGCCACGGCAAGTGGGGCAACGCGCGCATGGACGCCGAGCACCTCGGCCTCGCCTCCCTCGAGGGCGAGCACGACCACCGCGCCCCGCTCGCGGCGATCCGCGACCGCATGGTCCCTGGCACGGGCCTGTGGTGGTTCCGGACCTGCGAGACCTTCGGGGCCGTCCCCGGCCAGCGCTTCGCCGAGGGCTGGACCGACTTCTTCGGCTGCCGCGCCGCCGGTCACACCTACATCATCGGCCCGTGGCAGAGCGGCCTGCACAGCCTCGGCCCGGGCGAGCGGCCGACCTGGTCCGTCGAAGAGGGCCTGTCCGCCGGCACCCCCGAGCAGCCCACGGGCGCGCTGTGGTCCCGCCCCAGCGAGCCCAACACCATCAGCTTCCTGCACGGCGCCGTCCCGGCCGGCTACTGAGAAGGCCTGGGGTCGCCCCCGCAAGCGGGGCTTCGATTCGGTCGCAGACTCCGACTCGTGAGCACTCCCCGAGCGGGGCGATTGACCGAAACCGGCCCCTCGGCTAAGGAGGGCGCGCCTCCGGTTCGCCCGCATGGGCGTCGCAAGAGGGAATCCGGTTCAACGCCGGAACTGCCCCGCAGCGGTGAGTGGTGACGAACGCCGTCAATGGCACTGGCTCCGAAGAGCTGGGAAGCGACGGTCACTAGGTCGACCCACGAGTCCGAAGACCTGCCGAAGGTGCCCGCGCCCCCACCATCCCCATAGGCGCGGGTCTGCACGACATCCCCGAGGGGAGGATGAGGCACCATGACCAACGCCAAGATCGAGTCGTTCGCGCGCAGCCTGTCGCTGCGCACCCTGACCACCCTGACCCTGCTCGGCCTCGCCGCCAGCGGCTGCGTCGTCGACCTCGGCGACGGTGACGACGAGGCCGCCGAGGCCGACTCGGACACCGTCGGCACCGAGACGGAGACCGAGGACGACAGCAGCTCCGAGGACGGCAGCTCCGAGGACGGCAGCTCCGAGTCCACCGACGAGTCCAGCTCCGAGGACGACGTCGGGACCGAGGACACCACCGAGTCCACCGACGAGACCACCGAGACCGACACCACCGGTACCGAAGGCCTCGAGATCGTCGGCGAGTACGTCGACGAGTGGGGCAGCGAGCACACCATCACCGACGCGCAGTGGCAGCAGGACGCCCTGCTCTTCCACGTGCTCGACTACGACAACGAGGCGGACTACCTGATCGCCGAGAACGACGCGAACAACGAGTGGTCCGCCGGGCTGTTCAGCCGCTTCGACTGGGCCTGGGACGGCGACAGCCTGTACTACTGCCAGACCGTCTACGACGCCGAGGCGGCCGAGGCGGCCGAGGCTGCCGAGCCCGCCGACGCTGCCAACCTCGCGGGCGGCTGCGGCGAGGGCTTCCCCTGGACCCTCATGAACTGAGCGCCGCTCAATCGACGGACTCGGAGCCCTGGGACGCCTCGTCCTGGGGCTCTTCGTTGGTTGTGGCCTGGCGCAGGACCTCGTAGCTCCCGGTGAAGCCCTCGCACAGCCCCGCCTCGACCTCGACCCCCGCGATGGGGGTGAAGGCGAGCTCGAAGGTGCCCGCCTCGGTCTGCGCCACGCTGCCCTCGCAGGACTCGGTCAGCACCTCGCAGTACTGGTCGTCGCGGCAGCGCAGGGCGACGAAGCGCAGGTAGCTCGGGGCGCCGCAGTCGCTGCACGCGGCCGTGGCGACGACCCTGGGCGAGAGGGTCAGCAAACGGCCGCTGGCGTCATCGCCAACGAGGCGCAGCTCCGCGACGAGCGAGGCGGGCAGCTCGGTCCGCTGCTCGAGGCCGTCGCTCGGGCTTCCGCCCGCGACCACCCCGGCCCCGCTCTCGCTCGTCATCCCTGCTTCGGCGGGGGCCTTCGTCCCGCCCGCGTCGTCCTTGCTGGCCGCGCACCCGAGCGCAACGGGCAGCACCAGGCACGAGCACAGCGAGATCGAGGGGGCGAGGTTGCGCCAGCGCATGGCCCTCTATACCGCGCGCCGTCGCCCCGCTCCCGCCCTGCCCCGACTTTTTTCGGGCGCCTCGCCCTGCGATCGCGTATTTCCAGGCGGTGCCGCGCCTGTTCCTGGCCATCGATCTCCCCGACCCCATCGACTTCGAACTCGAGCTGCTCCGCGGAGGCATCCACGGCGCGCGCTGGCAGACCCGCGAGCAGCTCCACCTGACCTTGCACTTCATCGGCGAGGTCGACGGGGGCGAGGCTCGCCGGCTCCGCGCGGCCCTGGGCGCGCTCGAGTCCCCCGCCTTCGAGCTCGAGCTGTTCGGCAGCGGCGTGTTCCCGCCGCGCGGCCAGGCCAACACCCTGTGGATCGGCGCGCGCGAGAGCGACCCGCTGCGCCTGCTGCATCAGCGCACCGCGGCGATCCTCGACGCCCAGCAGCTGCCCCGAGAGCGGCGCAAGTACACGCCGCACGTGACCGTCGCCCGGCTCAAGCGCGCCCCCGCCCAAGAGGTGGGCGCGTGGGTGGCCGCGCACAGCTCGTTCGCCTCGCCCAGCTTCCCCGTCCGGGCCGTCCAGCTCTACTCCAGCGTGCTGACCTCGGCCGGCGCGAAGTACCGAATCGACGCCGAGTTTCCCCTCGGCGAACTATGAGCATTTTTTTTGTTTTACTGCCTTGACTCCGCCCCCCGCCGCGCTACACCCAGAGAGCTTCCGACGGGAGACGACGTGATGAACGCGATGATGCAGCACCTCGACAAGGCGATGACCCAGCGTGCGCTGGTGATCCCGTCGCCTGTCAGCCCTGCTCCGCGCCTCTATCCGCCGGCTCAGCCGCCTGCGATGGGCAGCTGAGCCCCCCTCTTCGGGTCGAAGAGCGCAACCAACAACTGAATACGGGAAGATTCCCCCGCTCGACCGCCGACCTTCGGCGCGCGTGGGGTGCAGCGCAGGCCCACACCTGCCCCCCGCTCGGACCACCTCGGACTTGGGACGACATGTCGCCCCGGCTCCTGGCGCGCGACCCAGACGTCGCGGCCGTGGCCCGCCGCGGATAGTGACTGCATTTGAATCGACATATTACGGGATGTGGCGCAGCTTGGTCAGCGCGCTCGCTTCGGATGCGAGAGGCCGCCGGTTCGAATCCGGCCATCCCGATCCCAACCCAACCAAGCTCGGGATGTAGCGCAGTGGAAGCGCGCCTGCACGGGACGCAGGAGGTCGCTGGTTCGATTCCAGTCATCCCGACTCTCCATGGGACGCCTCAATGGTGAGGCAGCGGTTTGTAGTGCCGTGGCGTCTTCGGACGTGGGCAGGTTCGATCCCTGCCCCATGGACTTCGCCCCTCATGGGCATCATTTCACCTCAAACCTTCGGGATGTAGCGCAGTGGGAGCGCGCCTGCACGGGACGCAGGAGGTCGCCGGTTCGATTCCGGCCATCCCGACTATCGAGATGAGGCGCAGTGGTCGCGCACCGGTTTCGGAAACCGGGGGTCGCCGGTTCGAGTCCGGTCATCTCGACTTTCATGCATCACGGGATGTGGCGCAGTGGCAGCGCACCGGTTTTGGAAACCGGGGATCGCCGGTTCGAATCCGGTCATCCCGACTGCCCGCGAGGGCGAGGCCAGGCTCAATTCGCCTGGGCTAGATCGATGTAGAAGGCCCACTTGAAGGCCGTGTCCTCGAGGGACTGCAGGCGGCCCGACTTGCCGCCGTGGCCCGAGCTCATGTCGACCTTGAGCAGCAAGGGGTTGTCGTCGGTCTTGAGCGCGCGCAGCTTGGCGACCCACTTGGCCGGCTCCCAGTACTGGACCTGGGAGTCGTGCAGGCCCGTGGTCACGAGCATGGCCGGGTAGGCCTTGGCCTCGACGTTGTCGTAGGGCGAGTAGCTCAGCATGTAGTCGTAGTAGCTGCGCTCGTTGGGGTTGCCCCACTCGTCGTACTCGCCCGTCGTCAGCGGGATGGAGGCGTCGAGCATGGTGGTCATGACGTCGACGAAGGGCACGGCGGCGACGACCCCGGTGTAGAGGTCGGGGCGCATGTTGACGATGGCGCCCATGAGCAGACCGCCGGCGCTGCCGCCGTAGGCGAAGACCTTGTCGCGCGCGCCGTAGCCCCCCTCGAGCAGCTGCTCGGTGACGTCGATGAAGTCGGTGAAGCTGTTCTTTTTGTTGAGCAGCTTGCCGTCCTCATACCAGCCCCGGCCCAGGTCCTCGCCGCCGCGGACGTGGGCGAGGGCGTAGACGAAGCCGCGATCGAGGAGGCTCAGGCGTGTGGACGAGAAGCTCGGGTCGAGGCTGGAGCCGTAGGAGCCGTAGCCGTAGACGAGCAGCGGGGCGCTGCCGTCGACGGGGGTGTCCTTGCGGCGCACGAGCGAGACGGGCACGAGGGTGCCGTCGCGGGCCGGGAGCTCGAGGCGCTCGGTCACGTAGTTGGCCTTGTCGAAGCCGCCGAGGACCTTGTCCTCGTCGACGAGCACGGCCTCGCGCGTGGCCAGGTCGTAGTCGTAGGTCGACCACGGCGTGGTCATGGAGCTGTAGACGTAGCGCAGGGTCGTGGTGTCGAGCACGAGGTTGCCGCCGGTGTAGGCGGAGTAGGTCGGCTCGCCGAAGTCGATGACGTGGCTGCCGGCGTCGCCCTCTTTCCAGGGGCGCACGCGCAGCTTCATCAGGCCGCGCTCGCGCTCGTCGATGACGAGGTAGTCGGAGAACACCTCGAAGCCCTCGACGAGCACCTCCGGGCGGTGGGCGACGAGCTCGGTCCAGTTGTCCTTGGTGGTCTTCCCGACCGGCGTGCGCATGATCCGGAAGTTGGGCGCGTCGAGGTTGGTGCGCAGGATGAACTCGCCCCCGCGCTTGCCCGGGCGGTGGGCGAGGTCGTACTCGAGGCCGCGCTCGCGCGGCTGGACGACCCTGGCGGCGCTCGTCGGCGCGTGGGCGTCGATGATCCACGACTCGTCGCTGAGGGTCTGCCACGCGTCGATGACGACGTAGTCCCGCGACTTGGTCAGCCACACGGAGACCCCGAAGGTGTCGTCGGCCTCCTCGTAGACCAGCTCGTCCTTGGCGGGATCCGTGCCCATGATGTGGCGCCAGACCTGGTAGCTGCGCAGGGTCTCGAGGTCCTTGCGCACGTAGAACAGGGTCTGGTCGTCGGCGGCCCAGGTGAGGTCGGCGGAGGCCTCGGGGATCTGCTCGTCAAGGAGCTCGCCGGTCTTCAGGTCCTTGAAGCGGATGGTGTAGATGCGCCGCCCGACGGTGTCCTCGGCGAAGGCCAGCAGCTGCTGGCTCTCGCTGACGTCGAGGCCGTAGGCGGCGTAGTAGGCCCCTTCGCCGAGGGGCTCGGCCAGCGCCTGAACGTCGAGGATGACCTCCTCGGGCGCATCGAGGCTCCCGCGCTTTCGGCAGTGCACCGGGTAGTCGGCGCCCTCGGCCCAGCGCTCGTAGTAGAGGTAGTCGCGCTCGCGCACCGGCGGGCTGACGTCGTCTTGGTCGATGCGCGCGAGCATCTCGGCCTCGAGGGTCTCGCGCAGCGTCGCCGTGTGGGCGGTCATCGCCTCGGTGTAGGCGTTCTCGGCCTCGAGGTAGTCGATCACCTCGGGCGACTCCCGATCGCGCAGCCAGTAGTAGTTGTCGACGCGGACCTGGCCGTGGGCCTCGAGCTCGTGGGGCACGACCTTGGCCACGGGCGGCGTGGGTAGCTCGGCGCCCTCGGGCGGGGCGTCCCCGGGCTTGCTCGTGTCGGTGCTGGTGTCCGAGGTGCAGCCCCACGCGTTGACGAGTCCGCCGAGGGCGAGAGCCAGCGCGAAGGTGCCAGGCGATGTTCGAATCCTGCTACGGGCGGACACGGTCAGCGCATGGTAGCGGACAAGGCTCGCGCCAGGGTCGAGGCGAGGATCCTCGCCTCAACATCGGCAAAGCAGATCGGCGGCTTGATCTTGATGACATTGCGCGCCGGTCCGTCCGTGCTCAGCAGCACTCCCCGAGCCCGCGCGTGGGCGACGATGGCCGAGGCTCGCGCCGCGTCGGGGCGCTTGGTCGATCGGTCTTCGACCAACTCGACACCGATGAAGAGGCCGCGCCCGCGGACCTCCCCGATGCCCCGCCCGAGCACCGGATCCGCCGCCAGCTGCTCGAACGCGCCGCGCAGCCAGCTGCCGGTGTCGCGGGCGTTGGCGACGAGGCCCTCGTCTTCGATGACGGCCAGCACGGCCGCGCCCACGGCCGCCGAGACCGGGTTGCCGCCGAAGGTGCAAAAGAACTCCATGCGACCGCCGCCGAGGGCCTCGGCGATGGCCCGCGTGGTGACGACGGCCCCGAGCGGGTGACCGTTACCGATCGGCTTGCCCAGGGTCAGGATGTCCGGCACGACGCCCTCAGCCTCGAAGGCCCACATCCCGTCGCCGACGCGGCCAAAGCCGACCTGGACCTCGTCGGCGATGCACACGGCGCCCGCCGCCCGAGCGCGGGCGTAGGCCGCGGCCAAGAAGCCCGACGCGGGCACGACCTGGCCGGCGCAGCCCAGCACCGACTCGCAGAACAAGGCGGCGAGGCGGCTCCCCCGGCCACGCGCGGCCGCGTCCGCAGCGTCGAGAGCAGCCGCGTAGGCCGGGCCGTCGTCTCCGTGGGCTCCGCGATAGGGATCGGGCGTCGGGAGGACGTGGACCCACTCGCGCCGCCCCCGACCGCCGGGCGCGTCGAACTTGTAGGGGCTCATGTCGACGAGGTTGCCGGTGTTGCCGTGGTAGGCGGCGTCGAGCACCGCCACGTCGAAGCCCCCGGTGTAGTCCCGGGCCAGGCGCAGGGCGAGCTCGTTGGCCTCGCTGCCAGAGTTGACCAAGTACACAACCTCGAGGGGCGCCGGCAAGGTCGCGCACAGAGCCTCGGCGTAGTCGACGAGGCCCTCGTGGAGGTAGCGCGTGTTCGTGTTCAACCGCGCCATCTGGGCCGCGCCGGCCTCGACCACGCGCGGGTGGCAGTGGCCGACGTGGCACACGTTGTTGACGCAGTCGAGGAAGGCCTGGTCGTGCTCGTCGAACAGCCAGCTCCCCTCGCCACGACGGATGTAGAGCGGCATCCCGCTCGACGCGTAGCTCAGGCTCAGGCTCGGTCCGAGGCGGCGGCGGCGAGCCGCGAGCAGCTCGTCCCCCGTGCGCGCCCCCGGGACTCGGGGCGCGAGCGCGAGCCCGCACGCCTCGGCGACGGTCGCCGTGAACGCCCGCCGGCCCACGGCGCCGAGGGCCTCGAGCACGGACCACGCGCCCTGCTCGGACGCGCTGACGTAGGCGTTGTCGGGCTCCGCCTCCCGGGCGCGGGTCGAGCTGGTCACGCTCACGGCCAGGCGGGCGCGCAGCAGGTCGTAGAGCAGGTCGAGCTCGAGGGCGGTGAGCGGCCGACGTCCGTGATAGCCGGCGCAGACCTGCGCGCACGCGGCCGCGACCTCCGGCAGGGCGCAGCCGAGGCGCAGATCCATGGCCGCGTAGGCCAGCGCGATGGCCAGGTCGCACACCGCCGGACACCAGCACGCGTCGCCAAAGTCGAACACGCCGACGAGGCGGCCCTCGGCGACGGCGAGGTTCTTGTCGTTGGCGTCGCCGTGGATGACCTGGGTCGGCAGCTCGGCCAGGCGCGGCAGGACCCGGCCCTGGAACTGCATCAGCGCGTCGCACACGAGCTCGGCCCGGGCCGGGTCCTCGAAGCGGTGCAGCTCCTCGGCGATCCAGTTGGCCTCGGCGAGGTTCCAGGCGAAGTGACGCTCCATCCCCGGGTGGCGAAAGTCCTCGAGGTCCCGGGCGAGCTGGCCCAGGGCCGCGCCCAGCTCCTCGCGCAGCGCGGGCGTGGGCGAAGCGTCGAACCACAGCTCGCCCTCGATCCAGCCCACCATCCAGGCCCGGGTCGGTCGCCCCGCGTCGTCCTCGATGGTCCGCGTGGGCCCGAGCACCCGGGGCACCAAGGGCGCCGACGGTCGCGCCTCCAACCACTTCAAGATGGCGATCTGCAGGTCGATGTCCTCGGCCAGCTCGACGTTGGGGACCTTGAGCACGGCCTTGGTCCCGTCCGGGGCGCGGACCAGGAAATTGCGGTCGGCGTAGCTGTCGAGCTCGGCGGGCGCGTCGAGCTGGCCCTCGAACCATTCGGCTGCGAGTTGAGCGGCGCGCTCGGGGCTGATCTGCGGGCGGCTGTGCACGGCGCCGCGATGGTTGCTCAGCGGCGTCGGCTCGTCCAGGCCTCAGAGGGTCGGCCAGAATGAGGCACGTCGCCTCGCGCCGGGCCTGGCGGCGAGATCGAGGAGCCGAAGCGAAGGCGTATCGAGCATACTTCGAGCTTCGGCGACAACGAGCCTCGTCGTCAGGAACAAGCGAGGCGGCGTGCCTCATTCTGGCCGACCCTCTCAAGGTTGGGCGGCGCTCATGCGCAGCTCGACGCGCACTTGCTTGCCCACGTAGTCCCGCGGTCGCCACTTGCCCAGCTCCGCCTCGACGCACGAGCGCAGCTCGGGGCTGACCGAGCGCGGCTTGCCCTCGACCGCGACCGTGGTCCAGTTGGGCCCGGTCCCGCTCTCTTTCGAAGGTTTGTCGACGCGCAGGCGCACCGTCATGCTCGCGTCGAGCGTGGGGTCGGCCTCGATGGCCCGGCTGATGCACGGCACCCGCAGCCGCTGCAGCCACGCGTCGAGGCGACGGTTGGCCCCGTCCAGGTCCTCCGGCGCCGGCTTCCACTTCGGGTCCTTGGCGACGACGTGGCCGAGCTCGAGGACCTTGGACTGCTCCGGGTCGAAGCACAGCACCAGATCCCGGCTCTCGTTGCCCACGCCAAAGTAGGCGCAGCGGCCCTCGCCTCGGGCCACGACGCGGTTCGCCCGGAGCTCGCGGCGGGTCACCCCGGCTGCGCTGCCGTCGGGCCAGTAGACCGTCGCGCCCTCGGGCACGGACACCAGCGCGCGCTGGTCCGAGGGGCTGTAGCCCCCGCCTCCGCGCCCGGTGCCGATCAGCCCCAGCCCTCCCTCGGCGCCCTCGGGGACCTCCTCGACGCTGCGAACGCGGATGTCGACGCAGCTCTCCCGCAGCACGTAGAAGACGGCTCCATCTCGCTCGACGCGCGCGCCCTGCTTGGCGCTCCAGGCCCAAAATTCGCGACCGTCGAGGAGCAGGTGCCCCTCGGGCTCGGCGAGGTTGGCGAGCGGCGGACGCTCGGCGGGGACGAAGGCCTGCCCGGTCACGAGCGGCCCGTCCTCGGCGAACTCGGCCTTGGCCAGGGAGCGCTCGAAGCCCCAGGTCGCCAGCCACGGGCCGGGCTCGTCGGCGCCGTCGAGGCCCTCGGGCAGCGGCGAGTCCGGGACGATCGGCGCGCCCGGAGGGATCGACAGCCCGCTCCCGTCGGCGTAGGTCGCTTCGACAAAGCCCGTGGTGACGACGACGAGGTCCGAGCGCTCGACCCACATGCGCACCTCCATGTCGTCGAGGCCGGCGAAGTTGTGGCCGCAGGAGCTCGAGTCGTCCTCCCCGCCGAGGCTGCGGACCTCCACGCGCGAGCCGTGCAGCTCGCCCGCCGCCATCACCCAGCCGATGGTCCGGGCGGCCAGGGTTCCGGGCGGGGCCGCCTCGTCGGACAAAAAGCTCCGCGTCACGACGGGCTCTTTGGCCTCGGCGCTCGGGAAAAAGCGCGCGCCGCTGCGCACGACGACGTGCGTGCCTTCGAGGGCCCGGGGTCCCGGCGCGGGCTCGACCACGACCGAGTCGGGCTCGCTCGGCGTCGGGCCGGGCTCGCTGTGGATCTCACTCGTCGACGAGCCCTCGACCCGGCCCCCGCAGGCGCCGAGGCCCAGCGTCGACGCGAGCGAGGCGATCGCGAGCAGGGTCACGCCCCGCGTGTTCGGCAACACCAGCGACATGCGGCCATGGTCGCACGGCCGCCCTCCCCCGTCGCGTATGCTCGGCCCATGGCGAGCGTCCGCGCGCAGCTGCGTTACTCCATCGACACCGGGGAGACCCCCGTGACCGAGACGACGGGACCCGGCGGTCGCCTGCGTCGGCGCAGCGGGGGCCAGGACGACCTGCGCGAGGTCGAGATCGAAGACGGCCGCGAGGCCCCGACCCGCCCTACCATCGAGCGCGAGGGCTTCACCCTCGTCGCCGCGCCCACGGCCGTGGCCGACTACTGGGACCCGGCGCAGATCGAAGCCGTGGCCTACCCCGAGACCGAGGCCCTCGTCGCCCGGGTCGCGGGGGCGCAGCGCGTGGTCATCTTCGATCACACGCTCCGCTCCGAGCGCCCCGAGCACCACGCCGGCGCCTTCGCCCGCGAGCCCGTCCACGTGGTCCACAACGACTACACCGAGCGCTCGGGCCCGTGGCGCGTCCAGGACGTGTTGCCGGACGAGGCCGAAGGCTTGCTTGCTCGCGCGTCGCTTCGCCATCGTCCAGGTGTGGCGGCCGATCTACGCCGACCCGCGCGCCCGCCTGCTCGCCCATCCGCTGGCGCTGTGCGACGCCCGGAGCGTGGCCCCGGCGGACTTCATCGCCGCCGAGCGCCGCCACCCCACGCGGGTCGGGGAGATCTACCAGCTCGCCTACAACCCGGCCCATCGCTGGACCCACTTCCCCGCCATGAGCCGCGACGAGGCCCTGGTGTTCAAGGTCTACGACTCGGCCACCGACGGCCGCGCCCGGTTCACGCCCCACACCGCCTTCGCCCACCCCGAGACCCCGGGAGACGGCTCGCCGGGGAGCCTGCGCGAGAGCATCGAGCTGCGCTGCCTGGCGTTCTTTGGCTGAGCCTGCGGCGGGCTACATCAGCGCGCGCAGGTAGTAGGTCAGCTTGACCGTGACCTCGTGAAAGGGCTGGCGCGGGGTCTCCCCGACGGCGTCGAGGCCCAGGGGCTGATCGGTGCGATAGACGACGAACAGGTCGCTGCCCTGGCGGTAGCGCCAGCGCACGCGGCTTTGCAGCCCGAGGCGCTCGCCGCCGGGCTCGAGGTTCAGGCGCACCAGCGTGTCCCAGTGCAGCCAGCGGGTGAAGGCCACGTCGACGGTGCCGTTGAGGAAGCCAAAGTTGAAGTCCTCGCCGGCCTCGCCCAGGGTCCCGAACAGCTGGGTGTACTTGCCCTGGATCGCAAAGTGCTTGCCCAGGCGCGCGCGCAGCTCGGTCTCGAGGGAGTGGCTGACGCCGCCGAAGACCTGGCGAAACTCGTACTCGACGTTGCCGAACAGCCACCACCGGCGCGGCGATCCGACCTCGAATTTGTGCCGCTGCCCGCGGTAGGTCCCGTCCTCGACCTCGATGAGGTAGAGCTCGAAGGGCTCGAGCACGCGGTCGCTGAGGCTGCGCACCTGATACTGGACGCGCCAGCCCTGGGCCCAGTTGATCTGCAGGTCCCCGCCGTAGGCCGTGGTCAGCAGGGCCGAGTAGTCGGGCTCGGTCTCCACGGCGGCGACGGGGCCGAACACGATGTCGCGCAGGCCCATCACCCGCGGCCGCGGGGCGAACTTCAGCTCCGCCCGCTGCCGGGCCGTCCCCGGTCGGCGATAAAAGCCCAGCGGCGCCTGGAAGCGCTCGTCGCTCCACAGCCACTCCACGCGCGGGCGCACGAACAGGCCCTGGTACTCCGAGCGCAGGTGGGCGCTGGTCCCAAACTCCTCGCCCGCGGGCTCGCCGGGGGTCACCACGGCGCCCGAGTCGTCGACCTCGTCGGCGATCGCCGGGGTCTCGCGCCAGGTCCCGGCGAAGAAGGCGTAGCTGCGAAACTTCCCGTCGAGGGAGCGCAGCTCGCCGTCGATCCCCGCCGAGAAATTGTCGTGGCCGTCCGCCTCGCGCGGGCCGGCCATGCGCGCCTTGCCCATGGCCAGGGCGCCGACGATGACCCGCCGCGAGGCCTGCACGCGCAGGCGCCCGACGGTGATGTTCTCCGGCGGCGTCGACTCGAATTCTTCGCGCTGCTCGAGGTCGTCGCTGGCCCGGGGCAGGGTCCGCATGGTCTGGACGTTGAGCACGCCCCAGGACAGCCGCCCCGAGCGGCCGTAGCCCTTGAGCCCGCCGAGGATCGGGATGGGTCGCCCCCCGGTCAGGCCGATGCGCCGTGAAAAGAACAGCTGGCCGCGGCGCTGGTCGCCAAAGTTGAACACGTCCAGGCCGTTGATGAAGAAGGGCCGGCGCTCGGGGAAGAACAGCGGGAAGCGGTCGCGGGCGACCTGGACCTCGTCGACCTCAACCTGGGCGAAGTCCGTGAGCACGCTGGCCTCGACGAAGGAGGCCTTGCCCGCCTGCACGCGCAGGTCGGCGCCCGTGGCCACGTTGGGCACGCGCAGCGGATCCAGGGTGAAGCTCGGCCCGAAGTCCGTGCGCGCGACGACGAAGGGGGTGTACTCGAGGGCCCGGCGCGGGCGGATGTCGCGGATGCCCGTGAGCGTGCCGAAGGCCGACGCGGACACGGGGTGGCGGGGCGGCACGATCAGCCGCCAGTCGTAGGTCGCGTTGCGCCGCGCGTGGTCCCGGGACACGTCGAAGCCCATGGTGATGCCCTCGGCCGTGGTCGAGGCCCGCCCGCTCAGGCCCAGGACCGCGAAGGGGATGCGGTACTCGAGCACGAAGCGATCATCCTCGATCTGCGACTCGACCTGCCAGACCGCGTCCCACTCGCGGATGCTGATGCGCCCGTCCTCGAGCACCATGGTGTCGACCTGCGCCCCGTCGACGTTGGCCCCGAAGGTCAGCCCCGAGCGCCGGTCGTGGTGCGGGTCGATCTTCACGGCGATGGTGTCGTCGGCGAAGATCGCCCCGGAGTCCCGCCGCAGGGTCCGGACCTGGAGGTCCTGGGGCCCCTCGACCTCACCCTCGACCAGGACGTAGAGCGCCGCGTCGTCGTAGGCGACGCGCACCCGGGTCTCGAGGGGCGGCTCGGCGCCCAGGTCCGGCGTGCGCTCGAGGAAGCCGGACCCGACCGGAGCCCGGGCCCAGACCTCGTCGTCCGCCCGGCCGTCGACGGTCACGGGTCCCCGCGCACGCACGGCCTGGAGCTCCCGGGGCGGGACGGCGTCGGACAGGCTCTCGAGGCCCTCGGCCTCGCTCCCGCCCTCGATCGGGGCCTCGCTCGGGCCTTCCTCGGGAGCCTCGCTCGGACCTTCCACGCCCCCCCCGGGCCCCTTCTCCCCCGGCGACTCCACCACGCCTGGTCCAAAGACGAGCAACGCAAACAGCGCGGTGAGACACGGGGAGGACACGACGAGCGGCGCCAGGGTAGCGCTCCCGAGGGCCCTGAAGCCATGGACGCCCCGCCAAATGAACAGCTGAGCAGGGCTACAGGCAGCGGCCATTCTCACCACTTCATCGCCGCGCGCTCAGCCATTGGGTATGGTTGGCCCATGGCCGAGCTCCCCTGGCTGCCGGAGACCCTCCGGAACAAGGTCCTGTCCGCGTCCAACGCGGCCTCGGAGGCCCTGCGGGAGGATCTGTGCGCGGTGTGTCTGATCGGCGCGTCGGCGGGGCCCAACCGCAACTTCCGAGGCAACTCGGTGGAGCTGCTCATCGTCGCCCGCGAGCTGCCCGAGGCCACCCTCGACGTGCTCGGCGCGGAGCTGGGGCCCCTGCTCCGCGACGGCCTGCAGATCCGCATGGTCACACAGCTCGAGCTCGAAGGCTCGACGGACGTGCTCGCCCTCGAGCTCGCCGAGTGGCGGGCGCGCAACGTCGTGCTCGCCGGCGAGGATCCCTTCTCCGAGCTGACCATCGCCCCCGACGATCTGCGCCACGAGCTCGAGCGCGCGCTCCGGACCCTGGCCCACCGCCTCCGCAACCGCCTGCTGTGGTGCCTGGCCACGCACCAGCGCCACCTCGACCCCATGCTCCGCGACGCCCTCGAGCGCCTGACCATGGTCGGCTACCACACCCTCGAGCTCCTCGGGCAGCCCCTGCCCCTGGGCGAAGGTCAGGCCCTGGCCCGCTTCGCCGACTGGGCGGGCGTATCCGCCGAGGGCCTCGACGCCCTGCGCGAGCGCCTGACCCACAACGGCCAGGCCACCGACCCCATCGCCGAGCTGCGCGCGCTGGCGTCGGTGACCAACGCCGCCTGCGCCCGCATCGACACCCTCAACGATGACTGACTGCTCTGCCCCCACAGTCGCCTAGAACCGAGGGCGCTGCGTCGCTGTCCGCTCCTCCGCTTTGGCTTGGTGGGTAATGGAGTTCGTGCCTTTGAGAAGGCAGGTGGTCGCCCCCGCGAGCGGGGGCGTGGATTCGTTCACAGTCCCTGAGTCGCGGACGTGGGGCAGGGAGGGCGTGGCGTCGTCCGCGATGGCCCAAAACAGACAGAGACTGTGAATTCATTCACAGTCTCTGGTCGTGGACGTGGGGCAGGAGGACGTGGCGTTGTCCCTGACCCGAGTCAGCGCAGGCGCAGGGCGTAGACGTGGGTGCCGCCCTCGTGGGTGGCCGGGAACTCGAGGCGGTAGACCTGCTCGAGGATGCAGGTCCCGAGGCTGGTCGCGGCCTGGTCGCCGATGATGCGGGCGTAGCTGACCTCGCCCGCCGGGGTGACCTTGACCGAGATCTTGATGGTCCGGCGCATCTTCGTGTCGAGGCACTTCGAGATCATCTTCTGGCGCGCGTCGACCATGATGGTCCGGAACTCGCTCGCGTTCAGGGCCGCCTCGAGGGGTCGCTGGGGCCCCGGGGCGTCGGGCTCGGGGGCGAGCTCGGCCGCGATCATGGCGTTGACGTCGGCGGGCTGAACCGGGGCCGCGCCGCCTCCGGCTCCCGAGGGCCCGCCGACAGGTTGGGCCGGGTCCCCGTCCTCGACCACCGGCGCGTCGCCGTCCTCGCCCGCCGCGGCCCCGCCCGGTCCTGGCTCGCCCTGGCCAGCTGGCTGCGCCTCGGGCGATTCGGGGGCCGACTCGTCTGACCGTTCACCCTGGGCGCGCTCGGCCACGGCGGCCTCGTCCTCGGGCTCCGCCTTCGAGCCGCCGAAGATCTTGTAGCCCGCGAAGACCAGCAGGTCGAACAGCAAGAACGCGATGATCGCCTTCTCGAGCCAGCCCAGACCGCCGCGCTTTTGTTCCGCTGGCGGGGTGGTCGGCTCGGGGCTCGGGCTCGGCTCGGCCGCCGCGGCGACCGGCTGAAGGGGGAGCACCTTGGCCGCCGCGCTGGTCTCCGTCTGCCCGGTTGGAGACGAGCTTGGGGCCGGAGTCGGAGCCACGCTCGCCGCGGCCGGCTTGGTCTCGTTGACGACCACCGCGGCCACGGGCGCGCTCGTCGAGCGCTCCGCCGGCGTCTCGAGGTCGATGTGGATCTCGCCCTCGGTGCTCGAGCTCTCGCGCTCGTCGGCCGCGGGCGCCTTGGCGTTTGGCGGCGCCTTGTGGCGACGATGGTCGCCCCCGTGCGCGGCTTGGGGGTCGAGCCCGGGGGGGCGAGGTTTCGGCCCACGCGACCGCGACCGCGCCCTCGCTGCGCCGCTCCTCGGCCTCGATGGCCTCCATGTCGAGGGCCGGCACGGCCTCGGTGATCTGCGCGCTCTGGGTGTGCTTGCGGGGCTGGACACCGTCCGGTGGCCTGCGCGGCTTCAGCTTGGGCGGCTTGCGCTTCTCGAGCTTCGTCGACGGCCGGGAAGGGCGACTGGTCAGGCCCTCGGACAGCATCGTCGCCTGCTCGCCCAGGGACACCGACCCCTTGACCGCCGCCGAGTCCGAGCTCGGCGCGCTGCCGGCCACCATGGTCGCGCGCGAAGCTGGAGACGCGGGTGCTTTGCGGGGCTTGGGCTTGCGCGCTCCTGCCTTGCGCGGCTTGGTCGAGACGGCCGCGTGCCGACCCGTCAGCGCTCGGTGAGCGCCCGTGGGCGCGCTCGAGCGCGGGACCATGGTCCGCCGCGAGGACGCGTCGAGGGCCCCGAGGGTGACCGCGAATTCCTCGACCGAGGCGAAGCGCTCGTCGGGCGCCTTGGCCAGCGCCAGGTGGAGCAGCGCCTCGATCTCCACGGGCGCGCCGCCGAGGCGGACCAGCTCGGGCAAGGGCGCCTCGAGCTGGGCCTGGACCACCTCGACGAGGCTGCCCGCGCCGAAGGGAGGCGTGCCCGAGACCAGCTCCCAGGCCAGCACGCCGAGGGCGTAGACGTCGCTGCGGATGTCCCCGGCCTCGCCCCGAATCTGCTCGGGCGCGAGGTAGCGCGGGTCGCCGGGCAACATGTTGGTCAGGGTCTCGCTGCGCCCCTGTCTCGCCCCGGCGTCGAGGGGGTTCGCGGGCAGCGAGGCGGCCAGGCCAAAGTCGACGACCATCACCCCGCCCTCCTTGGGCAGCAGCACCCGCTGGGGATCGAGGGCGCCGTGCACCAGCCCGACCTCGTGCGCGGCCGAGAGCGCCCCGGCGATCTCGACCACGAGGTCGCGGGCGATGGCCCAGGGCAAGGGCGACTCCCGGTCCAGGCGGTCGAGCAGGGTCTCCCCCTCGATCCACGGCATGACCAGGTACAGCCGCCCGTCGAGGTCCTCGCCAAGGTCGAGCACGTCGACGACGCGAGGGTCGTCCAAGGTCGCGCTCAGGCGCCTGTCGATGAAGCGCTCGCGCACGCCGTCTTGGGCGAACTCCGGGGCCAGGCGCATGAGCCCGACCTGCGTGCCCGTGACCTCGTCCTCGACCTCGTAGACCTGACCAAAGCCGCACGCGCGGGCGTGGGCGACCACCCGGTAGCGGTGGGCGACGACCGCGTCGACCTGCAGTCGAGAGTCCTGCGCGAGGGGATTGGCGCTAGGGGGAGCCATGGCCGGAGGCGTGCGACGGAGCGGGTTAGACCGGCCCCGTTCTGTGAGCAGGATAACAGAAAACGACCCGTCCGGAACCGCGCCAAGCGTGCAGCGCGGACTACAAAACGAACGCAGGGCCGGTCGCGCGGGGCGTCGGAGGGCGTGGCTCATCCGCGACGGTCGAGATCGACAGAGGGTCGGCCAGAGCTCCTCTCGCCGACCCTGAGAGCCCGAGCAGGCACACCGAGCCATGGCGCGCCGCGCCTGCGACGAAACGAACCGCGCGGACCGCTCGAGGCCCCGCGCCGATCGCCCATCACTTACGCCGGTTTTTGCGCCGAGCCTTGCGGTCCTTCTTGCGCTTGTCTTTTTTGTTCTTCGTCTTCTTGGCCGACTTGGCCCCGCCGCCGCCCATGGCCTCGAGCATGCTGGCGATGTCCATGCCCCCGCCGCCCGCACCGGGCATGCCCATCCCCGGCGGCATCCCGGGCATGCCCATCCCCGGCGGCATCCCAGGCATCCCGCCCGGCATGCCCCCTCCGCCCATGAGCGCCTCGAGGGCCTGGGGGTCCTTGGCCAGCTTCCGCAGCGCGCCCATCTGCTTGAGGTTCTTCATGCCCGGGATCTTGCTCATCAAGCCCGTGCCGCCCATGAGGTCGCCGAGCATGCCGAACATGTCGCGCATGACCATGAAGCGGGAGACCAGGCCCATGACCTCGTCCTCGAGCCGTCCGGAGCCCCGGGCGACCCGACGCACGCGGCTCTCGACGAAGTCCTCGGGTCCGAGCGCGCTCGGGTCCTTGGCCTTCTTGGGCCGCTTCTTGCGGCGGGTGAGCTTGGCGTGAGCCGGCGTGGTCGAGCGCGCGGCCTCTTGCAAAAAGAGCTCCGGGTCCTGGCGCTCTTTCTTGGTCATCGACTGGATCATCGCCTCGAGCTTGACCAGCTCGCGGTCGTCGGCCGCCTGCTCGAGCACCTCCTCGGGCAGGTCGCCGCCAAACAGCGAGCCCAGGGGCATCTTGTCCATCAGATCCTTCATCGACCCCATGGACTGGATCGTCTTGATCTGCTGGAGGAAGTCGTCCATCCCGAAGCTGCCGCCGAGCATCTTCTCGGCGTCTTCGGCTGCCTTCTCCTCGTCGACGACGTCCTGGAAGTCGTTCATCAGGCCGACGAGGTCGCCCATGCCCAGGATGCGCCCGGCCAGGCCCTCGGGGCGGAAGTCCTCGAGCTTGTCGAGGCTCTCGCCCATGCCCAGGAACTTGATCGGCTTGCCCGTGGCGGCCTTGATCGACAAGGCCGCGCCGCCGCGGGCGTCACCGTCGAGCTTGGTCAGCACGACGCCGGTGAGCTCCAGGCGCTCGTCGAAGGCCTTGGCGGTCTGGACCGCGTCCTGGCCGATCATCGCGTCGATGACCAGGAAGATGTTCGCCGGGTGGACGGAGCTCTCGATCTTCTCGAGCTCCTCCATCAGGGCGTCGTCGACGGTCAGGCGGCCCGCCGTGTCGTAGAGGACGAAGTCCATGCCCTCCATCGCCGCCTGCTCCGTGGCGTCGCGGCAGATGTCGACGGGGTTGGCCCCGGGGCGGGCGAACACCGGCACGCCCAGGCGCTCGCCGAGGACCTGGAGCTGGTGGATGGCGGCCGGGCGGTAGACGTCCGCGGCCACGAGCATGACCTTGTGCCCCTCTTTTTGCAGCTTGCGGGCGAGCTTGCCGGTCGTGGTCGTCTTGCCCGAGCCCTGCAGGCCGACCATCATGATGCCGGTGACGCCCTTGTTGGCGCGGGCCAGGCTCGTATCGACCGGGCCCATGAGCTCGACGAGGGCCTCGTGGCAGATGTGCACGAAGTGGTCCTCGGGGCGGACGCGGACCTTGCCGTCCTTGCCCTTGGCGACGAGCTGGACCTCCTCGCCCAGCGCCTTGGCCTTGACCGCGCGGAGGAACTTCTTGACGGTGCGGAACTCGACGTCGGCCTCGAGCAGGCTCAAGCGGACGTCCTTGAGGGCGGCGTCGATGACGTCCTCGCTCAGCTCGCCCTTGCCAGTCAGGCGCTCGCGCGCTGCCCGAAAGCCCTTGGAGATGGTCTCGAACACCGGGGGTGGATAGCACACCTTGGCGCCTCACCCGACCGCTGCGGCCGCGCGAGGCAGAGACCGGCGCCAATCCCGACCGCTCAAAGGCGGATGTCGACGTGGGCCCGGGCGCGGAGCTGCTCGTAGAGCTCCTTGAGCGCCTTTTGGCGGGCTTCCTCTTCGAGCAGCCGGCGCAGGCGGTCCTTGGCCTCCTCGAAGCCGAGCAGGTCCGAGGCGATGACCTCCTCGACGAGGAAGACCACGTAGCCCTGGCCGGAGCTCAGCGGGCCGACGACGTCGCCGGCCTTGGCCTTGAACAGGCGCTCGCCGATGGGCCGGGACACGCCGCTGCGGGTGACCTCCTCGGACTCCGCCGCCTGGCCCAGCTCGGCCGCGACGGCCTCGAAGTCCTCGCCGCCGCTGAGCCGACGGACCACGGTCTTGGCCCGCTTGAACACCGCGTCCCGCTCGGAGCTGTCCTCGCCCGCGCGGAACACCAGGCGGCGCACGGCCAGGCGCGACTCCTCGCCCTTGCTCAGCTCGCGGTAGCGCTCGAGCACCTGCGCGTCGCTGACCGCGATGTTGAGCAGCTGACCCTGGAGCTTGTAGAGGATGATGTCCTCGCGCAGCTTGTTGCGGTACTCGGGCCAGGTGCCGTAGCGGCCGCTCTGCTCCACGGCCGTGCGCAGCTCGGCGACGGAGCTCAGCTGCGCGCTGCGGGCGAGCTGCTGCAGGTAGACCTCGACCTCTTGCTCGGTGGCCCCGACCTGGAAGGTCTGGGCCTGGGACAGCATCAGCTTGCGCCCGATGAGGTTGTCGAGGGCCAGGGGCTCGAGCTCGGCGAGGCGGCGCATGAGCTGGTCCTCCGTCGGGTTCTGCAGCTTCTGGAGCTCGAACGCGATCTCCTCGTCGAACATCAGCCAGCGGGCGAGGTCGGACTCGAGGATGATCTCGTCGTCGACGACCGCGACGATGCGATCGAGGACCTGGGGGTCGGCCGCGTGGGCGAGCTCGGGAGCGACCAGAGCGCTCGACATCGACGCGCCCACGGCGAGGCCGAGGGTGATCAGCAAGCTCGGGGCGAGAGCGCGCACCCAGGCGGTGTAGCACCCTGGTCGGAGGGCACACAAGGCGGGGAAGCCCCAGCAGCGCGCAGCGCCCCTAGCCCGCTGGATACTGCGCGCGGAGCTCGTCGAGCAGCTCCGCCTCCACGGGCTCGAGGCGCGCGGCTCGCTCGGCGCTCACCAGTTGCTCCTGGACCTCGGGGGTGTCGAAGGGCACGTGGGAGCGCGGGACGATCTCGGCGAGCACGGCGACGAGCACGAGCTTGTCCGAGAGCACGGGCTCGCGCAGGGGCTCGCCGACCTTCAGCTCCGGGTCGAAGAGCACCTCGTGGTAGCGCGGGAACTCGTCATCGTCGCGCTTCATCGCCGGCGAGCTGAGCACGTCGCGGCCCTGCTCGGCGGCCACCCCCGCGATGTCGACCTCGCCGGACTTCAGCCGGGCCAGCGCGCCCTCGGCCTCCTCGAAGGTCGGGAAGTAGACCGCCTCGATGCGCCGGCGCTCGGGCTCGAAGAATTTTTCGTCGCGCTCGCGCTCGTAGCGGGCGCGCAGGGCCTCGGTGTCCGCCGCGACCTCGGCCCGGGGCAGGCGGCGCTCGAGCATGGCGGCGCGCTGGAGCTCGGCGAGCTCCTCGAGCACGGCCCACTCGACCAGCGGGTGCGCCTCGCCGTAGCCAGCGTCCCGCGCCTCTTGCACGAGGAGCTCTTCGTCGACGACGGCGTCGAGCAGCGCGCGCTGACCGTGGGGCCCCCGAAAGCGCGCCTGACCAAAGGGGCCGAGTTGGGTGTTGGCCCCGTCGAGGCGCTCGGGCTCGATGGCCTGGTCCCCGACCAGGGCGAGCGCCCCCTCGGGGACGGTGTCGATCTGGGCCTCGCAAGCCCCCGCGAGCCACGCGACGAGGGTGGCCATCGACGCTGCCGCGAAAGCGCTTTCGCGAGTACGAGGCCGAGAACGCACCGCCTCACTCTACCAAAGGCGCGCGGCCTCGCTCCACGTGCGCGGGGGATCACAGGACACTGGGGTAGCGAGCCCCGTCCACGCGCGCTTTGTCTCGTCGCAATCTCGCGCCCTTGTCCCCACGAAGGTCCGAGTCGCGGTCGATCGATGGCTACAGACGCCGCCACGCAGGTCCTCCCGTCCGGTCGACCAGCCTGTCCCCTCGCGCCACAATTTGCGCCTCAAAGCGCCGTCATTTGTCACTCGCAGCACCCGATCGGACCAGATTGGGGCAGAGCGCAGCAAAGCCTGCGCCTGCCAACGACTGTCATCAGTGAAATCATCAGTGTCGAGGCTGGAGTCCGCGCAGATCCTCCTGGGTCCGGGCCATGGGCCGCTGGGTTGAACTACGTAAACTAGCCAGGGAGTGCGTCTCGGCCCGATTCATGCATCTCCATCGACCCACAGGGGGGAGAAGAGGCGCGAGGCCGAGCCGACCGCCGCATCGGGAGCATAGCCCTACTGTCCCGAATCTCCACCCCCCGAAACGAAACTTGGATTCTTTTCGTACTCGCACCCAGAGAGGATCGGTCATGGCCACACCCAACGAGAGCTCGAGCAAACGCCGCCCCGTCCGCAAGTCGGAGTCTCCCCTCGGCGCCTACCTCAGCACGGTGTCCAAAGTCGACGTCCTGACCCCCGAGCAGGAGCTCAACCTGGCCACGGAGATCAGCGATCGCCGCCTCACCCACTGGCGCGCCCTCCTCTCCTACACCCCCTTCGCCGCCGCCATCGCCGACGTCGTCGAGGACAAGCTGCGCGAGGGAGAGGTCGAGGGCCTGCCCGTCGCCGCCTTCTCCGAGCTGCGGCTCGCCTCGCGGGCCTACCGCGACCGCGAGACCAAGGCCAACCGCGAGGCCTTCGAGCATGCGCAGCAGGCGGTCGCCGAGGCCATGGCTGCCCTCGACCTCGACGGCAACTACTCGGACTGCGTCGCCGCCGACCTCGAGGCCATCGACGCCCACCGCCGCGAGGGCGTCGCCCTCGAGGTCAGCTACCCGCCCAAGGGCAGCCGACCCTTCGCGCGCTACGTCCAAAAGGTTCGGTCCAGCGGCCACGCCCTGCGCTGGTCCAAGAACAAGTTCGTCAAGGCCAACCTGCGGCTGGTCGTGACCATCGCCCGCCGCTTCGACCACGGGCTGATGCCGCTCCAGGACCTGGTCCAGGAGGGCAACCTCGGGCTGATGAAGGCCGTCGATCGCTTCGACCCGACCCGCGGCTACCGCTTCTCCACCTACGCCACGTGGTGGATCCGGCACGCCATCAACCGCGCCCTCGCCAACAAGGGCCGCACCGTCCGCCTGCCCGCCCACGTGTCCGCCGACCTCCAGCGCCTGCGCCGGGTGACCCGCGAGCTCGAGGCCAAGACCGGCGAGACGCCCACGCCCGAGCAGCTCGCTCAGGCCGCCGGCCTGAGCAAGACCCGCGTCCGCAAGCTCAGCAAGCTGACCCTCGACCCGACCGTCAGCCTCGACGCCCCGAGCCACGACGACGACGCCCGCGGCCTCCTCGACCGCCTCGAGGACGCCAGCGTCCCCGTCGCCGCCGACATCCTCGAGCACCAGGCGCTCAACGAGCACCTGCGCGACGCCCTCTACAACCTCCAGCCCATCGAGCTGGACATCCTCAAGCGCCGCTACGGCATCGCCACGAGCGAGGCCGAGTCCGTGGACTTCGAGCCCATGACCCTGCGTCAGCTCGGCGAGCGTCACTCGCTGTCGCGCGAGCGCATCCGCCAGCTCCAAGAGCGCGCGCTGACCAAGCTGCGCCGCGAGTTCGCCCGGCGAGAGCTCGCCTAGCGAAAGCCCGCCCAGCGGTTATTCACGGCCACTTGGATGCCTCCGGTGAGGGCTCGAGTTCGTCGGGGGTCGAGCGGCGGTCGGCGTCCCAGTCTCGCCACAGCATCAGCTCGGCAAAGCGGGGGTCGTCGGCGTCGACGTCACCGTCCGCGTCGAACTCGGACAGGGCCGCGAAGCCGTGCTCGGCGCGGCGATCGGAGCCGAGCTCGGTGCCGGAGCCGAACAGCTCGCTCCCGCCGTCGATGGTCCCTAGCGAGGGCTTTGTGCGCGGGCCTGAGCGAGCACCTCGGGGATGGCTTCCCTGGCGTGCTCGAGCGCCGCGCAGGCGCGCTCGATGGCAGCCTCGATGGTCGGCACGGTGTCGACGCAGACGTTCCGCCCGGCGGTCCAGCGCAGCGACGCGATGAAGCCGCGGACCAGGGTGTCCGGTGCGACGACGAAGATGCGAGGGCTGCGAGACGCGGCGACGTCGCGCTTGCTGATCAGCCAGTCCATCAAGATGTCGCGGTTGAGCTGATCGGGGACCACGCCCTGGCTCGCGTCGAGGATCGTGACCAGAGTCCGCCCCTCTGCGCGCGCCCGCGCGCTCGCGTCGTCGAACTCGCGGATGACGCGGAGCACCTCCGAGGGCCGCGCGGGTCCCACAGTCCGCGCGAGCATCAGCGGGAAGTGCTCATCGTTCGACTCGAGGAGCACGTCACCGATGAATTCTCGCGTGTGCCAGAGCACCGGTGTGGTGGCCGCGATCGCCATCGCGCAGGAAGGTACAGCGCGAGACCCACGGCCGCCAGAACAAGTCAGCGCACCACGGATGAAATCTTCTCCGCGAATTCGCTCATGTAGAGACGCTACACACAGTTTCTTCCTGATCGGCGGGACATCTGCGTGGCCCTTGGGTCAGGGGCGGCACGACCGAAACTGCGATCCCGGCGCAGCTTCATGGGAAAAAGAGAGACCGCTCGACCACACCCGCGCGCATGCGAACTTCGCCACATTCGACGATTTTTCTGTCCCTTCGTGACGCCGTTGGCTGCGCCAAACGCTGCGCGTGGCGAGCGCCCACTCCAGGATTCCACCCCCCTCAGGCCCGCTCGCGGATGGGCTGGGCATGATCGCGCGCGATCACCCAAACCCCCGCCACCCGGGCCAGATCGATGCGGTCGCCGTGGTGCTCGCCGCCGCTCGCCACGTGCAGCGTGGTGCTCTGGCCGTTGTCGCCGCGGAGCTCGACACCGCACAGCACCTGGTCGCGCATCGACAGGCAGTTGGCGAGCTCTTCGAAGGTGCACGTGCCCTCGAGCTTCGCCCCCGGATCGGGCCGCAGCTGCACGAAGCTCTGGCCCCAGGGGCCCATGAGCTCGGCGTAGACCAGGTCGAAGGCGGGCACGACCACGGACTGGAACATGAAGAAGGCTCGGAGCTCCTGGATGGAGTAGACGCGGATGCGGCCGCCCTTGTTGGCCGCCGTGCGCCGCCGCAGCCGGCGAGCCAGCTCGACGTCGAGGACCTCGGCGACGATGCGCGGCTTTTGGGTCAGGGTCTCGATCTTCATCAGCGTCTTGGCCGTGCGCGCGTCGGAGCCGGAGTGCTCGCTGGAGATCAAGATCACCGCGTCGACGGTCTCGACGTGGCCAAAGCCCTCGGGCAGCTTGGTCAGCCGACGCGAGGAGCTCCAGTCGCCGGTGACGATGCGGATGTGCGGCTCGTCGGAGGCCTCGCGCTCGATCACCTTCTCGACGGGGGCCCCGTTCTCAACCCACTCGAGGGCCCAGGGGCGCTTGCGTCGGGGCACGAAGCGGCCGTGCTCGCCGCCTAGCAGCCCGCGCTCGACCAGGCGCGTGTGCGCGTCGAAGTCGTCCCAGGCCGCGGCCCGGGCCTCCTCCGAGGCGACCATGATCAGCAGCTTGGCCTCGGGCTCGGCCTGGATCAGCGCCTCGACCATGCTCACCGTGCCGCTGCGGAAGCCGCACACGAGCACCCGGCGCAGGGGCGTGATCTCGGACTGGACGAAGTTGGGCAGCGAGGGGGCGCCGGCCGGATCGCTGGGGATGGCCTCGCGCGGGCGGTCGTAGAGGTCCTCGGCCAGCTCGCGCACGCCGTCGAAGGTGTCGGCGATGGCCACGAAGCCCAGACAGCGCGGGACCTGGACCGTGGCCGCCGAGGTCAAGCTCGACGCGGCCGAGGGCGACTCGTCCTCGTCCTGGGCGAAGCGCCCCGAGCGGTCGAGGGCCGTGTCCTCGTGGGGCTCGACGCTCCCGAGCGCGCCCTGCTCGAGGAGCTCGACCTCGCTGACCGTGGGCACCCCGGTCAGCGACACGCCCCTGCCCCCGCCGTTGTCGAGGGTCGACGCGCCCAGCCCGACGAAGCTCGGCTCGGGGTTGATGTGGACCCGGGCCTCCTCGTCGTCGCTGGTCTCGAGCAGGATGCCCACGGGCACGACCCGCCGCCCCGAGGGCAGCGAGCGGGCTCGCCGGATCAGCTCGCCCATGATCGCGCCGGGGTCCTCGGGCAGGTCGGGGTTGCCCTCGCGCACGTAGCCGAGGCCGGGCAGGCTGAAGAACAGGGTGTAGAGCTCGTGGCCGTGGCTGGTCAGCAGCTCTTCGAGCAAGCGACCGGCGCCCGGGCGGCGGGTGATGCAGGCGATGAACAGCGCGATCAGGCGCTCGCTGGGGACCACGAAGGCCCGCGTCGCCGAGCCATCGTCCTCGCTGTCGACCCCGTTGATCGCCGCGCGGGCGGCCGGGACGTTGCTCTCGTCGAGGATCTCGGCGATCAGCAGGCGCTTGCGCGTGGGCCGTTGACGGTTCGGATCGCTGTCGGCCTCGCGCAGGCTCTCGGTCACCGTGAGCAGGGCCTGGATGGTCTCGGCGTCGGGGTCCTCGACCCCGAGGTCCGCGAGCAGGACCATGCGCTGGGCGTCGGCGACGTCCGTGCGGACCAGGAAGGTCTCGTCGTCGACGTGGCCCTGGCGGTAGACGATGCGCGCGAGCTCGGGCTGGCGCAGAAAGTCGGGAGGGTCGGGGCTGCGCCCGACCACGAGGTAGCGCGCGCTCCGGATCCCGCGCCGGGTATTGCGCAGCAGCTCCTCCAGCCAGTGCAGCGAGAGCCGGCCCTCGGGCACCAACTTCTGGGAGTAGCGCAGCAGCTCGTGGAGCAGCTGCTGCGTCGACAGATCGATGTTGACGATGATCGTGTGGCCCTTGAGCTCCGGCGGGCGCAGGCGCGAGAGCTCCATGAGCTCGCGGACGACGTCGGTCCCGAGACCGATCAGGAACGACACCATGAACAGGCCGACGATGGTCAGCGCCACGCTGACTAGCACCGAGGCCGGCTCGCCCGGGCTGGGCAGCATGTTGCCTGGGTCCTGGATCTGGCGAAAGGCCCACCACAGGTGGATCCAAAAGCCCTCGTCGCGCGAGTCAATCTCGTCGTCGCCGGTGAAGTCGACGACGTTTTGGTCCGCCACGTTGAGCTGATCGATGACCACCGCGCCGGCGAAGCTCAGGGCCAGGACGATGAAGCCCATGAGCACGACCTGGCGCAGCCGCTCGCGGCGCGAGAGCACCGCCCACACGTCGCGGACCAGCGGCGCCCAGTAGCTGATCAGCAAGAGCATGCGCGACAGCCGAAACAGCCGCAGCCAGCGCGTGTCCTCGATGCCCGAGATCAGCGAGGGCAAAAAGGACATCAGCGCCAGGAGATCAAAGAACAGCAGCGCCAGGGTCAGAGGCCGGGGGACCTGCCACCCGCGCCGCTCTTGGATCTCGGCCTCCGTCGGCGTCACCCCGGTCTTGTTGCCGTGGGTGTAGAGGTCCTCGCCGCGGAAGATCAGCAGGGCCCGGGCGATGAACTCCAGACCGAACAGGCCGAGGAAGAGCGGGTCGTAAGCCGCCGCCCAGTCGAAGGGCAGGAGGCTGATGATGATCGCCACCGAGAGCACGAGCCGGACCTCGACGCGGCCCAAAAAGCGCGCCACCCAGGGAAACACGCGCGAGGCTCGCTGCTCCGGAGACACCGCGAAGGAGCATACATGGGAAGCGCCGCCGACCTGGGCCCAGAATCGCGCCGCCGGGTCCAGAGCGGACCCGAGCGCCAATCTGCGCGGAATTCAGATCGCCACCGGCCTCGCCCGCGTTGCAGCCAGCTGGCATGCTGACCCCACTGACGGGCCCCCACGACCCCCGCTTCCAGGAGTCCGAAGCGGCGCATATTCTCGAGCGGGCCGCGGAGCTCCAGCGCCTCGCCAGCGACGCCCGGCGCATGAGCGTCGGGGAGCTCGAGGAGGCCGCCGCGGTCGCGGGCATCGACGCCAGCTTCGTCCGCCGGGCGGCCGGGGAGATGGCCCTGCGCCAGGCGGGACGCGAGCGCGCGACTCCCACACTTGGCGCGCCTCGCACCCTGGTGCTCGAGGTCGTGCTCGACGGTGAGATCCCCGTGCGGGCCTACGAGTACGTGATCGAGGCCATTCGACGCCACACCGGCGAGCTCGGTGTGGCGTCGCTCATTGGCCGCTCGCTGACCTGGACGGCCCTGCCCAAGCACGGCCCCGCCGGGCCCCGGTGGTCGCGGACCATCGCCCTGACCGTCGTCCCCCACGGGGGGCGCACGCGCGTGCGCATCGAGGAGAAGCTCGACCACCTCGTGCGCGGCGTATTTGGGGCGGCCGCCGGCTCGGGCTCTGGCGGCGCCCTGCTCTCGACCTTGCCCCTGGCCGCGCTCTCGACCTCCCTCGCCCTCGCGCTGGCCCTGCCCCTGACCGCGGCCGCCTGCGTCGGCGCGTGGATCGTCGCGCGGCAGGTCTACCGCGCCCGCGTCGACGCCCGCGCCCGCGAGCTCGACGGCGCCATGCAGGCCATCTCGACCATCGCCCAGAACTACGCGAAGGCCCGCGCCCTCGCCCGCGCCACGCCCAAAGCCAGCTAGATCTTCTTGCCGTTGGGCAGCAGGTTGGGCGCCACGGTCAGCCCCCGGGTCAAGCGATCATGGCGCGCGCACTTGGTGAACTCGCCCTTGCAGTACACGCCGACCCAGTAGTCGAGGGCGTTGCTCGCCGACAAGATCGGAAACAGCCGACAGCTGCGCATGTGCGGGCAAGGACCGGCGGTGGTCTCGGAGGCCGACGACTGACTCATCCTGCTTCACAGCTCCCGGTGTCCCACCGAAACCAGCGGCGGTGGGCGACGGAGTAGATGGCGTTCCCGATGAAGATGCCGACGAGAGAGATCAGCGCCATGAGCTGGCCCTCCCCGAGCTGCGCGAACACGACCCCCGGGCACGCGCCGGTCAGCGCCCAGCCGACGCCAAAGAGCGCGGCGCCCGGGAGGATGCCGGGGTGCATCGTCCCGCGGGGCAGGCGGGCGCGCTCCTTGGCGCGCACCGAGTGCACGCCGACCATGGTCAAGACCACGGCGACGCCGAAGGTCAGGAACAAGCGCCAGTCCTCGAGGCCGAACATTTTGTGGACCTCGTCGAAGTTGGTGAAGCCGGTGAAGTGCAGCACCAGGCCCAATAAGAAGGCCGGGACGGCGAAGCGGAACCCGCGGACGATGGTCTTGGTTCGGTAGTTCACATCAAGGCCTTGGTCACGAGGGTGAACAGCACCGCGGTGCCCAGGAAGGTCATGGTTGCGACGATGCTGCGCGGCACGATGCGCGAGCAGCCGCTGAGGCCGTGGCCCGAGGTGCAGCCCCCCGACATGCGCGTGCCGAAGCCCACCGCCACGCCGCCGCCGAGCAGCAGCAGCCAGCTCTGCCAGCCGGTGCCGATGAAGGCCGCGTGCCCCTCGGCCAGCGAGGTCCGCACGCCCTCGAAGCTGCCGTCGAGCAAGCCCCCGGTCAGCGAGCCCAGGACGATGAACAGCAAGAACAGGATGCGGCTGGGCAAGGGCACGTGGCGCTGCATGTCCAGGCGCGAGCCGGCCGAGTCGTCGTGCTTGGGCGCGTCGAGATCGACCCCGAGCTCGGCGGCCGTCGCCGCGGCGAGGGCCGCGAGCACGTCGTTGGGATCGCGCTTGGAGAACTCGACGGCCTCGGCCTCCCCGTCGGGATCCGCGAACGCGTCGACGATGCGCGTGACCTGGCCGGTGACGCCGAGCGTCCGGCCCTCGAGGATCCACATCCACAGGGCCACACCGGCCAGCGCGATTCCGCCGAGCCAAAACGGCAGGTAGTCCACGGGGTGATTGTATCACCCTCGCGGGTCCCCGCGGCGCCGAGCCATCGAGGCTACGAGGGCCGCTCGACGGCCTCGCCGCGCCATCGACATTCGCTTCGCGAAGATCCCCCGTTGCGTTCAGTTGAACTTCGCAGCCCAAGCCCCGCTCGGGCCCATCGGCCTCGCCGAGGCCCACCTCCAGTGGGGGCCGCTCGCGCTCTCTCGACACCGCAAAAAAGTCCGCGCGCGTGTCCCGAGAGCGACCCGCAGCGCAGCTCCGCGGCGAGCGCAGCGGGCCTTCGAAGCTCCGCCGCGAGCCCTGCACGCTCGCCTGCGTGTTTGGCCCGCCAGCTCGGGTCAGCGCAGCTCGAGCTCGAAGCGCTCGGGCGCCTCGTCGTAGCGCAGACCGCCCACGTCGAACTCGAGGGTCTCGCCAGGATCGATGGTCGCCAGCTCGAGCCAGTCCAGGCCGAGCAGGCGATCGTCCCCGTCCTTGGCCCGGACCTCGACGCGGACGCCCGCGCTCGCGCCCTCGCCCCCGTTGGTCACTCGCCCGGTCACGAACCAGCCGCCAAACTCGGCGCGCGCGGCCTCGTCGTGATCGAGCTCGAGGGCGGCGAAGCGCGACGCGTCCAGGCGCGCCGCCCCGACGGCCTCGTCGACGAAGGGCCGCGCGCTCGCGCCGATGACGAGCTCCTCGTGAACCACCGGGCCCGCCACCAACACGGCGACGGCGCGGCGCTCATCGGCCGCCAGCGCCCCCGGCTCGGTGTGCTCGACGACGTGCAGCTCCGTGCCCAGGGCGTCGACGAGGGCGACCCGAACGCGCAGGCCACCGACAGGCTCGGGCGCCGGGTTGTGGAGCTCGGCGAGGACCCAAAAGCCGGGTCCTCTCGCCGTGCGGGTGCGGTGGAAGTCGACCTCGAGATCGAGGGCCTCGCCGAGGGCGGGGTCGACCGCCTCGGCCTCGCCGATCCCCGGGCCCCCAGTGTCGGCGGCCTCGATCGCGGGCGCGGCGGCGTCCGGGTCGGTCTGCTCGGCCTCCCCATCCGGAACGGACGCGGGGGCATCGGGCGCCGGCTTGGTCTCGGGCGCCCCACCACAGCCGCCAAGGAAGGTGAGCGCGAGCACCAATGAGAGCCGCGGGGTCATCTGGCTCACGCTCACGGGTAGAGCCTATCAGTCGTTCCGGCCGGGAAACAGCCACACCCCTGCGCGTCCCCCGACCCCGCAAAAGCCCCGAAGGTTCGGCCTGGGCGAGGACATGGACATCCGTCATGATGCCCTCGTCACCCTCGGACCGGGTCCGGGGTTTTGCGACCTTCGACATGTTCACCGGTTTCTCCCCCCGTAGCGTCCTTCCCCTCGGCATCGGCCTCGTCGTCGGCGTGGGCCTGCTCGTGCCGAGCACCCCAGCCGGCGCGGTTCAGCCCCCGGACCACCTGAAGCACCGCGACGCCCTCGAGCTCGCCCCCGGCGTCACCACGCCGCGGCGGGTGGAGGCCCACGAGTGGCGCCGCGCGAGCGCGCAGCCCTCGACGGCCCAGGCCTACGCCCGGCTCCAGGCCAAGCTCGGCGGCCGCGCGCTGACCCGCTTCGACGCCGACACGGGGATCCTCGACACCGTCGTGCCCGCGGGGCTGAGCGTGCCCCACTCCGTGGCCTCGCCCGCCGCCGCCGAGGCCTACGCCCGGGCCTTCCTCGCCGAGCACCTGCCCCTGCTCGCCCCCGGCGCCCGGGCGACGGACTTTCAGCTCGTCGCCAACGTCATGACCGGCGACGTGCGCAGCCTCGGCTTCGCGCAGAGCCACGACGGCCGCCCCGTGGTCGGCGGCCAGATCAGCTTCCGCTTCAAGGCCGACCGGCTGATCGCCGTGCGCTCCCAGGCCGTCCCCGGCCTCGACGCCCTCGCCCCCGCCGGCGGCGCGGCGGTGTCCCGGACCCCCGAGGCCCAGGTCCGCGCGAGCGCCCGCCGATGGATCGCCGACGACTTCGCGGGCGCCGACCTGGCCCCGACCCGCGCCGACGCGGCCCTCGACGGCCCGAAGATCCTGCCTTTGGTCCGGCCCGGGGGCGGCATCGAGGCCCGAGAGGTCTACGCCGTCGAGGTCCAGCTCGACGACCCCCACGGCCGCTGGGAGGTGTTCATCGACGCGCGCACCGGCAAGCCCGTGGCCCGGCGCAGCCTGGTCCACTACGCCGAGCTGCGCCTGGGGGCCTTCCAGCGCAACCCCCTCGGCGCCCGGGTCAACATGCCCGCGTCGTTCATGGAGGTGAACATCGGCGGCCAGACGAGCGTCGCCGACGTCACCGGGACCTTCCCGCTCACGAGCCCCCAGCTCGTCAGCTTCGAGTTCCGCGGCGAGCGGGCGCAGCTGTTCAACGCCGCCGGCGAGCTGCTCACCCCCGAGACCATGCTGACGCCTGCCGGCGTGTGGATCGCCGAAGAGGCCGAGCCCCCGGAGCTCGACGCCCACTTCAACGCCTACGCGCACACCGAGATCGTCAAGCAGCGGGTCCTGGCCATCGACCCGAGCTTCGAGGTCCCGCTCTCGCAGACCGCGGTCACCGTCAACATCGACGACGTCTGCAACGCCTTCGCCGACGGCGACACCATCAACTTCTTCCTGGCCGGCGCGGGCTGTGAGAACACCGCGCTGATCGCCGACGTCGTCTATCACGAGTACGGCCACGTCGCCCACGTGCTCGGCCTCGTCCCCGGCGTGGGCATCTTCAGCGGCTCCCTGAGCGAGGGCGCGGCGGACTACCTCGCGGCGACCATCGTCGACGACGCGGGCATGGGCCGGGGCTTTTACCAGGGCAGCGACGAGCCCCTGCGCGACCTCGACCCGCCGGGCTCGGAGTGGACCTGGCCCGGCGACCAGGGCGGGGTCCACTTCGAGGGCCAGATCATCGGCGGGACCTTGTGGGACCTCCGCGAGCTGCTCATCGCCAAGCACGGCTACTCCGGGGGCGTCCGGCGCACCGACGAGATCTGGCTGCAGGCCCTGCGCCGCGCCGTCGACATCCCCTCGATGTACCTCGAGGCCCTGGTCACCAACGACGACGACGGCAACCTGCAAAACGGCACGCCGGACATCTGCGAGATCGACGAGGCCTTCGGGCGCCACGGGCTGTTCAGCGGGCCCACCGAGGTCGACGTGTCCGTCCAAGACGGCCCCGGCGGCGAGCTCGAGGTCCGCCTCGACTACCAGCCCCTCGGCTACAGCTGCCCGAGCACGGCGACCCCCACGGCGACCCTCGAGTGGCGCCAGCGCGCGGAGCTGGGCGTGCCGGCCGGGTCGACCCAGACCCTGCCCATGGCCTCCGCCGGCGCGTCGAGCTTCGTGGCGACCATCGCAGGGGCCACCGACAACGCCGTCGTCCAGTACCGGACCCGCCTCGACTGGGGCCAGGACGTCGTCACCAGCTACCCGCGCAACGACGTCGACCCCTGGTACGAGGCCTTCGTCGGCGACGCCCAGGAGATCTGGTGCAGCGACTTCGAGAACGGAGCCGAGGGCTGGACGCTCGACGGCTCCTGGCAAATCGGCTCCCCTGGGGGCGCGAGCGGGGACCCGGCCTCGGCCTTCGAGGGTCAATCCATCGCCGGCACCAACATCGGCCCCGAGGGCCTCTATCCGCCCTTCAGCTCCGACTCGCTGACGACCCCGGTGATCGACGCCTCGGGCTACGAGCGGGTCCGCCTGCAGTACCGCCGCTGGCTCACCGTCGAGGACGGCTACTTCGACCAGGCCTTCATCACCGCCAACGGCCAGACCGGCTGGCAAAACCTCGCCAGCGTCGACGACTACACGGCGCACCGGCACCACCGCGACCAGGAGTGGCGCTTCCACGACGTCGACCTGACCGCCTTCCTCGACGCCGACGGCGAGATCGAGGTCGGCTTCAACGTGCAGACCGACGGCGGCCTCGAGTTCGGGGGCTGGAACGTCGACGCGGTGTGCATCGTCGGGACCGGCGCCGGCCCTGGCCCCGACCCGGGCGAGGAGACCGGCGGCGAAGAGGAGACCGGCAGCGAAGGCAACATTTGCGGCGACGGCATCCTCGGGCCCTACGAGCAGTGCGACGACGGCAACCTCGAAAACGGCGACGGCTGCTCCTCGGGCTGCCTGTTCGAGGACGAGGAGGAGCCCGAGACGGACACCGGCGAGACCGGCGGCGACGAGGTCTGGCTCCCGGGTGGGCGTGGCTGCGGGTGCACGGCCGACGCGGAGGTTGGCGCCGAGGGTCGCGGCTTCGCGGGCACCGGCGCCCTGGCCCTGCTCGCGCTCTTGGGCCTCCGTCGTCGACGCCGTGAGTAGGCTCGTGGCTCCGCCACCGCGGTCCTCGGGTCCCCTGTGCTCCGCTGTGCTCCGCCGCACGCCGCCGCGGCGGAGCCCGTGATAGCCACCGAAGCGGTCCATCCCGGATCGCTACGGCCATGGCGACGAGCTCTCCCAGCGACGGTACCCCTCCCCTCCCCGCCGCCGACCTGGCCAAGGGCACGATCCTGGTCACCGGCGCGAGCGGCCACGTCGGCAACAACCTGGTCCGCCGGCTGCTCGAAGAGGGCTGCGCGGTCCGGGCCCTCGTCCAGCCCGGCGCCAACGACCGCGGCCTCGAGGGCCTCGACATCGAGCGCACGCCCGGGGACCTGCGCGACCTCGACTCCCTGCGCCGGGCCCTCGACGGCGTCACCCGGGTGTTCCACGTCGCCGCCAAGATCTCGACGGCGACCTCGAACCCCGCCGAGCAGCGCGAGCTCTACGCCATCAACGTGCTCGGCACCCGCGACCTGCTCCGCGCCAGCCTCGACGCCGGCGTCGAGCGGGTCGTGCTCACGGGCTCCTTCTCGGCCACGGGCTTCGACCTCGACGACCCCAGCCAGCCCAGCGCCGAGGGCCTGCCTTTTTACCCCTTCCGCTACGCCCAGGGCGGCGGGCCCATGGCCTACGCCCACACCAAGGCCCTCGCCGAGCACCAGGCCCTGGTGTTCGCGGCCGAGGGCCTCGACGTGGTCATCGCCACGAGCTGCGGGTGCATCGGCCCCCACGACTACCTGCCCTCGCGCATGGGCGGGACGCTGTGCGACTACATCGACGGCCGCCAGCGCGCCTACGTCGACGGCGGGTTCAGCTGGATCCGCGCCCGCGACATCGCCGACGGCCACCTGCTGGCCATGGCCCGCGGACGCAGCGGGCAAAAGTACGTGTTCGCCACGGGCTTTCTGACCCTCGGCGAGCTGTTCCGGACCGCGGGCGAGGTCGCCGGCGTCGACCACCCCCTCGTCGAGCTGCCCTTCGAGTTCGTCAACCGCGTGGCCAAGGTCTACTCCGGGACCCTGGCCCGCTTCTTCCCCAAGGCGAGCCAGCGCCTGACCCCCGGCTCCCTCGCGGTGCTGCGCATGCGTCGACGCGTGGACAGCTCCAAGGCCCAGCGCGAGCTCGGCTTCGAGCCCACGGAGCTGCGCACGGCCATCGCCGAGGCCGTCGAATTCTTCGCCCGCGAGGGCATGGTCCGCCGCGCCAGCGCCGTGTCCGTGCCCCGCCAGACCGCCCCCGAGCCGGCGACCAACCCGAGCCCCTGAGCGAGCCCACCATGTCCACCAAGCTGCCCATCCCCAGCTTCCACGAAGCCAAGAACCGCAGGCAAAAGGTTCGCGCCGCCGGCATGAACCCCAACTACTGGTACCCCGTGGGCTACTCCAAGGACCTGGCCCCCGGCGAGGTCACCAAGGTCACCTTCTGGGGCAAGGACTTCGCCCTGTTCCGCGGCTCGGACGGCAGCCTGCGCGCCGTCGAGGACCGCTGCGCCCACCGCCAGCTCGCGCTCAGCGGCGGCGAGGTCCGGGGCTGCCAGGTCGTGTGCCCCTACCACGGCTGGACCTTCGACGGCGACGGCCGCCTCGTCGACGTGCCCCACGAGCTGTTCGACAAGAAGCTCCCCAAGATCCGCCTCCCCGACTTCGCCGTGCGCGAGCGCTACGGCCTGATGTGGCTGTTCCCCGGCGACCGCGATCGCGCCGAGACCGTGGCCATGCCCGAGATCCCCGAGCTCGAGGGGCCCGACGCCTGGGCCTGCGTGCCGGTGGACTTCACCTGGCAGGCCCACCACTCGATGATCATCGACAACGTCTCGGACTTCACCCACGCCTACCTGCACAAGCGCTACGAGCCCTTCAAGGATCCCAAGCTGACCAAGATCGAGGTCGACGACGAGGCCGCGCAGGTGTTCGTGGAGTACGACACCCTCGTCGGCGCCGGGAAGCTCTACAGCCACTTCATCCCGCGCAAGAAGGCGAACACCAACCACATGCGGCTGTGCTACGCGTACCCGCATCAGTGGTCGAACACCGACGACTGGATCAAGCACTGGTGCCTGATCCTGCCCATCGACGAGCGCACCACCCGGGCCTTCTTCCTGTTCTATTACAAGGCCCTCGACATCCCGGTGCTCGGCACCCCGATCCCCCGGTGGTTCATGCGCCCCGTGCTCGAGATCGCCAACCGCGTGCTGATGCGTCCCCTGCTCGAGGAGGACGGCACCGCCGTCGAGGCGGAGCAGCGCGGCTACGAGCGCTACTACAACGCCCCCGTCGCCGAGCTGAACCCGGCCGTGCTCGAGTTCCAGAAGCTGACCATCGCCAAGTGGGAGGAGTACCTGGCCGAGCGCGAGCGCCAGGGCGCCATGCGCCGACTCCCGGTGATGCCCAGCGCGCCCAACGGCTAGTGCTAGTACCGCGTGTCCGAAGTCCGTGCCGGGTTTGGAGCGGCACTGGAACCCGAATGGCTGTGTCGCCGCTCCTCGCAGTGGGGTCCACCACAGCGTCGTCGCGGCTCCTTGCCCTCGGGTCCCAGCGATGCCCCAAACCCGGCACGGACATCAGACACGCGGTACTAGCCATCCAGGCGGGAATGCGCGGGGCTCCCGAGGGTTGGGGAGGCCATGGCCCTGTCCGCGACCTCGACCGCCATGCCCGCCAGCCCCTCCCCCGAGGCCAGCGAGGCCCCAAAGGGCGTCCGCTACCGCGACACCTTCGGCGTCCTCCTGGCTCTGCTCGCCGACTCCGTTCAGTTCGGGACGACCGCGCTGACCCTCGGCGCGGACCAGTTCGCGCTCCCCGCCCAGCTCCTGTTCAGCTGTGCCGTCAGCGCCCTGCTCATGCTGATGATGGGCCCGCGCTGGCAGCTCCTGCCCGCCGCGGCCCTCGAGTTCGCCCCCGGCCTGAACGTGTTCCCGACCTTCACCGCCGGGACGCTTTGGGTCCTGCGCAAGAAGCAAAAAGAGGCCAAGGCCCTCGCGGCCAAGTCCGAGCCCGAGGCCTGACCCCCGAGTGACTGCCCGAGCTACTGGGCCGCCGAGATGTCGACGAGCTCGGCAAAGCCCACGCGCACGTGGGTCGAATCGATCTTCTCGACGCGCTCGATGTCGTCGTTGAAGTAGCGACCGAGGGCGCGAAACATGGCCATCAACAAGTCGACGAGCTCGCGCTCGGACTCGTAGGTCACGATCATGATGTCCTCGCTCTGCCACTCCATGGTCAGCGTGGGCGGCTTGGCCCCCCGCACGCGCCGCTGGACGGTCTCGTGGATGTGGTCGAGGACGGCCAGAAACTCGCGGCTGTTGGAGCACTCCTCGAACTGCCGCGGCGACAGGCGCGGACCGTAGATGCAGATCCAGTAGTCGGCGAAGGCGTCGTAGAGCTGCCGCCGACCCATCTTGAGCTGGCGCTGCGAGGTCTTGAGCACCGAGTAAAAGTGCTCGTCGGGCACGGTACTCGTCGCCAAGATCGGCTTTTTGTTGGGGAAGTCCGAGGCCGTGAGGATCTCGATCCACTGGTCTTCACCGTGCTGGGTGACGACCATCTCCTTCATGCACTTGAGGAAAGCGCCCTTCATGACTCACGCCGGTACGCCAAAGCCTGCGTTCCTTGCCAGCGGATTGCAAGCAGTGTGATCGCTACCGGGGCACCTGCTCCGATTCGCACGAGGGGCGACGCGGAGCCTCGAGCTCGCCCGCTGTGGCTCGCCTCGTTTGGCAAGAGGAGGCGCTCTGACCCCGAAGCCGCATGTCCCTTCGGACACTCATCGGTCCTAAGCGCGTGTAGACATGACGATTGTGCGTCCGGCTGGGGTAGCGAAAGTCACCCCGAACCCACCCGCGAGTGTTGCTTTTCGAGTCATGAATTCAATCGGCCATTGGGCCGGACGAGGGCTCTCGCAACCCGCGCGGGAACTGGCCTTCGAACGCGCGGCGGCCTCAAAAAGGCGATGAGTGCCAAAGAGCGATTTCGCTCCCTTGTTTGCGGAGCGCGCGGTAGAGATCTCTCTGCCCATCATCGACCCAGAAAAGCCACCGGAAACAGCCCTGAAAAGCTCCTCCGTCGCCCCCTGGAGCCACCCACAGCCCGCCTCAGATGGGCCATTCGAGCGCTCAAACGCCGCTTTGGCGCACTTCGCTCCCCCCGCGTCACGGGACCGGATTGGTGCTGAAGCGCCGACGTCACTGGTCCTACTTTAGACTCGCGGACCTTGGCGCCGAGACTCCAGACTCTGAGGGTGGGCTTTTGGTCGACGATGCACGCCCTGCTTGGGCCTGTGCAGCCCTTGGAGCCCGCCCCCTCCCGAGTCGGGCTCGCCGCTCGTGCAGTCGGGGGCCTCGCCCCGTGCTTGTGTCTGTCCCTGTGTCTCAGCTGCGCCCGCGAGGCGGGGCCGGACTACTGCCCAGCCGTGGAGGTCGGCGGGCTGGTCATCTCCGAGCTGCGCGGGGACCAGGCCACGCAGGACTCCTTCGGCCACTACGTCGAGGTCTACAACGCCAGCGCCTCGACCGTCGATCTCCAGGGCATGCGGGTGCGGCTGCGCTCGACCAGCGGGGACGAGCTCACCTTCTTCGTCCGCGACGATCTCTCCCTCGCGCCGGGAGCCTACGCCGTCGTCGCCCCGGGCGACCCCGACCAGTCCCAGAGCTTCGTCGACTACGCCATCGGCTGGGACATCTCCGGGGGCAGCCTCGCCGAGAGCGAGGACGAGGACGACAGCTACCCCCTGGATCTGATGCGCTACCGCTCGGCCTTCGTCGAGCTCCTGGCCTGCGGCGAGCTCATCGACCAGGTCTTCTACGACGTCGACGCCCTGCCCGCGGCCGGGACCCTGGCCTGCGGCAACGCCGACAGCCCGCCGAGCGCCGACGCCAACGACCTCGACAGCGCCGGCTGCTGGTGCGTCGACGACCAGGAGGCCGACCCCGACCAGCCCCTGTTCGGCGTCGGCCTGCCGGGCAGCCCAGGAGGTCCGAACCGGTGCCTTTGAGTCCCTCACGATCCCGCGCCCGCGCGCTGTGGGCCGTCCTGCTCGCCGCGAGCTTCGGCTGCGCCAGCGCGCCCTCGACCTTCGACCGCAGCGAGCTCGAGCGCGAGTCCGCGGGCCTGGTCCTGGGCGAGTTCCCGCTCAAGCAAAACGCCATCGTCGACGGCGACACCATCAAGGTCGACGGCCTCGACACGAGCCTGCGCCTGCTCGGCATCGACACCGAGGAGACCTTCAAGTCCAACAAGTCCTGGCGCGAGTTCGAGGTCGGCTGGGAGGAGTACATCGCCGCCAAGCAGGCCCAGACCTCCCGCCCCATCAAGGTGCCCACGCCCCTGGGCATGGACGCCAAGCACTGGGCCGAAGACTTCTTCGTCGGGGTCACCCGGGTCCGGCTCGAGCGCGACCACCCCAAGGAGATCCGCGGCCGCTACAACCGCTACCTCGTCTACGTGTTCGTCGAGCGCGACGGCGAGTGGGTCAACTACAACGTCGAGGCCGTGCGCGCGGGCATGAGCCCCTACTTCACCAAGTACGGCTACTCCCGGCGCTACCACCAGGACTTCCTCGACGCCGAGGCCGAGGCCCGGGCGCAGCGGCGCGGCATCTGGGCCGAGGGCGCGCAGTGCTACCAGGACTACCCGCTGCGCGAGGACTGGTGGAACGGCCGGGCCGAGTTCGTCGCCGCCTTCGAGCGCGACGCCGAGGGCGACCCCGCGCTCATCGCCTTGACCAACTGGGACGCCATGGACCGCATCGAGGCGCGGCTCGGCGACGAGGTCGAGCTCCTGGCCACCGTCGGCGAGGTCCGCCAGGGCGAGCGCGGGCCCAAGCGCGTGCTGCTCTCGCGGCGGATGTTCAACGACTTCCCGCTGATCTTCTGGGACGACGACATCTACGAGGCCTCGGGCATCGACGCCTACCGCGGCGAGTACATCCGCGTGCGCGGGGTGGTGACCAGCTACACCGACCGGCGCAGCGGCGAGCGGCAGCTGCAGATCGAGGTCCAGGTCCCCGAGCAGATCGTCACGCCCCGCTACGTCCCGCCGGGCAAGGCCGGGGACGTCGACCCCGAGATCGCCAGCGAGCAGCCGCCCGGTGAGGGGGAGAGCGAGGAGGCCGTCGAGCGACCCGACGATCTCGCGCCGCCAGAGCCGAAGCCGGAACCGGTGGACGACGACGAAGCCGACGCCGACGAAGCCGACGACGACGAAGCCGACGACGACGAAACCGACGACGACGACGACGAAACCGACGACGACGACGAAACCGACGACGACGACGAAACCGACGACGACGACGAAACCGACGACGACTCCGAGACTCCCGCCACGAACGAACTAGCCCTGCACTGGAGTCACGGATGAAGCTCTCCCACGGAACACGCCCCTCCCCCGCGCGCAGGCTCGCCTACTCGGGCCTCGCGCTGCTGGCCGCCTGCTCGCTCACCGCCTGCCCCGAGGACGACGTCGAGCCCTGCGCCGACGACGAGGCCGGGGATTCGTGCGAGCTCCCTGCCCTGCTCCCCGGAGATCTGGTCCTCTCCGAGGTCCTCGCCAACCCCGCGGGCGCCGACGACGGGCTCGAGTGGTTCGAGATCTATAACGCCAGCGGCGAGGAGCAGGACCTCGAGGGCCTGACCCTGGTCTACTCCAAGACCGACGGCTCCGGCGTCAAGACCCACGTCATCAACCGGACGCTGCTGGTCCCGGCCGGGGGCTACGTCGTCGTCGCCGACATGCTCGACGAGGTCGCCGAGGTCATGGGCCACGTCGACTACGGCTACGCGGGCGAGCTGGGCAGCTTCGGCAACAGCGGCGGCTACCTGGCCGTCGACGCAGGCGAGACCGTCATCGACGAAATTTACTACGCCGAGCCCACCGAGGGCGCGTCGCGGATCTTCGACGGCTCCCAGGCCCCGGACGCCGTCGCCAACGACAACCTCGGCAGCTGGTGCGACTCGACCGCGGTGTTCGCCGAGGACCTGCTGGCGACCCCGGGCGCCCCCAACGACGTGTGCGGCAGCGCCGACACCTGCCTGATCGACGGCGCCCCCGTCGACGTCGTCCGGCCCGCGCCCGGCGACCTGGTCATCACCGAGGTCCTGCCCAACCCCGACGCGAGCCCCGACGAGACCGGCGAGTGGTTCGAGCTGCAGGTCAACGCCGACGTCCACCTCAACGGCCTCGAGATCGGCAAGTCCCTCGAGGACGAGGCCGACGAGCTGATCGCGTCGGCGGACTGCGTCGCCGTCTCGGCCGGGAGCCACGTCGTCATCGCCAAGAGCGCGCTGGCCGAGGAAAACGGCGCGCTGCCCGAGGGCGCCGTGGTCGCGACCATGGGCGTGTCCCTGACCAACTCCGACAGCTCGCTGTGGATCGGCTCCGAGGGCGCGCTCATCGACGCCGTCAGCTGGGGCAGCTCGCCCACCGGCGCGAGCTTGCAGATCCCCGCGGAGCACAGCTCCGCCGAGGGCAACGACGACCCCGAGCTGTGGTGCGAGAGCGAGAACGCGTGGGGCGAGGCGACCGACGCGGGCACCCCCGGGGCGCCCGACGACTGCCCCCAGCCGCCGCCCCCCGAGGGCCAGTGCTACGAGGGCGGCGAGCTCCGCGACATCCAGCCCGTCGAGGCGGGCGGGCTGCTCATCAACGAGCTCATGCCCAACCCCGACGCGGTCGACGACGCCGACGGCGAGTACTTCGAGCTGCTCGTGACCGCCGCGGGCGACCTCAACGGCCTGCGCGCGGGCAAGGAGGGCGCGCTCCAAGACCCCCTGATCCGCCCCGGCGACGTCGACCCCCACGCCTGCGTGCCGGTCACCGCCGGGCAGCTCGTCCTCGTCGCCCGCGAGGCCGACTCCGCCGTCAACGGCATGCTCCCCGAGGTCGACCTGCTGTTCGACTTCGCCCTCAACAACAGCAACTCCGACCTGGTCATCGGCTACGAGGCCGTCGACGACAGCTACGCCTACAGCTCGAGCGAGGCGGGGATGGCCATCAGCCTCGACCCCAACACCCTCGAGTGGTGCGACGCGGCCCCCACCCCCAAGGCCGTCAACGCCAGCTGCGGCGGCTCGCCCATGGGCCAGTGCCTCGACCCGCAGCTGATGATGCTGCGCAACGCGGTCCCGCCGGAGATGGGCGACCTGGTCATCAACGAGATCATGCCCAACCCCGACGCGGTCACCGACGCCAACGGGGAGTGGTTCGAGCTCTACGCCGCCGGCGCCTTCGACCTCAACGGCGTCCAGATCGGCAAGGGCGGGCAGCTCACCGAGCCGATCGAGAGCGAGACCTGCATCGAGATCGAGGCGGGCGCCCACGTGGTCCTGGCCAAGAGCGACGACCCGGGCACGAACGGCGGGCTGCCGGTGGTCCACGCGGTCATGGAGCTGTCGCTGAGCAACTCGAACACGAGCCTGGACGTGGGCTACGGCGGCGTGATCTACGACAGCGTCATGTGGTCGAGCTCGCCCACGGGCGCCGCCCACAGCCTCGACCCCGGCAGCCAGGACCCGGCCCTCAACGACGACGCCGACGACCTGCCCTGGTGCCCCGCCGTCGACGTCTACGGGATGCTGATCGACCTGGGCACCCCCGGCGAACCCAACCCGATGTGCGGCATGGGCGGGGGCGGGATGATGGACGACCAGTGCATCGACAACGGCGAGCCCCGGGCCATCGTCTACGCAAACCCCGGCGACCTGATCCTCTCGGAGTACATGGCCAACCCCGCCGCCGTGGGCGACACCGCCGGCGAGTGGTTCGAGGTCCGCGCGCTCGCGGCCGTCGACCTCAACGGCGTCGACATCGGCCGGACCTTCCCCGAGGTCATGGACAGCGTCGACGCCAACACCTGCATCCCCCTGAGCCCCGGCGACACGGCCCTCGTCGCGCGCAACGGCGACAGCATGGTCAACGGCGGCCTCCCGCCCGTAGACTTCGAGACCAGCGTGGGCCTGAACAACTCGAACTCCGGGCTGTTCCTGGCCCGCGGGGGCGAGCTCATCGACCAGGTCACCTGGACCAGCGTCAGCGCCGGCAAGAGCGAGAGCCTCGACCCCGGCAGCTACGACGCGGCGGCCAACGACGCGGCCGCGAGCTGGTGCGACGGCGCCGTGCCCTACGGCGACGGCGACGAGGGCACGCCCAAGGCCGACAACCCGGGGTGCAACTGATGCCGCACCGCGCCCGCGCTCGCGCCGGTCTCGGCCTCGCCCTCGCCCTTGGCTCGGGCTGTTCCGTCAGCGAGGGCGACGACGGGGCTGGCAGCGCCTGCGGCCCGAGCGAGGGCGTCGTCGCCCAGGTCATCGACGGCGACACCATCGACCTGGCCAGCGGCGAGCGCGTCCGCTACCTGATGATCGACACCCCCGAGAGCACCGTCGAGCAAGAGTGCTGGGGCCCCGAGGCCAAGGCCGCCAACGCCATGCTGGTCAGCGGCCAGACCGTGCAGCTGAGCTACGACCTCGAGTGCGAGGACGAGTTCGGCCGCCTGCTGGCCTACGTGTCCGTCTCGGGCCAGGTCATCAACGAGGTCCTGGTCGAGCGCGGCCACGCCTGCGTGCTGCACATCCCTCCCAACGGCGAGGCGCTCGTCGACACCTACGAAGCCCTCGAGTACGAGGCCGAGCAGCTGAACAAGGGGCTGTGGTCCGCCTGCGACCCCGCCCCCTGCGGCTAGGTCCGGCCAGGAGCGACGAGGAGGCCCGAGAGATCATGAGCGCGACGCGACGACTGCTGACCGCGGCCCTGGGCCTGGCGACCCTCGTGGCCGCGCCCCGGGCGGCCTCCGCCGCCGAGTACGAGATCTTCATCGACATCGACGACGAGGAGTCCCTCTACGACCTCTACGTCACCAACCAGATCAGCGAGGACACCTTCAACACCCTCGTGGAGCTGCGCCGGCGCGGGGTCGACCTCAACGAGGCGACCCGCGAGGAGCTGTACACCCTGCCCAACCTGAGCTTCGAGGACGTCGACCGCATCCTCGCCTACCGGGCCGAGGTCGGGGTCATCCACGCACCCGCGGACCTGCTCGCCGCCGAGGTCCTCGACCAGCGCAAGCTCGGCTCGATCCTGACCTTCATCCGCGCCAACGACCAGCGCCGCAAGCTGACCGCGACCCACGGCTGGGTCCGCTACCAGACGGCCTACACCCCCACGGACACCACCGTCCCGCCCATGGCCCTGCAGGCCCGGATCACGACCCTGCGCCAGCTGACCATCGGCGGCGCGGGCTTCGTGACCCGCCAGCGCCCCGGCAACCCGGCGTGGGATCCGACCCGCGAGGCCATGGTCGCCGATCCCATGCAGGCGCGGGTGCACCTGCCCAAGTTCTTCGCGCAGTGGGACACGGACCGCTGGGGGGTCATCGCCGGCACCTACCGCATCGGCTTCGGCCAGCGCCTGGTGTTCGACACCTCCGACCGCTACACGCCCAACGGCTTTTACCTCGACGACGCCATCTACCGGCCCACGACCCTGGGCGTGCAGTGCCGCGAGAGCGCCGGCGAGCTCCCGGCCTCGCCCTGCTCCGGGGCGGCCGGAGACCTCTACGGGACCGCGGACTTTCGCTGGCGCGACAGCCTGCGCGGCGTGGCGATCGGCGCCAAGCACCTCGACCTCCCCGTGGGCTGGATGCAGCTCTACGCGTTCGGTTCGTGGCAGAGCCGGCAGGTCTACCAGTACGACGTCGCCGACGTGAACACCTGCGAGGACGCCCGCGACTCGAACCTGTGCCCCTCGCCCCCGGTCTTCGTCGGCGACCCCGGCGACCCCCTCGCGCCGACCTCCACCCACAAGTTCCAGACCCTGCCCAACATGTACGACGAGCTCCTGGGCGGAGCGAACGTCTCGTGGTTCTACGACCGCCGCACCCACGTGGGCATCACCGGCTACGGCGCGACCGCGGTGTGGAAGCTCGAGGGCGCCGAGCTCGACTTCAAGGGCCCCGCGACCCGGCCCTTCGGCGGGGCCTGGGGCGCGATCGGGGCCGACATGAGCTGGGGCGAGCGGTGGTCCGACCTCGCCGTCGAGGTCGCGCGCAGCTTCGACTCCATGGCCACGGCCCGGACCCTGAGCGAGGGGGCCGACTACGGCGGGGGCGGCTTCGCGGGCATCGCCCGCCACACCACGACCCTCGGGCGCCACGAGCTCGAGCTGTCCGCGCGCTACTACGACCAGGACTACGCCAACCCCTTCGCGGGCTCGATCGCCGAGGCCGACGAGTTCAACGGCAACCGCCACCGCGACGAGGCCGGCGGGCGCGTCCGCTACAACGCCCGGCTCATCGATCGCCTCGACCTGCGCGCCTTCGCCGACTTTTGGGTCAACCCCAGCGACAGCACCCCCAAGTTCCGCGGCTTCGTGCGCTCCGACTTCGACGCCACGCCCTGGCTCCGGCCCGGGCTGTGGCTGGCCTACCGCAACACCGACCTGCGCGCCGGGAGCTTCGGCGGCTGCATCAACACCGCCGGCCTCGACGAGACCCCGCGCCAGGAGGACGGCTCGATCAGCTACCGCAGCGGCTGCCTGTCCGAGGTCGGGCAGATCACCGCGCGCTTGGGCTTTCGCCCGGCGCGGGGCAAGGCCAAGGGCAAGCTCTCGCTCACCGCCCAGTACCAGCACGAGGTCATCGACGACGTCAGCGTCGACGGGCGCCCGCGCCAGGACGCCGCCGCCTTCCTCATCCTCCGCTCCAACCCCGTGGGCAGCTTCCGGCTCAACGCGCGGCTGCGCTACCTCAACGAGGATCTCGCCGACAACGCGCGCCAGGAGCACTCGCTGTGGACCTACATTGAGGGCTCCTACGTGTTCTCGCGGGTGTTCCAGGCGCGGCTGCGCTACGACACCTTCGTGTGGCTGGACGAGCGCGACAACACCCTCGCGCGCGTCCCCTCGCCGGAACACCGCCTGCGCCTGCAGCTCGAGGCCAGGTTCTAGCTCCCGCGCGGCCTCCGCTCGCCACGCGCGGGACTCGTGAGCCAGCGCAAAGCCTGCGCGCCCTCCTCGACGGCCACAAAAAAGTCTATAAGGGGCGCCGCATGAGGACGATCGACCTGCGTTTCCTGGCGCTCGCGGGCGCGCTGCTGACCACCGCCTGCTTCACCCCCGCCGACTTGGCGGCCGAGGTCGCCGCTGCGTCTCACGATGACGGCCACGGCGAAGGCCACGGCGAGGGTGAGCACGCCGCCGAGGGTGAGCACGCCGCCGAGGGTGAGCACGCCGACGCCGAGGGCCACGGCCCGGTCGTCGAGGGCATCCAGCCCGACACCAAGGCCCGCAAGCTCGAGATCAAGCTGCCCGAGATTCCCTTCGAGGCGCCCTTCGACGGCAAGCCCAAGAGCGAGAAGACCCTGGCCAACGGCGTCGTGCTCCAGGAGTACGTCGTCGGCACCGGCGACGAGGTCGTCGAGGGCAAGATGGCCGAGTTCCAGTTCACCGGCTACGCCACCGCGAGCGCCCAGCCGGTCATGGGCTCGCGCCTCAAGCCCGCCAAGCTGGTCCTCAACCAGGAGAACCGCGACCGCGACCCCATCGCCAACGCGATGATCGACGGCCTCATCGGCATGAAGGTCGGCGGCAAGCGCAAGGTCAAGGTCCCCGCCTCGATCATCGAGGACAACGCCCCGCCCAACGCCCCCGCCCTCGGCGACATCTGGATGGCCGTCGAGCTGATCGACGTCGCCGAGCCCTACATCCCCAAGCCCGCCGACGCCTTCGAGGCCGACCCCATCAACACCGACAAGCGCGACGACGGCCTCGAGGTCTACGACATCACCGAGGGTGAGGGCCCGGCCGCCGAGAACGGCGACCAGGTCACGGCCCACTACATCGGCCGCCTGACCGACGGTAGCGAGTTCGACAGCTCCCACGGCCGCGCCGAGGGCATGCCGGTGGTCATCGGCGGCCGCGGGGTCATCCCGGGCTTCTCCCTGGGCCTCGAGGGCGCCAAGAAGGGCATGCTCCGCAAGGTCGTCATTCCCCCGGAGCTCGGCTACGGCTCGCGCGCGCAGGGCAACAAGATCCCCGCCAACTCGACCTTGGTGTTCCTGCTCGAGGTCACCGAGGTCAAGAAGGCTGGCGAGGAGCCCAAGCCCGCCGAAGGTGCGGCGCCGCCCGAGGCCCCCAAGCCCGACGCCCCCAAGCCCGACGCCCCCAAGCCCGCGCCCGCCGACGGCGAGTGAGCCCGCGGGCTCCGGCCTGCCAAACTCGCAGTCGCTGCGAGCCGACGACAGCCGACCTGCAGGTCGGCTGTCTCGCGTTGGGCCCATCGACTTGATCGAAAGTTCAAGGTTCGCCCAGGAGCTCGACCTACAATCGCGCTGTGAGCGTCCCCTGGCACATTCGCTGGTTGAATCTCGAAGACGGGTTGTGGGAGCAGACCAAGGGCGAGGGTGCCCGGGTCGCGCTCCTCGACAGCGGCGTCGCCGACATCAGCGTCCTCGACCACGACAAGCTCCGGCGCCTGACCCACGAAGGTGAGCCCGCCCGGGCCCGGGACCGCTCGGCCAACGGCCACGGGACCGCCGTGGCCGGCATCGTCTCGGCCCGCCACCGACGCACCCCCGGCATCGCCCCCGAGGCGGACTGCCTGTGCGTCGACGTCTACGGCGTCGACGGCCGCCCCTCCGACTACCGCGCGGCCGAGGCCATGAAGTTCGTGGCCCAGTCCGGCGAGGTCGACCTCGTGTGCTGCACCTTCACCTTCCGCCGCGTCAGCGACGAGCTGAGCGAGGGGCTCGCGGCCCTGCGCGAGGCCAACATCCCCGTGCTGATCGCCTCGGGCAACCGCCGCCGCGAGACCTCGGCCTTCCCCGAGGAGCTCGAGGGCGTGACCACCGTCGGCGCGATGACCTCGTCCAAGCGCATGCTGTCCAACTCCCGCTTCGGCGACTGGACCACCGTCGCCGCCCCCGGCATGCGCATCGCCACCTGGCGGACCTCGGGCAGCGTCGACCGCCAGTTCACCGGCACCTCCGCCGCCGCCCCGGTGCTCACCGGCGTGTGCGCCCTGCTCCTGTCCCAGGCGCGCAGCCTCGGCGGCGACGCGGCCGTCGACGCCGTGCGCGACCAGCTGCACCAGCTCATCGTCGACTCCAGCGAGACCAAGCGCCGCGACGTCCCCTTCCTCGACGTCGAGGCCCTGACCAAGGCCACCCTCAACCTCGCCAAAGCGAGCCAAGCATGACCACCCCCCGGCCCTCGTCCATCCCCGCCTGCTTCGCGCGCCGCCTCGGCGCGGGCCTCCTCGCCCTCGCCTGCTGGGCCGCGCCCGCCCTGGCCCAGGCCGCCCCGCCCAGCGAGGACGCGCCCTCGGGCAACCTGCCCTGGGCCGAGTCCTCGATGAGCGTCGACGACCCCCTGGCCAAGCGCAACGCCGACTCGCCGCTCAACTTCCTGAGCGAGGAGGAGTACCTGCGCATCGCCCGGACCGAGCCGATCTCCGTGCCCACGCAGGTCGTGCTCAGCTCCGACTTCCCCAAGCGCCTGGCCAACTCCTGCACCGAGCTCGACAACCTGCACAGCGACGAGTGGGGCGGGAGCGCCAACATCGACCTGACCTCGCTGATCTCCGGCGACCTCGACAGCCGCGACCTGTTCGAGCACCTCCAGGACCTCGGCGCCTCCTCGACCAAGGAGGAGGTCATGCAGGCCGCCCAGGAGCTCGCCGCCGTGGGCACGGAGCTGGGCCTCATCTGCGACCACCTCGCCGGCCTCGACGGCGGGCTCCAGACCCGCGACGTCGAGGTCCTGCGCGCCGCCTACAACGACAACGGCGTCACCTTGACCCAGCTCATCGAGGTGCTCTCGAAGTCCAGCGAGCAGCTGCTCGAGCTGCTGACCGCGCCCGAGCGGGGCTACGAGGACGCCAAGGCGGCGTTCATCGAGGCCGTCGACATCGGCACCTCGGGCACGCCCCAGTCCATCGGCTCCCTGACCTCCCTGGGCTCCGCCGGCTCGACGCTGTTCAACGGCATCGCCGAGTTCGTCATCGACCGCGCCAAGGAGGAGGCCATCGCCTACGTCCGCGAGCAGCTGACCGAGACGGTGTGCGGCTCCGACATCGGCGTGTTCATCCCGCTGACCTGCGACGCCCTCGAGACCGTCGACTCCGGGGTCTCGCTCAACGTCATGGGCGCGACCCTCAACGCCGCGCTGATCTCGGACCTCCAGAACATGCCCGACCGGCTGATGGTCCTGGTCGGCGAGCGGGCCCCCCGGGCCGGGCACGCCGCGACCTTGGTCCGCGTGTTCCTGAGCCTCGCCCAGGACGCCCGCGAGCACGGCGACCCCCTGGCCTACATCGTCTCGCTGCACGCCGCCTCGGAGGTCGACTGCGAGCGCGGCAACCCGGCCTCGAACACCGGGGACGGCGCCTGCGCGGACTCCATGGCCCTGCTGCGCCTGGCCTCCGCCCTGGCCTACGGCGTCGTCGCCCAGGAGTCCTCGGACAACGACTACTTCAAGAGCCTCGGGGTCGCCTTCGCCATCGAGCAGCGCGTCGCCGACATGCCGCGGTCGAGCCGCCAGCGCCTCGAGAGCATGGTCCCCGAGCTGACCTGGACGGCCGAGGGCGAGCTGCGCTTCAGCCCGACCCAGCTCGCGCTCATGCACCGGATGATCATCGACAGCGTGGTCACCATCGAGCTGCTGCGCGACCGGGTCACCGAGCTGGGCGACCCCAACAACCCGAGCCCGCCGACCACCCAAGACGTGCTCTCGACCGCCGCCGTCGCGGCCGTCGGCCTGGCCAACATCGGCGTCGACATGCTCGAGCTCGCCCGCCTCGCCCAGCTCCAGCGCAACGCCGCCGAAGCTGGCGCGCGCCTCGACGGCCCTGCGTCCCCGGAGCCCGCCAGCGCGCTCCTGGCCGCCCCCGTCGCGGCCCCGACCTCGCCCATGCTCCAGCTCGGCGCCGCGCCCAGCACCGCCCCCGCCGCGCCCAAGGCCGAGCAGCTCGACATGCTCCGCGACCTGCTCGAGCACGCCAGCGACCTGTTCAGCCTCGCCGACGACCTGAGCAGCAACGACTGGAGCCGCGCCGTGCCCCAGGCCCTGTCGACGGCCGTGGACCTGCTCAACGCCTACGCCGGGGACGCCCAGGACGCCGCCGACGAGGCCCGCGAGAAGGCCAAGCAGCTCGAGGATCAGTTCGACGCCCTGCGCCGCTACCTGCCGATCTTCATCGAGCTCGCCAACGCCAAGTCCAGCGCCGAGGTCTCCGCCACCCTCCAGGCCGCGTTCCCGGCCGGGGGCTACAAGCTCAAGTACCGCCAGCCCGCCATGGCCATCAACATGATGCTCGGGGCCTACGGCGGGGCCCTCTACGGCAACGCGATCAACGGCGACGGGACCACGACCCAGGGCCTGAGCAACGGCGAGTTCGCCATGTTCGCGCCCATCGGCCTGCACCTGACCGGCCCCCTCGCCAAGAACCGCGCCCGGCCCTGGCACCTCGGCCTGCTCGTCGCCGTCCTCGACATCGGCGGCATCACCACCTCCAAGTGGGTGCTCGAGGGCTCGAGCACCAACGCGACCGCCGACGGCGGCGAGGAGGAGACCAGCGTCGGCGAGCCCCAGAACTTCAACTACGCCGGCCTCGTCTCGCCCGGCGGCTACTTCACCATCGGCGCCGCCAAGTCGCCCTTCGTGTTCGGCCTGGGCGCGAGCTACAGCCCCTTCGCCCAGGAGCTGAGCACCGTGGTCACCGACGCCAACGGCGACGAGGTCAGCACGGACACGAGCTACCTGGGCACCCTGCGCTTTGGGGCCTTCATCGCCGTGGACATCACCCTGGTCAGCTTCGCCCTGCGCACCCGCGACAAGGGCTGAGGACGACTCTGCCCCCACGAGCGCCTCGAGACCGCGGGGGCGCTTCATCGCTGTCCGCTCCTCCGCTTTGGTCGTGGGGCAATGGGCTTCGCGCGGGGAGTTCTCCGCCTCCCCGATCAGCGCGCACCACTTTGGCTAGTCCAACTCGAGGGGAGCTCCCATGTACTGATCGAAACCCTCGAGCGGCTTCCTCTTTTCCTTCCCCTCCCTCGACTTGCTCCTGGTCTTGGTCTTGCGCACTTTGGCCTTGGACGCGTCAACCTCGACAGGCTCGGGGTCCGGTGGCTCGGGCGAGCACGGCGTCATGGGGATGACGAAGGAAGCCGGCGACGCGGCCGGTCGCTCCATCGCAACGGTCGGGACGTCGAGCTCGAGGGGCTCGGGCGCCTCGCTCGCGGGGCTACAAGCCACGAGGACGGCTGCCAAGGACACGCCAAAGGCCGCCCGCGCGGGCACGGGAGAGATCACCGAGGGCGCCCGCAGACGGGTGACGCTCACGAAGTCGCGCGAGGCCTGCGGGCCGAGGCCAAACACGATCTCGCCGCGCGCGTTGCTGAGGTAGCGGACGCAGAGCTTCGCGTGAGAGGCGGCCGCCCAAAATGCACGGGCGCTGCGCTCGTCCATCGCCGAGAGGTCGTGGACCTGCTTGTCGCAGGCCTCGCAGCGGCGGCGCAGCCCCCTGACATCTGGCGTCATGCTCTCCCAATCTTCCTCGCAAGCAGCGGCGATCGGGGCGTCTTCGACACGCATGGAGCCGGATACGCGCCAGGCTGCGCGCCGGTTTGAGCGCGCCGCTCAGCTCGACCACGCGAGCGCGGCGATCACCATCGCCACCACCACCACAGTCGCCGCGATGACCAGCGCGAGCTTGCGCCGGTCGACGGGCGCGTCGCCGACCACGGCCCCGCTCTGCCCCTGGATGACGCAGCGCCACGGCCGGTCGCGAAAGCGGAAGGTGCCGATGTAGACCGGGACCATCAGCAGCGCGACCTCGCGGTCCTCGATGAGCGGGCTGACGTGGCAACGGACCAGGCCCCGGGCGCGGCTGATCTCCCGTCGGTGTCGCTCGCGCAGCTCGGCGTGGGCGCGCTGCCGGGCGCCCCGGCGGGTCAGCGCCGGCGGCTCCCAGACCGCGAGCGGATCCCAGCGCGCGTCCTCGGTGGACGCGTCCTCGCGCTCGGGCCAGGCCTCGGCGTGGGTCTCGTCGAAGGGACGCAGGGCCTCGAGCTCCGCCGGGCTCAGGCCCGCCGACGCGGGCACGAGCACCTCAGCCTCGAGCTCGGCGACGCCGGCCACCGGCCGCTTCTTGGAGTCGGTCGTCAGGGCCGGCCGCAGCCCCGCCCAGTGGGTCTCGAGGGCGCAGTCCATGCGCCACACCGGCAGCAACATCGAGCGCAGCTCGACCTCGGTCTCGCGCAGCTCCTTGGGTCGAAACCACGACGCCGTGGCCCAGGCCCGAAAGCGCGCCTGGGCCTCGCTGGCGAGCACGGTCATCGGCAGCCACTGCTCGGGCGTGGGCAGGCGCGCGTCGGGGTCGAGCACCGCGAGGGTCCGCGAGCCGCAAAACAGGCACGCCGCCTCGACGGCCGCCGCGTCCCACAGCACCGTGCCCCCGCAGGACTCGCAGCGCAGCAGATCTCGGGTCGCCTCGCCGCTCACGCCGTCCCTCCCCGCGCGAGCTGGGCCAGGCCGTCGGGCTCGGGCCACCAGCCCTGCCACCAACCCACGAGGGCGATCAGGCCCGCGAGCAGGGCGACGATCGTCACGGCCACCGCGACCTTCCGCCAGTCCACGGGCACGCGCCCGCCGACCTGCCCGGTCTGCCCGTTGACGACCAGGCGAAGCACCTCCGACGCGTCCTGGCGATAGCTCGCGATCCACACCGGCAACAGCACCAGCCGCCGGCCGTGCAGCTCGACCGCGGTCTGAATCGTCGACAAGCGGTTGTGGTCGCCGGGCAAGAGCTCGTCGACGATGCGCTTGGCCTCGGCCTCGCGCATCTCGGCGCGGGCCTCGGCGTCGCCGCGCCGCTCGCCGATGGAAGGCAGCTCGGCCTCGAAGCCCGAGAGCAAGCGCGGATCGAAGTCGACGGCCCAGCCCAGGTCGTAGCTGCCCAGCCCCTGGGCCTCCGCCTTGGGCAGACCGACCGAGGCGCACACCAGGTGGTCCTCGATCTGGTTCACGGCGCTGCCCGTTAGCCGAAACCACTCGGTCTCGCGGATCTCCTTGGTCTCCGACTCGCCGTCTTTGTTCTTGCGCGTGAGCTCGCGGGTCCAGTCCACGCCGACGCGCGCGTGGTAGTCGCTGCGGACCACCCCCTCGTAGACCCAAAAGGGCACCAAAACACCCCGTAGGCCCCCGTGCGGGCCCCTGCCGTCCTCGCGCATGGGGCCGCGCTCGATCAGCTCACCGACCCACTTGGGGGCCCAAAAGCCCGCCCACGAGCCCCGGGCCACGTGGGCGCGCAGCTGGTCGAGGGCGCCGCGGGAGGGCACGCGAAAGGGCACCACCGCGTCGACCCCCGCCGCCCCTCGCTCGGCGTCGACCAGCGAGGAGCAGCAGTAGGGACAGCGCGTACTCAGCCCGTCCCGGCCGAACTCGACGGTGGCCCCGCAGCCCGTGCAGCTGCGCACCTGGTGGGGACGCTCGGCGGTCGGCACCGACCGAGCATAACAGGCTCAGAGGGTCGGCCAGAACAAGTCCTGTCCGTCCCTCTGTCTACTTTAGCCGTCGTGGACGACGCCACGCCCTCCCTGCCCCACGTCCACGACTCAGGGACTGTGAAGTTTTCACAGTCCCTGTCCATTTTAGCCGTCGTGGACGACGCCACGCCCTCCCTGCCCCACGTCCACGACTCAGTCAGCCGGCGAAGCTGGCCAGCGCTCGAAGGCCGTCAGTGGTCGTGAACACGCCCACGACGGTGTCGCTGCCCTCCGTGTCAACAATCATGGCCGTGCCGATGCGCTGCTCGGCCATGGCCGCGGCGACCTCGGCGAGGGGACGCTCGGCGGTCACCGTCCACGGCTCCTCGGCCATGGCGTCGCGCACCGTGACGAGCTCCAGATCCACGTCCGGCAGGGACTCGACGGTGGCGATGTCTCGGCTGCTGATCACCCCGACGAGGTGCCCGCCGTGGAGCACGGCGAGGTGGCGGACGCCGTGGGCGTGCATGCGCTTGCGGGCGTCCGCCAGGGACTGGTCGTCCCCGACGGTGAAGGGGTCCGTGCTCATCCACGCACCCACCAGGCGGCGGTCGTATTGCTCGATGACGGTCGCGGTCATGGCCTGGCCTCGCTCTCCTCAGTACTGCGCGAGCAGGTAACGGATCAGGTCCGTGGTCGTCACCAGGCCGACGAGGTCGCCGTCCTCGACCACGGGCAGGGAGTGGAAGCGGCCCTCGCCCAGGACCTCGGCGGCGTGCCGGACCGTGTCCTTGGCCGACAGCGTCGTCAGCTCCTTGGTCATCACCGACTCGATGGTGTGCTGGCTGTCGAGCATCGCGTCGAGGGCCCGCTCGTCGACGCCGTAGACCGCCAGGCTCAGGCGCAGCATGTCCGTGGCGCTGATCATCCCGACGAGCTGCTTGCCGCTGACCACGGGCACGTGGTGGTAGGCGTTGTCAGCCAGCTGCCGTCGGACCTCGCTGAGCTTCTGGCCCACGTGCACGGTCTGCACCTCGGAGGTCATGATCTTGGAGATGGACTCGTTGCGTTTCATGCCCACCCAGACTGCGTCCGAGACGGCGTCTGGGGAAGGGCAGCGCCGCGGCATTGACTGCGTGAGCCAGGCGCCGTGGCCTCGGCGAGGGCGCAAGCTCAGCGCGCAAATTCGAGGTCGACCGCGACCCCCGCGGGCGCCGTGACGCGCAGCTCTCCCCGCGCCATGTCGAGGGTGAAGCAAGCCTCCTCACCGCGGATCTCGACGCTGCTCGGGCCGGCGCCGAACAGCCGCGGCGGCAGGACCACCTCGCTCACGCCCCCGTCGCTGACGAAGCTCGCGCTGCCCGTGCCCGCGCCGTGGTCCCAGGCGAAGCTCGGCTCGGTCCCGGCCACGGCGCGCAGCCACGGCCGGACCCAGGCGTCGAGCTGGACCCGCTCGTTGCCCGCGGCGTCGACCATGGAGAAGTCCTCGTAGTTCCACAGCACTTCGTTGTAGCTGTACTCCCACATGGTCGCGGAGATGCGCTCGTGGTCGAGGGCGTCGGCGACCTTGTCGAGCCACTCCGGGCCGTAGCGCTCCTCGGGCTGAAAGCCGAACTCGCCCAGGAGCACGTGCACGTCGGCGCTGCGCCCAAACTCGGCGTAGTCGGTCACGCTCGACCCCGGGTCGTCCTGCTCGAGGCCCCAGGTCCCGGCGCCGTAGAGGTGCGGACCATAGATGAGGAAGTCGCCCTCGGGGCGCGGGTGGACGAGCTCGGGGATCAGCCCGACGCCGTCGATGCCCGGGTTGTCGTAGGCCACGAGCAGGTCCGGCGCGGCCTCGTGGAGCGCCGGGATGATCGCGTCATGGAAGGGCGTGAGCACGTCCAGCTTCCACTGCTGGATGTCGTTGGCCGTGCCCCAGCCCGGCTCGTTGAGGATCTCCAAGGCCACGACCCCCGGGTGGTCGGCGAAGCGCTCGCTCATCTTTAGCCACATCTCGTGGAACTCGTCGACGAGCTCGTCCTCGTTGGCGTAGAAGCGGTCGAAGGCTCCGCGCACGTCCGGGTCGGTGACGTACTTGAAGCCCCAGTCGTGGTCGGGGCAGTCGTGCCAGGGCGCGTCGGGATCGGCGACGGCCCAGGTCGGGAAGCCGTCGCCGCAGTAGTTGCGCGCCCACACGTCCTGGTGAAAGTCGAGGATGACCCGCTGGCCGTGGGCCCAGGCGCTGTCGACCATGCGCTCGTAGCGGTCGAGGTAGGCCTCGTCCCAGACGTCGCGCTCGGGCTCGAGGGCCTCCCAGGAAAAGGGCAGCCGCACCGTGTCCATGCCCCAGCCCTGGAGCACGGCGAAGAAGTCATCGGCGGCCTCGGAGAAGGCGTCGAGGGGCATGTCCTCCGTGACCGCGAAGGGCACGAAGGGCGGGGTCTTGTTGCGGTTGCCCGTGTTGAGCCCGCGCATGACCACGTCCCGGCCGAAGGCGTCCCGGGCCACGCCCTCGACGTCGACGACCAGGCGCGCGTCGGCGAGCAGCACGGGCTCGAGGGGCGTCTCGCAGGCGCCCGGCAGCGGGGGCTCGCCCGTGTCCGAGCTGGTCTCGGTGTCCGCGCTGGTCGTGTCCGCGTCGCCGTCTTCGGTCGGGCTCGCCTCGTCGGCGCCCTCGCCATTGGGCTCCGGCGCGGGGCTGCAGGCGAGGACAAAGACAGACGCGAGCGCAGCCAGGTTCGAGCGAGAGCGGAGCAGCGAGGTCATGCGCCCACGCTACCCCGGCTCACGCCTTCGGCTCCGTGTCCTCCGCCACGGGCTGGAACTGAACGCGGAGCGTGCTCCCCCCCGCCGCCGTGACCAGGGCCTGGAGCTCCTCGACCAGGGCGCGCTGCTCGGCGGGGGGCAGGGTCTCGCCCAGGGGGATCACGCCGCCGCGGTGGACGATGGCCGGGAGCTTGGGCAGCTCGCCCTCGTCGGCGGAGTCGAGCGCGGCGCGACCGATCATTCGCCGCTCCCGGCTCCACACCCCGAAGGTCCCGCAGTCCCAAAAGCCCACGGCCTCGATGTCCGCGACCCGGACGCGCTGCTCGTCGGCGAACAACCAGCTGCGCCGGCGGACCACGAGGACCCGCTCGGCCTCGCCCTGGCGGTAGGGCCCCCCGGCGGCCTCGAGGGCCGGCAGCTCGACCGCCTGGACCAAGCTGGCGCGGTGCACCCCGCCGACCAAGCCCTGGATCGAGGCCGCGCCGACCAGGCCCAGGATGCACAGCCCGGCCATCAGCGGCGAGAGGCTGTCCGCGACCACGAAGGCCCCGAGCATGACCAGGAACATGGCCCAAAAGGAGCTGCGCAGCGGACCCAGCTGGCCCGCGGACGCGACCACGATCGACCCGGCCCCGCCCGCGAAGGCGGGGAGCTCCGAGCGCAGGCGGGCCGGCTCGCGCGACCGCGCGACGGCCAGCCCCCCTCCCTCTCCGTGTCGCTCCGCCATGCCCCGTGGATCCTCGTCGCCTGCCCACACCATACCCTCCACGACGCGGGGGGTCGCCCCCAGCCCAGGTTGGTAGATTCCCGACCATGGCCGAGGCCCCCGCCGAGACCCAAGCGCGCCTCGCCGAGGCCGTCGCCCTCGCGTGGCAGCTCGCCCTCGAAGACCCCGATCGCGCCCGGGCCCTCAGCGAGCCCGCCCTGACCAGCGCCGAGCCGCAGACCCGCGCCCTCGCCATGCGCAACCTCGGCTACGTCGAGATGACCGCGGGCGCGACCCGCAGCAGCGCCCGCTACACCAACGCGGCCCACGACCTGCTGACCGCCCTCGGTGACGAGCGCGGCCTGGCCACGGTCGAGGACATGCTGACCCACCTGCACCTCAACCTCGGCGCGGCGGAGCTGGCCCTGTCCCACGCCCTGCGCACCCGCGAGCTGGCCGAGCGCCTCGACGACCCGGTCCTGCTCGGCTGGGCGCTGCACAACCTCGGCACGGTCTACCACCGCCTCGGGGACGCCGAGGAAGGGCGCGGCTGGTACGCCCGCGCCCTGCCCCAGTTCGAGGCCGCCGACTACACCGTGGGCCGGGCCCGGACCCTCGGGCTGATGGCCGATCTCGAGCTCGAGGCCGGTCGCCTCGACGACGCGCGGGCGCACCTGGCCGAGTCCCACGTGCTGTGGGAGGCCAGCCGCGTGCCCCTCGGCCTGGCCCACTCCGACCTGTCCATGGCCAAGCTCGAGCTCGCCGCGGTGGCGGGCCCGGACTCCGCCTCAGACCCCGAGGTGATTGCGAGCGCGGCCCAGCGCGCCCTCGAGCTGCTCACGCGAGCCCGCAGCCGCGACATCCGCCAGCCCCAGCTGCTCGTCGACATCCGCATCCAGGCGAGCAAGGCTCAGCTCGTTCTCGAGTCCTGCCGGCGCGCCCCCGGGCCCGGCCCCGAGGTCCTGCCCCCCCTCGAGCGAGCCATCGCCGAGGCCCGCGAGCACGGCCTGCGCCACAGCGAGCTCGACGGCCTCGCGGTCCAGACCGAGCTGCAGCTGAGCGCCGGCGATCTGAGCGGGGCCGTCGAGACCATGCGCGAGCAGCTGCGCCTGACCTCGGAGCTGGCCCGGGAGGACGCGGCCGCCCGCGCGCGCAGCCTCGCGATCGGCACTCAGATCGCCGCCGCCCGCCGCGAGGCCGAGGTCACCGAGCGCCTGCTCCTCGACGTGATGCCGGCCAGCATCGTCCGCGAGCTCAAGCTCCACCAGCGCGTCGACCCCAAACACCACGAAGACGCGACGGTGGTGTTCGCCGACCTGGTCGGGTTCACGCGCATCTCGACCACCCTCGAGCCGCGCAGCCTGGTCGCCGAGCTCGACCGCTTGTTCCGGGCCTTTGACGACGTGGCGGCCCGCTGGCAGCTGGAGAAGCTCAAGACCATCGGCGACGCCTACATGGCCGTCGCGGGCCTGCCCGACCCGCACCCGCGCCACGCCCTCGCCGCGACCTTGGCCGCCCTGCACCTGCGCGAGGCGGTCCGCGCCTACGCGGCCAGCCCGGCCGCCGACGGCCAGATCAAGCCGCCCTGGTCCGTGCGCGTGGGCCTGCACAGCGGCCCGCTCATCGCCGGCATCATCGGCCGGGCCAAGCTCGCCTACGACGTGTGGGGCGAGACGGTCAACACCGCCGCGCGCATGGAGTCGTCGAGCGCGGCCGATCGCATCAACGTGTCCGCGCCGACCCACGCCCAGATCGCCGCGTACTTCGTGACCACCCCGCGCGGCCCCGTCGAGGCCAAGGGCCTCGGACCCGTGGACATGTTCTTCGTCGAGCGCATCGCCCCGGCCTACGCCGCCGACGATGCGGGCCTCGAGCCCAACGCCGCGCTCTTGGCCGTGCTCGCCGGCCGGTAGGTGAGCGGACAGGTCGGCGGGTCGGCGTCGGCGGCTACCAGACCCCACCTTCGAACTGTCATTCGTACCGACACTCGAGCGCGGTGTCCCAAAGGTCATTGTTCAATTTTACAATTCGACACCCGGTCACTTTCCATTTGTAGTCTCAATTGACAATTTAATAACTGTACCTACAGACAATGTATCTGAGCTCAACAGTGCTATATCCATTTATAGATGGACTCAGTTTCCCACCACGCCCTGCCCACATCTGCGCACCCCTTCGCCGAGCTCCCGCGGGCTCCGGGGTTGCCGCTAATCGGCTGCCTACACCGCATGATTCGGCGTCGCCCGGAGTTCTTCGAGGAGGCGCGGGCAGAGTGTGGGGACCTGTTCGTGCTCGATATCGGCCTGGATGAACTCGTGGTCATTGGTGACGCGTTCCACGCAGAGGAGGTGCTGGTCAAGCAGGCCAAGTACTTCGATAAGGGTGGGAACATGTGGGCGCAGCTGCGCAAATACACGGGCCAGGGGCTGGCATTTTCCGAGGGTGAGCTATGGCGAAAGCAGCGGCGCCTAATGAACCCTCAGTTTCGGCGCAAGCGGATTCAGGGCTTCCGCGAGGTGATGGCGGTGACCATCGACGAGCTGGTCGTCGAGCTCGACGAGCAGGCCGCCCACGGCCAGACCTTCGACGTCTCGACGTGGACGGCCAAGCTGCTCGGGACCCTGACCACTCGCCTGCTGTTCGGCTGCGAGCTCGAGGCCGAGACCTTCGAGCGCCTGCGCGACGCCTTCGGGACCGTGCTCGGCAGCTTCATGCTCGGCGCCGTCACGGGGGCGCTGCCCTCGTGGATGCCGGTCCCCGGGGTCGGCCGCCTCAAGGCCGCCATGGGCGTGGTCCACGAGATCATCCTCGAGCTGATCGCCGAGCGCCGACGCTCGGGAGCGGTCGGCGCGGACCTGCTGAGCATGCTGGCCCACGCCGCCGGTGAGGACGGGGCCATGTCCGATCGCCAGCTCCTCGACGAGATCGTGGTGCTCTACACCGCGGGCTACGAGACCACCGCGCAGGCCCTGGCGTGGACCATGACGGCCCTCGCAGACCAGCCCGAGGTGGTCGCCACCCTCCAGGCGCGGCTCGACGCGTGCGAGGACGATCTCGCCGAGCCCTTCCTCGACGCGACCTTCCGCGAGGGGCTGCGCCTGTTCCCCTCGGCGCCCTTGCTCCCGCGCCGCGTCGTCGAGGACGTGACACTCGGCGGCTACGAGGTGCCCGCGGGCCGGCAGGTCCTGGTCCTGCCCTGGCTCATCCACCGCAACCCGGCGCACTGGTCGGAGCCCGAGCGCTTCGACCCCGCCCGCTTCCTCGACGGACGCCAGCGCCCGCGCCTGTCGTGGATGCCCTTCGGCGCCGGGCAGCGCCAGTGCATCGGCATGGGCCTGGCGATGATGGAGGGCAAGCTCGCGCTCGCGGCGATGCTGCGCCGCTTCACCCCCCGACCGGCCGACCGGCCTTCCGAGCCCGTGTTCGCCGGGACGCTGGGGTCCGCCGACGGCGTCTGGGTTCGCCTCGCTTCGCGAACGAACACCAACAGTTCACAAAGTGTCTAAAAAACCGGCCCCATAGTTTAGCTTCATACTCTGTCGCTCATCGCGCCCAGACTTTTCAGTAGACATGAAATTGGTCGCGCCAAAATCGCAACGCGACTCACCCGACATTACAGTCCGAATTTTCTGCACAGCGATGAAACACAGCTAGAAAGCAACAGAAAGGCGTTCGCTAATACTTCACCCGATGCAATTCTGTATCTTATACATCTCTACTGGATTTTTTTTGTTGACGGGGCATCTTGCCCCACTACAGTGTGGCTGAAAACGGTCGCCTTGGGCCGTTGGGAAATTCAGCCGATGCGTCCTCCCCATCAACCCTATTTGGTTGGGGCCTCCGGGTCACTCAATGTCGTCACTCTGCTCCGAAGGGAGCTCGAGATCACCTACAGACTCGTCTTTCGCGATCTGTCGGCATCGGTGATTCCGGGCCTGCTGATGGTGCTGGCGGCGACTCGAGTCAGCGGGAGTTGGGGGCTGCTCGAGTGCTTCGGGAACGTCGCCGGCTGCCTGGCCTACTTCGGCCTCGCCATCTACGCCTTTTGCCTGTGCAACCAGGTCGTCGGCATCGAGGAGGACCGCCTCAACAAACCAGATCGAGTCATCCCCTCGGGCCTGCTCGAGACCCGGGGTGCGCTCGAGCGCCTCGCCCTCGCGCTGGTCGCGTTCCCGCTGGTCGCCATGCTCCTCGGCGGGCAGGGCCTGACGCGCTGGGCCCTGGCCTGGGAGCTGGTGTTTTTATTCTACAACCTGTTCGGCCTCGACCGGCACTGGTTCACCAAGAACGTGGTGTTCATCGGCCTCGGCGTCTTGGTGCTGCTCGCGGCGGCCTGGGAGATTGTTGCGCCCCTCGATGCCCTCGCCTGGCGATGGATCATCGTCATCGCCGTCATCTTCGGGGCGACCCTCAACCTTCAGGACTTTCGCGACGTCGACGGCGACCGAGCCATGTCCCGAGGAACACTCCCGGTCACCATGGGCCAGGATCGGTCGCGGTGGATCGTAGCCATCAGCATTGCCTGCACCCCCATAATCGTCCATGTGTTCTTATTTGCCCCCGCACAATGGAGCGTGTTGACCCAGTCCATCGAGATTGGTCTGACGGCCCTCAACCTCCTCGTCGCGTACCGCACGGTGCGTAGGCGCGGCCCAGCGGCCGATCACACGACCTACATGCTCCACACCTACTGGTATTGCGCGGTCATTGGGGCCGGTATATTTGTCATGTGATGTCAGGGTTGCTCACAAAGGAATGGCTACTGTAGGCTGTTCCCAGTTAGGAGCAACATCATGACCGATCACAGCGTCTTGAACTGGGAGCGCGTCGACAACATGCTCGTGGTTGTCAACGGAACGGGCTCCGTGCCCGACTCCCTCTGGGAACAGCTCGTCCGCGACATGGACGAGCTGCCCATCGACACCTACCTGGGCATCAGCATGGGCACGATCCGCGTGACGAGCGTGCAGCGGCAGCTCGCCGCGGACGTGGCGAAGAAGCGGGGACTGTCGACCATCATCTTGACCAACGATCGCCTCGTGCGTGGGCTCGTGACGGCCGTGTCCTGGCTGGGCGCGGACATCAAGGCTTACCCGAGCGGCGAGATGGAAGAGGTCCTGAGCTCCCTCGAGCTCGGCGGCGCGACGCGGGCCGCGATCCTCGAGGCCTCGAGCCGCCTGGGCCAGACGCTCACCAAGCAAGCGGTCTGAGCCAGGCTCCCTGGGAGGTTCCAGCATCGCTCAGTCGACCCGCGCGCCAGGGTCCGAGCGCTCGGCGGCCACGGCCTCGGCCAGACGCTCCTGCATGGCCTCGAGCACCGCCGGCCGCTCGCCCACGAGGTTGTGGGTCTCGGCCGGATCCGCGTCGAGGTCGTAGAGCAGCCAGGTGTTGCGCATGCGCCCGTGGACGAGCTTCCAGGTCGCCCCCTCGTGCTCGGCGACCAGGGCCAGCTCCATGCGCGGCTCGTTCCACAGGTAGGCGGGGTTGGCCGAGAGCGAGCTGGCAGCGCCCTCGGCGGGCAGCTCGAGCAAGCGCGAGGGTGACATCCCGGCGGGCACCGGCACGCCGAGGAGCTCGAGCACCGTCGGCGCGACCCCAACGAGCGACACGGGGCGCGCCTCGACCCCGGGCGGCACCCCGGGCCCGGCGATGGCCAGGGGCACGCGCAGCTCGCTGTCGGCGAGAGAAAAGCCGTGGCCGTAGTTGCCCCGCTCGCCGAACTCCTCGCCGTGGTCCGAGGTGAGGATCACCAGCGCGTCGGGGTAGCGGGCGTCGATGAAGGCCAGCAGCCGCGACAGGTGCAGGTCGACCCACAGCAGCTCGTTGTCGTAGGCGTCGCGGACCGGGTCGGGGTCGCCGCTGAACTTGACCGGGGCCTCGTGGGAGGCGTGGGGATCCATGAAGTGCACCCACGCGAACACCGGGCGGTCGCCGGGGTCCTGGCCGAGGATGCGCTCGACGTCGTCGACGACCTGCCGGGCCGTGGTCCCGCGGTTCTTGCCGGCGAAGTCGTAGCGCCCGACCTCGATGTGTTCGAAGCGCAGCTGGCTCGCGGGCAGCTTGCCCTCGAGGATCAGCGGCGGGTTGATGGCCACGGTCGCGTAGCCGAGGCTGCCCAGGGTCGCCGGCAGCCAGGTCCGAAAGGCCATGCGCCCGGCCTCGTGGCGCTCGCCGGGGATCAGCAAGCGCTCGGTGTTCTGGCCCGCGAGCAGGCTGACCATGGAGTAGAAGGTGTGGTTGGCCGGGGCGCGGGCGTTGGCGTACCAGCGGCCCTGCTCGGCGAAGGCGGCGACCCGCGGCATGGTCACGCGCGCGTAGCCGCCGATGTCCATGCGATCGAGGCGCAGGGTGTCGATACTGATCAGGAAGATCGGCGGACGCTCGAGCGCGCCCGGCTCGGGCATGGCCGGCGACGCGGCGACCTCGACGGCCTCCAGGTCGACGCCGTCGCAGTCCTCGTCGACGCCGCTGTCGGGGATCTCCACGCGCCACGGGCTGCGCTCGGGGTCGAGGTTGTCGCAGTCGGCCCCGCCCAGCCACGGCGGGTAGCTGCCGTCGTCGTCGGTGTCGAAGCCGCCCAGGGCGACGTCGAGGTAGTGGGGAAATACGCGGGTGTCGTGGAGCAGCAGGGCCCGGTTCGCCGGCGAGCGCAGGCCGACGACGCCGAGCACCACGACCAGCGCCAGGCCGCCCAGCTGGCCGAGCATGCGGACCGTCGAGCCCTGCGTGGGCGTGCGCCTGGGCAGCCACGCCGCCGCGAACACGGCCAGCACCGCGAGCAAGCCAAAGGCCACGCGCGCGCCGAGGTAGACGAAGAAGGGGCCGCTGACGAGGTGGGCGACGGTCAGCGCGGCGATGGTCAGCAAGGCCCCGCGCAGCAGCCAGCGCGACAGCCCGGGCCGCGCCTGGGCGCCCTCGCGGCTCAGCGCCCACTCGACGACGCGGGCGAGGAGCGCGAGGGCCAAGAAGGCGGCGGGGATGGCCGCGAGCAGACCCGCCGTCCACAGCCGGCCCTGGGTCTCGGGGTAGTCGACGGGGTTGGCCTGGGACACGGCGAGGATCCGCCGCACGCTCGGCCCGACCGCGGCCGTGACCGCGGCGAGGGCCACCGCGAGGCCGGTCAGCGCAGCCGGAGGCGCCTGCAGCCCCTCGTCCACGGCCTCGAGCAGGCGCTCGAGGGGCGACCAGCGCTCGCCGATCTTGCCGGCGATGAGGGCCGCGAGGACCAAAAACAGCGCCGGCCACAGCCCGACGAGGGCCCCGGTCGCCGCCGACAAGATCAGCGAGGCCACGCCCATGCCCTGGTTGCTGGCTTGGGTCCCCGCCTCGAACACGGCGACGAAGGCGGTCGCCGCCGGCAGGCACCACAGCGCGCGCACGGGCAGCCTCAGCGCGCTCGCGTCCTCCCCTTCCCCTTGGCTCGCGAGCTCCTCCACGTCCGTCTCGGGGACCGTCGCCGCCCCCTCGCTGGTCTCCGCTGAGGAGCTCGTGCCCTCCTGCATCGCCGAAGTCTACCCGAGTCTGGTCTACCCAGACCGCGCGCGCTATGGTGGCCGCCCTTGGCCAACGAGAACAGCGCAGGCAAGCTCCTATCCGGCGGCGCCTGGCTGGGCCTGGCCAAGCTGTGGTTCCTGGTCGCGGGCTACGGCCTCGCCGTGGCCCTGACCCACCTGATCAGCGAAGCCAGCTACGGCCAGTACCAGACCGTCGCCCGGGCCGTGGCCGTGCCCAACATGGTCATCATCTACACGGTGATGTTCGCCGTGAGCCGCCCGCTCTCGGCCCAGTTCGAGGCGGGCCTGCCGGACTACCAGGCGATCCGCCGTCGAGGCCTGCGCCTGGCCGCGCTGCTCGGGGTCCTCGCCAGCGGCACCGTGTTCTTGGCCGCGCCCTGGCTCGCCCGCTGGTGGCAAGACCCCGCCCTGGTCGGGCCGCTCCGCGCCGTCGCGCCGATCAGCCTGATCTACGCCCTCTACGCCGTGAACATCGGCACCCTCAACGCGAGCCGCCGCTTCGGTCGGCAGGCGGCCCTCGACGTGACCATGGCCACCCTCAAGGCGGGGCTGATCGCCGGCGCGGCGGCCATGGCCCTGAGCCTGACGTGGATCGTCGCGGGCTTCACGGCCGCGGCGGTGTGCGCCCTGGGGCTCTCGGTGGTCCTCGTGGTCACGGCCCGGCCGGCTTCGAGCGAGGGCTCGCCCCGTGCCGACGCCCCGCCCATGGCCGCCTTCGCCGGCGCCCTGATCCTGTTCACCGCCGTGCTCAACCTGCTGCAGTCCGCGGACCTGCTGATCCTGTCGAGCTTCTCGACCACCCAGGCCCTCAAGGAGCAGACCGGCTACTACTCGAGCGCCCAGCTCGTCGCCTGGATCCCCTACGCGCTGATGAACGCCGTGGCCCTCGTGGCCTTCCCCCTGGTCGCCTCGCTGACCAAGGTCGACGACGCCGAGCGCACCCAGACCTACGTCGACAGCGTGATCCGGGTGACGCTGACCCTGCTCGCGCTCATGGCCGCCGTCGCGGCCTCGGCCTCCGGGCCCATCCAGACCCTGCTCTTTCCCAAGGCCTACGCCGCCGCGGCCGGGCACCTGCGCCTGTTGGTGCTCGGCTACTCGGGCTACGCCTTCGCCAACATCGTCGCGTGGATGTGCAACAGCGCCGGCAAGGAGCGCGCGGCCCTGGCGATCGTCGCCGCGCCCCTGCTCACCGCCGTGCCCCTGGCGTTTTGGCTGTGCCCCAGCCAACACGCCCACGGCGTGGCCACGGCCGTGCTCGCGGCCGGCGGGGTCGCAGCGATCGCCGCCTTCATCGGGCTCGCGCGGGTGTTCGCGGTCCGGCCACCGTGGGTGACCCTGGCGCAGCTGGGCCTGGCTGCGGCCGCCGTCGTGCTGGTCAGCGTGGGCTTCGACCAGCTCCCGGGCGGCAAGTTGATGGTGCTCGTGCGGCTCACGGCGCAGACCCTGGCGTTCATCGCCGTGGCCTTCGCTACCGGAGCCGTGAGCCTGGCCCAGCTGCGCGAGCTCGCCAAAAAGTGAGCTCGCGCTCACCCGCAGCCTCTGGACACGCCGAGGGTCCTGCGACGCGAGGCTCCCGTCATGGATGGCGCCTGGGACCAACGGACGCGGCTTGCCGAGCCCCCTAGTTCGGCCTGTTAGGATGTCCGGCCATGGGCCGCACCCTCGTCCTGACCTCGACCTACCCCCAGTGGGAGGCCGACCCGCGCGGCGCGTTCATTCGCCGCCACTGGGAGGCCGAGGCCCGCGCGGGTGAGCACGTCGAGGTCCTCGCTCCGCGCACGCGCTGGTGCCGGGGGACCCTCGGCGGCCCGCTGCTCACCCACCGCTTCGCCTACGCGCCCCGGGCCTGGTCCTCGCTCAGCGGGCAGTTCGGCATCCTGGAGAACCTGCGCGAGGCGCCGCGCCGCGGCCTGCTGGTCCCGCCCTTTCTCGGGGCCATGGTCGCCGCCTTGCGCCGGCAGCTCGACCGCGCCGACGAGCCCTTCGATCGCGTCGTCGCCCACATGGTCTTGCCCTGCGGCGTCGCGGCGAGCCTGGCCGCGGGGCTGACCGCGCCCGAGGTCCGCCTCGAGGTCTACGGCCACGGCACCGACGTCGACCTGCTGCTCGGCGCCCCCCGGGCCCTCGACGCCGCGGTCCGCTCGCTCCTCGCCCCGGCCCAGACCCTGCACCTGCCCTCCCTCGACAAGGCCCGCAGGCTGCGCGACCGCTTCCCCGAGCTCGGGCCCAAGCTCTCGGTCCAGACCATGGCCCAGACCGTCGAGGCGCCCGCCGACCTGGTCCGCCGCCCGATCCCTGGTCGCGTGCTCTACCTCGGCCGGCTGATCGCGCAAAAGGGCGTCGATCGGCTGATCCGCGCCGTCACCGAGCTGGCCCGCCAGTCTCCGCAGCGCGGCGTCCACCTGCAGATCGCCGGCGACGGACCCGAGCGCGGCCGCCTCGTCGCCCTGGCCCGGCGCACCGGCGCGCCCGTGACCTTCCTGGGCTTCGTCGAGGGCGCGGCCAAGGCCGAGGCCCTGGCCACCGCCGCGTGCCTGTGCGTGCCCTCCCGGGACCTCGGCCTGCTGTCCGAAGGCGCGCCCCTGGTCATCCGCGAGGCCAGCGTGCTCGGCCTCCCCGTGGTCGCCACGGCCGTGGGCGGCATCCCGGAGCTCGCCTCCAGCTGCCCAGGCCCCGTGCGCCTGGTCCCGCCCAACGATGCCCCCGGCCTCGTCGAGGCCCTGCGCGCGAGCACGGATCCGCTCAGCCCGATCAGTCAGCCACGCGGACCGTCAGCACCAAAAAGCCGGCGAAGCGCTTGAGCCGGCTGTCCATCAGCGCCCACTCGAGGCGCTCGCCGAGCGGCCCGATGCCGGGGAGCTCGAGGGTCTTGGGGTGGACCGTGGCGACCCGGATGCCGGCGACGTCGACCAGGGTCCCGATCCCCCGGGCGCGCCCGCGGGCCAGGGCCAGGGTGTCGAAGCGCGTCGAGATGGCGTCCTCGGCGAAGGCCTTCGAGGTCGCCCGCGGGCCCCGAGCGCGGCGGATCAGGTAGCGCAGCGAGTCCCGGTTGTAGATGTCGAAGATGACGTGGCCGCCGGGCCGCGCGACCCGGGCCATCTCGGCCAGGGCCTGCTCGATCGCCTCGACGTGGGCGAGGACCTTGAAGGAGTAGACCACGTCGAAGCTCGCGTCGGCGTAGGGCAGCTGCGTCGCCGAGCCCTCCCGGACCTCGAGGCCGCGCGCCCGGGCGCGCTCGAGCATGCCCGGCGAGATGTCCACGCCCTCGACCCGGCTGGCGAAGTTGGCCACCCGATCCATGACCAGCCCGGTCCCGCAGCCGACCTCGAGGGCCTCCTTGCCCCTGCCCACACGCTCGACGATGGCCGCGGCCTGATCGTCGATGAGCTTGTGGTAGCCGCGGTCCCGGCCGTCGTCGTAGCCCCGCGCGAAGGCGTCGTAGTAGCGGGTGTTGTCGGTGTTCATGATCGGTGTAGGCCAGTTCAAAAGTCAGCTCAGCTCAGCTCAGCGCGGCGTAGCGCTCGAGGTAGGCCGCCGCCATGATCTCAGCCGAGAAGCGCCGGCGGATCAACTCCCGCGCGGCGACGCCCATGGCCTCGAGGCGCGCGGGGTCGTCCACCACGGCCCGGAGAGCCTCTCCCGGGTCGCTCTGCGGGTCCAGAGGCACCCCAACCTCGAGACCCTCCTGCGCCGCGCAGGCGAGCAGCTCCGACACCGGCGGCGCGTCGAGGATCGCTGCGGGCACGCCGCGGGCCATGCCCTCGAGCAGGGCGAAGGGCAGGTCGACCTTGCGGCGGGCGTGATCGGCCAGATAGAGCTGGATGGCCGCGGCGTCGAACAGCTCGGCCATGCTCGACACCTCCCCCAGCAGGCGGACCCGCCCGGCCGCGAGGGCGCTGGCGAGCTCGGCCTCGAGCCAAGCCAACGCCTTTTGGTGGCCCTCGCCCTTGGGCCGCGTGGCGATGTCGAGGCGCCAAGGCGTGCGCTCGAGGGCCCGCGCCACGCGGACGAGGTGGCCGGCCACGGCCTCGTCGAGGTCGCCGGCAAACAGCACGCTCTCCCGTTGGGGCTGCTCGGGCAGGTCCGTCGGCGCGGGCACGCCCGGGTAGATCCGGCTGACCCGCGCCGCCGGGAGGCCCGCCTCGATCAGCCGCTCCCGCCCCCAGTCCGAGGGCACCACCACGTGGTCCACCCGGCGCAGGGCCCCGGCGATGGTCTCGGCCCCCGTCGACGCCGGCAGGGTCTGGAGCACCACGCGGCGCAGCGGCACCCGGCGCGCGACGACCAGGGCCGCCGCCGAGCTGCGGTTGGCCGCGAAGAAGCTGTGCACGGGCAGGCCGGCCAGGCGCGGGCCGAGCAGCGCGGCGAACATCCGCGCCTTGTCGGTCAGCGTCGGCTGGTAGGCCATCGCCGCCGCCGACAGCACGCGGTCGTCCGGGCGCAGGGGCGCGCTCGGATCGCCAAAGTAGATGCGGCGATGCTCGGCCGGCAGGGCCTGCACGAGGTTGCGGACCAGCACGCTGGTCCCGTCCCGGAAGGGGGCTCGGACGGGCTTGCACAGCAAGACCCAGGGTCGCTCGGCGGTCACCGGGGGCCGAGCATACACGCTCGATCGGAGGGACCTAGACCCCCGCCTCGTTGAAGGGCGTCGTCCCGTCGGTGTAGTTCAGGGCCGCCTCGATCAGCGCGAGGGAGCGGGTCGTGTAGCGATCCCCGGCGACGATGGTCTCGTAGAGCGCCGCGGCGCGCTCGAAGTCTCCGCTCGCGCGCCGGGGGGCCCCGGCACCGCGACTGGGGGCTCTCTGGGCGCCGACATGCGCGCCCAGTTCACACCCAACGCGATGCCCGATTCCGAGCGCGAACGCATGGCAAACGCTTCGCAGCGCCGCCCTCGGTGGCCCGTCTGCGAGGCGCGCGCTAGCCTGAGCGGCAGCCATGCGAGCGACCGACCTTCCCCATCGACTCGTCGCGCCCGTCGCCCTGGCCTGCGTGACCCTGGCCTGCACTCCGGGGGGCATCGCCCTCGACGGAGACGACGGCGCGGGGGAGAGCGACACCGCCGCCGACGAGATCGGGGACAGCGAGGGCTCGGGGAGCTCCGAGGCGGACAGCTCGAGCGAGTCCGGGACCGACGAGGCCGAGTCCGGCGAGACCGAGACCGAGACCGGCGAGACCGGCGAGACCGGAACCGAGACCGACACCGACTGGGGCGACGAGTGGGACGACGAAGACGACTTCGACACCGGCACCCTGCCCGAGCCGCCCGAGCCCACCTTGAACTTCCTGCCCACCAAGCGCTTCGCCTTTTGGTGGGACGACACCTTCGCCGCCGAGGACTACCAGCTCTTCCAGCTGCTGCCCGGCGCCGCCGAGGCGCAGCCCCTCGGCGAGCCGAGCACCGCGACGAACCCGACCCTGCTGCACCAGCCGCTGTTTCGCCGCCTGGGCGCCAGCTACCACGTGCGCGCCTGCAACCTCGACGGCTGCACCGACTCGGACCCCATGGTCGTCGACGCGGCCATCGACGGCGCCATCGGCCACGTCAAGGCGAGCAACGCCCAGGGCGGCGACTGGTTCGGCTGGGACGTGGCCCTGAGCCTCGACGGGCAGACCATGGCCGTGTCGGCGCGGCGCGAAGACGGCGGCGTGGGCGGGGTCGGGGGCGACCCCAACGACGAGTCCATCGGCAAGGCCGGCGCCGTGTACATCTTCGTCCGCGACGCCCAGGGCGAGTGGTCCGAGCAGGCCTACATCAAGAGCCCCGTGCCCAAGCCCGAGACCTACTTCGGGGAGCACATCGCCCTCAGCGGCGACGGCAACACCCTCGCGGTCGCCAGCCCCTGGGAGAAGAGCGACGCCGTCGGCATCGGCGGCGATCCAGACGACCACAGCGCCCAGCAGTCCGGAGCAGCCTTCGTCTACGTCCGCGGCGGCCCAAACCTGGATCAGTGGAGCTTCCAGGAGTACGTCAAGGCGTCCAACGCCGAGGCCTACGACCGCTTCGGCATGTCCGTGGCGCTCAGCGGAGACGGCGACCTGCTGGCCGTCGGCGCGACCGGTGAGGACAGCCTCTCGACGGGCTTCGACGGGCCCATGGACAACGGCTGGGACGTCAGCAGCATCGGCGCGGTCTACCTGTTCGAGCGCGGCCTCGACGACACCTGGGTCGAGGCCCACTACGTCAAGGCCTCCAACGCCCAAGGTGGCGACAACTTCGGTGAGGACCTCAGCATCAGCGCCGACGGCGACACCTTCGCCGTGTCCGCGCGCTACGAAGACTCGGGCTCCGGAGGCGTCAACGGCGATCAAGACGACAACTCCGTCGGGGGCTCGGGCGCCGTCTACGTGTTCCACCGCCCCGACGGCCCGGGCAGCGCGTGGGCCCAAGAGGCCTACGTCAAAGCCCCCCACCCCACCCACGGCGCGCGCTTTGGCAACCAGATCCGGCTCAGCGCCGACGGGGACACCCTCGCCGTCTCCTCACCCGAGGAGAACAGCGGCGCCACCGGCATCGACGGCGACCCCCTCGACACCAGCGCCGACGACTCGGGCGCCGTGTTCTTGTTCCGCCGCGACCCCATGAACCAGTGGAGCCAGCAGGCCTACGTCAAGGCCTCGAACACCGGCGAGGAGGACTTCTTCGGCGCCGGCCTGGGCTTGAGCGCGGACGGCAACGTGCTGGCCGTCGGCGCCCACGAAGAGGACAGCGCCGGCGTCGGCATCGACAGCGCCGCGGCCCAGGACACAGACGAGCTCGACAGCTCGGGGGCCGCCTACGTGTTCGCCTTCGAGGACGGCGCGTGGTCCCAGGTCGCCTACCTCAAGGCCCCCAACACCGACGACCTCGACGACTTCGGCTCTTGCGTCGCGCTCAGCGGCGACGGCGAGACCCTGGCCGTGGGGGCCTACCGCGAGGACGACACCTCCAAAGGTGTCAACAACCCGCCGGAGGAAGGCCTGGCCTTCGAGTCCGGCGCGGTGTTCTTGTACTGACGGATCGCTACAGCGCGACGGGCTGGCGGACCCAGTCGAGGATCTGCTTGTTCGAGACCACGCGCACCTCGGGCTTGCTCAGCGCGTAGTCGAGGAACGCCTCCATGGCCTCGCGCCGCTCCTGCGCCGTCGAGTTCATGGGCGCGGTGTACTTGCTCGAGTAGTAGTCGGTGTGGGTGCCGAACATGAAGGGCGCCCGGTTGCCGGCGAGGCGCTGGTCGAGGGTGTAGCTGAGGGTCGCCACGAACTCCTCCTTGGTCAGGCCGAAGCTGACCCACAGGTTGTAGTCGAAGCCGGTGATCTTGCCGCTGCCCTCGTCGAACCAGCTGACCAGGGCCTTGAGCTTGGCGCGCAGGCCCGTGGGGATGCCGTACTGGGCGCAGGCCGCGTCCGGGGGCACGATGACCGGGTGCACGGGCAGCTCCCACAGGCCCGGGTGCGGGGTGATCGGCTCCTTGAGGTCCCAGCTGACGAGCACGTCGTGGCCGGGGCTGCCGTTGTCGAGGGTGAACGGCCAGTTGTAGTTGGTCCCGTCCTGCTCGGGCTGCCAGCCCTCCTCGATGGAGCAGTCGTAGAGGAAGCCGAGCTCCTCTTGGACCGTGAGCGTGTTGTCGTTGTACTCGAGGTAGGGCGTGCGGAAGCCGTAGATCTCGGCCAGGGGCACGCCGATGCCCTTGGTGTCGTCGGGCTCGAAGTCGATCTCGTTGGGGTCGTGGGGCTTGGTCAGCCAGTCGAGGGTGTCGCTCAGCTCCGGGGTCCACTGGGCCACGGAGTAGGCGCTGCCGTGGGGGTGCGAGTAGGTGTGGTTGCCGATCTCGTGGCCCTCGTCGTAGGCCGCCCGCCACGAGCGCTTGACGTAGGTCGGGCTCTCCGACTGCCACGCGCCGATGTAGGTCCCCGTGAAGTAGTAGGACATGGTCACCGGCGCGCCGTCGTAGGTCGCCGACTGCCCCGAGCCCGCGGGGTTGGTGCGCGACTTGACCATCTCCGTGGACCAGTGCATGCCGCCCGTGCCCCCGCTGCCCTCGAGGCCCGAGTAGGCGTTGTCGTCCCAGCCAAAGCTGACGAACATCGGGACCTCCGAGGGGCTCAGGTTGCCGGGGGGCTGGTCCGAGGGCGGGAGGTTGTCGATGGGATCGCCGCCCGTCGTGGTCCCGCCGTCGGTGGTCGTGCCGCCGTCCGTCGTGGTCGTGCCGTCCGTGGTGGTCGTGGTGTCGCCGTCGCCCGTGCTCGTATCCGCCGTCGTGCCCATGTCGCCGTCTCCCGTCGAGCCCTCGGAGGTCCCGACATCATCGCCCGCGGTCGTGTCGAGGGTCGAGATGCCCTCCAAGTTGCCGTCCTCGCCACTGTCGCCGCAGCCGGCCAGTCCCAGGGAGATCATCAGCAAGCCGGGCACCACGGACAGACGCTTGAACATGGTCCCAACTTAGCCCTGACAACGATGGCGTCATGGCCATTTTCGGTCGGGTGAGTTTCGATTTTGAACGCCTACACCGAGCGCCCTCAGACCGCCTCTGGGCCGGCCTGGCGGGCACTCCGGGCCATTTACCCAGCCCTGCGTCAATCCGAGCTGGCCGCGCGAATTTGCTCGATGAGCGCGCGCGTCGAGGCGTCGCAATCCGCGTCGTCGAGGGCCACCTCGCCCTGGACCACCAAAAGCAGCTCCTTGGCGAGGACCTTGCCCAGCTCGACGCCCCACTGGTCGAAGCTGTTGAGGCCCCACAGCGCGCCCTGGCAAAACACCTTGTGCTCGTAGAGGGCGATGACCGCCCCGAGGGCGCGGGGGTCGAGGCGCTCGAGCAGCACGGTGGTGCTCGGCCGGCTCCCGCTGAAGGTCCGCTGGGGGGCCATGGTCGCGATGGTGTCCGCGTCGACGCCCGCCGCCGCGAGCTCGGCCTCGACCGTCGCCTGGGCCTTGCCGACCATCAGCGCGCGGGTCTGGGCCAGGCAGTTGGCCATCAAGATCGCGTGGTGGTCTTCCCGCCCGGGCGGCGCCTCGATGGCGATCAAGAAGTCCGCGGGGATCGTGTGCGTGCCTTGGTGGATCAGCTGGAAGTAGGCGTGCTGGCCGTTGGTGCCCGGCCCGCCCCAGACCACCGGACCCGTGCGCCCGTCCACGGCCTGGCCCGCGGCCGTCACGGACTTGCCGTTGCTCTCCATGTCGACCTGCTGCAGGTAGTCGACGAGGCGGCCGAGGCGGGCGTCGTAGGGCAGCACCGCGTGGGTCCGCGCGTCGAAGCCCGTCGCGTACCAGTGGCCGAGCAGCGCGAGCTTGAGGGGCAGGTTCAGCGCCGCGGGGGACTCGAGGAAGTGGCGGTCGAGCTCGCGGGCGCCGTCGAGCAGGGCCTCGAAGCGCTCCGGCCCGACGCCCAGCACGATGGGCAGGCCGACCGCCGACCACAGGCTGTAGCGGCCGCCGACCCACTGCCAAAACTCGAATATGCGGTCCTCGGGCACGCCCCAGGCCCGGGCGCGATCGGGCGAGGCCGTGGCCGCGGCCATGTGCGCCCCGACCCCGTCCGCGCCGACGCCGGCCTCGATCCAGCGACGCACGGAGCTGGCGTTGTGCAGGGTCTCGTGGGTGGTGAAGGTCTTCGAGGTGACCACCATCAAGGTCCGCTCGGGCTCGAAGCCGGCGAGGGCCCGGTTGACCGCGGAGCCGTCGATGTTGCTCAGAAAGCGGATGGTGACGCCGGCGGGCACGTGCTCGCGCAGGGCCTCGAGCACCATGTTGGGGCCCAGCTCCGAGCCGCCGATGCCCAGGCACACGACCTGATCGAGGACCTCGCCCGTCGCCCCCTTGAGCTCGCCGGCGCGAAAGCTGCGGGCGAACACGGCCATGCGCTCGCGCACCGCCTTGGCCAGGGCGCCGATGTCCTCGCCCTCGACCACGCACTCGCCCGGGCGGGCGCGCAGGCCCACGTGCAGCACCGGGCGGCCCTCGGAGCTGTTGATCGCCTCGCCCGCGAACATCCGGTCGCGGGTCGCCAGCACGCCCCTGGCCTCGGCGAGCTCGAACAGCGCGCGCCAGGCCGGGTCGTCGATCTGGTGCTTGCGCAGGTCGGCGAGCAGCGGGCCGACGCGGTGCTCGTACCAGGGCTCGGCCCGCGTGCCGGCCTCGCCCGAGACGAGCTCGGCGAGGGGCAGGTCGCGCAGGCGGGTGGCGTGGTCGTGGATGCTCTCGGTCATGTCGGCTCCGGCGCTGAGGCGGGCTCGGGGTTCAGGTTGGCAAACACCGACGCCCCGCGGTCGGCGGGGCCGACCTTCTCACGAAAGATGGCAAACAACTCCCGCCCGAATCCAGTGACATCCTGGCCCATGTCGGGATTGGTCGCGGGCGCGCGCTCCCCCTCGGGCTGCCAGCGCAGCTCGCCGGCCTCGGCGTCGAGCTCGAGCCAGTCGCCGTCGCGGATCTGGGCGATGGGGCCGCCGTCGACGGCCTCGGGGGTCAGGTGGATCGCCGCTGGCACGCTGCCCGAGGCCCCGGACATGCGCCCGTCGGTGACCAAAGCCACGGCGTGGCCGCGCTGCTGCAGGGCCTTGAGGGGCGCGGTGAGCTTGTGCAGCTCGGGCATGCCCTTGGCCCGCGGGCCCTGGGCGCGAACCACCGCGACCAGATCGCCCTCGAGCTCTCCGGCCGAGAAGGCCGCGAGCAGGTCGAGCGGATCCTCGAACACCCGGGCCCGGGCGCGCACGCGCCGGTGGGCGGGGGCCACGGCCGAGATCTTGATCACCGCCCGGCCCAGGGGACCGCGGATCACTCGCAGGCCACCGTCCGGGGCGAAGGGCTCGGTCGCCGATCGCAGCACGTCCTCGTCGGCGCTGCGCTCGGGCCCGGCGACCCACTCGAGCGCGCCCGCTTCACTCAGGCGCGGGCGCTGGCGGTAGGCCTCGAGGCCGACGTCCTTCCCCGTGCCAAGGTCGAAGACCGTGCCCACGTCGCCGTGGATCAGCCCCGCGTCGAGGAGCTGGCTGATCAAGTAGGCGGTCCCGCCCGCGGCCCGGAAGTGGTTCACGTCGGCCTGGCCGTTGGGGTACATGCGCGTCAACAGCGGGACCACGGCCGAGAGCGCGTCCATGTCCTCCCAGCGCAGCTCGATGCCCGCCGCCGCGGCGATCGCCGGCAGGTGCAGGGTGTGGTTGGTCGAGCCCCCCGTGGCCAGCAGCGCGACCACGCCGTTGACCACCGCCCGCTCGTCGAAGCGAGCTGCGAGCGACGCCTTGGGGACCCCCGCAGCCCGGGCCACGCGCTGGGCCACGTCGCGGGTCAGGGCGTGGCGCAGGGCCGTGTCCGGGGGCTCGAAGCTCGCCCCGGGCAGGTGCAGGCCCATGACCTCCATGAGCAGCTGGTTGGTGTTCGCGGTCCCGTAAAAGGTGCAGGTCCCGGCGCTGTGATAGGCCTGGAGCTCGCTGGCGAGGATCGCCGCCTCGTCGATCTCGCCGTTGGCGAAGCGCACCCGGGCCGCCGCTTTTTGAGCGTTGGGCAGCCCCGAGGGCATGGGCCCCGCCGGCACGAAGGCGATGGGCAGGTGGCCAAAGCGCAGCGCCCCGATGAGCAGGCCGGGGACGATCTTGTCGCACACGCCCAGGCACAGCGCCGCGTCGAAGGTCCCGTGGCTCAGGGCCACCGCCGCGCTCATCGCGATGACGTCGCGGCTGAACAGGCTCAGCTCCATGCCCGGGTAACCCTGGGTGATGCCGTCGCACATCGCCGGCACGCCGCCCGCGACCTGACCCACCGCGCCGACCTCGCGCAGCGCCGCCTTGATGCGCGGCGGGTAGGCGGCGTAGGGCTGGTGGGCCGAGAGCATGTCGTTGTAGGCGGTGACGATGGCGACGGAGGGCGAGGGCAGCACCTGGAGGTGGTGCTTGTCGTCCTTCGGCGCGGCCGCGAGGGCGTGGGCCAAGTTGGGCGCGGCGAGCCCCCGGCGCGCCGGCTTCGCGCCGGAATTTCCTGATCCCGGCAGCGAGGCCGCCTGCGCGTCCATGGCTTCGAGGTAGCGCGCGCGCGCCAGGGCGCTGCGCTCGCGGATGGCTCGGGTCACGCGATCGACGGTGGGGTGGACGGGCATGGCTGTCTGTGTCTGGCTCGATGCGGCGAGCCCTCGGGACGGCTCGGCTCGCGGGGTCTCAGCGCGGCTGCTAGGGCGCCCAGTACACGGCGAGGCCTCGCTCGCGGCGCTCGGCGGCCCGCAGCAGCGCGCGGACGGGGAGCGCCGGCTCGGCGTCCGCGCGGGCGCGCTCGAAGACCTCGCGCTTCTCGGCGCCGGTGATGTGCAAGATCAGATCGTCCGCGGCCAGCAGCGCCGCGAGGTTGTGGCTCACGCGGGCCTGCGGGGGGCTCGGCGCGAGGGCCCCGAGCACCCCGGGCGGCGCGTCGACGTCGAGGGCCGCGGCCAGCCCGGGCATGCCGGGGAACAGCGAGGCGAAGTGGCCGTCGCCGCCCATGCCGAGCACGACGACCGCGGGCGGGGGCTGGCTGCGCGCGCGCTCGTCGGCCGCGCGCACGCTCGCCCTCGCGTCGAGCTCGACGGCCCCGAGGCCGCGCACCCGCGCCTCCGCGATCGGGCCGCGGCACAGGCGCTCGCGGACCAGGCGGAGGTTGCTGGCGGGGTGGTCCGGGGGGACCCAGCGATCGTCGACGAGCCCGATCTCCACCCGGGACCAGTCGAGCCCCGAGCCCAGCTCGACCAGGGCGTCGAAGAAGGGCCCCGGCGTGCTCCCGCCGCTGACCAGGGCGCGCGCTGAGGCGGACGAGGCCAGGGCGCGCCCGAGGGCCTCGAGCACGCGCCGCGCCACCGCGGCGCCCAGCTCCCTCCGCCCCTCGGCTTCGTGCAGATCGATGCTCACGGCGTCCTCACTTCGGCGGCTTGGGGTCCTCGCTCAGGAACGCGTCGTCCCAGCCCGAGCGGCTGCCGAACAGGCGGTCCGCCCCCGAGGGCCCGGCGCTCCCGGGCGCGTAGCGCAGCAACCCCGAGCGCCCTCGCCTGCGCCAGTGCTCGATGATGGGGTCGACCCAGGCCCAGCCCAGCTCGACCTCCCGGCGGTGCACGAACAGCGTCGAGTCCCCGCGCAGGGCGTCCCGCAGCAAGCGCTCGTAGGAGTAGGGCCGGCGCCGGTCGTCGTGCTCGTGGAAGTCCAGGGACAAGTTCGCGCCGTGCAGCGCCATGCCGTGCCCGGGCTCCTTGGCCATCAGCTTCAGGCGGATGCCGTCGTCGGGCTGCAACAGCAAGTCGAGCTGGTTGGCCCGCAGCGCCTGGCTGCCCGGGAAGATCGACTGGGGCACCTCGCGGAACTTGAGCGAGATCCGCGAGCGTCGTCGGCTCAGCATCTTGCCCGTGCGCAGGTAAAAGGGCACCCCCGCCCACCGCCAGTTGGCGACCTCGGCCCGGATCGCCGCGTAGGTCTCGGTCTCGCTGTGCTCGAGGCCGTAGCCCTCGTACTGCGCCCGGACCGTGCAGCGGTCGACCTCGGCGCCCCGGATGGGCCGCAGCGCGCTCATGACCTTGAGCTTCTCGGCGCGCACGGCCTCGGCCGTCAGCGCGTGGGGGACCTCCATGGCGACCAGGCACACCAGCTGGAGCAGGTGGCTCTGGACCATGTCGCGCAGCGCCCCGGTGCGCTCGTAGAAGTCCAGCCGGCCCTCGACGCCCATGTCCTCGGCGACGGTGATCTGCACCTCCTCGACCACGGTGTTGCGCCACAGCGGCTCGAACAGCACGTTGGCGAAGCGCAGCGCGAGCAGGTTCTGGACGGTCTCCTTGCCCAGGTAGTGGTCGATGCGGAACACCTGGCCCTCGTCGAAGTGGCGGGCGACGTCGGCGTTGATGCGCTCGGCGCTGGCCGAGTCGTGGCCGATGGGCTTTTCGATCACCAGGCGGGTGCCCGGCGTGATCAGCCCGGCCCCGGCGAGGCCGTCGCACAGCGATCCGTAGTGGGCGCTGCTCGTCGCCAGGTAGATCAGCCGCGGCTTGGTGCTGCCGCGCAGGCGCTCGGCCAGGCGCGACCAGGCGACTCCGTCGGCTTCTCCAAGATCGTCGTAGTGCCACGCGCCCACGAAGGCCGCCGTGGTCAGCGGGTCGCGCTCTCGTGGGGTCAGCGTCTCCGTGATCGCCTCGGCGACGTGCTGGTTGAACTGGTCCCGGCTCATCGCGCCCAGGGCGACGCCGTGCAGCCCCGAGCTGCGGCTCAGGTCGCCGGCGCGGACCAGCTGGTAGAGGGCCCGGAACAGCTTGCGGTAGGCGAGGTCACCGGTCGCGCCGAAGACGAGGACTTCAGCGTCGACCGGCCCGGCGAAAGGGTCGGGGGCCCCCCCCGCGCCCGCGCTCGCCGTCGCGCCCCCGTGTTCTTCGGGCGGTCGATGGCTCCGCGCCTCGAGGTTGATGGCCCCGATCTCGAGGCGCGCGTCGGCGGGGATGGCCGCGCCGCCGGGCAAGCTCACCCGGACCTGCGCCGCCTCTCCGGGCATGACGCTCAGGTAGTTGTCGGAGTAGAGCACCGGCAGCAGGTCCTCGCCCGCGGCGTCGGTCAGGCGCAGCTGGGCGAAGAACACCAGGGCCTCGCCCGTGTTCTCGAGCTCCGCGACCCAGCCCTGATCCCCCCGATCGCCTTCGTCAGCGCTCACGCGCACGGCCAGCTCGGCCGGGGGCAGCTGCCTCAGCGCGCGCAGGTCCGCGTGGCGGGCCACGGGCGTGTAGTACCAGGTGCCCTTGTCGTGCTCGAGCTCGTCGAGGCGCGCCGGCAGGGCGTAGACGTTGTGGCTCAGGCGCTCACCGGCGCTCGAGCTGACCGAGAGCTCGACGAACACCAGCGGGCCGTGGTCCGCGAAGTCCGGCAGCGTGGTGACCTGGCGCTGGCCGTTCGCGGCCACGTCGACGCGATCGCGGCGCTCGTGGATGAGCTTGCTGTCGAGGTCGAACACCCGCACCGCCGCGCGCAGGCCCTCGAAGCCCTCGCCGAGGCTGTTGTCGATCCACACCCCGCGGTCGTCGTAGGTGTAGAGGGCGTGGACGGGCTCGCAGGCCTTCTTGGTCCCGAAGTAGCCCCCGCCCGGGCGCAGGTAGTAGTCGTAGACGTGCCAGATGATCGACGGCCACGCGTTGTTGAGCATCCACTGGACCACGCCCGTGGCCGCGCGGGTCTTGTTGCGGGTGTAGGCCTCGAACATCGCCCGCTGGCACTCGTAGGTGAGCAGCTGGGACAGCTGGGCGAAGTCCTCGACCCCCCCGAGCTCGCCGTAGCGGGCCTCGACGGCCTGGGTGAACATGTCGATGTTGTGGAACTCCTGGCCGCCGGCGTGGAAGTGCCAGGTCTCGTCGACGGGCCACAGGCTCTCGGCCGGCAGCATCTTGCGCAGGCTCTCGATGGGCGGGACCGCAGGACCCGAGCAAATCTCGGTCGCGAAGCCAAAGGCCCCGCCGCGCTCAGTGTCCTCGAGCCAGTAGTTGGGCGGCACGTACTCGTAGGGCCCGAGCATCTTCATGCCGCAGTCGCCGGTCATCTCGGCGGGGCGGTGCGAGGCGCTCGAGTGGTAGGCGTTGGGCCACGCTTCTTCTTCGAGGATCGCGAGGTAGGAGCGCTCGACCTCCGGCGGCGGCGCGAAGTCGCTGCCGTACCACCACGCGACCATGCACGGGTGGCGACGGGTCCGGCGGACCTGGCTGCGCAGCGACTCCGGCCCGACGACGAAGTTCTCCTGCTTCCACTCGGCCCACTTCTCCCACTGGTCGCAGCAGCACCAGCCGGCGATGACCATGATGCCCTCGCGATCGCAGCGCTCGAGGAACTCGGCCCGCTCGAGCATGCCCTCGAAGCGGATGGTGTCGAGGTTCATGTCGAGGACGTAGTCGATCTGCGCCCACTCCCGGGCGCGATCGCGGCGCAGGAAGAGATCCGGGGCCCAGCCGGCGCCGCGGATCAGCACGCGCTGGCCGTTGACCTCTAGGGCCGCGTAGCCCTCCTCGGTGCGCACGCCCTCGACGGTGCGGATGCCAAACTCGAAGTCCTCGGCGTCGCTGGTGACCCCGCCGACCTCGACCTCGAGGGCCATGCGGTGCAGCGCCGGATCGCCCAGGTGCCGCGGCCACCACAGCTCGGGCTCGCGCACGTGCAGGCAGGGCGCGTCCTCGGCGGTGAACAGCACGCGCGCTCGAGACTGGGGCGCGAGGGTCACGGTCTTCGAGAAGCGGTGGCCCTCGAACTCGCCGTGGACCAGGGCCGTGACGGGCTCGTCCCCGCGGTTTTCGAGGTCCGCGAGCACCGTCAAGCGGGCGCTGCCGTCAGCTTCGAGCGCCGTCAGCACGGCCGGGTGGCGCAGCGCCGCGGGCCCGGTGCGGGTCAGCCACACGTCCCGCCAGATGCCCATGTTCTTGTCGGAGGGCGAGGGGTTCCAGTCGACCCAGGTGTTCGACAGGTCGCAGGGCTTGGGCGCGAACAGCTCGAGGGCGAGGACGTTGTCCCCGCTCGGGCTGAGCTGATCGGTGATGTCGACCTCGAACTCGCGGTAGGTGCCGACGATCTCCGTGGGCTCGGCGATGACGCTGCCGTTGAGCCACACCCGCGCGCGGTAGTTGACGCCGTCGAACTCGAGGCTGACCCGCTCGCCCGCGGCCAGCTCTTTGGGGTCCAGGCGGAAGCTCCGGCGGAACCACCACGGCACCGCGAAGGGGCTGTCCTCCGGCATCTTGTGGTTGGAGAAGTTCTGCGCCCGCGGCCCCTGCCCAGGGACCTCGCGCAACTTGGTGCCGTGGAAGATGTCGGGGTACTCCCCGGCTTCGACCAGGGTCCCGAGCGCCGTCGCCGGCAGCTCGGCCTGGTACCAGCCGTGGGCCTCGAAGCCAGGGCTGGCGACCGCCTCGCCCCCGGCGTCCACCTTGGCGGAGCTTTGCACCCGCCACCCGGCGTTGATCAGACTGCGACCTCGTCGGCTCATGTTCGTTTCCAGCTCAGCTCAAATCAGATCAGGCTCGCGCCGACCAGCACCAGGTTCGCGTTGTAGATGATGTCGGGCTCGGTGACGGCCCACCATCCTTCGATCCACTCGCCCTCGGGGATGAAGCCCCCCTCCCACAGCTCCTCTTGCTTCCAATGCCACATCGCGTGGGCCGGCGTGCCGGTGCGCAGGGGCCTGGGGTTGTCCCACAGCAAGGCCTTGGCCGGGGCGTCGGGGCTCAAAAAGCGCATGTTGGAGTAGTTGGGTCCGCCGACGAGGTAGCCCGGGGGCGGCCGATCCGTCTCACCCCACTCCATGTGATAGATGGTCGTCGGCCCCTTCCCGACCCGCGTGACCATGGAGTAGCCGTTGGGGTTGCGGCCGAGGATCCAGTGCCATTGATCGCGGGCGGCCTGCTCGTAGGCGGGCTCGTCGAACACCTCCGCGGCCACGGCGAGCACGTGGGCCTTCTCGAGCAGGTTCGAGTTGTGGGCCCAGTAGTAGTCGTTGAGGCCCGAGGCGCAGCGGTAGCCGTCCTCGCCCTCGACCCGCATGCGCAGCTCGTCGGCCGCGGCGCGCAGCTTGGTGCGGGCGTCCTCGCGGAGCTTGGCGTCGATGGTGTCGTCGGCCGCGACCACGGCCACGCCCCAGCGGCTGAGGTTGGCCCAGGCGCCGCTGTTGATCTCCTTGACGCTGCAGCGCTCATCCGCCAGCGCGGCGGCGATGCGCTTTTGGGCCGCGGGCTCTTGGAACGCGCGCCACATCTCGGAGGCGGCGATGAAGCGCGCGCCGAAGTCGTTGAACTCGGGCTCGTCGTCCCACAGCGGCTGCTCGCTGTCCGGCGCCTTCTCGGCGCGCAGGTGGCCGGGGTTTTGCTCGAGCCAGGCCCAGCCCTTCTTGGCCGCGGCGGCGCAGCGATCGGCGAACTTGGCGTCGAAGGGCCGGTAGACCACGGACGCGCGGGCGAGCACGGCGACGGCCTTGGCCGTGGCCGAAGAGCTCGGTCCGGCGATCCACCGCTCCGTCTTGTCCTTGTCCGCGGGCCCCTCGGGCGACCACTTGACCACGGCCTCGTTGGCCCGGAACACCCCGCTGTCTTCCTGCATGGACAGCACCCAGACGATGCCCCAGCGCGCCTCGTCGAGGAGGTCGGGCACGCCGTTGCCAGACTCGGGGATGTTGAGCTGGTTGTCCGCGAACAGCGAGGGGTTGGCGTCGTAGGCCATCAGCAAGGCCTGGGAGGTCGGCGCCGTCGAGGGCACGTACATGTCGAAGTTGCCGGCGTCGTGCCAGCCGCCCTCGACGGTCCACTTGCGCTTCTTGGCCGGGTAGTCGAGGAGGTCCCAGCCGACGTCGTCGTGGACGTGGGAGGCCGTCTCGCGCAGGTAGGCGTCGCCCTCCCAGACCGCGTAGGGCTCGACCAGGGCCGTGCGCGTGCGCTGGAAGTAAAAGTGCTTTTGGGCCGCGACCAGGGCCGTGTCGTAGACCTTGGGGCCGACCTCGAACACGTCCGAGCGGGCCTCGCCCACGCCGATGCTGTAGCGCCCGGCCGGGAGCTCGCCCAGATCCACCTGCCACACTGGGTCCTTCGAGGCCGCGTCCTCGCCGAGGGCCTTGGGCGTCGCCTCGATGGGCCCCACCGCCTGGCCGTTCGCGTCGAAGAGCTGCGCCCCCGCCGGATCGACGTTGAAGATCACGACCTTCGGCCAGCCGCTCGGGTAGCCGACGGTGTCGACCTTGATCGCCGGCACGTTCACGCCGGGCACGGCGGGCGCCGCCAGGGCGTCGGCTTGCTTGCCCAGCGCGACCGTGGCGATGTTGGCGTCCGCCGAAACGGAACTCGTGCTACACGCCGCGCACAGCGCAAAAGAACTCAGCAAGGGGACATGGACGCGGCTTTTCATCGGATTCAGCCATCGGGATATCACCCCCGAGGGACCAGCCGATGGCGCTAAATTATCATCTCAGCGGATGTTTTCTACGTCCCGGCGAAGGCCGGAGAGCCCCGCCAGGCCGCCGGAAGACCCCGCTCCCAGTCCGCCGGCGACCACAGCCAGGCCGCCCCGCGGACCCCCGAGGCGTCGCCGTGCACGGACGGCAACATCCGCGTGCGCGGGGCCTCGAAGGCGATCCAGGGGGCCATGCGCGCCGGGAGCTCGGCGTAAATCTCGGCGGTCTTGGACACGCCGCCGCCGAACACGATGACTCCGGGATCGAGCAGGCTGACCACGGGCGCGAGGCTCCGGGCGAGGCGATCGAGGAAGCGATCGAGGGTCGCGCGGGCCCCCGGCTCGCCGCCGCGGGCGAGCTTCACGACCTCGGCGGACGAGGCCGCCCGCCCCGTGACCCGCAGGTGGTCGGCCGCGATCGCGGGGCCGGCTAGGAACATCTCCGTGCAGCCGGTGCGCCCGCAGTAGCACGGCGCGATGTCCAGCTCGCCCTCCCCCGGCCACGGGAGCGGGCTGTGCCCCCACTCGCCGGCGAGGCCGTTGACCCCGGCCAGCGCGCGCCCGTGCACGACCAGGCCCGCGCCCACGCCCGTGCCCAGGATGACCCCGAGGACGACCTCTGCCCCCGCTCCCGCGCCGTCCGTGGCCTCGCTGAGGGCGAAGCAGTTGGCGTCGTTGGCCACCTTCACGGTCCGCTCCAGGCGCCCGCAGATGTCGGCCAGGAAGGGCCGCCCCTCGAGGCCGGTGTTCTCGGCGTAGCGCATGATGCCCGTGTCCGGGCAGCCCGCGCCGGGCGTCCCGATGCCCACGCTGGCTCGGGCGTCGAGCTCGGCCTCGATGCCGCGGACGACCCCGGCGAGGGCGTCGAGGATCTCGCCGTAGTCCTGCGGCGTGGGCACGCGCCGCGACGCGACCACGGCTCCGGTTCGGTCGAGGGCGACGGCGGCGATCTTGGTGCCGCCCAGGTCGATGCCGATGCGCAGCGTCACGAGGGCTCTCCCGCAAGCGCAGCCCGGGCCGCGCTCGCCAGGGTTCGAGCCCGCTCGCGGACCTCGCCCCAGCGCCCTTCCGCGATGAGCTCCTTGGCGCACGGCCAGCTCGCCCCGGCCGCGAACACCCGCGGGCAGGCGAAGTACTCGGCCAGCGTCGCCGGCCCCACCCCGCCCGTCGGGCACAGGCGCAGGTCGCCGGTGACCGCGGCCAGGGCCCGCAAAAAGCCCGGGCCGCCCAGGGCGGCCGCGGGGAACACCTTGACCGCCCCAAAGCCCCGCGCGCGCGCGGCGAGGGCCTCCGAGGGCGTCGCCACCCCGGGCAAGGCCGGCAGCTTCGAGGCCAGCAGCGCGTCTGCGAGCGTCGGCGTCAGCCCGGGGCTGACCAAAAAGCGCGCGCCCGCGGCCTCGGCCTCGGCGACCTCGCCCGCGCGCGTCAGCGTCCCCGCCCCGACCACCGCCCCGGGCACCTCGGCGGCCACGCGCGCGATGCAGGCCAGGGCCTTGGGGCTGCGCAGGGTGATCTCGACGCAGGGCAGCCCGCCCTCGACCAGCGCCCGGCTCAGGGCCACGGCGCGCTCGGGATCGTCGACGGCGACCACCGGCAGCACCGGCGCGTCGCCCAGCAGCTGCCCCCAATCGGCTTCAGCTGTCATCGCTGCGCCTGCGCATGGACTCGCGGAAGGCCCCGGGCGTCTCCCCGGTGACCTTCTTGAACGAGCGGATCAGGTGGTGCTGCGACTGGAAGCCGCAGGCGTGGGCGATCTCTTCGGCGATCAGGGGCGTCGTCATCAGCAGTCGCTTGGCGTGCTCGACCCGGACCTCGCGCAGGTAGGCGAGGAAGGAGGCCCCCGTCGCCTGCTTGAACGCGCGGCTGAACGCGGGCACGGACATGCCGGCCTTCTTGGCCACGTCGGGCAGGCGCAGCTGCTCGGCGTAGTTCGAGCGCAGGTGGTGGAGGATGACCTCGATGCGCATCAGCTTGGGGCCCTCGAGCACCCGCGAGGACACGAAGCTCAGGCGCCCGAGCGCGGCCTTGAAGGCCTCGATGATGTGCGAGAGGGCGTGGGCCGACTCGAGCTCGCGGACCAGCTGGGCCGCGAACTCGTCCCGGGCCGCGTCGTTGATGGGGTGGCGGCGCTGGATCGCGTCGAGGATCTGAAACAGCATCGCCAGCAGCTGCCCGCGCACGATCTCGACCCGCTCCTTGGCGTAGACCAGGACCAGGCGGACGTAGCGGTCCGCGGCCAGCTTGGTGGCGTTGGGGTTCTCCTCGACGAAGGCGTCCACCAGCGCGCGCCCCGAGCGGTGCAGCGCCGTGTAGGCGAAGCGCTCGCTGCCCTCGTGCTCGTCGTGGAAGAGCACGTCGCGCTCGAGCTGTACGCACATGTGCAGGGCCAGGACCGCCTCGCGCAGGGAGCCGTCGAGGCGCGAGCCCGGGGGCGAGGCGCTGCCGATGCCGACCACGCAGCGCAGGGCGAAGCGCTCGCGCACGAAGTCCTGGAGCTGCTGGGCCCGCTCGCGCAGCTCGACCCGCGCCCGCGCCTTCGAGCGCCCGCGCCGGGTCGAGGTGATCAGCGAGACGCCGTAGTCCTCGAGGGTGGTCGCGGCCGTCTCCTTGAAGCCGCGCACGAAGGTGATCACCGCCCGCTGCAGCTCGGCGTTGCGGATCAGCAGCTGGGTCGGGTCCAAAGACGAGGTCGGCGGGTCCACGGGCATCAGCGCCATGGCCACCGTCGGCAGCCGGGAGATGCCCATGCCCTCCTTCATCCACGGGGTCAGCCCGCCCTCGAGGTTCCAGGGCGTGAGCTGGAATTTCTCGCCGCTGAGCGCCAGCTGCACCCAGTCGTCGATGGGCCACAGGCGGTTGAGCACGCCGTCGTTGAGCTCGTCGACGCGGTCGTGGATCGAGCCCTCGTCCGAGCCCCCGAGGGTGTCGGCGTAGAGCCGGGCGAACTCCTGCAGCGCCTCGACGGCCTCGTCCTCGAGCACCGGCAGGCTCAGCGCCATCTTGGTGAAGCGCACGAAGTCGGGGTTGGCCCCGGCCGGCTCTTGGCCGGTGAGCTCGCGCCAGCGCGCCGCGAGGAAGTCCCAGCTGGGCTGGCGGCGCAGGAACTGACCCGCGTGCAGGAACATCCGCGGCGCGCCCTCGAGGCGGATCGGGCAAAACAAGTCCCACCACCCCGAGAGCTCGCGGATCGTCGGCCCGCCCGCGTCCGTGGCCTCCGCGAGGGCCTCGAGGTAGTGCTGGTCGCGTCGCTCCTCGCGGCCAAAGTGGATCTCGAAGTGGAAGGGCTTGAGCTCCCGCGAGGGGGCGCCGAGCTCCATCCAGTCCAGGCTGCCGTCGTCGCGCCAGTGGATCACCCAAAAGGGCAAGCTCGGGCGCATCGCGGTGACGTTTTGGATCGCGTAGTGATTGCGCAGCCGGTGGAGCCAGGCTCCGTCCGAGTCCCCTGCGTTCGCCACCCGACATTCATACCAAGAAGGCCGCCCTGGCGCAGTTTTGGCCGTGCGAGCCACTCCGCGTCTCCCAAGTGCTGCGCAGCGCAGCGGTCAGAGGGTCAGGGTCACCTTGTTCAGTCCCCGGGGTCGATCGGGATCGAAGCCCCGGGCGACGGCCAGCTTCTGGGCCCAGACCTGCCCCGGGATCACCGAGATCAGCGGGCTGAGCCACTCGGGCACCCCCGTCGGCAAGCGCATGGGCACGTCGGCCTGCGCGAGGCGGTCCGCATCGTCGGCGACGATCAGCAGCCGAGCCCCGCGCTCGCGCAGCTTGGCGATGAGCTCGTCCATGTTCGCCGCGACCCGGCCCCGGGGCGCGACGGCCAGCACCGGGAAGCCGGCCTCGACCACCGCGACGGGCCCGTGGAGCAGGTCCGCCGGGGAGTAGGGCTCGGCGATGACGTAGTTGGTCTCCTTGACCTTGAGGGCGATCTCGAAGGCGGTGGAGTAGTTGAAGCCGCGCCCCACGGTGAAGTAGCCCGGGCCCTCGAGGTAGCGCTCGACGTGATCGCCCAGGCTCGCCGCGGCGTCGACGGTCGCGGCCATGCGCTCGGGCATGCGGCGCAGCTCATCGATGGCCCCGCCGTCGTCGGACAGGCAGGCCGAGAGCATCGCCAGCGTCGCCAGCTGCGTGGTGTAGGTCTTGGTCGCGGCCACGGACAGCTCCGGCCCGGCGCGCTGCTCGAGCACCGTCTCCGCGGCCTTGCCCAGCGTCGAGCTGGGATCGTTGGTGATCGCCAGGGTCAGCCCGCCCTGGCCGCGGCCCGCCTCGATCACGCTGACCACGTCCGGCGAGCGCCCGGACTGGCTGATGCCGATGGTCAGGGCGTCGCGCAGGTCCGGGGCGGCGCCGTAGAGGGTGTGCAGCGAGGGCGTGGCCAGGGCCGTGACCCAGCCCTGGCGCAGGCCGAACAGGTACTTGGCGTAGCGGGCCGCGTTGTCGCTGGTTCCGCGGGCGGCGATGACCACGAAGCGCGGCCCGTGCCCGCGGATCCGCGCCGCGACGTCCCGCGCCGCGCCCAGCCCGTCTCGGATCAGAGCCTCGATCTTGGCGGGCTGTTCGGCGATCTCGCGCTCGAGGTGCGTCGTCATCGGCCCTCACCATGCCGCCCACGGCGGCGCGACGATGGTCAAAACGAATCGTCTCGATCATCAATTTCATTCAGGTCGTCCTGACAGCGGAACAACATTTTTTGACCATCTCGATGACCCGAAACCGACATCCACCTCCCCTGACTCTCTCGCTACCCTGTCGGCATGCGACGTGCGCTGTGGGCCGTGTGTGCTGGAGCTGGGCTGACCCTGACCGCTTGCTACGTGACCGCCGAAGATCTCGAGGCGGGCACCGAGCTCGGGGGCAGCGACGACGTCGGCAGCACCGACGGGGGCAGCACCGACGGGGGCAGCACCGGAGGCAGCACCGGCGGGACCACGGGCGGCGGTGACACGACCTCCGGCGGAACCGAGGGCTCGGGCGACGGCGCGTGCTCGGGGAGCTGGGACACGGCCCAGCCCTTCGGCAGCCACCCCTTCGGCTACGCCCCCGGCACCATCTTGCCCAACCACCTCGAGCAGGGCGCCCTCGACCAGCAGGTCGCCCAGTTCTACGCCGGCTGGAAGCAGCGCTACCTCTCGGGCGGCTGCGGGACCGGGCGCTACTACGTCGACATCCAGACCGCCGACCGCCTGACCGTCAGCGAGGCCCACGGCTACGGCATGCTGATCAGCGCCTACATGGCCGGCCACGACCCCGACGCCAAGGCCATCTTCGACGGCATGTACGACTACTTCCGGGACCACCCGAGCCAGGGCAATTCGCAGCTCATGGCGTGGGCCCAAGACGGGGTGTGCGAGAACACCGACGGGGCCACGAGCGCGACCGACGGGGACCTCGACATCGCCTACGCCCTGCTCCTGGCCAACAAGCAGTGGGGCTCGGGCGGGGCCATCGACTACGCCGGCGAGGCCGCGGCGATCCTCGGCGCCATCGACCAGGCCGAGGTCGACGACAGCGGCAGCTACGTGCGCCTGGGCGACTGGACCCACCCCAGCAACGCCACCTACTACGACGCCACGCGATCCAGCGACTTCATGCCCGCCCACTTCGCGACCTTCGCGACCTTCATCGGCGGGCGCTGGGACGGGGTGCGCAACGCGACCTACGATCTCATCGCCACGGTCCAGGCCACCTACAGCCAGGGCAGCGGCCTGCTCCCCGACTTCATCCAGCACCCGACCTCGGGCAGCCCCTCCCCGGTCTCGCCCAACTGGCTCGAGGGCCCCTACGACGGCGAGTACTACTTCAACGCCTGCCGCAACCCGTGGCGCATCGGCGTCGACTACCTGCTCAACGGCGACCCCCGGGCCCAGGCCGCGGTCACGCAGATGAACGGCTGGGTGCAGTCGGCCACGGGCGGCTCGCCCGGCAACATCCGCGCGGGCTACTGGCTCGACGGCGACGCCCTGCCCACGGGCGACTACTTCGAGCTCGCCTTCGCCGCGCCCTTCGGCGTCGCGGCCATGGCCGACCCCGGCAGCCAGGCGTGGTTGAACAACCTGTGGGACACGCTGATCGCCGCGGACGGGCACACCTACTACGGGGACTCGATCACCATGCTCTCGCTGCTGGCGATGAGCGGGAACTGGTGGGCGCCCGAGGACCCGCCCTGCCAATGACGGAGCTCGCTCGATCGTGACGCCGGGGTTGGTCGGCGACCACCCCGACCATCGCAGCGCAGGCCCGCACGCCCGCCCATCCTCGAGGCGCGGGAGATGGCCTTCGTGGAGGTCGGCTGCGTGCAATGCCGCGCTGAGCTCGCGCGCCCTACGGCGCGTTTCGTGGGACAATGGCGCGTGTCTCTCGCGGAGCGCATGGCCGTGTTCGGCCACTCCCCCATCCCCACGTGGGTCGCCGCCCTCGACCCGCTGCGCTTCATGTGGGCCAACGCCGCGGCCCTCGAGCTGTGGCGCGCCACCTCCCTCGAGTCCTTCCTCGCCCGCGACCTGAGCGACACCTCGCCCTCGACGCGCGTGCAGTACCTCGAGTGGGCCGACTCGATCCGCTCCGGGACCGTCCAGCACATCGAGAGCGAGTGGACCATCTACCCCCACGGCGTCCCCCGGCGCTTGCTGGGCTACATCAGCCTGCTCGAGGGCGAGGCGGGCGAGACCATGTTTCTCCACCACGCCCTCCCGCCCAAGGACGAGGCCAAGGTCGAGACCCTGCGCGGGGCGGAGGCGCTCCGCCACATCCGCACGGCGGTCGTGCTGCTCGACGCCGACGGGGAGCGCCTCAGCCTCAACCCCGCCGCCGTGCGAGCCTTTGGCCGCGAGCGCGCGCTGCACGAGTGGTTCGACGATCCCGCCGTGGTCCCCGCCATCCTCGGGGTGCTCGAGAGCGACGAAGCCCACCTCGCCCTCGTCGAATCGACCCGCGACGGCAAGCGCCGCGTCTACGCCCTCGAAGCCCACCGCACCTGTGACCCCGCGACGGGTCAGCCGACCGTGCTCTTGCACCTCCGCGACGAGACCCAGCGCCTCGGCGCCGAGCGAGACGCCCGCGACAAGAGCCGGCTGATCGTCGAGCTCGAGGTCGCCCTCGCCACCGTCGAGGCCCAACGCGGCCGCATCCTCGAGCTCTCCGCGCCCATCCTGCCGACCTCCGACCGGACCCTCACCGTCCCGCTGATCGGCACCCTCGACGGCGAGCGCATGCGCTCGATCACCGAGCGCTGCTCGACGCCGTCACCACCCGGGCGATCCGCGACGTGGTCCTCGACTTCACCGGGGTCGAGCTCGCCGACGCGGCCAGCGTCGAGCCCGTGGCCGCGCTGGTTCGGACCTTGCGCCTGGTCGGGGCGCGGACGATCTTGACGGGGATCCAGCCCGCCCTCGCCTCGCTGCTGGCCGAGACGCCGCACGACTGGCTGGACGGCGAGCGAGGGGGAGCCGGGACGCTGATCTTCGCCAGCCTCGCCGACGGCCTCGACGCGACCCGGCGGCGGCGTGAAGCGTCCGGCTAGGCGAGCACCACCGGGCAGCGGACCTCGTGCTGCCCCTCCACCGTGACCAGCTCCGGCAGCGCCTTCGCGCAGCTCGGCTGGGCGTGGCTGCAGCGCGGCGCGAAGGGGCAGCCCGGCGGCGGGTCGACCAGCTTCGCGGACCCGCTCGCGCCCTCCAGGGGCCGCTCGATGCCCCCGCGCGGATCGGGCACGGCCGACAGCAACAGCTTCGTATAGGGGTGCTTGGCCTGCTCGCCGAGGTGCTCGGGATCGAGGCACTCGACCACGGTGCCGGCGTACATCACGAACACCCGGTCGGCGAAGTAGCGCGCCGAGGCCAGGTCGTGGGTGATGAACAGGTAGGCGATGCCGCGCTCGCGCTTGAGCTCGCGCAGCAAGTTGAGCACGCCGATGCGCAGCGAGACGTCGAGCATGCTGGTCGGCTCGTCGGCGAGGATCAGCTCGGGGTCGACGGCGAGGGCCCGGGCGATCGCCACGCGCTGGCGCTGGCCGCCGGAGCACTCGTGGGGGAACTTGTCGGCGAAGTCAGCCGCCGGCGTGAGCCCGACGGTCTCGAGCAGCTCGAGCACGCGCTCGCGGACCTCCGCCTTGCCCCTGGCCTTGCCGTGGCGGATCAGCGGCCGGGCGATGTGGTGGGCGACGCGGTGGACCGGGTTCAGCGAGCCGAAGGGATCCTGGAAGATCATCTGGACCCGGGAGCGGTAGGCCAGGCCCACGCGCCCGCTCAGCGCCTTGCCGTCAAAGCGGATGGTCCCGCTGGTCGGTCGCTCGAGGCGGGCGACCATCTTGGCCGTCGTGCTCTTGCCGCTGCCCGACTCGCCCACCAGCGCCAGGGCCTCGCCGCGGTGGAGGGCCAAGCTGACGTGGTTCAGCGCCCGGACGCGGGTGGTCTTGAGCCCGTCGCGGCCCTCGTAGACCTTGACGAGCTGATCGAGCTCGAGCAGGGGCTGGCTGCTCACGGGCTCTCCTCCTGATCGACCTGATCCAGCTGATCCAGCTGATCCAGCTGATCCACTTGATCCACGAGGTGACAGGCCGCGTGGCGATGCCCGACCAAGGCCCGCAGCTGGGGCGCGCGCGTCGAGCAGTCGGCGAAGGCCTGGGGACAGCGCGGATGGAAGCGGCAGCCCTTGGGCGGCTTCCACAGGTCCGGCGGGTTCCCGGGCACGCCGACCAGATCGTCGCCCTCGCCGTGCAGATCGGGGAAGGAGCGCATCAGCCCGAGGGTGTAGGGGTGCATGGGCCGCTCGAACAGCGCCTGCGAGGGCGCGTGCTCGACCAAGCGCCCGGCGTAGAGCACCCCCACGTGGGTGCACAGCTCGAACATCAAGCTCAGGTCGTGGGTGATGAAGATGACGGCGAAGCCGAGCTCCCGGCGCAGGCGGATGATCTGCTGGAGAATCTCCTTTTGCACGACCACGTCGAGGGCGGTGGTCGGCTCGTCCATGAGCACCAGGCGCGGGCGCAGGGCCAGGGCCATGGCGATGACCACCCGCTGGCGCATGCCGCCGCTGAGCTCGTGGGCGTAGGCGTGGACCCGGCTGCCCTCGATGCCGACGAGCTCGAGGAGCTCGCGGGCGCGGACCAGGGCCTGGGAGCGGCGCACGCCCTCGTGGGCCTCGATGGCGTCGCCGAGCTGCTCGCCGATGGTGATCACCGGGTTCAGGGCGTTCATCGCCGACTGGCAGACCAGGGAGATGTCGCACCAGCGCAGCCCCCGAAGGCCGCGCTTGTCGAGGGCGAGCACGTCCTTGCCGTCGAAGCGCACCGTGCCGCCGGTGATCACCCCGGGGGCCTTGAGCACCCGCAAGATGGCCTGGATGATCGTGCTCTTGCCCGAGCCCGACTCCCCCGCCAGGCCCATGATCTCGCCGGGCTGGACCTCGAAGCTGACCTTGTCGACCACGCGCAGCCAGCCGCGCTCGGTCACGTAGTCGACGCACAGGTCCTCGACGGTCAGCAGCGCGTCGCTCACGAGGGCCTCCGGACCACGGGGGTCGGCTCGTCGGGGGAGATGGCGCGCAGGCCGAGGGCCTGGACAAAGGCTCGCTCCGAGCGCAGGCGCGGGTTGCCGAGCTCGTCGAGGGCCGTATTGATGAGCACCAGCGAGAAGCTGACCAGGGCGACGGCCAGGCCCGTGGGCACGAAGGTCCACCACGAGCCCGTGAGCAGGGCGGCGTCGTTGGTCGCCCAGTAGAGGTTGGTCCCCCAGGTCACCGCGCTGACCTCCCCGAGGCCGAGGAACTCGAGGCCGACCTGGGCCGCGATGGCGTAGTTGGTCGCGCCGATGAAGGCCGAGACCAGCAGCGAGGTCATGTTGGGCAGGATCTCCACGGCGATGATCCGCAGCGGCCGCTCGCCCGCCACCTGGGCCGCGGCGACGAAGTCCTTCCTGCGCAGGGACAGCGCCTGGGAGCGGACCACGCGGGCGGACCAGCTCCAGCCCGTGAGGATCAGGACCAGCGCGATGGACCCGGGGCCCGGCGGCAGGTAGGCCGCGAGCACGACCATCAGCGGCAAGCCCGGCATGATCAGGAACACGTTGATGACCGTGCTGAGCACGTCGTCGACCCAGCCGCCGAAGTAGCCCGCCGTGGTCCCGACCAGCGCCCCGATCGCGACCACGGAAAAACCGACGATGAGGCCGATGGACAGGGACGAGCGCGCCCCGGCCACGGTCTGCGCGAGCACGTCCTGGCCCTGACCCGTGGTCCCGAGCCAGTGATCGAGCGAGGGCGGCTGCAGGGGCAGGCCGACGAAGCCCTTGGGGTCCTGGACGAAGCACGGGCCGACCAAGGCCATGAGCAGGAACGTCACCATGATCGCGCCCCCGAACAGGGCCTTGCGGTTGCTGAGCAGCGCGTCCATCAGCCCTGCCTCGTGCGCGGATCGAGCCAGGCGTAGGCGACGTCGACCAGCAAGTTCGCGCCCAGCACCGCGAGGGTGATGGTCAGGAACAGCCCCTGCATCAGCGGGTAGTCCTGGCTCTGCACGGCCTGGAGCAGGAGGTAGCCCTGGCCCGGATAGGAGAACACGATCTCGGTGAGGATCGAGCCGCTGACCACGAAGCCCAGGGCCATGCCAAAGCTGGTCACGTTGGGCAGCAAGGCGTTGCGCGCGGCGTAGCGCAGCATGACGCGCCGCGGGCTCAGGCCCTTGGCGACCGCCAGCTTGATGTAGTCCTCGCCCATCACCGCGATCATCGTGTTGCGCATGTCGAGCATCCACGCGCCCATGGTCGCCAGCACGATGGTCGCCGCCGGCAACACGGCGTGGCCGACCACGCTCGAGAAGAACGCCCAGCTGGCCTCCGGCGCGATGCGGTCGTCGTAGGCGTGGCCGAGGGGGAAGAGCTCGAGCTGAAAGCCGAGCACGAACAACAGGGCCATCGCCAGCCAAAAGTAGGGGAAGGCCCCGAGCAGCACGAACAGCGGCGGCAAGGTCGAGTCCAGCCAGCCGCCCCGACGCCACGCCGCCAGCACGCCGCCGAGGGTCCCGAGGGTGAAGCTGATGACCACCGCGACGCCGGCGAGCACCAGGGTCCAGACCAGCGCGTTACCGATCACCGAGGACACCGTCGCCGGGTAGTACTCGATGGAGATGCCCAGCTCGCCCCGCAGCACGTTGCCCAGGTAGACGCCGTACTGCTCGAGCAGGGTCCCGTCGGTGAAGCCAAAGGCCGCGCGCAGGTCGTCGAGGGCCGCCGGATCGAGCTTGCCCTTGAAGCGGGCGAACATCGTCGACGTGGGGTCGCCCGGCATCATCCGCGGGATGAAGAAGGCCAGGGTCACCGAGGCCCACGCCGCGATCACGTAAAAGAGCAGCCGGCGCAGGACGTACTTCACGGGCGGGGCTCCGGTTGAGCGGTGGACGAGCCCCGCGGCTCGACGCGGGTCAGCACGAGCAGGGCCTGGGGGATGGCGTTGGGTGAGGGCGAGGCGTAGGCGTTCTCGCGGGTCGGGAAGCCGGTGAAGCGCTCGGTGTTGAACTCGGCCCACAGCGGCCCGGGGAACAGCGGGATGGCCGGCGCCTCCTCGGAGAAGATCTGCTGCAGACGGACGACGAGCGCGCGCTGCCGGTCCTCGTCAGCCACGCTGGCCATGTCCGCGAGCGCGGCCTCGGCCTCCGCGGAGCCGTAGCGGTGCCAGTTGACCGGGGCCGACTCTTCCAGGGGCACCACCGTCGCCGGGCTCATCATGTTGCGATAAAAGCCGTAGGGCGTGGGATCGACCTCGGTCCAGCCCAGGGACAGGCCAAAGTCGCCGCGCTGCAGCTTGTCGAACCAGGCCCCGAAGTCGTAGGTCTTGAGCCGGGCGTCGATGCCCACGGCCTGGAGGTTGGCAGCCATCACCTGACCGGCGCGCACCCAGTCCGAAAAGCCCGCGGGCACGTTGATCTGCGGGCGCCAGCGCGAGCCGTCGGGCAAGGTCCGCCAGCCGTCGGAGCCGCGCACCAGCCCGGCCGCGTCGAGGGCCGCGCCCGCTTTGTCGGGGTCGTGCTTCACCCAGTCCCCTTTGGCGACCTCGGGGTCCCGCCAGCGCGCGTAGGCGTCGGACAACCCCGTCGCGTCCGCGGGCCGCGTGTAGCCGTGCATGGCCACCTTGACCACCATCTCGCGATCGATGGCCCGGCTGATGGCCTTGCGCACGGCCACGTCGTCGTAGGGCTCGAGCTCGGTGTTGGCGTAGAGGAACACGGTCCCGTCGAGGAGCGGGAACCAATAGTGGTGGTGCTCGGGGTTGCGGGCGACGAAGGTTCGATCGATGACCGGCACGAAGTAGCCCGCCCAGTCGATCTCGCCGCGGACCAGGGCCAAGCTGGCCTGGTCGTTGGAGGCGAAGGCCGGGAAGCGGATCGCGTCGACGGCCGGGCGCCCGGGCTGCCAGTAGTGCGGGTTCTTGCCGAGCTCGTAGACCTGGGTCTGGAAGGTGCGCACCTCGGTGAAGGGCCCCGTGCCCACGGGCTCTTCGTTGGCGAAGCTGATCGGGTCCTCGACCTTCGACCACACGTGCTCGGCGACGATCGGCTGGTGGGCCAGATCCGAGAAGCCCGGCACGTGGGGCGCGGCGAAGGTGAACGCGATCTCGTGGCTGCCGCGGACCTCGATGGCCTCGATGTGCGACCACACCCCGCGCAGGTCCAGGGCCGGGGTCTCGCGCAGCAGCTCGAAGGTGAAGCGCACGTCGTCGGCGTCGAAGGCCTCCCCGTCCGACCACTTCACCCCCTCGCGCAGCGTGAAGCTCACCTGGGTCGCGTCCTCGTTCCACGCCGAGCCCGTGGCCAGCCACGGCAGCCACTCGCCCTCGATGGGCTCGAAGATCATCATCGGCTCGTAGATGGCCCGCGTCGCCGCCCAGCGCACGTCGCCGACCTCGGCCAGGGGGTTGAAGTTGCGGATGAAGGCCGCGGTCTGCTCGCCCTCGGTGATGACCAGGACGCCCGGGGGGAGCTCGCTGCGTTCGGCCGAGCAGCCGAACACAGACAGGCCACAAAGGGCGAGGGCCGCCAGAGCCTTCCACCTCGTTTGCACCGCGATCACGCGCGCCCAGTCTATCCGAGGGCGGCGAGGTCGAAAAGGCGGTCTTCGCCGCGCCCCGCTCTGCAGCTCGCGGCCCAAAGTCGCCACCAGGACCCTCACAGATGGTCCTCACGACCGTTTGAGCTCTGTCGGCGGAAGTCGAGTGATGAACATTTTCGTCCATCAACGCGACCGGAACCATCAATCCGCACGGTCTCCATTTCTTCGCCGTCCGCGTATGATGCGATGGTGATGCTTCACTTCGATCGCTCCGCCCTGTCCCGGCGCGAGGCAAGCCCCCGCGCCCTTCGTCCCCTCGTTCTCGTGTCCGCCTTTGGGCTGTTCGCAGGCTGCTACGCCGAGGCCGATGAGAACGACACCGGCACCGAGACCTTCGGGGCGGACGACGTCGGCGACGACATGGGCACGGAGTCCGTGGGCGGCGGCGAGGCCATCGAGATCGATCCTGCGAACATGATCGACGATCTCGAGGACTGCGACGACGCGATCATCGAGCAGGGCGGCCGCGGCGGGTCCTGGTACAGCTACAACGACGCCAGCGGCGGCACTCAGACGCCCAGCGGGACCCAGACCCCGGCCTCGGGCGGCGTCACCGACAGCGACATGTGCCAGGCCATGACCTCCGGCGGCGGCTTCTCCGAGTGGGGCGCCGGGATCGGCTTCGACTTCGTCAACGATGGGGTCGCGGCCAAGATGCCCTACGACGCCAGCGAGTTCACCGGCGTCGCCTTTTGGGCCAAGGGCAGCGTCACCGACCTGCGCGTCAACCTGCTGATCCCCGACGTCCTGCCCGAGGCCGAGGGCGGCACCTGCGTGCCGAGCTCGCCCGACGCCGGCGACTGCTCCGACGCCCACGGCGTCGCCATCGCGCTGACCGAGGAGTGGCAGCAGTTCCAGATCGACTTCGACATGGTCACCCAGCAAGGCTGGGGCCAGGCCGCCGCCTTCGACCCCGCCCGGCTCATGTCCATGCACTGGTACATCCCCCAGGACCAGGACTTCGAGCTCGCCCTCGACGACATCGGGCTCTACTGATGCACCCGAGCCTCCGCGCATCCACGCTGGCCCTCGCCCTGCTCGCCAGCGCCGCCCTCGGTGCCTGCGACAAGGGCGGCGCCGCGTCCCTGCCCCCCGCAGACCCCAGCTGCACCGACGCCGCCGACATCGAGGACGCCGAGAACGTCGACGATCAGATCATCGTCCAGGAGGGCCGCAACGGCTACCTCTACACCTACCGGGACGAGAACGGCACGACCATGGAGCAGGCCGGCGACAGCTACACGCCCGAGTGGGGCGGAGCCCAGCGCTCCCGCGCGGCCTTGCGGATCAGCGGTCAGCTCGCCCAGGGAGAGGTCTACGCCGGCATCGGCCTGGGCCTGACCGAGTCCGGGCCCTACGACGCCTCGGGCTACACCGGCATCTCCTTCATGGCCCGCCGCGGCAAGGGCGAGGGCCTCGCCCAGTCCGTCCGCGTCAAGCTCCCCGACGGCAACACCGACCCCGGCGGTGGGGTCTGCAGCGAGTGCTACAACGACTTCGGCATCGACTTCGCGGTGACCGAGGAGTGGACCCGGTACACGGTCAACTTCGCGGACCTGCGCCAAGAGGGCGGCTGGGGCGACCCGACCCCGGCCAACCTGGACCCGACCAAGCTGTTCGGGATTCAGTTCCAGGTCAGCGCCTCGGGCAAGGCCTACGACCTGTGGATCGACGACGTGACCTTCATCGGTTGCGGCGGCTGACTCAGCCCATCAGCCGGGTCACCAGCCACCACAGCCCGAGCAGGGCCACGATCACACCCGCGCCAACCCGGACGCGGGTGTAGATGCTTTCCCGCCCCTCGCCCCGAGCCCACAGCACCAGGGGAAAGAGCGGCAGCACGATCGCCAGCTGCCCGAGCTCCACGCCGACGTTGAAGCCCAGCAGCGGGGCCACGAGCTCGCCCCCGCCCATGCCCAGCTCGGCCAGGGCCCCGCCGAAGCCCAGGCCGTGGATCAGGCCGAAGCCGAAGGTCAGCCCGGGCCGCGCCTCGGGCTCGGTGCGGACCACGTTCTCGACGGCGACGAAGATGATCGTCGCGGCGATGGCCGGCTCGACCAGGCGCGGGGAGACCATGATCAGCTCGAGGGCGACGGCCGCGAGGGTCAGGCTGTGGGCGACGGTGAACGAGGTGACGACGATGCCGAGCTCTCGCCAGTCGCGGACGACGAGCAGCAAGGTGAGCACGAACAGGATGTGGTCGAAGCCGCCGAAGATGTGGACGACGCCCATCTTCAAGAAGGCGAAGAAGCCCGCGGCCTCGGCCTGCTCGGGCTCGGCGTCCGCTTCGGCGGGCTCGGGCTCGGCGGGCTCGGGCTCACTCGCCGGCCCGACGCCCTCGGTGCGCTTGGGCGGCGCGGCCTTGCGCCCTGGCCCCGCGAAGGCCCCCGGCGGGGGCCGGGCCAGGCGCACGCCTCCCTCGGTGTCGAAGCTGGGCAAGACATTCCCCTGGCGCAGGCGATCGAGGTGAATGGTCGCCTCTCGCTCGCCGCCCGTGAAGAAGTAGCGCTCCGTCGCGCGGATGTGCCGGAAGGTCCCGATGATCTGGTGCGGGCTCTCCTCGTCCACGAACAGGCCCGAGCGGATCTGCACGACCTCGAGGGGCGCGCCGCACTCGTAGCGCACGTCGAGCTGCAGCTTGTCGAGGCGCTTGGAGAACTGCAGGCGCGTGGGCGCCTCCCGGGCGCAGGGCGAGGCCCCCTTCCCCTCCCCGCTCGCCAAAGCAAATTTCTCGTCGACGTAGCCCAAGATGGTGTCCCGGCCCTCGGCGAGGGCTTCCTTGGACGCGGGCTTTTGCTCGGGCGCGTGGGCGTCGAAGAGCTCGAGCAGCGCGAGGGCGTCGATGCGAAAGCGAAACTGGACGCCAGACGCGTCCGTCTCGGCCTCGAAGGAGCTCGCCGCGAAGGGGTGGGCCTGGCTCGGCGCCGGCCACAGCAGGCCCACACACACCACCAACAGGGCCAGCGCCCGCATCACCGTCGCAGGGGCACACGAGGCGATGAACCGGGCGCGAGGCTGGATGTGTTGGGTGTCCACCGAAGGCGCGTCCTCCGACGATGGTTCTAATAGAGCTCGATGTCGTCGACCCAAATCTCGAAGGTCGACGCGGTGTTGGCCACGCCCCAGTCGATGGCCTGGAGCTTGCCCAGGGCCAGGGCGTTCAGGCCCGTCGTGTCGCCCCAGGTCGGGACGTTGAACATCGAGAAGGGCACCTCGACGGTGGTCCAGTCCGCCGGCACGTCGAGCTGCAGGTTGAAGTGCCCGCCCATGCCGTCGAGGTCGCCGCCGAACACCTGGGTCTGGGTCTCGGCCGTGACCATGCTGAGGATGACCTTGCCGTTGAGCTCGTCGGGGGTCGAGACGTTGCCGCGGATGCGAAAGCGCAGACCCGTATAGGCCGACGCGTCGTAGCAGGTGCCGGCCCCGTTGCCGCCGAGGAAGGCCAGGGTCAGCCCGGACCAGGCGTCGAGGGCGTCGCCGGCGTAGCGCAGCACCCCGTTGCCGCCGTCGTCGACGATGCCGACCTCGACGTTCTGCGGGTACCACGACCAGCTGCCGTCGCGGCCGTCGCCCTGGGCCGGGTTGGGCAGGATCTGCAGCTCCTCGGGCGGACGCTCGAGGTCGTCCATGAGCCCCGGCGAGCCGCTACCGACGACGGTCTGGATGTCGCAGACGGAGTCGGCCGGGGACGGCTTGGCCGGCGGGGGAGCCCCCTCGCCCACGCCCAGACCCTCGCTCGCGCAGCCCGAGAGCTCGACGCTGCCCTGGGTCGGATCGGCCGTGACCGCGAAGGTGTTGGCGCCGATCTTGCGCACGCGCACCGGCTCGCCGCCCTGGGTGGCCTCGAGGCCCGGCACGTCGTTGGCCGTGCTGATGACCACGGAGATCGGCGTGGCGAACTGGGTGCACTCCGGGTCGGAGGTGTCGTAGGTGATGGTCGTGCCCGAGACCGAGGCGCCGCAGGCCGTGCGGGCGTGGCGGTAGCGGATGACGTCGGAGGGGTTGGCCGTCCACACCATGTTGTGGCGGTGGGCCTGGATCAGGAAGTCGAGGTGGTCCTCGTAGACCGACAGCGGCACCGGGCCGAAGCCCTCGTTGGTCGGCAGGTTGTTGACGTCGTCGCTGAGCGTGACCGAGTGGAACTCGCGCACGGCCCAGGTCCCGGTCTCGATGGCGTTCCACACGTGGACCGAGAGGATGTCGACGGGGTAGTAGCTCGCGTACTTCGAGTAGGTCCGCGGCCACACGTCGAACTCGATCTCGAGGTCGTTGCTGGGCTCTTGGGGGTTCAGCGGCGGGTTGTCGAAGCCGTCGTTGTCGTCGCGGCTGCCCGCGCGCGCGCCGATGTGCCCCGCCGCGCCCACGGCCGCGAGGGTCTCGTCGTTCCAGTAGTCGAAGGGGAAGATGTAGAAGGTGACGGGCTCCTCGAGGTTCGCGTCGAACTCGGTCTTGGCCCCCGCCACCTCCGTCGCCGTGTTCTCGACCGAGACCTGCGGGTGGTTGTAGGAGTGGTTGGCGATCTCGTGGCCGTCGTCCTGGGCGCTCTGGACGACGCTCCACAGGCTCGCGCTGGCGCAGGCGTCGACGAAGGGCCCGAGCGCCGCCGTCAGCCCGCGCTCGTTGAGGGCCGGGACCGCGAGATCGTGGATGCCAGCCAGGGCCGGGCCGCACATGTCGTCGTGGATCATCGAGTAGGCCGCGTCGGCGTCGTCGCGCCAGGTCGCGATGTACTGGAAGCTGATCGCGCCGGGCTCCTCGGCGCCCTCGCACTCCCCGGTCTCGCCGTCGTCGATGCCCTCTTCGGGGCCGTCGTCGGCGTCGTCGCCGACCTCGTCGTTGCCCGCGGTCGTGTCGATGTCGCCGCCGGCGGTGCCGTCGTCACCGCCGCCGTTGCTGCACGCCGCGAGGCTGAGGCCCGCGAGGATCGCGAGCAGAGCTTGTTGGGGACCGTGGGTTCGTTTCATCGTGCTCCTACCAATAAATGCTGGCCATGATGGCAAAGACGTTCTCATCGGGGGGCGCCAGCGGGGCCCCACGATAGGAGTCCTCGGCGCTGCCGAGGGCCCCATAACCCTCGCCCTGAATGGAGGCGGAGGGCGGCTGAACGCACTGCAGCGGGTCGGCGACCGCACCACAATCACGCTCGGCGTAAATATACCGCGAATACTGGATGGTGATCGTCTCGTGGGCGATCCAATCCGTACGGAATTCGAGGCGCGGAGACAGCACGCTCCAGGTCTGCTGGCGCACCTGGTTGTTGGGCATGACCTGGTCGAACTTCGCGCCGATGCCCATGTAGGGCAGCACCTCGGCCATCAAGTCCGCGCCGAACTTCATCTTGCGCACGCCGTTGGTCGCGTCCACGTCGCTGTTCACGAAGTTCATCATTCCGTACAGGGCGAGCTTGACGTCCCAGCCTTCGCCCCAAAAGCCGTCCTCGCCCGCGATGATCTCGTGGAGCGAGTGGTTGGTCTGGAACATGATGGTCTGGATCGAGCCCGTGCCCTCGGAGTCCCGGATGAGGTAGCCCTCGGCGTCCCGGCGGTAATCGAAGTAGTTCCCGATCAGGCCCAGGTCGTAGTAGCCGCCGCCAAAGGAGTGCAGCACCTCGACGCTCGGGCCGACGACCCGGGCGGTCTTCAAGTTCGCGTAGGAGTAGCCCAGGTACCAGTAGCCCCCGCGGCCAAAGTCCAGGCGCAGGTCCGGGCCGAAGATCTGCACGTTGCCGTCGGGCAGGTCCGGGTCGAGGGACTCGTCGTGGGCCTCGGACTGGGCGAAGGCGACGATGTGGTGCAGGCCGAGGTCGACCTTGTCCTTCCACGCCATGCCGACGTGGTGGTGGGCCGTGAGCGTGAACCGGGCGGAGTTGAAGATGTTCGGGTCGAGGGGGGTCCCGCCGAAGCCGTGATCGACGGTGAAGCGGAAGTCCCGGAAGGGGATGTCGACGCCGATGGACTCGCCGAGGTAGCGGGTGCGGCCGAAGATGTAGGTCTCGTAGGCGCCCTGGTCGTGCTTGCCGGCCATGCCGTAGCGGTTGTCGTGGCCGCCGATCTTCACGCGCAGCTGCACCGGCGAGCGCCGCAGCTTGGGCGTGATCGACACGAAGGCCTGACCCACGCCGAGCTGGGCGTTGGGGTTGCCGTAGCTGACGTCCGAGAAGTTCCAGGCCTGGAGGGCGACCACGGCCTTGGCGACGTCGTTGCCGTAGCCGAGGTAGAGCTCGGCCCAGCTGCGCTTGGCGTGGGCCGTGTGCTGCCAGCCGAGGTACTGGTCGTCGGGGATGATCGGCGCGTGGAAGGTCGTCCGCGCCTGGCCGACCTGCGGGTCCGCGCGCCTGCCCATGCCAAAGCGCAAGGGCGCGCTGACGAAGCCGTGGAAGTCCATGCGCCAGCCGTCGTTGGACACCTCCGGGCCGCCGATGGTGGTGATCCGGGTGTTGTGGGCCGACACGCCGGCGCCTCCCCGGGACTCCTCGGGCGCGGCCGGTGCCTGGACCGCGGCCGCCGGGGCGGCGGGCGGCTCTTCGGCGGGCGCCGTGCCGGCCGTCGAGGCGGCGCTGGCCTCGGTCGTCACGCTCGTCGGCGCGGGCGAGGGCTCGGGCGGCGGAGGAGACGCCTCCACGGCAGCGTCCCCTTCGGTCGGGGCCGCCGGTGCCTCTACGGCCGCCTCTGCCCCCTCGGGCACCTCCGCCGCCACGCCTGCGCTGGGCTCGGGGGCGTCGGCTCCCTCGGGAGCCGGGCCCATCAACGACAGGGTACCCAGGGTGGTCAATGCGAGCGCGAGCATGGAATTCACGCCGTTCCCGGGGTGGGGACCGGCTCTTCATCATTGCGCACTCTCGGCGCACCCCATGTTCAATTCCTACCAAGAGAGCGGCCCTTTTCTCCGGGCTTGGCGTGCGCTCTTGGCTTCACTCGGCGGCGTCTTCGAGCAGCTTCGCGCGGCGTCGCGCGTAGCTCTCGTCGTCGATCTCACCGGCTCGATGCAGCTCGTCGAGGAGCTCGAGACGCGCGGCCGCTTCGGGGCTGAGCGCCGGCTCGGGGGCAGCTTCGCCGACCTTCTCGGGCCCTGCTTCATGGCCCAATTCGCTAGCCGCGATGCGCAGGTGCATGGGTTGGCGCTTGCCCTCGACCTCGATGAGCTCGGCGCCCTCGGGCGGCACCAGCCGGACCCGCCGGGAGCGTCGCTCGGTCGGGTCGGCGTTGGCCCGCGGCGTCTCCCCCTCGAGCTCCCCGACACGATCGAAGACCAGCTCGAGGCCGCCCGCGCGCCAAAAGGCGACCCCCCGCGTGTGCCGCTGGGTCGGGATGTACATCGGCAGCGAAGGATCGCGCTCATCCCAGCGCACCCAAAAGCGCACGCGCTCTTCGGGCCCCGCCTCGCTCAACCCGGCGACGATGCCCTCGGCCACCAGCGACGCCCGCGGGCACGGCCACGCCGACTCCACCGGGCGCTCCGCCGCGACCACGAAGCGATCGATGTAGGCCAGGGCGCACAGCTGCTCGCCGAGGGCCTCGGCGTCGAGGGCCGGCTTCAGAGGGTGATCGCCAGCGAACTCGGGGTTGCGCTCGAGCTGGACGATCACGCCGGTGTCGCGGACGAGCTCGGCGGACTTCTTCCACCGCGCCTTGTCGCAGCCGCTCGCCGAGGCGAGCGTCGCCGCCAAGAGGATCGCCGCTGCCCTGAGCCCGCGCATGCTCGGGTAGGCTAGCTCCTTTTTGCCGCTCACTCGATCGGCGGAGCCACGGTCGCGTTGAGGGCGAAGCCCGTCATGTCCGAGTAGGTGTAGGCCCCGACCAGGCCCGAGAAGATCTGGTACTCGCCCGTCTCCGGGTCGATCTTGTAGGCCTCGGTGCCGTCCGAGGGCCCCACGTCCGCCCGCGCCACGCCCCACACGTAGCCCTCGAAGTCGATGCTGATGCCGTGGGCGTGGTCGGGGATCTCGTACATGACGATGGGCTCGAGGGTCTCGCCGTCGATGGCCACGACCCCAAAGCCGCTGCCGACGGAGGTCAGCACGGAGGCCCACAGCCGGCCCTCGCCGTCGACCATGCAGCCGCCCTGATCCACCTCGGTCAGCCCGGGGAAGTTCCAGTCCCACGCGCCCGTGGTCGCCCACGTCCCGGTCTCGGGATCGAAGCGGCCGATGAAGGCCTCGCAGCTCCACGGGCGGCCCTTGCTGTCGACGGTGATGCCGTAGGACCAGTGGTCCTTGGGCCACTGGTCGTAGCTCATGTCGGCGATGTTGACCCGGACGATGACGCCCTGCTCGCCGTGGCTCGTGAACCAAAAGTTGCTGTCGCGGTCGACGGCGCCGCCGTAGGCCCGGTAGGGCCAGCCCGACGAGCCCGGCGCGTTGATGCCCACGGTGACCATGGACTCGATCGCCCCGGTCTCGCCGTTGAGCAGCATGACGTCGACGCCCGCGTTCGCCTCGTTGTCGCCGGTGACCCAGACCTTCTCGTTGGTGATCGACTCGCCGTTTTCTGGATCGCCCTCGCCGCGGGTCCACGCCACGGCCCGCTGGCTCGTGTAGTCCATGGGCACGTACCAGGCGATGCACTCGTCCTCGCCCCAGGGGAGGATGTCGGTCTGCCCCGTCGAGGTGTCGATCTCGCCGTTCATGTTGGCGTCGACGCAGTCCTCGACCTTGCCGTAGATCTTGGTGATGCCGCCTTCGCGGTTGGCGACGGCCATGTTGCCCGTGAGGCTGACCGAGGTCCGCGAGGGGCTGCCGACGCCGTCGGGGCGGGTGATGTAGCGGCCCAGCTCCTCCATGGTCTGGGTGTCGATCTTCGACACCGTGCCCTGGTTGGAGTTGGCGATCCAGATCTGCCCAGACTCCCCCTCTGGGGGCGGATCGTCGGGGATGTCGAGCTTGGGCCCGGTCTCGCCGTCGTCGCCCTGCTCGTCGTCGTCCATGCTGGTGGCGTCGTCGTCGGCCTCGTCGAGGTTGCCGACGACGTCGTTGCCCGGGCCCTTGCCCTCCTCCTCGGCCCCACCACCCGCGCAGCCGAGCGCCGAGCTCAGCACGATGAGGGTCAACAATCCCTTGGACATTTTTTCACCTCGCTTCATCACACAATCCCCGCAGCCTGATGAGCTTAGGGAGCGCACGGACCGCGAAGATGGCCAAAATCAATCAAAGTCATGGCGACGCGCAGCGGCGTGGAGAGGCTCGGAGCGCCGCTCCATTCTCGCCATCGATTTGAACAATCCTGATCATTGGCCCCTCGACGGCGTGCCGACCATGCTTCGATGAGTTCGAGCCGGTCGCGTCGCTGTCGAGCCTTGGGAACCCCCGCCCTCGCCTGCCTCGCCCTCGCCTGCTCGGACGCGCGCTCGGGGGGCGACGACGAGGCGGGCACGGCCGTCACCAGCTTCTCGACGGAAGACGACGACGGCTCGACCGGGGAGGACGGCAGCGGCACCGCGGGGGTGCTCGACATGGGCCCCGGGACGACCAGCGGCGGCGGCGACGGGGGCAGCACCGATCCCCAGACCTGCGCCGCGGCGGCCCTCAACAAGACCTACGTCGGCTGCGAGTTCTGGCCCACGGTCACCTACAACCCGGTCTACAGCAACTTCGACTTCGCCGCCGTGGTCGCCAACGCGAGCGGCACCGAGGCCGAGATCACCGTCGAGCGCGAGGGCGAGGTGCTCGCCATGGCCACGGTCCCCCCCGGCGGCCTCGAGACCATCGCCCTGCCCTGGATCGCCGAGCTCAAGGGCCCCGACTTCGCCGCCGACACCACCGGGCCGCGGCCCAGCGAGTCCGCGCGCGTCGACGGGGGCGCCTACCGCCTGAGCGCCTCCGTGCCCGTGACGGTCTGGCAGTTCAACCCGCTGCAATACGAAGACGACGTCGCCGACTGCTCCGTGGTCCAGGACATCGGCCTGGGCTCGAGCTGCCTGTCGGTCAGCAACGACGCCGCCCTGCTCATCCCCAGCGCCGCGATGACCGAGAACTACCGGGTGTTCACCCAGGCGTCTACGCGCGGGACCGTCGGGGGCTACGACGACGTGCCGAGCAGCGTGGCGATCACCGCGACCGAGGACGGCACCACCGTGACCGTGCAGCTCAACGACGGCGCCCAGGTCATCGCCGGGCCCGGGGTGAGCGCGATCCCCATGGGCGGCGTGGCCGAGTTCGCCATGGACGCGGGCGACGTGGTCCAGCTCCTCGGCCAGCCCGGCATGTGGTGGGGCGACGCGCACAGCGACCTGAGCGGCAGCCTGGTCACGGCCGACAAGCCCATCCAGGTCATCGGCGTCGTCGGGCTGACCACCGTCCCCAGCCCCGAGGTCGCGGGCCAGGGCTACGCCGACCACCTCGAGGAGACCATCCTGCCCGCCGAGGTGCTCGGGGCCCACTACGTCATCGCCCCGCCGACCTCGGCCAAGGGCGAGAACATCGGCCACTTCGTGCGCTTTTACGGCAACTTCGACGGCACCGCGCTGACCTACGTCGGCGACAAGCCGGCCGGCGCCCCCGACAGCCTCGAGTCCGGTCAGGTCGTCCAGTTCGAGACCAACGCCAGCTTCGAGGTCACGGGCAGCGAGTCCTTCGCCATCGGCATGTTCGGCCGGGGCGGCCAGGTGCACACGCCCAGCGAGGTCCCGACCTCCGGCGATCCGGCCTTCAGCCTCGCCGTCGCCGTGCCCCAGTTCCGCAGCAAGTACATCTTCCTCGCGCCCGTCGACTACATCTCGAGCTACGCCGACATCATCATGCCCGCGGGCACCGTCGCGGGCCTCGACGGCGGGCCGCTGACCGCCCCGGAAGAGCCCATCCCCGGGACGAACTGGGTCGTCGTCCGCGAGCCCCTCGGCCCCGGCAACGACGGCGCCCACGTGCTCGAGACCCAGGCCGCCGAGGGCAGCGATCCCGCCGAGGTCGGCGTGCAGGTCATGGGCTACGGCCACGCGACGGCCTACATGTACCCCGGCGGGCTCAACCTCGAGGTCATCTCCGAGGTCCCGCAGATTCCCTGATCTGCCGGCCTCCGCCAAACCAACAACCATCACGGCCCCGCCAAACCAACGACCCGCCAGGGTCGGGCAAGGGGAGGGAGGCTCGGGACGGGTCCGCCCGGCCCGAGGGAGAGGCGCGCGCCCCCCTCCATCAAAGATAGCAATCTGATTGAAACCCCGCGGCCAAGCCGCGGGCTTTCAATCAGATATCGAGCTCGTCCGCGTCGGCCGCACGCTCCATGATGAACTGGTAACGCATCGACGCGTCCTTGCCCATCAGGTCGTGGATGACCCGATCCGTCGCCAGCTCGTCCTCGATGCCCACCCGAATCAGCTGCCGCTTCTTCGGATCCAAGGTCGTATCCCGCAGCGTCTTGGGCATCATCTCGCCCAGACCCTTGAAGCGCTGGATCTCGGGCTTGCCCCGCTTGATGCCGGCCAGGATCCGCTGCAGGTGAGCGTCGTCCGCCGCCCAGTGGGTCTCCTTGCCCACGTCGACGCGGAACAGCGGCGGCTGGGCCAGGTACACGTGGCCCTTGCGGATGAGCTCGGGCATGTACTTGTAGAAGAAGGTCAGCAGCAAGGTGGCGATGTGGTGGCCGTCGGAGTCCGCGTCCATCAGCAGGATGACCCGGTGGTAGCGCAGGCCCTCGATGTTGAAGTCCTTGCCGATGCCGCAGCCGAGGGCCTTGACGATGTTGCCGAGCTCCTCGTTCTTCATCACCCGGGCGACGCTGGCCTGGGCCGCGTTGAGCACCTTGCCGCGCAGGGGCAGGATGGCCTGGGTGTTGCGGTTGCGGCCCATCTTGGCCGAGCCGCCGGCGGAGTCGCCCTCGACGATGAACAGCTCGCACTTGGCGGGGTTGTTGTTGGCGCAGTCGGCCAGCTTGCCGGGCAGCCCGATCTTGCTGACCTGGCCGGCGTTCTTGCGCGAGACCGAGTTGGCCGCGGCCCGGGAGGCGGCGCGGGCCCGGGCCGCGAGCACGATGCGCGCGACGATGGCGTCGCCGATGCTGCGGTTCTCGTGCAGCCACTGCTCGAGCACCGGGGCGATGGCGCCCTCGACCTGGGTGGCGACCTCGGGGTTGTTGAGCCGGTTCTTGGTCTGGCTCTGGAACTGGGGCTCGAGCACGTAGGTGCTCAGCAGCGCGATGAGGCCCTCGCGGATGTCCTCGAGGGCGATGCTGACCCCCTTGGGCGCGAGCTTGTGGGCGTCGATGTAGGCGCGGATGGCCTTGCCCAGGGCGTTGCGCAGGCCCTTTTCGTGGGTCCCGCCGTCGGGCGTGGGCACGCCGTTGACGTAGGACGCCACCAGGCTCTCCGTGGCTTCGGTCCAGGCCAGCGCGACCTCGAGCTTGGGCTCCTCGCTGCGCTCGAGATAAAAGCGGCCCTTGTGCACGGCCGCCTTGCCGCGCACGGCGATCAGCTTGTCGAGGTACTCGGCGATGCCGTCGGCGTGGTGAAAGACCTCCGACTTGCCCGTGGACTCGTCGGTGAAGGTGATCTTGAGCCCCTTGTGCAGGTAGCTCTTGGCCTCGATGCGCCCGCGCAGGACGTCCGGGTCGAGGGTCGCCTTTTGCCCGAACATCTCCGGGTCGGGGCGCAGGAACACCTCCGTGCCCGTGCCGCGGACCTTGCCCCGGCGGCTCATCCGGCCCTCTTGCACGCCGCGGTTGAAGATGACCTCGTGCAGCTTGCCGTCGCGCTTGACCCGGACCTCGAGGCGCTCGGCGAGGGCGTTGGCCACCGCCGCGCCCACGCCGTGCAGGCCGCCCGAGTGCTTGTAGCTCTCGCCGTCGAACTTGCCGCCCGCGCCGAGCTGGGTGAACACCGCGACCACGGCGGGGACCTTGAGCTCGGGGTGCTTGTCCACGGGGATGCCGCGGCCGTCGTCGGAGATGGTGATCCCCCGGCGGTCGGCCTCGAGGGTCACCTTGATCTGGCTGGCGTGGCCGTTGATGACCTCGTCGACGGAGTTGTCGAGGATCTCCCACACGATGTGGTGCAGGCCCTCCTTGTTGACCCCGCCGATGTACATGCCCGGGCGGGCGCGGACGTGGTCGATGTTCTGCAGCAGCTGGATTGACTCCGCGCCGTAGCTCTTGCCCTTCGCCGTCGTGCTCTTCTTCTTGGCCATTGAAAACCTCCAGCGCCCTCAGTGAATCAACGCGAGTATCCCAGCGCGGCCAGGCGCTCCGCGCCGGCCTCGAAGTCGGGCGTCTCGGGCGGGGGCAGGCTGACCGCCTTGACGCTCCCGCGCTTCATCAGCGGGCGGCCCTTGCCGCCGCGGTTGGTGACCGTCGCCTTGCCCTTGACGACCTTGATGGTGCCGCCCGAAGACTTCTTGATCTCGGCGCTGACGCTGGTCTTCCACACCGCGACCACGCCGTCCTTGTCGTCGGTCTTGATCAGCGTGACGCCGCGACCGGGCCCCGCGAGCAGGTTGACGTCCATGACGTTGCAGCACAGCAGCTTGCCCTTTTGGGTCAGCGCGCACACGTCGTCGTCTCCCCAGACCTGGAACACCTCGACGAACTCGTCGCCGGCCTTGGTCTTGCCGTACAGCCGGCCGCTGCGCGTGCTCGGCTCGCGGTGCGGCCACAGGGTGAAGCGCAGGGCCATGCCGCCCCGGGTCACGGCCAGGAAGTGCGGGTAGGGGTCCTCGAACTCTTCGCCGAGCTCGGGCTTCTCGGCCTCGGCGAACTCGAGCATGAAGCGCGGGTCCGTGGTCGTGACCGAGATGACCTTCTCGCCGTCCTTGAACTTGAACAATTTTTGGACCGGCGTGCCGTGGCCCGAGGACGCGGGCACGTCGTTGACGCGGATGACGTAGGCCGAGCCGCGGTTGGAGAACAGCACCACGCAGTCCCGGGTGCTGCCGCCGACCAGGGCCAGGGGCGCGTCGCCCTCGCGCATGCGCGTGGTCTCGAGGTTGACGTTGCGCTGGCGCTTGATCCACCCGTCGCGGGTCACGAGCACCATCGCGTCCTCCTCGACGATGAAGGACTCGGCCGAGAACTCCTCGGTCAGGTCCTCGGCGTCGATGCGCGTGCGTCGGCGATCGGCGTACTCCCCAGACAGGGCCTGGAGCTCGTCGCGGACCACCCCCCACAGCTTCTTCTTGCTCTTGAGGATGGCGCGGATGCGCTTGGCCTGCTTGCGCTTGTCGGCCAGCTCCTCCTCGATCTTGAGGATCTCGAGCTTGGCGAGCTTGTAGAGCCGGGTCTCGAGGACGGCGTCGGCCTGGATGTCGCTGAGCTCGAAGGCCTTGATCAATTTTTTGGCCGCGTCGGCCTTGCCCTCGCTGCGCCGGATGATGCGGATGGCCTTGTCGAGGTCGTTGAAGATGAGCTCGAAGCCCTCGAGGATGTGGATGCGCTCCTCGAGCTTGCGCAGCTCGTACTCGAAGCGCCGGCGCACGGTCTGCAGCCGAAAGTCGAGGAAGTAGCGGAGGATCGACTTGAGGTCGAGGCGCGCCGGGGCCGAGACCTCCGGGTTGTCCGTGGGCGTCAGCACCGTCAGGTCGAGCTTGACCGTGGTCTGCAAGCGCGTGTGCTTGAACAGGTAGGCCATGACCAGCTCGGGGTCGACCTCGGACTTGGGGTCGAGCTCGAGCTCGACGCGGATGTCCTCGGTGCTCAGATCCTGCACGCCGATGACGACGGGCAGCTTCTTGGACAGGATGACCTGGCCGATCTCCTCGACGAGGCTGCTCTTTTGCACGCCCCAGGGGATCTCGGTGATGACCACGCGGGGGTTCTCGACCACCCGCTTGCGGCCCTGCTTGGTCTCCTTGCCCTCCTGGTACTTCCAGCTCCCGCGCAGCTTGAAGGTGCCCTTGCCGGTCTCGTAGGCCGCGCGCAGCTCCTTGCGCTCGGCGACCAGCTGGCCGCCGGTGGGGAAGTCCGGGCCCTTGATCTTGCCCATGACCTTGGCCACGGACGCGTCCGGCTCGTCGATGAGCAGCAAGCAGGCGCGGATGACCTCGCCGAGGTTGTGCGGCGGGATGGACGTGGCCATGCCGACGGCGATGCCCGTGGTCCCGTTGACCAACAGCTGGGGGAAGCGGGCCGGGAGCACGATGGGCTCGCGCCCGGTGCCGTCGTAGGTCGGGCGGAACTCGACGGTGTCGCGCTTGATCTCGGTGATCAGCTCGGCGGCGAGCTTCGAGAGCTTGGCCTCGGTGTAGCGGTAGGCCGCCGCCGAGTCCCCGTCGATGGAGCCGAAGTTGCCCTGCCCGTCGACCAGCGGCATGCGCATGTTGAAGGCCTGGGCCATGCGCACCATGGCGTCGTAGACCGCCGAGTCGCCGTGGGGGTGGTACTTGCCGATGACGTCGCCGACGACCTTGGCGCTCTTGCGGTGGCGCGCGTCGAAGGTCAGGCGCAGGTCCTCGAACATCGTGAACAGGATGCGGCGCTGCACCGGCTTGAGGCCGTCGCGGACGTCGGGGATGGCCCGCGAGGTGATGACGCTCAGCGCATAGTTGAGGTACTTGCGGCGCGCGTGCTCGGCGAGGTCGCCGTCGACGATGCCGGCGCTCCCGCCCCCGCCCTGCCCCGCGGGCGGGGCTTCGTCGCCCGAGGCCTTGCGGCGAGCGGTGGTGACGGGGTGCGAGGTGGCGGGCTCGGGCGAGCGGTCGTGGGGCTCGGTCTGGGACATCTGCGGAAAGCGCTTTGATTCCGGGAAGTTGGCCAAAAATGGCGAAATTTGACGGCCAGGGTACACACTGGCCGATCCGCGTCAAACTTTCAGTGAATGCCACGCCCGCGGGACCCACGCCTGGGGCCGTGGAGCCAGCGGAGCGGGCCCTGGACGCTCAATCGTCGTCGACGAGCGCTTGCTCGGACCCGACGCCGGTCTCCGGGCTCTCCGCGGTCGGCGCAGGCGCCTCGGGAGGGGGTGACTCCTGGGTCACGAGCTCCTCTGGCGCGACCTCGGGCTCCGCCGCGGCCTCGGGATCTGCCGCAGCATCGGGCTCTGCCGCGGCCTCGGGCTCTTCCGCGGCATCGGGCTCTGCCGGGCTCGGCTCGGGATCCGGAGTCGCCTCGGGCTCTGCTGCAGTCTCAGCTTCCAAAGCGGTCTGTGGGGCTGCTTCGGGCTCCGCGGCAGGCTCGGGGCTCGACTCAGCCTCCGGAGCAGGCTCGGGCGAAGCCTCGAACTCGGTCTCCTCCCCGCCAAAGCTGTGCTCGGTGAGCTCGGACTCGTGCTCGGGATGCTGCTCGCGCTCGCTCGCGGGCTCGTCCTGGGGGCCGGCGTCGAACAGCTCGACCTCCGTGGCCATGCCGGCGTCGGGGCGCGGGAGAGGTTGCTCGGAGGGTGCCCCGGGCTCCGACGACGGCGCCGGCTCGACGTCCACCGCCGGCTCGGGCTCTTCCACGTCTCCTGCAGGCTCGGCCTCCTCGACTGGCTCCGCCTCCTCGACAGATTCAGCCTCCTCAGCTTCCTCGGCAGCCTCTACCTCCTCGGCAGCCTCCACCTCCTCGACAGATTCAGCCTCCTCGGCAGCCTCCGCCTCCTCGACTGGCTCCGCCTCTTCCGCGGGCTCGGCCTCCTCGACTGGCTCCGCCTCCTCGACTGGCTCCGCCTCCTCTTCAGGCTCCGCCTCGACAGATTCAGCCTCCTTTGCGACCTCGGCCTCCTCTTCAGGCTCGTCGTCGTCCTCGACTGATTCAGCCTCCTTTGCGACCTCGGCCTCCTCTTCAGGCTCGTCCTCGTCCTCGACTGATTCAGCCTCCTTTGCGACCTCGGCCTCCTCTTCAGGCTCGTCGTCGTCCTCGTCCTCGTCCTCCGACTCGCCCTCGAGCTCCAGACGCGGGACCAGGTCGTCCTCGCCGTAGTCGTCCGCGACCTCGCCCAGGGGCTCTTCCGCGGCCTCCTCGACCGCGCCCTCCCCTTCCTCGCCGTCCTCGTCCGGCTCGTCCTCACCGACGAGACCCGCCGCGCTCGGCACGAGCTCGCGCAGCGCCGCCGGCAGGGCCTCCTCGAGGCTCATGAAGGCCTCCAGGGCGGCGTGGGCGAGCTCGGCGGTCCCCCGCTCGAGGGCGGCGTTGGCCTCCCGCGCCCACTGCTCCAGGCTGGTCTTGAGCAGGTCGTCGACGCCGCTCTTGGGGTCGCTCGTCCAGGCTTCGACCAGCCGCAGCCGCTCGCGGACCTGCCCGACGAGGGCGACGCTGCGCTCGCGCTCGGCCGCCTCGAGGGCCCGGTCTCGAGCCTCGCGGCGGTAGCGGAGCACCGCCCGCTCGCTCAAACCCACGCGCCACAGCCGACGCAGGCGCGGCTCGGCGCCGGTCCGGGCGTGGATCCGGCCGCTGGCGTCGACCTCGAGGTAGAGCTCGACCCGGCGGGCCTCCCCCGCCTCCAGGCGCAGGTGCATCGCCGTGTCGGCCTGGGCCTCCCCCTGCGCGAGGGAGAAGCGGAGCACCCCGCCCGCGCTGCGGATCGAGTCGGTCAGATCAAGAGACCGGCGCACGGGCAAGGCCGCGCCCTGCTCGACGAGCCGGCGCGGGGCGTAGGCGTCCATCGGGGCGCCGTCGAGGTCCAGCCGGCGCAGCCACAGGTCGTGGCTGGCGACCTCGACGAGGGCGAGCTTGGGCCGCCGCTGACCCCGGCGGTGGGCCTCGAGGGCCAGCCCGCGCGCGATGAAGTCGTCGTCGAGGCCGGGGTTGCCCAGCTCGGTCTCGGGCACCCGACCAAAGCGCGCCTCGAGGTGGTCTTGAATCACCGGCACCCGGCTGGTCCCGCCGACCATCACCAGCGCGTCGAGGCGGTCCGCCTCCTCGCCCGCGTCGGCGAGCACGCTCGCGGCCAGCTCCCCGACGGCCTCGACCTGGTCGCGGATCAGCCGCTCGAAGGTGTCCCGCTCGAGGGTCACGGCGAGGTGCTTGGGGCCGCTCGCGTCGGCGAACAGGTAGGGCAGGTTGATGTCGTAGGCGTCCTCGTCGGTCAGGGCGATCTTGGCCTTCTCGGCCACGTCGCGCATGCGCGCCCGGACCGTCGGGTCCCCGGACAGGTCAATCTCGTTGGCGTCCTCGAACACGCCCAGGAGCCACTCGACGACGCGCTCGTCGAGCTCCTCTCCGCCGACCTCGAGCTCGCTGCGCGACGCGAGGATCTCGACGCCTTCGGGGCTCAGGCGGGCGAGGGCGGCGTCGAAGCTGCCCGCGCCGAGGTCGAGGATGGCCACGAGCTGCTCCGTCGGCGCGGGCTCGTCCTCCTCGGGGGCCTCGGCCTCGGCGTCCTCCCCCCCGGACTCGACCTCGCCATCCTCCGAAGCCTCCTCGGACTCGGACTCTCCAGATTCTTCGCCTTCCGACTCCTTCGCGTCCGCCTCGTCCGGAGCTTCCGCCTCCGGGAGCATGCTCGCCAGGGTCTCGGCCAGGTCCGCCATACCCAGCGCGCCCTGCCCCTCGCGCTCGAGGGTCCACCACCCAAGGGCCGCCGCGCTGGTCCCGTGGACGAGCTCGACCCCGGGCAACCCGGCGATCTCCAGGGCGTGGGTGATGGCCCGGCGCCGCGCGTCGCTGGACCCAGGCGGCACCGAGACCAAAGTGCGCTCGACGCTCAGCCCGCGCTCGTGGCTGACCTTGGCGAGCATGGTCGCGAGCAAGACCGCGAGCAGGCGCGGGATCGGCCAACGCTCCCCGGACAATACGTAATGCAGATCGCCGCCCGGTCCGCGGACCACCGGAACACCCCGGTGCAAGTCGTCGCTGACCTCGGCGAGCTCGCAGCGCGTCCCGGCCATGCGCGGCGCGGCGAACACCTGCGCGCGCGGCTCGGTGATCGCCAGGCGGCGCGCCGCGTCGCCGAACACCAGGCGCTCGCCGTCGAGGCCGATCACCGTCGGGAGCGTGCCGCCGAAGTCCGCCCAGTCGAGCACCTCGGGCCGGCCGTCGATGACCAGGGCGGCCCGACAGCGCGAGCTCCCCAGATCGACGACGAGGACGGGTTCGGGGACGGAGGGCTTGGGTGTCTTGCGCGCGGCCATGACGAGAGGCCCCGCAGACTACGAAGGGGGCGATCCCTGTCAAGGACTCGGGCCCGACGTACCCGCCAAAATCGCCGCGTTGGCGGCTGTTTTGTGGTTCTGTACCCCGGACCGCCCTCCCTGGCGACCCGGGATCTCGCGAGGCTTCGGCCTCCCTCAAAGACCCCGCAGGGCGTCCGAGCCCGGGCCGTCCGTGACCCGGCGAAGCGTGGGCGACCGGCACGGGTGCCGGGGGGCTGGCTTCGGACAACCCCGAGTTCGAACGGCTCAGCCAAAGCGCTGGGTCGGCTGACGGTTGCCGCGCCAGACGAAGCTCAAGGCTTGGGGCACGCGGACCGAGTAGCCCTCTTCGTTGATCACGACGCAGGCACCAAGGAACATGAACATGGAGCTGGACACGGCTGCGATGGTCGAGATGACATCCATGCCCGTCTAGGAAGCGAAGCTCGAGCCAGCTCGGCGCACCAGAGGGAATCGTCAATGATTTCAATGGCTGCGAGAATCACCGGGGCAGGCTGGGACGGATCTGCAAAAACCGCCGAAAGCGGCCTCAGAGGCCCCCTAGACGCCGTTATCTCCCCCTCGAAGCGCTCGCCCGATCCGCGCCCTTGGGGACCTCGAAAGACGCCCTGATTTTGCCTGTCGCACTTGGCAACACATGCGTGCATCTGGCGACGGTGTGGGAGTCGATGGGCAAACACGAGTAGCCGGCCCACGTCGCTGCCAGCGACGCGGGCGGCTACTCGTGTCGTCCGCAGACGAGCTCCCAGTCGAACATTGGCGCCAGCAAGCCGTAGCGAACCGGCCCCACCCCAGGGACCTCGAGCAGGTCCTTGGGCACCCAAAAGGGCGCCGCGGCGGCGACGGCCTCGGCGACGGCTCGAGGCACGGGCAGCACCCGCGGATCGACGGTCCGCGGATCGAGCAGCGACTTGGGGCGCTGCACCTGGCAGTGCCGACGCAGGGCCTCGACGGTCTGCGCCGAGATGCCCTCGACCTCCGCGAGGCCGTCGACGGACAGAAACGGCGACTCCTGCCGACGGCTGAGGATGCGGTTGGCGATCACCCAGCCCACGCCGGGCAGGGCGGACAGCTCCGAGTGGCAAGCCGCGTTGAGGTCGAGGACCTTCTGGTCGTAGCCGCCGGCCTGGGCCGCCTCGATCAACACCTCGATCACCGGCCCCCACTCCGTCCGTCCGGCGAGGGCGAGGGGCAAGGGCAGGCTCGTCCGCAACCACTGCGGGCGGCCGTAGCTGCCCACGCCGTGCACGAGCACCGAGCTGTCCACGTAGCCGCGCAGGGCCTCGGCGATGGCTGGCACGCTGCCGTCGTAGACGGCCGAGGCCAGGAAGTCCGCCGCCGCCCGCCGAGCCTCCGGGCCCGGGGTGAGCGCGGCCGCCCGGGGCAGGGCGACGAGCGGCAACAAGCCCGCGGCCTGGGGACCGACCTGCGCCGCGAGCCGAGCCGAGCGCCGGTGGATCCGCCACGAGGGGTCGAACAGGCCACGCGCGAGCGCGGTCAACACGGCCGGGCTCACCTGGCCGCCCGAGCGCGCGCGGAGCATGGCCGCCCGGGCCTGCTGCTCGAGGAAGGCCTGACGCTCCTTGCGGGTGCCCGAGTGGTAGGGCAGCGCCAGGGCTTCGTGGCCCCAAAAGCACGCCCACAGCCCGTCCTCGGGCTCCGGCCAGGGGCAGCGATCGACGCCGTGGGCGGTGCGGTGGTGGACCGCGTTGTCGCAGGGCGCCGGGCCGAGGATCAGCACCTTGGGCCGCGCGACGACGTCGGCCTCGCGCAGCGCCGCGCCGATCTGGCGCAGCCGACTGGCCCCCGCGCCCAGGGGCGGCTGGATGTGAAGCAAGCGCATGTGCGCCGCGCAGCGGCTCGTCAGCGCCCGGCGGATCAAGTCCTCGATCTTCACGTAGCGGCTCTCCGCGTCGTAGCGCAGCGCGACCAGCAAGGGGCCGCACCACACCGCGCTCAGGCTCGGGCGCCCGCCCCGACGACTCGCCGCGCCCTCGATCCACGCCGCGAGCGGGCCGGCCTCCGTGCCCGCCCGCGCCTGGGCCTCGGCCTCGGTCAACGCTGGCGCCCGCGGGTCCCCGGCGAGCCGAGCTCGCAGCGCCGTCAGCCCCAGCGCCAGGGCCTCGCCAAAGCCATCACCCTGGGCCTGCAGCTGGTCCGCCCACACCGTGAGCGCATCGAACCGTGCCGGACTCCACATGTCTCCACCTCCAAACCAGGCAATCGAGACACCAAGAGAGCACACCTCGATCGAGGATGCACGCCCGCCCCTCGAACAACCCCGATCACGTCGCAACGACGCGAGCGGGTTTGAAATCGAAATCGAGCTCGCCCCCCCTGCCGGGGCCCCCTCCCTGCCCCACGTCCGCGACTCAGGGACTGTGAACTTTTCACAGTCCCTGTCTATTTTAGCCGTCGTGGACGACGCCACGCCCTCCCTGCCCCACGTCCGCGACTCAGACGTCGTCGATGAGCTGCGCGCGCTGGGCCGGGATCAGAGACTGCCAACGAATCTACGCCCCCGCTTGCGGGGGCGACCACATGCCCTCTCAATGGCACGAACTCGATTGCCCACCAACCCCAGCGGAGGAGCGGAGCGACCAAGCGCCCCCGGTCCCAAGCGCCTGTGGGGGCAAAACAGCGCTCAAATTCGCCCGACCCAGTAGTCCTTGCCCTTGTCGATCTCTTCCTCGTGCACCTTGACCCGGCGCAGCGTCACCGGCCAGGGCCCGTTGAACACGATCGCCTCCCGATTGGCCGCGTCCCAGCGCAGCATGATCATCGCGTGCTCGGCATCTCCGTCGGCGCCGCGGCGCTCGAGGAAGTCGCCGGCCTTGGGGATGTACTCGGCCTCCGTGCGCTTGTGGATCCACGCCTTGCGCCCGTTGTGCCAGCGATAGGCGCGGTCGGCCGCCACGAAGGCGTCGTGCATCTTCTGGGTCCCGACGATGTCGCGGAAGTCCTCGCCGCCGATCTCGATGTCCTCCTGGTAGTAGTACCAGGACGCGAATTCACTGCACAGCAGCTTGACCGCGCCGCCGTACTTGCAGTTCTTGCCGAAGGCGTCACCGGGCCCGTCGCTGCCGCACTTGCCCAGATCCCGGGCGACCCGCCGGACCAGCGAGCTGTGCGAGCTGTCGACCCCCGCCCAGGCGTAGCGCGAGCGCCGGGCGAGGCCGTTGAGCGCGACCTTGTGGTTGCCGGCGCGCAGGGTGCTGGTGATGGCCCCGTCGAGGATCGGGATCTTCGAGTGGTCCATGTCCCGCGGAGAATTCCCGGCCGGGTCTTCGTAGTGCAGCTCGACGAGCAGGTGCGCCAGGGGTAGCTCCGTCCGGCCGCCGCGGTTCTCGAGGTACATCGAGTCCCAATAGCTGCGCCCCCCGGGCTCGATCATGCTATTGAGGACCTCGAAGCCGTCGGGAAATTCAGCGCTGTAGAGCCGGTCCGACTTGCGCGAGAAGTCCAGCTTCCAGCGCTTGTACTCGCCGTCGTGGTTCTTGAAGCTCAGGTGGCGCGTCCAGTTGTTGTGCTCGGGCTGCGTCCGCGTGCGCAGCTCGACCCGCGCCCCGACCACAAACTTGCGCTCCCCACGTTTCTTTTCCTTGTCTGACACGGACCGATCGTGCGAACCGCGCAGGCCTGCGTCAACCTGATGCTTCTTCCCCTCCTCCTCGCCAGGCCCAGCCCTGCGCGACCTGGAGAACAACGAGCGCCCTCGGTATCCTTTGCCGTGTTTCGCTGGACCACCCTGTCGCTGCAGCTGGCCCTCCCCCTCGCCTGCACGCTGAGCCTGGGCTGCAAACCGGACTGCGGCGGGCTCGAGAAGCGCTCGAGCCCGCCGGCGGGCTTCGAGGCCGTCGAGCCCCTGTCCGGCGGGGTCATCTGCACCCGGGGCTACGAGGACCCTGACCTGTTCTTCATCCACAACGAGGGCGACGGCGTGCCGGCCCTCGTCGCCCGCTACGAACAAGAGTCCGGGCTCGAGGTCGTCGACATCGAGGACACGATGGTCAGCGGCTTGATGCCGCCGACCGAGGACGTGCTGCTCTTGCTCGGCTCGAAAGAGCAGCTGTTCTCCCTCCACTTCTCGCAGGACCCGGGGCTGGGCGACATCCGGATCGCGGTCGATGATCGCAGCCAGGAGCGCTTGAGCGAGGAGCTGCGGGCCGTGAAGGACTCCGCCCAGGCGATGGCCCAGTCGCTGCTCGATGGGTCCAAGGACGCCATGGTGCCCTCGACCTGCGCCTTCGGAGGCCCCGCCGAGGTCCTGCTGATCAGCGACCAGCAGCTCGGCGTCCTGACCGCGGGCCTCGGCCGGTCTTCGCTGTCGATCTACATGCCCGTGATGCAGGCCATGGTCGACAGCCCGGTCATCGGGGTCGACCACACCGCCAGCGCTGCGGGCCCCAGCCTCAGCGGCGCGGACTTCGTGGGCGGCGCGGCCCGGGGCCACGTGACCTTCTTCGACGCCGACCGCAAGCCGCTGTGTCGACGCTCCTGGACCGCGAGCAGCTCCGACAGCGTCGCGGTCCAGGGCTACGCGGGCAACACCCCGGGCGAGATGCAGGGCCACGCCCAGGCCGCCATCGCCGGCGACTTCAGCATGGCCCAGCGGCAGCAAAAGCTGGCCCTGTTTCGGCCCGGCGAGCTCGCCAAGCTGACCTTCGCCCAGGACCTCGAGCGCCACGACTGAGCGGGCTCAAGGCCGCGAGGCTCGTTGTCGCCGAAGCTCGAGCTATGCCCGATACATCTTCGCTTCGGCTCCTCGATCTCGCCGCCAGGCCCGGCGCGAGGCGACGCGCCTTGTTCTGGCCGACCCGCTCACAGACCGTGAACCCATCCACGCCCCCGCGAGCGGGGGCGACCCCGTGCCCTCTCCAAGGCACGAGCCCCATTGCCCACCAAGCCAAAGCGGAGGAGCGGACAGCGACGAAGCGCCCCCGGTCTCCAGGCGGCTGTGGGGGCAAAGCAGCGCTCAATAGTCCGTCGAGCGGAACCGCCAGTAGCCCACCGCCGTGCTCAGCACGATCCACACCGCCGCCACGCCGACCTGCTCCCAGGGCACGGCCGGGGCGTTGATCGGCGAGATCTGTGCCGCGGTCTTGAGCATGCCGAAGTTCGGGATGCCGTAGCGGATGATCTTCTGCACGGTCTCCAGCCACTCCACCTCGAAGGGGATGATGGCCAGGATCTGGAGCACGGAGTCGACGACCAGGTAGTAGACGAAGCCGAGGATCATGCACAGGTTGGTGCTGCGCGTGATCACGCCGATGAGCGCCAGCAGGGCGAACAAGGTCGCGGCCGCGAGCAGCTGCAGGGGCATGACCAGGAACACGTCCATGGCCCACACCCCCGTGCGGATGCCCAGGCCGAGGAACATCAGCGTGTAGCAGGCGAACAGGGCCGAGGCGAACAGGGCCAGGCCGCCGAGGTACTTGCCCAGGTAGACCTTCCAGCGCTCGACGGGCTTGGCCAGCACGATGTCGATGGCGCCCGCGTCGAGCATCGAGGGGAAGTAGCCCGACGCGGCGGCGATGAACAGCAGCATGCTGATCGTGAACACCATGCCCGAGACGGCCGAGATCAACGCCTCGACGGCGCGCTGCTTGTGCGGCGTGTCCTCGACCAGCTCCTCGATCCGCTCCATCTCCTCTTGCAGGGCCTGGCCCTCGGGGCTGAAGGGGTCGAGGGGCTCGCCCTCGTCGTCCTCGTCGCGGTTGAGCATGATGCTCTGGGCGTAGGTCATGGCCCACATGCCCTCGAGCAGGACCTCGCTCTCTTCGAAGTTGAGCAGGCGGACGTGCTCGACCTGCTCGCCGTTCTCGTCCGGCAAGGTCACCGGGTTGGCGATGACCGTCGGGACGATCGAGAGCACGAGCAGGATGACCAGCAGCAGCATGAACACGACCTGATGCCGCGACTGCCGCCAGGTGTCGGCGACGATGGCGATCAAGGGACCCATCAGGCCACCTCCCGCTTCTCGACCTGGAGTCCCCGGTCGGCGCCGATGAGGTCGATGAAGGCGTCCTCGAGGTTCATGCGCTGGGGCTCCACGGCGTAGATCATCACCGCGGCCGCGCGCAGCTCGTCGATGAGCCCAGAGATCTCGGCGTCCTCTTGGATCTCGATGACGAAGCGCGAGTCGGGCTTGCGCTCGGCCCCGCGCTCTTCGAGCGTCGACCACAGCTCCTCGGGCAGCTCGTCGGTGTGGAACTTGACCAGGTTCTTGGAGCCCTGGACCCCGGCGACGATCTCCGAGACCGTGCCCTGACGCAGGATCTCGCCCTTGTCGACGATCGCCACCTGGTCGCACAGCAGCTCGATCTCGCTGAGCAGGTGGGAGTTGATGAACACCACCGCGCCCTTTTCCGTGACCTTGCGGATCACGAAGCGCAGGCCCTGGCGCGCGACCGGGTCGACGCCGTCGGTCGGCTCGTCGAGGAAGATGATGCCCGGATCGCCGACCAGCGCCTGGGCCACGCCGACGCGCTGGGCCATGCCCTTGGACAGCCCCTTGAGCTTGGTGTCCTTCCAGTCGCCGAGGCCGACGAGCTCGAGCTTCTCGTGCACCTGGCGGTCGAGCTCCTTGCCGGTGATGCCCGCGAGCGCGCCGAAGTAGCGGCACACGCCCTCGGCGGTCAGGTAGGGCGGGAACTTGTGACCCTCGGGCAGGTAGCCCACGCCGCGGCGCGCCTCGGCCTTGCCGATGTCGATGCCGCGCAGCGTCGCCGAGCCGGAGGTCGGCCGGACGATCGACAGCAGGATCTTGACGAGGGTCGACTTGCCGGCGCCGTTGGGCCCGAGCAGGCCGAAGCAGCACCCGCCGGGGACCTGCAGGTCCATACCGCGCAGGGCCTGGACGCCCCCCTTGTAGGTCTTGGTCAACGCTTTGGTCTCGATGAGATACACGCTCGCTCCTGAGTGCTGGGCAGTGCGGGGCCGAGCACAGCACGCCGAGTGCGCGTCGGCAAGCGCTGCCTGCGAGCTCGGCCTCCAAGCTCCGTGTCGCCAGCGCGCGGCTTGTCTCAGGCGAACCGAAAAAACCCGCGCCCCGTGAAACACCACCGCCACGTGGGCGCGCTGCTACCATCGCGCCATGGCGCGCCCCGTCGACATTGCCCATAGCCCAAGCCAGAACCGCCTGGCGATCACCTGGGAGGACGGGATCACCAGCGTGCTCGAGGTGCCCTATCTTCGGGCCTGGTGCCCCTGCGCGGGCTGTCAGGGCCACTCGACCACCATCGCCTACCGGCCCGCGCCGGCCAAAGCGGCCCCGGCACGGATCGCCGACATCTGGGAAGTTGGGGCCTACGCCATCGGCATCCGCTTCGCCGACGGGCACGACGACGGCATCTACTCCTGGTCGTGGCTGGCGAAGATCCGCTACGAGGCGCCGCCCGAGGGCCCCAAGACGGGCCGCTTCGTCAACGGCGTCTACTCCCCCGAATAGCAGGCTGCGAGACCTCCCCGAGCGGGCAGACCAAACTCACACGAGCGCGCCCAGGGCTATCATGGTCGCCATGCCCGACGAGCCCGTCATCATGTTCAGCGACTACGCCTGCCCGTGGTGCTACCTGGGTCGGGCTCGGCTGTCCCGGGCCATCGCCGAGGGCGGCAGCGAGGCGGCGCGTGGGCGAACGACGAAGCTCCTCCCCTTCCCCCTCAGCCCGGACACGCCGACGACCCCGGGCGGCCGGGACATCGTCGCGCACCTGCGCGCCCGCGGCCTCGACGTCGAGGCCGCCATGGCACGCCTCGCCCCGATGATGGCGGCCGAGGGCCTCGAGTACCCCGCCGCGCTCGAGGGTCGCCGCCAGTTCAACACCAGCCGCGCCCAGGAGCTCGCGCTGTGGGCCGAGGCCACGGGCACTCCCGAGCAGCTCGACGCCCTCCACGACCGCCTGTTCCGCGCCTACCAGGTCGAGAACCTCGACGTCCACGACCTCGGGGTGCTCGCCCAGATCGCCGCCGAGGCCGGCCTCGACGCCGACGCGGCCCGGGCCGCCCTCGAAGCCGGCGAGTTCATCACCGCCCGGGAGCAGGCCTGGCGCGTCGCCATGCAAGCGGGCGTCCGCAGCGTGCCGACCTACGTCAGCGAGGGTCGGGGCGTGGTCGGGGCCCAGCCCGTCGAGGTCCTGCGCGAGCTGCTCGAGGGCCAGCCCTAACGAGGAAGCTCGTCAGAGCGATGCGGTCCCGTCGCAGCCACAGCTGCGCCGCCTCGCCCCCAGGGGCGAGGACCCGTTGGAGGACCCTGTTGGCCGCGCTCGCGTCGGTGCTCCGCGCTCCGGGCCTGCGAGGGCCTGCGCTTCAGGGCTCCGTCGAGAACAGCCGCCCCGCCTGGACCTGCGCGGTGGTCTCGGCCTTGAAGCGATCGACGTGGGTGCGGCAGGCCTCGGCCAGCTCGGCGCCCGCGACCTCGCGGCAAAACCAGATCAAGGTCAGGTAGACCGGCGTGCCCACGTAGCCGCCCCCGACCCCGAACACGCTGCGGATGCCGTAGCGCGCCACGAAGTCCTGGGCGCCGATGACCTTGCGGCCCTCGTCGTCGACGGTCGTGGCCGCGTCGCCGACGTGAAACACCCCGCTGTGCACGCCGAAGGTCTGGCCGACGATGATGTCCCCGGGCCGGTCGAAGCCCTCGAGCTCGATGCCGAGCTCCGTCAGCATCGCGGCGATCATCGGGATGCGGCCCAGGAAGGCGCTCGACAGCAGCGGGATGCCCAGGTGCCCCTCGGAGGTCCGCGGGCTGCCCCACGCCGGCTCCATGCCAGCGCTGCCCATGAGCGTGAGGATCAGGGTGTCCTCGCGCAGGAGCGCGCGCTGATCCTGCTTGGCGCACAGCCCGGCCACGAAGGCGCGGTGCGCCTGGGGCAGCGCGCCGTACTCGACCGTCGCAAAGGCCCGGACCAGCGCGACGGCGTCGCCGAGCTCGGCGCGCACGGCCTCGACGTAGCGCTGCGCGGCCTGCTCGAGGCTCGCCGCCCCCTGCATCGCTCGCTGGACCCGGCGCTCGAGGGCCATGCGAGCCCGGCGCGTCCCCAGGGCCTCGAGACCCAACGCCCCTTCCTCGCTCACGCCCGCGCCTCCGGCTCGCCCAGGCGCAGCCGCAGCAGCGCCCGCTCGAGGTTGCGCTCGACGTGCACGGCGTCCAGGGACACGCCGAGGCTGACCAGGGTCTGCGCCACGCTCGGGCGCAGCCCGGTCAACATGCACGAGGTCCCGAGCAGCGCCGCCGAGCGGACCACCCGGACCAGGTGATCGGCGGTCTGGGTGTCGACCACGTCGACCCCGGTGACGTCGATGATCACCCACCGGGTCTTGCGCGCGGCGATGGTCCCGAGCAGCGCCTCGGTGATCTGCACCGCCCGCTCCTCGTGGATGCTCCCGATGATCGGCAGCACCAGCACGTCGCGCCACAGCTCGAGGATCGGCGTCGACAGCTCGCGGATCGCCGAGGCCTGCGCCTCGATGGTCGCGGCCCGCTTGGCGAGCTCGCGCTCTTGCGCCTCGATGCGCCGGCGCTGCTCATCGAGGACGGCTCTACGCTCGACGAGCTGTTCGTGCTGGAGCACCAGCGCCGCCTCCTTCTCGCGCTGCGCCAAGGCGGCGGTCTTGGCATCGAGGACCAGGTCCCGGACGGTCTCCTCGATGCGCCCGAGCGGGTCCTCGGGCGGCGCCGTGACGTCACCCAGGTCCTCGAACTCCCCGTCGAGCATGCGCGCGAGGGTATCGGTCAGCCGCTCGAGGCGACGGTCGAAGTCGGCGATTTCCATGCGCTGCCTACCATGGTCCCGCCGGGACGGGGCGAACGCAAGTACGGCGCCTCCGTCCCGCCACCGTCTCAGCGGCGAGACTACATGCGCCCGCGCAGCATACCGTTCCAGTAGATCTGGGGCAGCGCGTAGGCCTTGAGCGCGTACATGCTGTAGCGCTCTCGCGCCTGGTCGAAATCGAAGGTCTCGACCGGCGTCCCGTCGTAGTCGAACTCGGCCAGGATGCAGCTGCCGTAGCCGGTGATCAGCGGGCACGAGGCGTAGCCGTCGTAGCGCGCCGTGGCCTCCCGGCCGCCGCGCACCGCGAGCAGGTTCTCGGCCGTCACCGGCGCCTGCTTGCGGATCGCGGCCCCCGTCTTCGAGGTCGGCAAGCTCGAACAGTCCCCCAGGGAGAACACGTTCGGAAAGCGCAGGTGCTGGGTCGTGTACTTGTCGACCTCGACCCAGCCCTTGGCGCTGGCCAGCTCGCTGGTGGCGATGAAGTCCGGCGCGCTCTGGGGCGGGGTCACGTGGATCATGTCGTAGTCGAGGACCTGCTCCTCGCCCGAGTCCATGTGCCGGAACACCGCCTGCTTTTGCTCGGCCCGGATCGCTACCAGGTCGTGGCGCCACTTGGTCTGGATGTCGCGCGCCTCGATGATGGCCTCGAGCGCCTTGCGGTACTTGGGCACCCCAAAGATCCGCGGCCCGGCGCAGCAGTAGACGACCTCGCTGCGCCGGCGCACGCCCTGGCGGCGGAAGGCGTGCTCGGCCAGGTACATGATCTTTTGCGGGGCCCCGGCGCACTTGATGGGCGTGCTCGGGAAGGTGAACAGGGCCTTGCCGCCGCTAAAATTGCGGATCGCGTCCCAGGTGCTGTCGACGCTGTCGTAGGCGTAGTTGCTGACCACGCCGCCCGTGCCCAGGGCCTGCGTGAGGCCCTCGATGGCGCCCCAGTTGATCTGGATGCCGGCCGCGACCACGAGGTAGTCGTAGCTCACCGTCGCGCCCGCGCGCGTGCGCAGCTTGGAGTTGCCCGGGTCGAAGCTGGCGACGGCGTCGCGGATCCAGGTCGCGCCCTCGGGGATGTAGTCGGCCTCGTCGCGCTCGGTCACCTCCTTGTCGAACACGCCGGCGCCGACGAGGGTCCACAGCGGCTGGTAGTAGTGCTTGTCCGAGGGTTCGATGATGGCCACGTCGGCCACGCCCGCGGCGCGCAGCCGGGCCGCGACGCTCAGGCCGGCCGTGCCGCCGCCGACGATCAGGACTTCGTGATGGGTGGTGTCTTGGGTGTTCGTCATGGTCGTGTCTCCGGGCGGGGTCAGGGGTTGAGGGCGGGGGCGGTCGACAGCTCGGCGCCGAAGCGGCGGGCGAAGTCGATGGTCAGGGCCAGGGTTCGCTGGACGCTGGGCTCGCGGGTCGCGGACCACAGCGCCATCAGCCCGGCGCGGGCGTTGGCGTCGCGCTGGCCGTGGCTCGCGGCCATCGCCCGCGCCGCGGAGCCGAGGGCGGCCACGGCCGCGGGATCGAGCAGGTCGGACTCGAGCAGGTCGGCGAGCTGCCCGTCGGCGACGCGGCGCAGCGCCCCCTCGAGCACGCGGCCGAGCTGGGGCACCACGGCGTTCAGGTCGAGGCCGCGCTCGGCCGCCGCGCGGCTGAGCTCGTCGAAGCCGTCGCCGACCACGGCGACCAGGCCCGGCGCAGACTCGAGCAAGTCCAGGCCGGCGTGGAGCTGGGCCAGGGTCTGAGGCCGAGTCGCGCGCTCGAGCAGGGCCACGAGGGCGCGGCCGCGCGCGTCCATGTCCCCGAGCCCGCGCGCGAGCTCGTCGAAGCCGTCGCCCAACATCGCCAGGGCACCGGGGGCCGCGTCGAGCAGCGGGTCGAGCTGCGCCAGGCGAGCCTCGATGCGTTCGAGGCGGGCATCGATGGAGCGCAGCAGCGCGGCGGTGTCCTGGGCCCCCGCGCGGCCAGGTGGCGGGGAGCCAAACACGGCGGGCGCCGGGGGCTTGGATGAGAGACTCGAGCGTGAGGGCTTGGACATCGGCCCCCACCAGAGCAAGGACCGAGCCAGCTTCGAGCCCCGCGCAGCTCGTGTTTACGCCATCTGGAGGACGCCGCCGTCCCCCCGCGTTGCAACGGCTGGAACGCGCAGCATGGACCGTACCAGCTCGCCCATCTTCACCCGCGAGCGACCCCGCTGGCTTTGCGCGGACCGCCTAGGCCTGGTCCGCAGCGCTTGCGTCCGGGCGCAAGAAGAAGCCCGAGACGCTCGCCCGGACCTGCTGCCCCGCGGCCGCGCGCACGGGCGCGACCATGTGCGGCGCGCCCCCGAGCAGCACCAGGCGGTTGGGCTTGGGCATGATGAAGCGCCCGCAGCCGCGCTCGAGCAGCGCCGCCGAGTAGGCCTCGGTGGCGAAGCGGTAGGCCATGATCGGGAGCTCGTCGAGGGCCTCGTCCGCGGGCAGCTCGGCCAGCAGCAGCTCGCCGCCCCAGTGCACGTCCCAGCGCGGATGGGCGTAGTAGATGAAGGCGCCGGCGTAGAGCTCGTGGTCGTCGACGTGCCAGGACAGCCCGGTCCCCCGGGGGTAGACGTAGGGCCGCCCGCTGACCCGGTCCCAGCCCTCGTCGATGAGCCCCTCGACCAGCTCGGGGGCCGCGTGCAGCTGCGCGAGCACGGCCTCGAGCAGCGCGTCGAGGGCCGGCGCGTCGGGGTCGAACTCCCCCTCGGCGAGGGCCGGGCCAGCCGCCCCCGCGCCGCGCCCGATCACCGCCGCCTCCCCGCCCAGGGGCACGCCGTCGTCGAGCTTCCAGGCCCCCGAGGTCCGGGTCACGGGGTGGAGATCCATGAACTGGAAGTCGCTCCACAGCGCCGTCCAGGTGCCCTCGTCGAGGAAGTCGTCGAGGACGCGGACGGCCGAAGAGCGCGGGGTCGAGGAGGCCATGGCGCGCAGCTTTCCACCCGCGCGACGCCAGGGCAAGTCAGCCGTCGAGCAGGATGCTGACCTCGGGCCAGCGCGCGAAGGGCAGCGCGTAGCAATCTCCCTCGCTAACCACTCCGACCTCGTCCGCCGCCTCGTCTCCATTGACGCCCCGTTGCGCGCAGGCCAGCGCCATGGAGCCGATCACCAGGCACACGAGTCCGCGCGGTCCACCGATGCGCTCACCACCTCCTCGGGATCGCGTGGGCCCCTCGGCTGCCGACGCGCGATTTCGTTTTGCGACCTCAGGAAGTCAGCTCGCCACGCAGGGTCACGCGGCAATGGCCAGTGAGCTCGACCCGCGAAGCTTGCCCCTCATCAGGCCCACGCAGAACCTTGCAATCGACCAGGCCACCGCGTGCCGAGAGCTGGCGCGCTCGGAGCTGATCCTTACCCAGCTGCGCGGCCCAGTAGGGCGCGAGGATGCAGTGGGCCGAGCCTGTCACCGGGTCCTCGTCGATGCCGACTCCCGGTCCAAAGAAGCGCGACACGAAGTCGACCCCGTCGCCTCCCGCGGCCTCTGGCCCTGGCGCGCTGACGATCACCTCGCCCGGAGCGATGGCCAAGACCGCGGCGAAGTCCGGGCGCAGCGCGGCCACGGCCTGCGCCGAGTCGACGATCACCAGCCAGTAGCTCGCCCGCGCCACGCTGACGAGCGCGCCCGCGGGCAGACCGAGCGCTGCCACCAGCGCGTCGATGCGCCCGGCGTCGGTCTCGGGCTCGGCGAGTTCAGCGGGAAAGTCCAGGACCTGCGCGCCCTCGCCCCCACGCCGGACGACGAGCTCGCCGCTGCGCGAGTCGAGGCGCAGCTCGGCGTGCGGCGCCGCCTCGAACAGCACGTGCGCGCTGGCCAAGGTCGCGTGCCCGCACAGGTCGACCTCCGTCGTCGGCGTGAACCAGCGGATGCGCCAGCGCTCGCCCGTCGCCGAAGTCGGCCACACGAAGGCCGTCTCCGACAGGTTGTTGTCCGCGGCGATGGCCTGCATGCGCGCGTCGATGGCCGCCCCCTCGCCGAGATCCTCGGGGCGCTCGAGCACGCACACCCCCGCCGGGTTCCCGCCCAGCTCCCCCCTCGCTCCGACGAAGGCGTCGACGCGGGCGAGGGGCAGGCCAGGCTTGCGCGCGCGCAGGCCGTAGGTGAGCGGAATCGTCGGCTGGCCCGGGGGGAAGACCCAGCGGCGATCGTTGTCCGGGTCGAGGACCAGGTCGTCGAAGCAGCGCCAGCCGTTGCAGTGCGGGTGCTCTTCGAAGGCCTCGACGCGCAGGCCCGCGTCGCGCAGCGCCCCGAACAGATCGGCGAGGGACCACGCGAACTCGTGGCAGGGGTTGGGGTTGGTGAAGGCCTCCCCCTCGGGCAGGGGCACGAAGCCCGTGGGGGCCAGGGCCGCCCCCGACTCGCCCACGTAGTCGCTGACGCCCTCGTCGACGCTCAGCACCTCCCCTCGTGCGGCCCCGAGGTAGGGGAAGACCCGGGCCCCGGTCTCGTCGAAGCACTGCATGAAGGGGTGGAATTCGACGAGCACGAAGGTCCCGCCCGGGCGCAGCACGCCCGCGATGCCCTCGGCCCAGGCCCGCAGATCGGGCAGCCAGCAGATCACCCCGTAGGAGCTGTAGACCTTGTCGAAGCGCCGGCCGGCCGCGCGCGCGGTCGGGAGCCAGTCGTAGATGTCGGCGCGCTCGAAGCTCGGCGTGCGCGGGCCGAGGGCCTGCTCGAGCTCCGAGGCCAGGCCGCGCGCGAAGGCGATCGCCTCGTCGCTGATGTCGACCCCCGTCACGCTCGCGCCCGCGCGCGCCAGACAGACCGTGTCCTGGCCGCTGTTGCACTGCAGGTGCAGCAGCTTCGCGCCCTCGAGGGGGCCGAGCAGGGCGTAGTCCTCGGGGAAGAGCAGCTCTCCGCCCGCGCGCAGCCACGCGGCCTGGTCGCGCTTGTGGCGATTGTGCGCCGCGGTGGCCACATTCCACGAGGCCCGGTTCGCCTCTCGAAGCGCGCGGGGGTCGCGGGGGCTCGCCTTTGTCTCGTCGCTCACGCCCCAACCTAGCAAAGCTGGGCGCGTCGAGAACGACAGGCGCTCTCCCCCCTTTTCCTCCCCTCCCCCAGTTGGCTATGCTCGACGCCGCATGGTCCGGTCTGGCGCGAGTTCACCCACCTCCGCTGGAGGCCGGACGCTGCGAGTCGCCGCGGTCCAGGACGCCCCCGTGTTCCTCGACGCCGACGCGACCTGCGATCGCATCCTCGCCCGCCTCGACGAGGCCGCGGATCAGGGGGTCGAGCTCGCGGCCTTCGGCGAGACCTTCCTGCCCGGCTACCCCTTTTGGCTGACCCACACCGACGGGGCTCGCTTCGACGACCCCAACCAGCGGGCAGCCTACGCCGCCTACGTCCGCGCCGCCGTCCGCCTCGACGGCCCGCAGCTGCGCGCCATCGCCGAGCGATCGAGACGGCGCGGCGTCGCGGTCGTGCTGGGCGTCGTCGAGGCCAGCCCCGAGCGCCACAGCTCGGTCTACTGCACCGCGGTGACCATCGACCCGGCGCGCGGCATCGTGGGCGCCCACCGCAAGCTCGTGCCGACCTGGGAAGAGCGCCTGGCGTGGACCCCCGGCGACGGCAACGGCCTGCGCGTGCACCCCCTCGAGCTCTCGGTCCCGGTCCGGCTGTCCTCGCTCAACTGCTGGGAGAACTGGATGCCCCAGGCCCGGTTCGCGCTGTGGACCCAGGCGCCCGAGGTCCACGTCGCGCTGTGGCCCGGCAGCCCCCGCCTGACCGGCGACATCACCCGCTTCGCGGCCATGGAGGCGCGCTGCTACGTCGTCTCGGCCAGCGCCCTGCTCCGCCCCGAGGACATCGGCCCGGACTTCCCCCTGCGCGAGCAGCTCGAGCGGCTCGACGCGTCGCGCAGGGCGGAGACCGGCTCGAGCACGGCCTACTACAGCGGCGGCTCGGCCATCGCCGGACCGCGCGGGGAGTGGCTGGTCGAGCCCGTGGCCGAGCGCGCGGGGCTGATCGTCGCCGACCTCGACCTCGACGCGGTCGCCCGCGAGCGCCACAACCTCGACGTCGCCGGGCACTACCACCGCCCGGAGCTGCTGCAGCTCCACGTCGACCGCCGCCGCCACGACACCGCGCGCTTCGTCGACGGGCCGTCCGCGCCCGCCGGAGGAGCACCTCCGCCCCCTGGGCCCCCGCCGCCCCCAGGGCCTCCGCCTCCGCCTCCTCCACCCCCTCACCCGGGAGACCGCTGACGTGTCGCGCCAAGCCACCGCTCACCTCTTCGCCGCCCTCGAGGCCGGCAGCGACGGCCTCGCCTACGTCTTCGAGGACCAGCGCCTGACCTGGGCCGAGCTCGACGAGCGCGCCCGCTGCTACGCCAACGCCCTCGCCCACGCTGGCGTGTCCAAGGGCGATCGCGTCGCCGTCTACGCCCAGACCTGCCTCGAGCAGGTCATCGCGCTGTTCGGCAACTATTACCGCGGGGCCGTGCACGTGCCCATCAATACGCGCTACCGCGCGGCCGAGGTCGCCCACATCCTCGCCGACAGCCAGCCCGCCGCGATCCTCGGCGACGCCGCGGGGGCCGAGGTCCTCGACCAGGCCCTGAGCCACGCCAAGCTCCACCGCACCCCCGTGCGCGTCGGCCTCGACGCGGGCGCCCCCGGCTTCGCCTTCACCGAGCTGCTCGCGGGCGCCCCCGGCGAGTACCTGCGCCCCCGGGACAGCGACCTGGCCCTGATGATCTACACCTCGGGGACGACCGGCCCGAGCAAGGGCGTGATGCTCCCCCACGGCGCCGTAGTCGCGAACATGCGCGCGCTGACGGGGCTGTGGACCTGGTCCAAGCGCGACCGCCTGGTCCTCGCCCTGCCCCTGTTCCACGTCCACGGCCTGTGCATCGGGGTCCACGGCGCGGCCATCCACGCCATGCCCGTGCTGCTCGAGCGCCGCTTCGACCCCGCCAAGGTCGTCGCCCGCTTCGGCGACGGCCCCGACCAGCGCGGGACCATCTTCATGGGCGTGCCGACCATGTACAAGGCCCTCGTCGACCACATGTGGTCGAACTCCTCGGCCGCCGCGACCCTGGCCCGGGGCCGGCTGTTCACCTCCGGCAGCGCCGCGCTCTCGCCCAGCCTCTACGAGGACTTCGTCTCGCTCACGGATCACCGCATCCTCGAGCGCTACGGCATGAGCGAGACGCTCATCACCCTGTCCAACCCCTACGTCGGCGTGCGCATGCCCGGGGCCGTGGGCCAGCCCGTGCCCGGCTGCGACGCGGCCGTGGTCGACGAGCAGGGCGACGAGCTCGCCCACGGCCAGACCGGCGAGCTCATCGTCTACAGCTCCGGGATCATGGCCGGCTACTGGAACCTGCCCGAGCGCAGCGCCGAGTCCTTCATCACCGACCGCGAGGGCCGGCCGTGGTTCAAGACCGGCGACGTCGCCTTCGTCGACGAGCGCGGCTACTTCCACCTCGTCGGGCGGGCCTCCGTCGACGTCATCAAGTCCGGCGGCTTCAAGATCTCCGCCCGCGAGATCGAGGAGGCCCTCGCCAGCCACCCGACGGTCCGCGAGATCGCCGTCATCGGCGTCCCCGACGAGACCTGGGGCGAGCAGATCGTCGCCTGCGTCGTGCCCGAGGCCGGGCCCTTCGCCGCCCTCAACGACGACCCCAGCGAGCTCTTCGCCGCCCTCGTCGCCCACCACCGCGACCACCTCGCCGACTTCAAGAAGCCCCGCGGGCTGCTCGTGTGCGAGGAGCTCCCGCGCAACGCCCTGGGCAAGCTACAAAAGCACAAGCTGATCGCGCGCGTGGCCGCCGAGGGGCTCAGCGTCAGCCGCGTGCCCGGGAAAGACTAGTACCGCGTGTCCGAAGCCCGGCACTAGCGACCCCAAAGGCGCCACCACGGGCGCTTGGACGCGGCCTCGCCGGGCTTGGGGCGCGCGCGCAGGGACTCGAGCGAGGCCGCCTCGGGCTCGGGGCGCGCGAGCAGCTTGGCCATCAGCACGCCGGACAAAAAGCCGAACAGGTGGCACTCCCAGGACACGCCGACCTGCCCGGGGAGCACGCCGTAGATCATGCCGCCGTAGGCGAGCAGCACGAACACCGAGAGCACGATGGTGCCGAAGCGGCGCTCGAACCATCCCGCCGAGAGCAGGTAACCAAACAGCGCGAACACGACCCCGCTCGCGCCGATGTGGACCGATCCGCCGCGGCCCACCAGCCACACGCCCAGGCCGCCGAGCAGGGTGCCGACCAACCACACCAGGATGTAGTCCCGTCGACCCCGGGCGATGACCAGGGGCGCGAGCAGGGCGAAGCCGACGGTGTTGCTGACGAGGTGGCCCAAGCCGCCGTGGAGGAAGGGGTGGGCGAGGACGCCGATGAGGCCGGCGACCTCTCGCGGGCGCACGCCGAAGCCATCGAGGGCGCCCGAGAACACGAGCAGGTCGACGAGCTCGGCGACCCACAGCACGCCCAGCGTGACGGCCAGGAAGCGCCAGATGGCCCGCCACTCTCGCCGCAGTTCGGTCCATGGATCTGCGGTCTCGGAGGACTTGGCCATCGCCCCGATGCTAGCAGCGCCTGGTCATCGCGCCACGAGCGCTCGCATCGCCAGCCGGCCTTGCGCGCGGATCTGCTCGACCGACTCGCCCAGCGCCATGGACACCAGGGCCATCGTGAACTGCTTGTCGAGGTAGGCCGCCGCGAGCTCGGGGGCGACCGAAGCATCGGCCTCGCCCCGCTCGAGGGCGCGCCGGTACCAGGCCTCAAAGGCGGCGATCCGCTCGGCCTCGATGCCCTCGAGGCGCCCGAGGGTCTGCGGGCCCAGGCGCCCCTTGGACAGGCGCATCTTCGTGAACAGGCAGCCCGGCGGCGTGCCGTGGTCGCTGGTCATCACCGCGACGGCGCGCTCGAGCACGACGGCGAAGGGCTCGTCGCTGGCGATGATGGCCAGCAAGGGCACGACGGCGAGCCCGCGGTAGTGCTCGAGGGCGGCGAGCATCAGGCCGTCCTCGCCCCCGAATTCGCGGTACAGCGCAGGCTTGGAGGTGCCGACGCGGCGGCACAGCTCGTTGAGGGACAGGGCGTGGAGGCCCTCGCGCCAGTAGTTGGCCGTCGCCTGCGCGATCACCTGCTGGCGCTCCATGGCCTTTGGGCGTCCTCGGCGCCGCTTTGGGGCTTGTTCGTTCACGCGTGAGTACCGGTCGGTACGATATTACTTGACGCCCCTCCAAAGGTCCATCAAGGTTTTTCCAACCAGTCGGTACGAATTATCTCGACCGCCCGAAAGCGCAGGAAACGCCATGCTCGCAGGACACTTCACGACCGCCCTCGTCGCCAAGCAGGAGGCCCCCAAAGGCCACATCGCCTACTACCTCGTCGCCGCCCAGCTCCCCGACCTGCTGTGGCTGCCCTTCCACTACCTGGGCCTCGAGGTCACCCACCCGCACAACATCATGGCGACCAGCCTCGACAACCTGCAGGTCGACATGACCTACAGCCACGACCTGTTGCCGCTCCTCGGTTGGATCGCCCTGGTGATCGGCGTCGGCCGGGCGCTGTTCGGCGGCTGGCGCCCAGGCCTCATCGGCGGCCTGCTGCTCGTCGTCCACGCCGCGACCGACTACCTCGGCGGCTTCCCCCACAACCTGTTCGGGCCCGAGACCGCCTCGGTCGGCACCGGCCTCTACCACAGCTCCCCCTACCTCGCCGTGGCCCTCGAGGGCGTGTTCATCGTCGCGACGCTCGCCTGGGTCCCGCGCAACGACGCGAAGGCGGGGATCCAGCGCAGCCGCAGCACCTACCTGACCTGGGCCGCGGTGTTCGGCGGCAACATGGCCTTCTTGTTGTTCTCGGCCGACCTGTCCATGGCCGAGATGTTCGGCCTGACCCCGAGCCCTGCCATGGACGGCACGACCGTGCCGATGATGGCGGCGACCTACCTGTCGATGCTCGCCGCGCTGGTCTGGGCCGAGGGCAAGCCGACCAAGGCCAGGGCCGAGCGGGAGTCTTCGAGCTCGGTCCCCGCCGCCCAGGGAGCCTGACTCAAGGGACTGGCTCAGGGACTGGCTCAGGGTCTGGCTCAGGGTCTGGGCGCTCCGCCCCCACGCCGCGCAGGAACACCTCGATCATCGCCTCGAGCTCGGCTTCGTCGTCCCAGTCGAGCTCCGGCAAGATCACGTGGCGGGTCACGATGTAGCCGACGATCATGCTGACGAAGATCCGCAGCACCCGCTCGGGGGGCTGCTCGCGCAGGTGGCCCGAGGCCATGGCGTCGGCGATGAGCCCCCGGGTCCCCGGCAAGATGTTGTCGCGCCAGTAGGCCTTGAAGGGCTCGCGGAAGCTCGGGTCGAGGAGCAGCTCCTGCAGCCCGACCTTGACCAGCTCGGGGTTGGCCGCGGCGAAGGCGAGGCGGTTGCGCGCGATGGCCCGCAGCCGCTCCCTCGCCGAGCGCAGCCCGCTGAGCGAGGGCCCGAGGCTGCGCATCGCCCCGTCGCCCATGAACTCCTGCAGCCCCGCGCCCACGGCCTCCCCAAAGAGCACGCTCTTCGAGCCGAAGTGGGCGAACAGGGTCTTCTCGGCGACCCCGGCTCGGGCCGCGATGTCTCGAGTCCGCGCGCCGACGTAGCCGTGCTCGGCGAAGGCTCCGACGGCCGCCTCGAGCAAGCGCGCCCGCGCGTTCCCGACTCGACCCCGCCTCCCCTTGCCGGCCTTGCCCCCGCGAGTCCCCTTCTCGGCGTCGCCCGAGCTGGCCACTAGCTCTCGCCCGCTCCGCCGGGCGGGGCGGCCCCCATGGCCGCGCGCAGCTCTCGGGCCCAACCATCGATGTCCCCCTGGGTCCGCTCGAGCTCGGCCGCGGACTCGGCCAGGGCCTTCAGGTGCTCGCGCAGCGCCTCCTTGGCCCGGCGCAGCCGGCTCTTCACCGTGCCCAGCGGGATCTCGAGGATCGCCGCGATGGCCTTGCCGTCGAGGCCCTCCCAGTAGTGCAGCTCCAGCGCGACCTGCAGCTCCACGGGCAGGCGCTGGAGCGCGAGCAGCAGCAGCTTGTGCTCGCGGTGGCGCTCGAGGATGCGGCTGGGCGAGCTGCCCATGTCGTGGACGTCGTGGGTCGCCGGGTCGAACATCGCCCGGTCGCGCCGCAGCCCTCGGAAGTGCGCGTAGAGCTCGTTCCTGGCGATGGTGAACAAATAGGTGCGGAAGCTCGAGCGGCCCTCGAAGCGGTCCCGGCTGCGCACGGCGGCGAGCATGGTCCTCTGAATCAGGTCCTCGGCGCCGTGGTCGACCTTGTTGGCGAAGAAGCGATACAGACTGTCAAAGTGCCGCCGCAACAGGGTCGCCCCCGCGGCCTTGTCCCCGCCCCGCCACGCGTCGAGGAGCTGCAGATCTTCGCTCACGGGGCGATGCTACCATCGCCCCGGAGCCCGCGCCTTGGCAGACGACTTCGCCCACGAGCCGACGCGACCCGCCCCGGCCGCGGACACCGGGCCCTCGCACGTTGCGGAGGGTGACACGGGCGATCCCGCCGACGCGATCGAGCGGGACATGGCGCAGGTGCTCGCGGCCGTCGAGACCGCGCTGTTCGGCGGCCTGAGCGAGGAGTTCACCATCGGCCGCTTCCGCGTCGAGCGACAGCTCGGGCGCGGCGGCATGGGGGTGGTCTACGCCGCCTACGACCCCCACCTCGATCGCACCATCGCCATCAAGCTGATCCGCTCCGACCCCAGCGGCGAGGGCGAGCAGGCCAAGGCCCGGCTGCTGCGCGAGGCCCAGGCCATGGCCCGGCTCAACCACCCCAACGTGATCCACGTCTACGACATCGGCGAGCTCGATGGCGACGTCTACGTGGCGATGGAGCTGGTCGTCGGCAAGTCGCTGACGGACTGGCTGCGCGCCGAGCTCCGGCCCCTCGAGCAGACCCTCCAGGTGCTCAGCGACGCGGGCCGGGGGCTCGCGGCTGCCCACGCCGCGGGCATCGTCCACCGCGACTTCAAGCCCGACAACGTCCTCGTGGGCGACGACGGCCGGGTCCGCGTGCTCGACTTTGGCCTGGCCGCGCCGGTGTCCACGAGCGAGTTCGACGGAGGCCACGAAGACGACGAAGGCCTCGACGACAGCCTGCTCGGCGAGGGCGTGGTCCAGGCGGTCGTCCGCAACCCGACGCGCCCCGCCACCGGCGCCCACCCGAGCTTGGGCCTCGCCGACGGCAGCAGCGCGAGCGCCCCGCGGCCGCGCACCCCCTCGGGCTCCTTCGAGGCCCTGGCGCTCACCCGCACCGGCGCGCTCATGGGCACGCCGACCTTCATGGCGCCCGAGCAGTTTCGTGGCGAGCGCAGCGACGCGCGCACGGATCAGTTCGCGTTTGGGGTGACGCTGTATCGGGCCGTGTACCGCAAGCGACCGTTCCGGGGCGACACCCTCGCGGCGCTGAGCGAGTCCGTGTGCGCCGGTCGGCTCGTCACCCCGCCCGCGGATCGGCCCGTGCCCGAGGGCCTCGCCCGGCTCATCGAGCGCTGCCTGGCGACGGCCGCGGAAGATCGCTACGCGGACATGGACACGGCGCTCGAGGTGCTCGAGCGCTACCTGCCGAGCGCCGAGCGGGAGCGACGGGGAAGACGGCGACTGATCGCGGCCGTGGCCACCGTGGCCGTGGTTGGGCTGAGCGCGGTCGGTGTCGCGCGCACCGTGTGGCCTTCGCAGCCCAGCGGCATCCCCGCGGCGGGGCGCTGCGCCCTGACCCAGGCCATGCTCGACGCGCGCTGGACCCCCGAGCTGCGCGGGCGCCTCGAGCTGCGCTTCGCAGACGCCGGCGCGTCCAAGGACTGGGCCAAGATCGGCGGGCGCCTCGACGACTACGCGGCAGCTTGGCACGAAGCCCAGCGATCGCTGTGCGCGGGCGAGCTGCCCAGCGAGCTCGACCCCCTCGCCGACGCCTGCCTCGAGACCCGCGCCTCCGAGCTCCAAGCCGTCACCGACGTGCTGCTCGAGACCACGGACGACCACCTCGCCCTCGTGGGCCACGCGCTCACCTCGGAGCTCGGCAAGCCCCAAGACTGCCGCGATGATCGGTGGCTCCGAGCCATGCCCTCGCCCCCCAAGGACGCGGGCGTGGCCGCCTCCGTTCAGGCGCTCCGCCTCGAGCTCACCCGCGCCAAAGCCCTGCTCCGCGCTGGTCGCTACAACGACGCGGAGCGCATCGGGAAAGCGTGCGAGACCCAGGCCCTGGCGCTGGGCTACGACCCCCTCAGCGCCGAGGCCTATCTATTCTTGAGCGCGCTCTACGTCCGCTTGGGCAAGACCCAGGCCGCCAGGGATACGCTCGTGAAGACCGCGCGCTTCACCGAAGCCAGCGATCACGACTGGGTCCGCCTCGAGACCAGGGTACTCGACGCGAAGCTGCTCGGATTTGACATGGTGGACTCGACCGAGCTGCTCGAGAGCCAGATCCAGGGCCTGACCGAGAGCTTGCCCGGGACGGACCGCCTGGCGGCCAAAGCCGACGTCTACCTCGCGCTCAAGGAAATCGCCCACGGCGAGCTCGAGAAGGCCCGCGACAAGGCGCTGGCGGGGCTGCAGGTGCTGCGCTCGGAAGACGCCGACACGACCTACGCCACCGCGGTTGCGACCCTCGCCCTGACCCTGCTCGGACGCTACGCGGAGGCCCACGAGATCATCAACGAGACCCTCCAGACCACGGACAACAGACACCCTGACGCCATGTTCGCGTTCGGCATCGGCGGCATGCTCCACATGTTCGAGGGCGACGACGAGCGCGCCGTCGAGCTGTTCACGCGCGCGCAGGCCATCGACGACGCCCTCGGCGGGCAGCAGACCTTCCAGCGCGGCACCGCCCTCGCCTATCAGGCCACCTCCCTCGATCGCCTCGGCCGCTTCGATGACGCCATCGCATCCTACGAAGATGGCATCACGCTCATCCTCGAGACCCACGGCAAGGACCACCCGCTGCTCGCCCGCGTCAACCTCCAGCTCGGTACGACTCACCTGCGCGCCGGGAACTACGAGCAGGCCGAGGCCGCCTTCGAGGAGAGCCAGCGCATCTGGTCGGGCAGCCACGCCCCGCACAGCCGCGCGCTGTCTCAGCCGCTCACCGGCATCGCGCGCGTCCGCCTCGAGCAGGGCGAGAACGAGGAGGCCCTCGACCTCCTCGAGCAAGCCTTGCCCAAGCTCGAAGAGGTCAGCGGCCACCCCTGGGAGGCCGCGCTGACCAAGTTCTACACCGCCGTCGCCCTGGCCAAGACCCGCGGCGACCTCGACCGCGCCCGCACGCTCGCGCGCGAAGCCGCCGAGCTGCTCGACGGCGGCGACGGCCAGACCGTCGGCCCCGGCTTCGATCCGCTGCGCGAGGAAATCGCCGCGTGGCGCGAGCGCCATGGCGAGTAGGCGTTCCGCTCAGACCGCTTTTTCGGGCACCCCAAGCTCTGCTCGCAGCGTCCTCAGCGGCTCCTCGAAGGCCGGCCAGTAGTCCCACGCGCCGTCGGTCAGGTCCCGCGTCATCGCCCCACCTCGGCGGATCGCGTCGAGCGCCTTGCGCGGATCGAAATGGCCGAGCTCCCCAGGAGCCGCCGGTGTCATGCGCACGCCCAGGTGGAACTGGCACAGCACGAAGATCAGGAAGGTAAAGGGATCCCGCCGCCGGTAGCCGGCCTGAAAGCACGCCGCCTGCACCTCGCTCTCCGGGTCGGTCCCGTAGCCCGCGAGCACGTGGCTCAGGTCGTGGTAGATGATCGTCTCTGGCAAGCTCCCGGGCTCCCCGTGGAACTGAAAGCCGTTGTCGCGCACGAAGCGGGCGTAGGCCCGACCGAAGCTCCCCTCGGGCAGGGCCTCGAGGGCCCGGTAGCGGCGGGCGAGCGCGGGGCGGTAGTTGAGCCGGGTCAGCGTCAACAACACGGCCCCGAGCACCGCCGGCGCGCCGCCGTGAAAGCGCCGCAGCATGTCGACGGCCCAAAAGCGGCGCAGCAGGTGGACGCGCGCGCGGACCCACCGACGACGGACGAGGTTGTCGAGGTCGACGAGCGCGGGCGTGTCGACCTCGAGGGCTCGCGCCAGGGCTCGCACGCGCTCGTTGGCTTCCGCTGTCGGGAGCGCGTCGACGAGCGCGACCACGATGGCCGCGCGGACCAGCTGCACGCGCAAGCGCGGTCCGGGGACGGCGCGCGCGAGCTCGGCCCAGCTCGGCCGCGGTAGCGCGGCCAGATCGATCTCGAAGCGCGGACCGCCGACGCGCACCGCAAACTCCACGCAGGCCTCGAGCAAGCGCCGAACACCCGGGGGCAACTCCTGGATCGTCTCGAGCTCGGGCGCGGCGACCTGCCGCAGCGCGCCCAAGGCCACGCGCAGGGCGTCTGGATCGAAGTCTTCAAAGCCGGCAGTCAGCGGCAGCGTGGTCTCGTTCATGGTGTCCTCCTCCAATCGGTCTCCGCCAATAGTAGTAAGCACTTACTTACTTTCAATGGATCCGTTTAAAATCGCCGAATAACGCTGATTTGAGGTGTTTTGACGCGCCCTCACCCCGGGCCTGGGCTATGCTCGCCGCGTGGACGACGAAGTTCAGGTCCAGTGCCCCTACTGCTTCCAGTGGCAGCTGCTCGTCGTCGACCCGCAGACCCGCGGGGTCATGATTCAAGACTGTGACGTCTGCTGTCGCCCGTGGCGGGTCTACGTCGAGCGCGACGCCGATGGCCGCCCGCGGGTCAGCGTCGAGCGCAGCTGAGCACCGAGTGTCTCCGCCGGGGCGACACACGTTCGCTACCCGAAGGTCACCACAACACATCCTCCGCACGCTTTCCCGGTAGCGCTCGCCCCCTACCATCCCCCGCCATGGCTACCCATGCACTCTGGCGGACCCGCGCTTCCTGGACCCTCGGCCTCGCCCTCGGCTCGCTCTCGAGCCTGGTCGTGGGTTGCTTCAACGCCTCCAGCGGCGAGGAGTGCCTCGTGGGCGCCGAGGGCTGCCCCTGCACCTCGGCGGGCGCCTGCGACCCGGGCCTGAGTTGCCTGTCCGAGACCTGCGTGTCCGACAACGCTGACGGAACCGACATGGGCGACGAGGCCGACGAAGCCGGCGACACGAGCTCTTCCTCCTCTGGGAGCGAGGACGACACCACCACCGGCACGGAGGACACCACCACCACCGGCGTGGAGGAGGACACCACCACCACCGGCATGGAAGACGACACCACCACCACCGCCGGTATGGAGGACGACACCACCACCGGCGGGAGCGAGTGTGGCAACGGCACCATCGAAGCCCCCGAGGAGTGCGACGCGCTCGACCTCGGCGGGGCGAGCTGCGCCAGCCTGGGCTTCGCTAGCGGGCAGCTCGCGTGCACCGCCGACTGCATGCTCGACACCTCGGACTGCTCCGACATGCAGGCCACCACCACGGTCACCCTCGACGGCTACGGCTACGACAGCGACGCCTTCGGCATCGCGGCGAGCTGTGAGGTCCCCGGAGGAGACAGCTGCGCCGTGGACGGGCCGTGGCCTGCGGTCGAGAACGGCTGCAGCGTCGAGTGCCCGATCGGCGCCGACGTGAAGGTCGAGTGCGACTGCGACGGCAGCGAGCAGTTCGACGAGTACGTCTATCAGATCGAGGTCGTGGGCGGCCCGAGCTACACCTGCCCCGGCTTCCTGGCCCAGACCTGCTCGCAGACCTTCACGGTCACCGAGAACATGGCGATCCGCTGCGAGTTCGACTGGGAGAACCTCTGAGCTTCTGCTTTGCCCCCGCAGACGTCTGGGACCGGGGGCGCTCCGTCGCTACCGCTCCTCCTCTTTGGCTTGTCCTCAATGGGGTTCGTGCCTTCTAGGAGGGCATGCGGTTGCCCCCCAAGGGGAGCGATTGCCTCTCGGCCTCTCGGGGCTCTCGACCTCGAACGGCGCGCGGCGGCTACTGACAGCCGTCCGCGCGCAGCTTGGTCGCCTCGGCCTCGGCGGAGGCGCGGGACTCGGCGTACTTGTCCTCGACCGCGTACTTCACGTAGTGGTCGTAGTAGACGATGGCCTTGGAGCAGTCCCCGGTCTCCTCGGCGGCCTTGGCCACCTTGAGGGCGAAGCCGTGCTTGCCGGGGACGAGCTGGTAGGCCTCCTCGTAGAGCGAGAGCGCCGCCGTCCACTGGCCCTCGGACGCGAGGCCCTCGGCGGCGACGTAGGTCTGCTTGGCCTTCTCGAGGGCCTCCTCCTCGCTCATCGCCGGGGCCTGCGTCTCGGGCGCGACCGTCGCCACCGGCGTCGCCTCGGGTTCGAGGCTCTCGTCTGGCATCCAGTCCTCTTGCTCCGGTTCGGTGGTCTCTTCGACCGCGGCGCTCTTGCACGCGCTGAGACCCAGCAGCGCGGTGGCGAGCACGAGGGCAATCCGTTCGCTACGCATAGTTTTAACATCGCACGAGTCAAAAAAAAGACCTGTGGCGATTTCATTCGCCACCCTCCATTGCCGGTCGATCCCCCGTCGACGGCAATGGAGGGCCGTGATCACGCGCTCAGATCGATTTAGCGGCTACCAGAGCATCCACGAGCAAATCGCACACTGCGTGGGCTTCGTCGGATTGCATACATAACGGAGGGCACAAAAACGCCAAGTCCCCCTTCCACGGCAAGAAGGCGCCGCGCGCCCAGGCCTGCTCGGCGAGGGGCCCGGCGCCGCCCTCGATCTCGAGGGCGCGCATGAGCCCGAGCCCGCGCTGGCCGACGACCGCGGGCAGTTTGGGGTCCTCGACCATCGCGGCGAAGCGTGCGGCGAACACCTCGCCCACCGCCTGCGCGTTGGCGATCAGCCCGTCCTCGGCGAGGGCCTCGATGCTACCGACCGCCGCCGCGCAGCTCACCGGGTGGGCGTAGTGGGTCAGCCCGCACCACAGCACCTCCTCGTCAAAGCGCGCCGCGAGCTCGCCGCGCACGAGCACCCCGGACAGCGGGGCGTAGCCCGAGGTCAGGCCCTTGCCCATGGTCATCAGGTCCACGGGCGCGCCCCAGCGCTCGTGGGCGAACCACCGGCCGGTGCGACCGAAGCCCGAGAAGATCTCGTCGTCGATGAGCAGGATGCCGTGGGCGTCGCACAGCGAACGCACCCCGGGCCAAAAGTCCGCCGGGGGGTGCTGCATGCCGTTGGTGCCCGTGAAGCCCTCGAGCAAGATCGCGGCGATGGTCTCGCCGCCCTCGCGCTCGACGAGGGCGTACAGGCTCTCGAGCCAGTCCGAGGGGCGCTCGCCCGCGGGCGCCCGCGCCGGGTAGGGGTCCTCGATGTGCAGGCCCTCGGCCATGGTCGCCGCGAAGGGCTGCTTGCGCGCGTCGCCGGCGATCTCGAGCACGGCCAGGGTCGCCCCGTGGTAGCTCGACCGCCGGGTCACGACCTTGGTCCGCCCGGTCAGCAGGCGGGCGAATTTGATGGCGTTCTCCACCGCCTCGGAGCCGCCCGTGGCCAGGAAGGCCTTGGCGTCCGCGCCCAGCCCCCCGCGCTCGACGAGCAGCTCGCCCAGGCGCGCGCGCACGGGCAGGACCGCGTTGGGGGCACAGGCCGGGAGCGCGTCGAGCTGCTCGACCATCCGCTGGCGCACGTGGGGGTGCTTGTGGCCGACGTTGACGTTGTAGACCTGGCTCTCGAGGTCCCACACCCAGCCCTTGTCGGCGACGTGAAAGCGCGCCCCCTTGGCGTCGGTGATCTCGAGGGTCCTCGCCCGGGTCTGGGCCGACCAGGTGAAGAACAGGTGCGCGCGCTGGCGACGAAGGAGCTCGGACTCGGTCATTACGGCTACGGTTGCGGTGAGGCTCGAAGGATGGACACCGGGCGGTCGGCCCGGCTGCGCCACAGGATTCGGCGGCTGTGGATCTCGACGGCGAACAGCGCCCCCGCCCGGCCCTCGCCGCTTGGAAAGGACGCGACCTCGACGGCGTCGAAGAACTCGGCCACGCCGCCGACGGTGTCGGGCTGGCGCTGCACGTAGAGGGTCGAGGCCAGCTCGAGGCGGCGGTAGCTCGTCGGCGGCCTCGGCTCGCGCTCGCGCTGGCGCAGCGAGGGGTCAAAGCAAAAATTGGCGTGGACGTGGCTGGTCTTCGCGCCCACCCGGGTCAGGATGCGCTCGGCCCCGAGCTGCTCGAAGCCGAGGAAGGCCTCGCCGTCGCTGAGCATCCAGCAGCGCCCGTCGGTCAGCGCGGTGGTCTCGATGGACGCGCGCATGCTCGCCAGGTCGGGGAGGGCCAGCAGCGCGCGCAGGGCCTCGCAGCCCGGGACCGCTCCAGGCACCGGCTCGAGGGCGGGGAACAGGCGCAGGCCGACGACCACCACCCCGCTCGGGCTCAACCCGGCGACGGGCGCCTCGGGGCTCGGGCCGAACAGCCAGCCGCCTTCGCCCCCGTCGAGAGGATGAAGGCCGAGCTCGCAGCCCTCCTCGAAGGCCCACGCCCCGCCCAGGGCGGGGCCGCGGGGCCCGTTGACGTAGAGCGCGAGGCCGCCGAGGGCTTCGCTCACGCGTCGCCCGATTCTGCCGGCGCCGCCAGGGCGCCCAGCAAGGCCGCGCGCATGGGCCCGCGGATGGCCGAGGGCCGCACGTCGAGGGCCGGCGCGAACACCAGCGTGTCCGGCAGCCCCCGACCCACGCGCAGGCCAGCCTCGCGGCAGCGCTCGACCACGGCGCGCGCCCGCTCGGCGTCCCCGCCGAGGCTCAGCGTCCGGTACAGGCCCACGCCGCCCATGCGCGCCCCCTCCCCCGCGGCCGCCGCGGCCTCGACCGCGAGGTCGTCGAGGGCCACGATCGCCGGCTCGAGGTCCAGGCGATGGGCCGCGCGCAGGTGCTCGTGGGTGCGGATCATCGACAGCTCGTCGCCGTCCCAGGTCGAGATCAGGCGCAGCGGCGTGCCCACCCACCACGTCGAGTCGATGAAGATCTGCCCCAGCTGCCCGCCCGGGTACCACAGCACCACGTTGGGCGTGAAGGCCTTGGGAAGAGCGTCGAGGCCCCACGCCCCCGCCCCGCTGCGGTAGCCCCCGGTCGCCGTCTCGACCACGACGAGCGGGATGCCGTGCTTGCGGCACGCGCCCTGGAGCGCCAGCGCGGCCTCGCCCGAGAGCACCCGGCCCGAGCGCTGCCCGACGAGCTCCACGAACACGCCGATGATCGCCCCCGCGCCCAGGCGCTCGACCTGGGCCTCGAGCGCGGCGACGGTCGCCTCGACGCCGGCCGCCTCGGGGTGGGGCAGGCGCGGCCAGTCGTAGACGCCCAGACCCGCGGCGAAGCCCTCGGGGTCCGAGAGCGAGCGCGCCGCCGCCGTGTTGTGCCCGACGAAGCCGCCCTCAAAGCCCACGCACACCGTCGCCGGCTGCTCGGGGGTGTCGCGGCTCATCTTGAGGCAGCGCAGGGTCTTGTCGACGAGCTCGTCTTGCGAGGTCGTCGTGTACAGGTGCCCCGTCCCCCGCGGCAAGATCGCGCGCAGGTGCTCGAGGTAGTGGACCATGTCGAGCGTCGCCCAGTTACTCAGGTTCAGGCGCGAGGCCGTCGGCCCGACCAGCTCGCGGCTCGCCATGAACTCCGGGCGCGGCCCGAAGGGCGCCTGGATGCCCGAGGCCAGGTCGTAGACGCGGCGGTGCTTCTTGGGCGGGCACGGAGGCGCCAGCGGAATCCGGTAGTACTCCGCCTGCCCGCCGTCGTACTGCCCGTCGTAGACGGTCACCGTGTAGGCCCCCACGGAGCGGTTCAGCGCCGCCATCTCGTCCGTGGCTCCGACGCGGTTGCGGCCGGTGATGAACGCGAAGTCGTGGGCCCGCGCCCACTCGATCTGCGCGACCTTGAGGGCCCGACCCATGCCCCGCCCGCGCGCCGCCTCGGCCACGCAGATGTCCGCGGAGTAGAGCACGCGCCCGGTCCCGCGCCAGGGGTCGTCCTTGGGCCCGTCGAGGTGGCCGTAGTGCTCCAGGGAGGCCGCGAACGCGAAGCCGAGCAGCGCGTCGGTGCGCCCGTCCCGGGCGACCAGGCCCACGCCGTGGTGCGCCGTCTTGCGCAGGTAGGCCTCCGAGTCCGCCCGCGCGGGCTCGTAGGTCTGCTGCTCGAGGGCCATGATCTCGGCCCAGTCGCCCTCTCGGACCTCGCGGATGACGTGGGGCAGCCGCGGCCGACGGCGCGAGCGCTCGGTGCGGAACTCCCGAGCGCTCGGATCTTCGAGGCGGTTGAGCGCCGTGCTGACCCGGGCGAACAGGTCGTCGAGGTTGCCCTCGGTCCAGCAAGAGGCCAGGCGGAAGCGGATGGTCTTCTCGCCCGCGTGGTAGGTCATGAAGCCCCGGGCGAAGCGCTGGCCGATGAACGCGTCCCGGGCCGCGACCGAGGGCAGGTCGAAGGCGAAGGCCGTGCCCGCCACGCGCGGGTTGGACACGAGCTCCGGGTGCGTCGCCGCGAGGGTCTGGAGGCGCTCGCTGATCGGGCCCTCGAGGGCGCCCTGGTCCTCGGCGGACTCGGCCTGGATCATCGCGCGCAGGGCCGAGGCGACGTTGACCGCCGTCGGCTCCGGGTCCGGCCAGCGCGACAAGATCACGCTCAGCCCCGCCTTCTTGGCGCAGGTCAGCAGCGCGGGCGAGGTCTCCGGCGTGTCGCCCAGGCCCAGGCGCGTCCACCAAAAGAAGGTCCCGCCGGTGCCGAAGCCGGTCTGGACCTCGTCGACGATGAGCGGGATGCCGCGGGCGCGGGTCTTGTCGAGCACGCCCAGGAGGAACTCGCGGGTCAGGTGCACGTCGCCGCCCTCGGCCATCATCGGCTCGATGATCGCCGCGTAGAGCTCGTCGCCGTGCTCGTCGAGGATGCCGTCGAGGGCGTCGAGGTCCCGGGGGCAAAACACCGCCTCGAAGCCCGGCATGGTCACGCCGAGGCGCTTGGCCGGGTTGTAGGTCGCGCTCAGCGACACGAAGGTCCGGCCGTGGAAGCTCCCTTCAAAAGCCAACACCCGCGTGCGCGCCTTCCCGTCCTTGCCGGGCCCGGCCTGCATCCGCGCGATGCGAAAGGCCTTCTCGTTGGCCTCGGCCCCGCCCGCGCCGCCAAAGGCGACGTGCTCGAGGCCCTTGGGCGCCTTGGAGGTCAACAGCTCGGCGAAGGCCTCGAGGGTCGGCGAGGGCTCGACGGTCACGTCCGGGTTGGCCCACAGGCACTCGTCGAAGCGGCCCTCGTGCAAGCCCTGGAGCATGCCCGAGTGGGCGAAGCCCTCAGTCAGCGTGGCGATCTGGCTGCACGCGTCGAGCAGCACCATGGCCGGATCGTCCATGGACACCAGGTAGGGCCCCCAGCTGCGCCGCGTATCGACGACCTGCGGCTTCTTCTCCCGAGGCACGAGCTCGCCGTGGTAGAGGCGCTCGAGCAGGGCCTCGGAGCGCGGGAGCTTGCCGCCCTCGGGGATCCGCACCCGCGAGGTCTCACGACGCACGGGCGCATCGGGCGCTGGTGCCTCCTCGCGCTGGCGCCGTTCGAGGAGCGCGAGCTCGGGAGAGAAGGACGTCTTTGCGCCTGCCTTGGGCTGATCCGCGGTCACCGGCGCAGTGTAGCCACCGCCTCGCGCCGGGGGGAATGCCGCGATTGCTTCAGTCGATCTCGCGCCCCGAGACTCGACCGCAATCCCCGACAGATCGCGCCCGTCTGACGGGGGGTACGGGGTCGACCCCCCTCGACCCGCGCGCTACAGTGCCGCCATGCCGCGCCTCGACCTGCGCGCCGCGTTTTACGGCGGTCCGGGCTTCACGCTCTACCACGCGTGGGGCCCCAACTCGGCCCTGCCCCTGAGCCCCCACTTCCACGACGAGTACCTGATCTGCGCGCAGATCCGCGGCGAGGAGGAGTGCCAGGTCAGCGGCAAGACCCAGCGCTTCTCCGCTGGCGACATCGTGCTGATCAATCCGCAGCAGGTGCACACCGGCAATCAAGAGGGCAACGAGGAGCTCGAGTACCTCAGCCTCTACGTCGACCGCTCCCTCGTCGAGCGCCTCGCCCACGAAGTCGGCGCGCCGACCCGCAGCCCCGAGTTCACCGTGGTCAAGTCCGGCGACCACGGCGAGCTGCTCGCGCGGCTCATCGGCCTGCTCGAGCGCGTCCGCGAGCACGAGCGCAGCCGCCTCTACCCCCACGCCAAGGCCCCGGCCGATCCCGAGATCGAGCTGTCCCCCGCCAGCGAGCACGCGCACCCCGAGTCCACCGACGACGAGCCCGGCGAAGCGGGCGATCTGAGCGTCGAGTCCGCCCTCAGCGACGTCGTCCTCCACGCCTTTGAGGAATTTTCGAACCTGCGCCAGCCCATGCTGCGCAGCACCAACCGCGTGGGCCACCGCAAGATCGCCCGCAGCGTCGAGTACATCCGCAACCTCGAGGTCGAAGGGCCGAGCAACGTGACCCTGGACGATCTCGCGCAGGTGGCTGGGCTGAGCAAGTACCACTTCCTGCGCCAGTTCTCGCAGGTGGTCGGGATGACGCCCGGGGCGTATTTGCGGACGCTGCGGCTGTGCCACGCGGCGCGGAAGCTGCGGACGACGGACCTGCCGATCTTGGAGGTCGCGCTGAGCGTGGGGTTTGCGGATCATCCGAGCTTCTCGCGCGCGTTCGCGCGGCACATGGGGATGACGCCGAGCGAGTATCAAAAGCTCGGGCCGCTGTGATAATTTCATGGGCGGTAAGTCACTGCCCATGACCTCCTTCACTCGCTCGAGCACAATCAAAGGTAGCGTTCACTTTGGCATCGTCACGGCGAGACCAGACGAGTTTCAAGCCGTTCGCAACGCCTTCCCAGATGCACCCCAGTCTATGTGCCGTGGGGAGCGGCCAGAAGAGCCCATCTATCACATCATCGAGCACACCATCGCTGAGGGACGTCGCTATCGGATGGCCCTCATCGTGAGTGGTCAGGGCAATAGCGCAGCCAATCTCACGTCGAGATATCTGCTCGAAGACCTCTCTCCAAAGTGGCTCGTGATGGTCGGCATCGCCGCATCTGCCTGGGACTTGGTCCGTTGCGACGTCGCACTCGCAACAGAAGTCCAGGATTTTCGAATCCAGCAGATTGACCAGACGGGCATCACGAGACCGGCAACACGAAGCTATCAAGCGCGTCCCATCGTTCAAAACCTCATCAACGCATCGTACTCCTTCGCGCAAGAACTCGGCGCTCTCGCCCAGCAGGCCGCCATCGGTGCGCTAACCGGCGATAGGAGCCCAGATGACCGCGGCGTGACAATCAATCCCAACGAACTCGAGCCTAGCGTCCACGGAGTCGTCTTTGCTTCGAGCGACACCCTCGTCGACAACCGAGAACTCACGCTGCGCTGGGTTCAACACCACCGCTACATTTCGACGATCGACATGGAGTCGGCCGGAGCGGCGGAAGCGTGTCACAACAATCCAGAAGCAACACCCTTCCTCTTCGTGCGCGGGATCAGTGATCGCGTACTCGAAAAAGACGATCGGCGAGGCTTTCGAGCACCTGCGGCTGCAGCCGCTGCTGCGACTTTCCGAGGCCTTCTCGATCTCTTGAACCCATTGCACTCCGAATTACTGCCTCCGACAACAGCACAACCCAAGTCTCTCCGGTCGGGACCCGCCGTGCTACCGGCGCCTGCGCTTCCAACTGGTACAGCACTCGCAACACCACTTGCTGTGCCATCAACGACTCCACTGACGAAGCCCCCAGACTTCGACTTTGATGCCTACTACTCGTACGCAGCCGTCAAAGCACGCTGCGAGGCAGACACAGCCGGCGAGTCGTTGGGAGACCAACTCCGCCTCAAGTCCTTCGAGTGGTTGCGCCAACAGGGCTACGATCTCACCGACGAGACCCTCCGCCCGCTGGTCATCGAGAGTCGGCATGTACACGACCGAAAAGCACTACCCGGCTGGGACCTCGCGGCCTTGTTGGTGTTCGACCCGATCACGCTCGGCACCGACAAGAATACGGGCCGCCCCACCCTCGCCGTCGATATCCGAGGAGAGCAAGAGGCGATCTACGACAATCGTGGCAAGCGCTTCATGAACGACCTCTACTACGGAGGTCCCAACCCGCCCTACGAAGCCCTCGCCCGCTTCAGTAAGGACATCCACGCGCTGCAGATGCAGCCAGGCAAACGAAGGCTGCGCTGGCCCCTCCCCAAGCTCGATCTGCCGCTGCGTTGGTCTTCAGGCGGCTTCCTGCCCATCGTCTACCGTGAAGACGCTCATGGGAAGCGCCGAGCCTACTTCGCGTTGTTCTTCCGCGACATCCCCCCCGTGGGCTGGAACATCGCCAACGGCGCGTCCGAGACACCCGAAGAGCGCTTCGCTCTCCGCCTCCTCTCAGCGCGCGAAGCCGCCGAGGAGCTCGTCGTCCTGGAGCACGAGCCCGAGCGCGACGCCGATGGGCGTCTCATCGCAGGACAAGTCATCCAGACCCGGCCGCTCGCCCCCCGAGAAGACAAGCAAATCGTCCTGAAGGTCATCCAGAAGCTTACCCGGGTCCACAACGAGGAGCGCAGGCTGCTCGACGCCATCCACCTCGAACCCAACCCAGAGAACTACGTCCTCGTCGACGAGGTCCAGGGACCTGCTGACGTGAGCGTCAAACATGACGGAGACAAGGGGCAGCCAGCCGTGACGAGGCACGTCTACATCACGGTCAACCCCCTCGAGTTTGGTATCGAAGTCACCCAGGTCGGGCGCTTCCCCCTTGGCAAAGAAGAGTACCTGCTCGACGGTGAGACCTACATGAACCGCGCGCCGGAGAAACACCTCCTCGTCCGCCGTCCGGTCGCGCTCTTCGACCTCGACTGGTTCGAGCAGGCCTTGCGACAGGACGACGGGAGCTACGACTTTCCCGAACCCGACGAGGCGAAGGCCCTCGCCGAGGTCAAGCGCCACGCAGGCTGCCGACGCATGCCTGTCCCCCCGTCGGAGCACTTCGAGCTGTTCGACTACGATGTCCGTCAACGCCGGCAACTCGTCGATGCGTGGCTACGCTCGGGTAAGAGTACAGGCGATTTTAAGGTTGAGTACGACTGGCTGGAGCGCGACGGCTGGGAAGACGTGTTCAATCAAGCCCGGCGCTACGCGGATGGAGAACCCGGCTCCAGCTTCCCCGAGGAGCTCCGCTACATCTGCTCAGCAGCGTGGAAGGCGATGTGCCTGTACTTCCAGCACCGCCACATCTGAAAGACTCGCAGCGAGCCCCACGCCCCCAACTTCGCCACAAATCCCCGGCTCCGCTCGATCCATGGTACCGATCAGTGATCCCGCCCCGCGATGACCGCTGAGCCCTCTCTCGAAGTCGACCTCTCCCCTGGCGACCGCTACGGAGAGTTCGACATCCTCGAGACCCTCGGAAAGGGGGCCTTCGCGCGCGTGTTTCGGGCGCGCTCGCCCGACTACCCCGAGGAGGTCGCGCTCAAGCTCTCGCGGGCGCCGATCACCTCGGAGGCCATGGCCATCCGCGCGCTCCGGGAGATCCGCATCCTCCAGAACCTGCGCAACCCCTACGTGGTCCACATCCTCGGCAACGGGATGGGGGAGGACGAGCGCTGGTACATGGTCATGGAGCTGCTCCGGGGCTCGACGCTGCTCGACGCCCACGACTTCGATCGGCCCATGGATCCCAAGCGGGCGACCAGGCTGATCTACGAGGCCCTCGTGGGGCTCGACGAGGCCCACGAGATGGGCATCGTGCACCGCGACATCAAGCCCGAGAACATGTGGATCGGCCGGGGCGCGGGGCGCTGCAAGGTCATCGACTTTGGCCTGGCGCGGGCCTGGGACCCGGGCTCGACCATCGGCACGGACGCGACCGTGGGCCACATGCTGATCGGCACGCCCCACTACGCGCAGCCCGAGCAGGTCCACTCCGGCGAGCTGGTCCCGGCCAGCGACGTCTACAGCCTGGGCGTCGTGTTCTACGAGCTGCTGACCTCGCGCATGCCGCTGTTCGCCGACGAGCCGCTCAACCGGGTGCGCGAGCGGCTGTTCACCAAGCCGCTGGCCTGGCTCGGCGCGCACGTGAAGAAGGAGCTCGTGCCCGTCGAGCGCTATCCCGAAGGTCGGGGTCTGCCGGAGACGCTGCGAAATACGATCCACTGGATGCTGCAAAAAGATCCCGCCCAGCGACCCGCGCGGGGGCGCGTGGCGGCGGAGCAGCTCGCCTGGGTCCTGCACGCGCACTACGGGGTGCAGGTCACGGCGATGTTGCGGACCGCACGCCCCGACGGGACGAACCCGAGCCTGCTGCTCGTTCCAGGGCTCCACGAGATCGGCACCGCGGCCACCTGCGCCATCGACGTCCCCGCTGGCGGCCCGCCGCGCAGCCACGCCCGCCTGATGTGGCAGGGGCCCGGTGAAGATGCCGTGCTGAGCCCCATCGAACCCGTCGGAACCGTGTGGGTCAACGGCCACCTGCTCGAGGCGCCGGTCCGCCTGGTCCCCGGCACCTACTTCGACATCGCGGGCACCCGCATGGTCTTGGACTATCCTCCGCCGGAATGAACGGGACCCTGGCTCGTACCCAAGGGTGAGCTCGCCCGATCCACACGCGGGCCCGAAGGCGCTGGTTCGCTTCCGCACCTGGCCCAAGGATCAAACTTCCACCGTGGGCAGAGCCATCCGACCAGTCATGGTAATCCAAGCAAGCCAGCGCACACTTCATGCGCTAGACTCTCACCGTCGTGGCTGCCTTCGCGTCGACTGATCGCATCTTCGAGCCCGCCATGGAGTCAGTCTTCGGCCCAGGAGATCGCTACGACGAGTTCGTGATTCTGCGCGAGCTCGGGACCGGGAGCTTCGCCCGGGTCTACGCCGCGATGTCCCCGGACTACGAGGACCCCATCGCCCTCAAGCTCTCGCGCTCGGTCCTCGGCGACGAGGCGACGGCCCTGCGCGCGCTGCGAGAGGTCCGCATCCTCGAGACCCTGACCAACCCCCACGTGGTCCACATCCACGACCACGGCATGGGCCGCGACGACCGCTGGTACATGGTCATGGAGCTCCTGCGCGGCGCCGACATGCTCGCCGTCCACGACTTCCACGAGCCCATGGATCCGGTCCGGGCGGTGCGCTGGGCCTACGAGGCCTGCGTGGGCCTGGACGAGGGCCACCGCCTGGGCATCGTGCACCGCGACATCAAGCCCGAGAACCTGTGGATCCAGCCCTCGGACCACCTCAAGGTCATCGACTTTGGGCTGGCGCGGGGCTGGGACGCGAGCTCGACCATGGGCATCTCGGCGACCATGGGCCACATGCTCGTGGGCACGCCCCACTACTCCCAGCCCGAGCAGGTCAAGGGCACGCCGCTGACCCCGGCGAGCGACGTCTACAGCATCGGCATCGTGCTCTACGAGCTGCTCTCGGCGCGCATGCCCCTGTTCCCCAAGGAGCCGTGCAACGCGGTCCGCGAGCGCCTGCTCGACGAGCCCCTCGAGTGGCTCTCGGCCCACGTCAAAAAGCCCCTGGTGCCCCTCGACAAGTACCGGGACTGCCGCAAGCGCCTGCCCTACCGGCTGATCCAGATCGTCCACTGGATGCTGCAAAAAGATCCGGCCAAGCGGCCCCAGACCGGGGGCGCCGCGGCGCGCTCGCTGGCCTCGGTGCTGCACGGGGAGCTCGACGCCCCCGTCGCCGGCCTCGTCCAGGTCCAGGACCGCGACGGGGCGCGCAGCAGCTCGTTGATGATCCCCGGTCAGCACACCATCGGCACCCACGACCGCTGCCTGATTCAGGTCGGCAGCGACGGCAGCAACCGCGATCTCGCCAAGATCAACTGGCTCGGCTACACCCACGAGGCCATCATCGAGCCCGTCGGCGCGCCCCACCCCACGCTGCGCGTGGAGCTCAACGGCCACCCCCTCGAGGGCCCGGTGCGCCTGGTGCCGGGCACGGTGATCTCCGTCGGCAGCACGCGCATGGTGCTCGAGTATCCGCCCCGCTGAGCCCGCGGGTTTGGCCCGCTGGCGCAGCTGCGTTAGCCTGCCTGCGCCGTGGAGCTCCAGCGCCAAGACATCCTCGCGTACCTGCAGCAGGCCACCCGCCACGATCTGAGCAAGCTGGGCGACGACGCCGAGCTGTTCTCCTCGGGGCTGCTCGACTCCTACACCCTCGTCGACATGTGGACCTGGCTCGACGGGCAGGGCTTTCAGATCCAGCCCCAGGACATGACCGTCGACAACCTGGACACGGTCACGAGCATCCTGAGCCTGGTCAACTCGACCAAGAAGCGGCGTCGGCGTAGGTGAGCGCAGCTCCCAAGGGCATCGTCGTCCTCGGCAGCCCGCGCTCGGGCACGACCTTGGTCCGGCGCATCCTCGACGCCCACCCCAACATCGCCTGCCCGCCCGAGACCTACCTGTTCAGCGCGGCCGCTCGCTTTTTGCACACGGACCGCTTCGCCCTGGGCCTGGGCATCGGCGTCCTCGACGGCCTGTCCTTCGCGGGCTTTGGCGAGGACCAGACCCTCGCCCGCCTGCGCGAGATGTGCTTCGGCTTCCTCGACGACTACGCCAAGCAGGCCGGCAAGGCGCGCTGGGCCGAGAAGACGGCCTTCCACGCCTTCTACGTCCCGACCATCCAGCGCCTGTGCGAGGGCCACGTGCAGTTCATCTGCCTGCACCGCCACGGCATGGACGTCGCGCCCTCGTTCAAGGACCTGGTCGACAAGACCGGCGGCTACGTCGACGAGCTGCGCCCCTACATCCAGCGCTGCCCCGAGCCCCACGTCGCCCTGGCCCACGCCTGGGTCGACGCGGCCAACGCGATCGCGGACCTGGCCGAGGCCCTGCCCGCAGACCAGGCCATCTCCGTGCGCTACGAGGATCTGACCGACGATCCCGAGGCCGAGCTCGCCCGCCTGTTCACCTTCCTGGGCGAGGACTGGCAGCCCGAGCTCCTCGGCGAGGCCCTCGGCGACACCGGCACCCTCGGCTTTGGCGACTGGAAGACCTACAAGCGCACCGCCGTCGATCGCTCCAGCGTCGAGCGTTGGCGCGAGCTCCCGCGCCCCGTACAGGTCAAGCTCGCCGCGATCTGCAACCCCACCCTCGAGCGCCTGGGTTACGCGCCCGTGGAGCTCATGGATCGGCCCATCGACGCCGCCATGGCGCGCAAGCGCTACGAGTTTGGGCTGCGCATGCAGGTCCCCAAGAAGGGCTGAGCTCTGTTTTGACCCGCAGGCGGCCCGCGGCTTTGAGCGGCCTGTAGACCGCCGAGGGGTTTGCTGCGACGAGGTCCTCGTCGAGCATCATTGGGGAGCAGGGCGGCGAACTCGGCGTGATGGTTCCGCCGACGGAACCGTCGGTTCCCCGAACGCTCGTTATTCCTCCGCGGACGCGGGGCTAGGGTGTGGGCATGAACCTTTCGCTACGCGTTCCCCTCCCTCGCGTGACGCCACTCGCTGGCTCGCTCGTGCTCCTCGCGGGAGCCCTCGGCTGCGATCGAGAGGCCGCCAACAGCTGCGGGTCCGATGGCCAGGACCTGGCCGGACCTCCGGTCGAGCTGCCGATCCTCATTCAGCCTACCCGGCACTGTCGCGCCCCTCACGAGGACGAGCCGGCCGGGGACGGCCCGGAGGGGCAAGTGTGTACGTGGCAGGCGGTGGCAGGCGCGACCGAGCCCGGGCGCGTGTTCGCGGACTACGCTGACTGCGGCGTGGTGCGAACGCAGCGACCCTACTACCCGATGCCGTCGGCCGACGTCTATCCCCAGGGAGATCCTCGGCTCGAGGAGGTCGAGTACGCCTCGGAGCTTCAGTGGGTGCAGGCACAGATTCGAGCCACCGGCTGCGCGTGCTGCCACTCCGACGTCGCGCCGGCCGGCCCGGTTCGCTGGACCGTCGACGCGCCCGGAAACTGGATGGGGACCTTCAGCGATCGCGACGTCGCGGCCCTCGCGGGCCTCATCGATACCTCGATGTTCGGGCGATTTCCGCCCGAGGACAACAACGGCTTTCATCGCGTGGACAGCGTCCCGTCGACCGATCCCGATCGCATGCGGAGCTTCTTCGCCGACGAGCTGCACCATCGAGGGCGGCTCCCCGAAGAATTCGACGATGCTCCGCCCACCGGCGCGATCCTGCTCGAGCAGCAGGCCTACGAGGTCGAGCCCTGCGCGTGTGGTGAAGGCGTGGGGCACGATGGGACGATCGAGTGGTCAGGGGGCGAGGCTCGATACCTCTACGTGATGGAGGCGGGCGCGGCCAACCCGACGATTCCCCCCAACCTGGATCTACCCGAGGGCACGATCTGGCGCGTCGACGTGCCGCACGACGGCACCCCGCTCGAGTCTGGAGCGGTGGAGTTCGGCGTGGTCCCCGAGGGCGCGGCCCAGGACTGGCCACACGCGGGCGCGCCAGCGTCCCTCGAGCCGGGGCAAGAGTACACGCTCTACGTGACCCGCGACGTCGCGCAGCCGATCACGCGGTGCACCTTCATCGCGCAGTAGGATAGGGTCGGGGCGCGAGTCGGGGGTCGACTCTCCGACGGAGCGGAGGCTCGGATGGATGCCGACATGAAGGATCTTCAGATCTTCGTTGCCGTGGTCGAGCATGGAGGCGTCGCGGGCGCGGCGGGTGCCCTCCGCGTGGCCAAGTCCTCGGTCAGCCGAGCCATGGCCCGCCTCCAGGCCGCGCTCGACGCGGCGCTCTTCGACCGGGTAGGGCGCAACCTCGAGCTCAACGCCACCGGGCGCCGGCTCTACGCGCGCGTCGAGGCGCCGCTGGCCGCGATCGCCGAGGCGACCCGAGAGGCGACCAATCAAGACGTCCCGCGCGGCCACGTGCGGCTGTCTGCGCCCATCGGCGTGGGCTCCGAGCTCCTCCCGCGGCTCGTGGCCGCGTTCGTCAGGCGCAACCCCGAGGTCACCGTCGCCGTCAAGCTCGACTCGGATCCGGCGGCAGCGATGCGAGACGGGTTCGACATGGCGATCGTCGGGGGCCGCCTCGAGGACTCGTCCTATCGGTGTCGGCGGCTCGTGGTCTCGCCCTTCCGGGCGTACGCATCACCGTCGTACGAGGCGCGCCGCGGCCTCCCCCGCGCGCCCGAACAGCTCGAGCAGCACGAGGTCATCATCTTCGGGGGCCCCCACACCCACGCGACGTGGGAGCTCACCGGCCCCGAGGGCCCCCGCCCGGTCCGCGTCTCGGGCCGGGTGGTCGCCAACAGCCTGGCGTTCGTGCGCCAAGCCGCGACCGCGGGCCTGGGCATCGCGCTCCTGCCCGAGACTCCAGGGCGCCTCGCGGTCGACCGGGGGCTGCTCATGCCCGTCCTTCCCGAGTTCGCCCTCTATGGTGACCCGCTGAGCATCCTCTATCGGCCTGGTCCTCACCTTCCCTCCCGCGTCACCCGACTGCTCGAGTTTCTCATCGAGCAATTTCAGGGCCCCGTGACGCTGGAGCCTCACGATCTGGGCTGAGTCGTGGACGTGGGGCAGGGAGGGCGTGGCGTCGTCCACGACGGTTAAAATGGACAGAGGGTCGGCCAAACTCGTTTTGGCCGACCCGCTGAGTCGTGGACGTGGGGCAGGGAGGGCGTGGCGTCGTCCACGACGGTTAGAGTTGACGGACACCGTCCGCAGCTCCGCGAACCACGCAGACCGTCCACCGCGCCCCTCACACCAGGAACCAAGTTTCACGCGCGGTAGGCTCACGCGTGCAGCCCAGGTGGGTTGGGGGTGCCCGGGACGACAATCATGGCGCTTCGGTCTACTCTTCGATGGCATGCCCCTTTGTGCCCCAGCCGCATCGCGCGCGCCTTCGCTCCACCCCGGAGCAACCCGGCGCCACGAGGAGGCCAGGCTTTGAACGCGGCTGCGACGACGGGTAACCATCCGGTGCTGTCTCCGAGCGGAAGGCACGAGGCCATCGATCCCATCTCCAAGGACTCCGTCTCGCCCGCGGCTTCGGCCAGCGCCTCGGGCTCGCGCCTGGCCAAGGCCGCCGCGGCGCGCTCGGGCAGCTGGGACAAGACCCGCGAGCTGGCCAAGTCGTCGCGGTGGATCATCGCGCTCATCGCCATCGTCATCGTTCGCAGCGTGGCCCTGGCCTTCTTCCCGGTGCTGCTGCTGGAAGCCCCGGCCACGCTCTTGGCCTTCAGCCCTGCGGCCGCCGACCTGATCCTGGTCGCGCCCCTGGTCAACCCCGCGCTCTTCTTCAGCCTGAGCATCACCGCCGCGGTGCTGCAGTGCGCGGTGTTCTACGAGTTCGGCCGCGCCCTGGGGGACCGCGCCCTGCAGTGGCTCGAGGACCGCCGCGTCGTCCGGCCCAAGCAGACCCGGCGGATCCGCGAGTGGCTCGGCAAGGCGGCCGGGCTGGTCGTGTTCGCCGGCCCGAGCCTGGTCGTGGCCGTGCTCGCGGGCGCGTCCAACACCCGCGCCCGCGTGTTCTACCCGGCCGTCCTCGCCGGCAACATCGTGTGGACCGTCGGCTGCTACTTCTTCGGCGCGGCCCTGACCGAGCAGCTCGAGCGCCTCTACGGCTTCATCGGCGACCACGTGCTCGCGCTGAGCGTCATCGCGGCGGCTCTGTTCGCGGGCAAGATGCTGTGGAACCGCCTGCGCCCCGCCGAGGACGACGAGCTCCCCGAGCTCCCCGACCTCGAAGAAGGCTGACTCCGCCCCCTCACTCGGGCCTCACTCGGGGTGTCAGGGCCCGTCCAGCTCCGCGTTGGACGGGCGCTTCGCGAGTGGCGAAGCGACCTCTCACCACACCCCGAATCGAGGAACGACGACCATGGAGACCAAGACCAACACCAAGGCTGGCCACGGCGGCGACGTCAAGTGGGGCACCACCAAGTAGCCCCTCGTTCGCGCGCCCTTCCTCCCGAGGAAGCGGCGCGCGAGCGCTTCTGTGTCAGCGCGCTAGCTCGAGGATCGCGTCGGTGAGGCGGCCCTCGCAGGACTCGACCAGCGATGCGGCGCCCATGCGGTAGACCTGGATCATCACCGGCGAAGCGTTGACCTCGAGGATCACCGCCTCGCTCGGGTCCGGGTCGTCGTGGACCGGGTCGTCCCCGTCGGGGATGCGCAGGTCTATGCCCCAGTGGCGCATGCCCATGGCCGCGCCCACGCGCCGAGCCAGCTCGATCCACGGCTCGGGGAGCTCGCCGTAGACCGTCGCCGTGCAGCAGCGGTTGAGGTTGAGGATGGTCGCCGGGAAGGCGAGGGTCTGACCCGGCGCGGGCACGCCGTTGTCGTCGAGGCCCTGGGCGGCCAGGGTCGCCGCCCACAGCGGGTCGCCGGTGGTGCGCGCGATGAACTCGGCGTCCTTGGCCCGCGCGTCGGCCCGACCGAGGAGCTCGAGCACGGTCGAGCGGCCGTCGCCGACCAGGCGCAGCGGCCGACGCAGATAGGCCAGGAGCAGCTCGCCGTCGAGCATGTCGATGCGCAGGTCGACCCCCGGCACGGCGCGCTGGACCAGGGCCAGGTTGTCCATGGCCCAGACCGCCTCGACCGCCGCGCGCAGCTGGTCGGCGTCCTCGACCACGGTCACGGCCCGGCCCCGCGAGCCGCGGTTGGGCTTGACGACCACCGGGTAGCCCGAGACCTCGGCGAAGCGCAGCCCGGGCCCCAGGCCGCGCTGATCGGCGTAGGGATCGCCGGCCTCGCCGCCCGCCGGCCCCAGGTGCACGCCGGCCTTCAAGCAGCGCGCGCCCTCGATGGCCGGCAAGCCGGCGCTGCGCAGGATCGTCGCCGTGTGGTCCTTGTCCGAGGCCAGGCGCGCGCCGGTGGCGGTGTTGAGCGGCGACTGCGATCCAAACAGCACGATCTGTCGCTCGCCTCGACTCAAACGCCACAGCCAGTTGGTCTCCGGGTCGAGGCAGGTCGCCGTCCAGCCCCGGGCCTTCGCGGCGGCGAGGCGGAGCTCGAGGGTCGTGGGCACGGCAGGCGTCGCGGGCATCGGCCGCGAGTCTGCCCAAAATTTTCCGAGCCTGCTAAGTTGTCTCGACGATGCCGCCGACCCGCAGCCGCGCCGCCTCCCGCGAGCGCTCGCCCGCCAAGGCGGCAGCCCGCGCAGGCCGCAAGAGCGCGGGCAGCAAGGCCGAGCGCCTCCGCGAGCTCGTCGGCGACGCCCTGATCGACAACGCGTGGATGGCCCGCCTGGGGCGCATCAGCTTCCTGGGCACCCTCGACCGCCACCCCCTGAGCCGCCGGGCCTCGAACCGCCGCGAGCACTCCCTGGGCGTGGCCAAGCTCGCCCTCGACGCGGCCGCGTCCCTCGAGCTCCCCCGCGACCGGGCCAAGACCTTCGTCGCGGCCTGCCTGCTCCACGACATCGGCCACTACCCCCTCTCGCACGCGGCCGAGGCCGCGTTCGCGCGGACCCTGGGCGCGAACCACCACGAGGTCGGCCGCTGGGTCATCCTCGGCGACGGCCCCATCAGCCGCGACCGCTCGCTCCGCCCCAGCCTCGAGGTCCAGGACATCGATCCCGCCGAGGTCTGGGCGCTCATCGACCGCAGCCCGAGCCTCTCCCCTGCCCTCGCGCCCCTGGCCGAGCTGCTGCGCGCGCCCATCAACCTCGACACCCTCGAGGGCATCACGCGCACGGCCCGGGACTTTCGGGTCCGCAAGCGCAACCTGCCCGAGCGCCTGTTCACCTGGGTCGACGCGGCTGGTTCAGGGGGAGGATCGGAGCTGGGCATCCAGCGCGAGGCCCTGGCCGCCGCCGATCAATTCTGGCTGCTCAAGCACCGGGTCTACGACCGGGTCATCAACCTGCCCTCCAACATCCTCGCCGAGGCCCGGCTGTGCGAGCTGGTCGCCGCGCGCGTGGACATGGGCGTGTTCGACGAGCTCGAGCGCTTCGACGACGCGGCCCTGCGCCGGCTGCTCGGCGACGCGGACTTCGACGACGCCAGCTTGGTCGACCGCGACGACCGCGACTACGAGCTGTGGGTCAGCGAGGACTACGGGGCCGTGGTCGCCGGGGACACCCAGAGCCTCGACCGCGAGCCGCTCATGGTCCGCACGCGCAAGCGCTACTACGTCGATCGCAGCGTCGAGCCCCGCGGGGGCCAGCGCGGCCTGGGCCTGAGCCAGTGGGAGACCCGCTACCGCCACGAGAAGACCCGCGCCTGGGTGGTCTCGCGCCGCCAGGATCAGCTGCGCCTGCCCCTGCCCCAGTCCGCCTTCGAGGGCGCCCGCGCGCCGACCTCGGAGGAGCCCGAGGTCTGATGGCCGCGCCCTCGGCCCTGGCTCAGCTCCTGCCCCGCGTCGGCCTGGAGGATCCGAGCCAGGCCGCCGCGCTGCTCGAGGCCGAGCGCTACTCCCAGGCCCGCCTGCGCGAGGCTCGGGCCAGCCTCCGCGCCCTCGACCTGCGCCTCGCAAACGCGCGCGACGACCACCGCGGCTTCGCCGAGCGGGGCCTCGCCGTGTTCGCCCTCGGCTCCCTCGGCCGCCACGAGGCCTCGCCCACCTCGGACCTCGACCTGGCCGTGCTCTACGACGGCCAGGCCCTCGACCCCGCCGAGGCCCAGCGCCTGCGCGAGGCCGTCGTCGACGTCCTCAGCCCCGACTTCGACATCCTCCACAAGACCTTCGACCGCGCCGTCGACCGCCACAGCCTCGTCGCCAACATCGGCGGCCGCGAGGACAGCAACCTCAGCTTGACCTACCGCGCCCTGCTGCTGACCGAGGGCGCGTGGCTCGTGGGCGCCGGCCGGGCCACCAAGCGCGGCATCTTCCGGGCCTACGCCGACGGCCAGATCTCCCGCGGGCGCTTCCTCGCCTCCCTCGGCAACGACCTGCAGCGCTACTACCGGACGCTGTGCATGGACTACCGCCACAAGGTCGAGGTGCTCGACAAGAGCTGGGCGCTCCGCGTGCTCAAGCTCCGCCACAGCCGCAAGCTGTGGCACCTGGCCAACATCGCCCTGCAGTGCTTTTGCGTCGACGCCATCGAAGACGACGCCGCCCGCGACGTCACCCTGGCCGCGCGCATCGGCTGGCCCTCGCTGCTGCGCCTGGCCACCGCCCTCGACCACTTCGGCGCCCCCGAGCTCGCCCGCGAGCCCGTGCTGTGCATGGACCACTTCCTGGCCGCCCTCGCCGACCCGGCCGTCCGCGACGAGCTCGGCCAGCTGCCCTACGAAGCGCGCCACGACTCGGCGGTGTTCGAGGACCTCTACGCCAACGCCGATCGCCTGGACGCCGCGACGGCGGACATCGTCGAGCTCCTGCTCGCCCGCTGCCGCCGCTACATGGTCCGCTTTTGCGTGCTGTGACCCTCAAGGAATGGGCACGAAGCCCTCGCAGGCCGTCTCGACCACGGCGATCGCCTCGTCGAAGAAGGGCCCGTAGCTCGGCGCGCACACGTCCCCCAGAAAGCCGTGGGTGAACATCTCGGTGAAGGCCCGCAGCCGCGGCGCGTCCTCGGCCCCGTCGACGCCCGAGGGCTCGGGGCAGACGTTGCCCGGCTGGCCGCCGATGATGCTCAAGATCGCGGCGTTGCTCTCCATGCCCTTGGCCGCGGCCACGGCCGCGAACCAGTCGGGCGGATCCCCCGGAGAGCCCTCGAGGGTGTTGTAGAGCATGAAGTGGTCGTCCTCCTCGTCGGTGATCAGCACGACCACGAGCAAGGCATCGTTGCGCAAAAAGCCCTCGTTGCACCCGCCCGCTCCCGCGTGCGCCGAGCCCAGGGCGATCTCCAGCGACTCCATCGGGCGCTCGTCCGTGGGGCCGTCGATGCCCACCTGCGCCGCGCAGGCGAAGGTCGCCTGGAGGTCGTCGGCGTCGCTCATGTAGCGGCCGGCCGCGAAGGGTCCGCAGACCTGGCCCGAAGCGCTCGCGCCTCCGGTCTGGGTGACCAGCGCGCCCATCTGCTGGCAGCCCCCCGCGTTGTAGGCGTAGGCGTTCGTCGTCACCACCCCGACGTGGTAGCTGTCCGCGTTGGCCAGCGTGTCCTGGATGCCCGCGATGAACTCGGGGAAGCTGGCGATCAGGTTCGCCTGCTCCCCAGCCATGGAGATCGAGTCGTCGATCACGAACAGCAGGTCGACCTTGGTGCAGCCCGGCTCGTCGCCGGCCTCCATCATCCCCTCGCCCTGACCCCCCTCGGACATGTCCAGCGCCGGCCCGGCCTCGCCGGTGTCCTCGGCCTCGTCGCCCTCGCCCTCGGGGCCCTCTCCGGCCTCGTCGTCCGCACCGACGCCCGTGGAGAACACCGAGCCCGAATCATCCCCTTCGTCGGCGCACGCGACACCAAAAAGAACAACTGTCGCAATCAATGAGGCTCGCTGAAGGCTCATAACTGGCGTTATCCTACGTTGTCCCGAAGTTGCGATCCGTGCGTCACGACACGCTCAAAGCGTTCATTCCTACCGGTTTCCTCCCGAGAAATGGGCAGGCCAGCGACGCAGGCGTCAGCGCTTCAAGCTGTAGATCGGCAGCGGCCACAAGATGGGCACGCGGCTCACGTACTCGCGGTAGTCCTCGCGCTCGCCGTAGCGCTCGGACTGGGTCTGCTCGAGGCGCCAGGCCGAGTGGATCATGATGGCCTGGATCGAGACGAAGCCGAGGCCGCTGGCCAGCCAGTGCGACCAGTGCGTGTAGTAGGCCAGGCCCGTCACGAACTGGCCGACCCAAAATACGGACTCGCCGAGGTAGTTGGGGCAGCGGACAAAGCGGTACAGGCCGACGTCGCAAAAGCGCTCGGGGTTCGCGGCCTTGTAGCGGCTCTTTTGCCGGTCGGCCCAGGCCTCGAGGCCGAGCCCCGCGGCCATGACCACGACGCCCACGATGGCGCTCGCGTGGGCGGGCTGGCCGTCCGCGAGGGCGTCGAGGACCACGAGGGCCGGATAGCTCATCAGCACGTAGAGCACGGCCACGCTCAGCCAGATCGAGACCGCGACCGGGAAGGTGACGCCCTCGGTGCTGCGCTCGATCACCTCGCGCTCTTTTTGGTAGCTCGCCCGGCGCTCGCGTCGAATCAAGAACACCCCGAGGCGCAGGCCGTAGGCGACGAGCAGCGCGAGCTGGGCGAGGCCGAAGGGCTCGAGGCTCCCGCGGTGCAGCCAGGCCGCCGCGAGCGCGATCCCAGCGATCGAGAAGCCGTAGCCCGTGCCGATGAAGTGCACGACCCGGTAAAAGCCCGGCGACGCGATCACCAGGGCGCACGCGAGCGCGACGAACGAACCGGTAGGCAGAGCGTCCATGGTGCTGCCTACCAGCATGCCTCAGAGCGCGCCCCGCCGGGCCTAGGGAATGAACAGCGGCTCGACCTTCATGCCGCCCGGGTAGCCGTAGGCCGCCGGGAACTCGGACGCGTTGTTGTCGGGCCCGTTCGGGTACACGCCCTGGACGTAGCCGACCTGGATGATCCCGAAGGGGTCCTCGCTGCGGATGTCGTGGGCGCCAGCCTCGATCTGCACCGTGGCGACCTCGAAGTCACCGACGGCCTCGTAGCCGCTGACGACCGTGTCGTCGAGGAGCACGTCGGCCGAGCCGGCCTCGCGGGTGACCTGGACGTAGTCGTAGTCGTAGCCGTCGGCGGTCACGAACAGGTAGCGCGAGAGGAACTGATCCACGGGGATCATCTGGTACATGGCCGCGTCGCCGATCTCGTTGGCGAGCAGGTGGCGGGCCGTGTACTGCACGGGCATGAACGGGCCGTCGCCCTCGAGCATGAAGTTGGTCCCGTTGGGCACGCTGAACTCGACCCAGTCGCCGCGGCTGGCGAAGGTGAAGGGCGAGCCGGGCACGGGCGGATCGGCGGTCACGGTCACGTTGGCGTCGCCGGAGAACACCCGCCAGTAGTGCTCCTCGTCCCCGCGCACGGGCGAGTGGGCGGCGACGTAGCGCTCGCCCCAGTAGTCGAGGGGGATGACCTGCTCCTGGACGTGGTCGGCCGTGCCCCAGCAGGTCTGCGGGTCGCTGCCCGAGCCCATCAGGCAGTAGGGCACCTTGATGCCGACGACGCCCGCCATGATCAGCACGGGCTTGTCGGAGGTGACCACCGTGCCCGAGAGATCCTGCTCGTACTCCGGCGCGCCGAGGTTGGCCGAGGCCGCGATGCGCATGACGTCGTGGCGGTTGATGGTGTACTCGCCGGTCTCGCCGACGTTGACGAAGGGCAGCGGCAGGTTGTTGCCGGCGGTCTCGATGGTCGGCGTCCACGTGACCTTGGTCTGGTTCTCCAGGGCGATCACGTTGAAGTAGCTGGGCTCGCCGAAGGGGTCGTAGGCGAAGATCACGAAGTCCTGGCGGGCCGAGTCCTCGGGCAGCAGCAGGGAGGACTCGTTGGTCGCCGTCTCCTGGTAGGGCGAGTGCTGGTAGGCGATCACCGGCAGGTCGCTGACGAAGTGGTAGAGCCCGCCCGACTGGTACTTGGAGGTGCCCGCGCCGTTGTTCTTGTTCTCCGTCAGGTCGGCGTCGAACAAGAACACGTGGGTCTCGCCGGGGCCGATCGAGACCGGCTCCTCGCCCTGCTCTTGGTTCGAGCCGATGGGGATCAAAAAGCGCTGGACCGTGGCGGTCGCGTCCTCGCTGGGGTTGCCGATCACGACGGCGTCGGCGACCCCGTCGGCCGCCGTGTTGATCAGCATGCCCGAGGCGTAGAAGGAGCAGCCGGCCGAGCTGGGCAGCTCGTCGGTGATCTCGCACGGCCCGACGCACTTGGCCCCGGTGCAGTCCGGGTCCTCGTCGGAGCACTCCATGCAGGTCTCGTTGGCCCCGCACAGGCTGGTCTCCCACTCGAGGCCCGTGGCCGCGCAGGTCTCGAGGTTGCCGTCGCCGTCGCACTGGGTCTCGCCCGGCACGCAGATCACCTGCGGGCTGTCGTCCGTGGACTCGTCCTGGCCGACCTCGTCGTCGTTGCTGGCGTTGTCGCCGTTGCCGTCGGAGTCCTCGTCAGCGCCCGGGTCGCTGGGGCAGCCCCCGACGGTCAGGGGCAGGGCGAGGATGAAAGAAAAGGAAAGCGCGAGGGGGGTCGAACGCATGGTGATCACGGGTTCTCGACGACGAAGAAGGTGAACCAGGTCTCGAGGTGGTCCTCGTGGACGTCCCGAGCCTCGGTGTTGAACACGATCGAGCTGCCCTCGATGGCCAGCGCGTCGTAGTTGATGGTGGTCCCGAGGTTGGAGACGAGGCCGTCGCGGAAGGTGTCGATGACCTGCTGGTTGTCCTCGACGAGCTGGTCCTCCTCGGCCGCCACGGCGCCCGCTCCCTGGCCGCCGATCACCGAGACGTCGCCAGCGCTGAGCACCACGGCGCCGGTCTCCTCTTCGAGGTCGACGGCGAGGTCCATGATCGCGGTGGCGTAGCCGCAGTAGCCCTCGGCGATGCGCCAGACCCGGAACTGGGACTCGAGGATCTGTCCGTTGGGGCGCCCGGTCAGGCCGTCGAAGGTCAGGCCGTACTCGCCCTCGGGATCGGGCTCGCCCTTGTCGTCGTAGACCCGCGGGATCTCGCCCTCGGTCAGCAGGCGCTCGACCATGGACCCGAGCAGGGACACGTCGAAGTCGAGGACCATGGAGATGCCCATGGGCATCTCGCCGGTGATCTCGAGGCCGCCGCCCTGGGGCAGGGGCAGGTTGCTCTGCATCGCCAGGACCATGGTGTCGTCCTCGGGGAACACGAACAGCTTGCGCGCCAGGAGCTTGATGTCGCCGTTGCCGAGCTCCCAGGAGTCGAGCTGGAGCAGCTCGGTCTCGCCGTACTCCTCTTGGATCTTCTCCTCCATGAACAGGGCCAGGGCGCCGACGAGGGCCTCGTGGTCCTCGGTCTTGAGCCCGAAGGCGTCGAGCCACAGGTCCTGCACGCGCAGGCGCGTGTAGTCGGCGACGAGCTTGGTCGAGCTCTCGCCGTTCTCTTGCAGCTCGATGGGGATGCGGAACTTGACCCTGCCGATGCCCGCGCCCTCGGGCTGGTCGTCCACGCCGATGAGCACGGTGTTGAAGTCGAAGGAGTACTGCACGCAGGTCGGGCAGCCCTCAAGGGACTCGAGCTCGATGACCGGGTCGGTCGTCGCCTCGAACTGCAAGGTGCCCGGGCCCGAGAACCACACGAAGGGCAGCTCACCGGTGAACGGGACGTCCGAGCCGACCACGCCCTCGAGCAAGGTGTTGAGCCCCTCCTCGGAGAACTTGATGGCCACGGGGTAGGGGTCGCCCTTGGGCACGGACGCGAGCAGCTGCCCCTCCCGGGCCGCCGCCGCCTCGAAGTTCTTGGACTGCTCGTCGCAGTCGAAGTAGAGGTCCTCCCCCCGGCAGCCGCCCACGAGGGCCGCCGCTGCGAGTCCGAGGCTGGAGCCGAGCGTCGCGGCGCGAGCGAGTCGTCCTCGCCCGCGCGCTGCTGTTGCCCCATCGAAGCCAAGCCAGTGCGCCATGCAGTCATTTTGCGCGGCGACCCAGGCGAGCACAAGGATTCACCTCCCGCGCGGGGCTCCCTCGGCGCCTGCGCTCCAGGTTCACGCCAGGTGATCGACCTTCGCAGGGACCGGCGGACGGATCTGAACGCGTGGCGAGGCCCACACTGCGACATGAATGTCAGACCTCGTGGACCAAAGTCCCGCGCAGCCGCCCATTCCTTCCGCAGGCCCACGAAATGCTGATACGGTCGCCGGGTGGACACCGCGCCGAAATTCCTGGGTCGCACCGCGCTGGCGCTGAGCCTCGGTCTCAGCCTCGGTCTGGGCCTGTCCGGTTGCATCTTCGACTCCGACGAGCTCGCCGGGGCCGAGGGCGAGACCGAGACCACGGGCGGCGACACCATGGCGATGTACAGCGACGAGACCGACGACGGCGGCGACGACAACTGGACCGCCGAGGAGACCGGACCCGCGGAGACCACCTGCCGCGACGCGATCGAGTGCCTGATCACCTGCCAGAGCCTCGCCATCGTCGACCCCGATCCGGAGCCCGACCTGTCCTGCTTCCTTCAGTGCGACATGGGCCTGACCGTCGAGGAGGCCTACAAGCTGATCAAGCTGGCCGAGTGCATCGGCAACGTCTGCTCCGAGAACGGCTCGTGCGGGCCGGAGTCCTCGGACACCGACTGCCTCACCTGCATCGCCGCCATGGCCAACGATCCCCAGCCCCCCGGATGCCTCGAAGAGGCCGCAGCCTGCCAGTGAAGCCCCGCTCGTTCGCCCCCCACCTCCCCGACTCCGAGCGCCCTCCGATGATCCCCTCTCCCGCGCGTCCGCTCGCCCTCTCCCTCCTCGTCCCCGCCGGGCTGGTCTGCTCGGCCCTCGCCCCGGCCCTCGCCCTCGCTGGCGAACCCGCGCCCGCTGGCGACCCCGCAGCCGAACCAGCGCCCGCCCCTGCCCCCGCCGAGGACGCGAGCGCGGGCGGCTCAGCCGAGCTGTCCCTCGACGGCGGCCGCGGTGACGCCAAGGCCAGCGCCACCAAGACCAACGCCGCGCTCGAGTCCACGGACAAAAAGCGCCTCGACGTGCCCTGGCTAGAGCGCTGGGCGCCCGAGCGCAACATGGCCGAGATCGGGGTCTACGGCGGGCTGTTCTTCCCCTCCGACGACCACGACTTCTACCACCCGGACACGGCCCCCCAAAAGCCGCTGTGGCAGCTCAACGGCGCCGTGGGCCTGCGCGCGTCCTTCCAGCCCCTGACCTTCCTGGGCGTCGAGGCCGAGGGCGGCGTGCTGCCCTCGAAGATCCGCAGCAGCACCAACGACACCGTGATCCTGTGGAAGGTCCGGGGCCACCTCATCGCCCAGCTGCCCTACTGGTCCGTGAGCCCCTTCGTGCTCATCGGCGGCGGGGCCATGGGCGTCAACTCGCCCAACATCCTGCTCGGCGACGACATCGACCCGGCCATGCACTGGGGCGGCGGCCTCAAGGTCTACGTCAACCGCTGGATCGCCCTGCGCGTCGAGGGCCGGCACATCCTCTCGGCCAAGTCCGCCAACCAGCGCGACTTCACCAGCCACGCCGAGCTGCTCGCCGGCCTGTCCTTCACCCTCGGCCGGCAAAAGCCCAAGCCGATCGTCCCCGAGGATCCCGACCGCGACAAGGACGGGTTCGAGAACGCCGTCGACAGCTGCCCGGACACGCCCGGGGTCAGCCCCGACGGCTGCCCGCCCCGGGACACCGACGAGGACGGCTGGATCGACACCGAGGACGAGTGCCCCTACGAGGCCGGGGTCGAGCCCGACGGCTGCCCGATCCGCGACACCGACGGCGACGGCATCCTCGACGACACCGACGCGTGCATCGACGAGCCCGAGAAGGTCAACGGCTACAAGGACGAGGACGGCTGCCCGGACGAGGTCCCCATCGCCGTGCGCGAGTTCACCGGCGTCATCGAGGGCATCGAGTTCGAGTACAACTCGGCGACGATCCGCGAGGGCAAGTCCAAGGAGGTCCTCGACGCCGCGATCAAGGTGCTCGAGGAGTACCCGGAGATCCGCATCAAGGTCGTCGGCCACACCGACAACCAGGGCACGCCGGAGTACAACAAGAAGCTGTCCACGGATCGCGCCGACGCCGTGAAGCAGTACCTCGCCGAGGGCGGCATCGCCGAAGATCGCATCGAGACCTTCGGCGCGGGCCAGAGCGATCCGCTCACGACCAACGAGACCGAGGAAGGTCGCGCGAAGAACCGGCGCACCGAGTTCGAGATCATCAAGAAGGCGAAGCCCGAGCGGGCCAAGCCCACGACCGAAGGGGAGTGAAGTCGCCACCAGGCGGGGGACTCTTCGCTGGACTTTTACCCAGCGCCTCCCCTCCCCGCCCCCTGCGACCTGGCGCCAAGGCTCCCAGCGTCGCTCAGTCCTTGGGTCACCAGGGCGCAGCTCTGGTAGGGTGGAGCCATGATGGCTCTTAAATTGCTCCCCCCCAAGCCGTGCAATTCGTCGCTGGCCCTCGCCCTCGGCCTCGTCCTGGCAGCCGGCGCGACCGCTTGCGCCGACGACACGGTGACCGACGCTGGCGGTGACGAGGTCTCCGACGAGACCGAGACCGAGACCGACGCCGACACGGAGACCGAGACCGAGTCGGGCGACAGCAGCGGCGAGACCGAGACCACCGAGGACACCACCGAGGAGACCGACACCGGCGTGACCGAGGTCGACGTCAGCGGCGAGGTCACGGACTTCGTGACCCTCCAGGGCATCCCCAACGCCAACATCGCGGTCCTCGACATGCCCGGCTTCGAGGCGATGAGCGACGAGGACGGCAACTACGCCATCGACGCGATGCCGCCGGACACCGAGGTCTTCTTCCTCATCGACGGCAACGAGCCCGACTACTGGGGCGGCGTGCGCCCGGCCTGGATCCCCGCCGAGGAGACCGCCGACATCCAGCTCGGGCAGATCAGCGACGCGCTCATCGACATCCAGCTGAACCTGGCCCAGATGCAAAACCCCGACGTGATGAAGGACGAGACCAAGGCCATCGTCATCGTGCGCATCATCCAGCCCGTCGCGCTGATGGAGGGGCCGGCCACGGTCACCTTCGACCCGCCCCTGCCCGACGACCAGTACTTCGGGGTCAACGCCGACGACAACCCCGTGCTCGGCAGCACCGACACCGAGTCCTCGCTGCTCCCCCTCTGGGTCGCCTTCAACCTCGACCCGGCCGACTTCGACACCTACACCGTCGACGTCACCCACCCCACGCGCGAGTGCACCGTGCTGCACCCGAGCTTCCCGACCTTCGAGCGCTTCGTGACGGTCGTCGACATCGACTGTCCGCCCGCGCCCTGAGCGAACAGTAGCGCGCTGCGCACGTCGATTGACCACGGCCCGGCGTCCAGCGATGGACCCGGGCCGTCTCGCGTCCGCACTGTCCGCGCTGCGCAAAACGCAGGGGAACCCGCCGCCAGGCGTAACCATCGCGTTGGTCATTGTTCGCGCCACGGGCACAGCACCGACACGCGCCATGACGAGCATTCGCGCGCTCTCCCTCCGCGAGCTCATCATGACCCGCCATCCGCTGATCCGACTCACCCTTCCCTCGCTGACCGCTCTCGCCCTGCTGGCCAGCGGTTGCAACGACGACACCACCGAAGCCGACGACGAGGTCGGCGCGACCGAGACGGCCGGCTCCGAGACCGAGTCCGAGTCCGAGACCGAGACCGGCACGACCGGCACGACCGAGACCGAGACCGACACCTCGACCGACACCGACACCTCGACCGACACCGAGTCCTCGACCGACACCGACACCACCGACACCGAGGAAAGCGGGGAAACCGGCGAGCCGGTCGAGCCGGTCGACCCCGCGACCCTCCGCCCGGTCTCGGGCATGGTCGCCGTCACCCTCGAGCCCGAGGTCGAGGGGCCGAACATCCCCGACTACGTCAAGGGCCTCGTCGAGCTGATCAACGACGACAGCCTCCCCGACGACGTCGTGTTCCCCCTGCCCGCCGAGAGCACGGACACCGTCCGCGTCGCCCAGGGCCTCCGCCACTCGCTGGTCACCAAGTGGTTCGACCCGCTGACCAACGACAACTCCTTCGACGCCCCGCGCTACGGCGCCAACAACGACTACATCGCCTACTTCGGCGACGGCTGGGCCGGCGCCCCGCAGTTCTCCGGCAACGGCAACTCCGGGTGGATCTGGACCAACCACGAGTACATCTCTGGCGACCAGCCCACGGCCATGACCGGCCCGACCAGCCAGTACTCGCTGCTGACCACCTACCTGCACTGGTACGGCCGCATCGACAACCCCGCGGCCGAGACCTGGACCGACGACGAGCTCGCCGAGGTCATCACCGAGCACAAGCGCCAGCTCGGCGGCTCGTGGTTCCGCGTCCTCCAGGACCCGCGCACCGGCGAGTGGGTCGTCAACAAGAACGCCAACAACCTCCGCTACGACTCGACCAGCGCCACCCAGGTCCGGGTCACCGGCCTCGAGCTCTCGGCCACGGCCCACGACGACCAGGGCACGGAGCTGCCCGCGGGCGTGGTGCCCGGCATCATGGGCGACTGCTCCGGCGCCCAGACGCCCTGGGGCACGGTCATCACCGCCGAGGAGAACGTGCAGTCCTACTACGGCGACGTCGAGCCGTGCTGGACCAGCCAGCAGCAGCTCGTGGTCGGCTCGGGCTGCGACGCCGGGGCGGACATCATGCTCAGCGTCGAGCCCAACGACGACGGCCGGTTCAGCGCGCACCCCGACGAGAACCACCGCCACAACCGCGACTTCTACGGCTTCCTGACCGAGATCGACCCGGGCATGGCGCCCGACGAGTACTACGGCAAGACCACCCCCGGCGACGGCCACCAAAAGCTCGGCGCCTTCGGCCGCGCCCGCTGGGAGAACGCGACCTTCGCCGTCGGCCCCGACTGGCAGCTCGTCGACGGCCAGCCCATCGTCATCTACGCCGCCAACGATCGCCGCGGCGGTCGCATCTACAAGTTCGTGACCAGCCAGCTGTGGACCGCGGGCATGACCAAGGCGCAGACCCGCGATCTACTCGCCGAGGGCACGGTCTACGTCGCCCACTTCGCCGACCTCGACAACGACACCGGCCAGACCGTCAACGGCGAGTACCCCGGGCCCTTCACCCAGGCCAACGGCTGGTGGATCGAGCTGAGCACGACCAGCACCGACGTGGCCCCCAACGCCGCCGCGCTCGGGGACGGCACCACCGTCGGTGAGGCCCTCGTCGATCAGAGCTGGAACAACCTCGCCGGCTTCCCCGACGACAACACGGTCCGCCGCGCGCTGTGGACCGCGGCCAACAAGGTCGGCGTCATGGAGCTCAACCGCCCCGAGGACATCGAGTTCAACCCGACCTTCGGCTTCCTCTACGTCGCCTTCACCAAGCACGGCCGCCGCGTCGCGCTCGACGAGGACGGCGTGCTCTACGACCCCGAGACCCAGGAGATGGACTCGCCCGTGCGCGAGGACTCGACCGGCTCGGTGGTCGTGATGGACGAGGACGGCGACCCGGCCACGGCCATGCAGTTCACCTTCTGGACCGCCTGGGCGGGCACCGAGGGCGCCGACGTCTACGACGCGGCCAACCCCGACAACCTGTTCATCGACGCCGACGGCGGGGTGTGGTTCGGGACCGACGGCAACTACGGCACCAACGGCCACGCCGACGCCCTCTACTACCTCGACCTCGACATCAACCACGAGAACACCTTCGGCCTGCCCTTCCGGGTCGCCGCCGGGCCCAGCGACTCCGAGGCCACCGGCCCCGCGCTGAGCAGCGACTCGCGCACCTTGTTCTTCAACGTGCAGCACCCCGGCGAGGGCGAAGCCTCGACCTGGCCGAACTGAGCGACGAGGACGACGACCATGACCATGCGACGAGATCTCGCGCTCTCCCTGAGCCTGATCACCTTCACGCTCTCGGGCGCGCTCGGCCTCGCCGCGTGTCGACAACCCGACGACGCGTCGCCTTCGACCGAGGGCGGCGCGTCCGCGCCTGCGGACACGGGCGCGTCCGCGAGCACCCCCTACGACCCCCTGGCCCTGGCTCGGGACAACCGCGACCTCGACTCGGTCGTCAACCGCGAGGCCTCCGTGCCGCCGCAGTGCTACACGAAGTCCGAGGGCCGCCACAACCCATGCTGGGTCTGCCACGTGCCCAGCCGCTACCCCAACGTGATGGCCGACTGGGACCTGCAGGGCTCCTACCAGTTCTCCAAGGTCGGCGAGACCAACCACTGGTCGAACCTGTTCGTGGACCGCCGCGAGGCCATGGCCGCGATCCCCGACGAGGCGGTCCTCGCCTACGTGCGCGAGGACAACTACCCCGCCCTGCGCGAGCACCTGAGCGCCCTGAGCGAGGACGAGTACCCCGGCTACCGCCCCGACCTCGACTTCGCCGCGGGCTTCGACGACGAGGGCTTCGCCCGCGACGGCAGCCACTGGCGGGCCTTCACCTACAAGCCCTTCCCCGGGGCCTTTTGGCCGACCAACGGCAGCACCGACGACGTGCTCATCCGCTTGCCCGAGCGCTTTCGCCAGGGCCCCGACGGGAACGAGTCGCGGGCCATCTACAAGCTCAACCTGGCCATCCTCGAGGCCACCATCGCGACGGACCTGAAGGTGGACGACGCCGCGCTGCGCTGGACCGTCGAGCCCGTCGACGAGACCCTCGCGGGCGTCGACCTCGACGGCGACGGCGCCCTCGAAGCCAGCGTGACCGAGATCGTCGGCCTGCCCGAGCGCTACGTCGGCGGCGCGGCCAAGCACCCCGTCCGCCGGGGCCTCTACCCCGAGGGCGTCGAGTTCCTGCACTCGGTCCGCTACGTCGACCCGGGAGACGACCCTCGTGATGGGGACGCCGAGCCCGGCATGAGCGCGCGCATGAAGGAGCTGCGCTACAGCGTCAAGGCCAAGGAGCTCGACAAGTGGGCGATCCTCGCGGCCTACGAGGCCGAGGCCGAGGACAAGGACGAGGGCATGCTGCCCGTCTACGCCGGCTCGCCCCTGGTCGGGCTGCGCAACGACTTTGGCTGGCAGCTGCAGGGCTTCATCGAGGACGAGCAGGGCCGGCTGCGGGCCCAGACCCTCGAGGAGCACTACCACTGCATGGGCTGCCACTCGAACGTCGGCGTGACCGCGGACCAGACCTTCGCCTTCGCCCGCAAGCGCCCCGGCGCCGCGGGCTGGCGCTACCAGAGCCTCGCCGGCATGCCCGACGTGCCCCAGGCCGGCCACGCGCAAGGCGAGGTCGCCGAGTACCTCGAGCGCGTGGGCGCGGGCGACGAGTTCCGGGCCAACACCGAGATGCGGGCGCGCTTTTTCACCGAGGACGGGCGCGTCGACGAGGCCGCGGTCGCGGCCGCGAGCGAGGACCTGTCCGACATGCTCATGCCCTCGCGCGAGCGCGCCCTGGCCCTGGCCAAGGCCTACTGGCTCATCGTCCGCGAGCAGAGCTTCGCCGCCGGCCGGGACCCCGTGCTCGCCCCCGTGGCCACGGTCCACGAGCGCATCACCGACGCGTCCACGGGGCTGTCGGAGACGGGCAAGCTCTACGCCGACGGGACCCTGCGCCTGGACTGGAGCGCCGAGCCCAACGACGAGAACGACGACGCGCCCGCGACCGCCCCCTAGCCCCAATCCGGAGCCCGCTCCCTGGTAGAGTAACTCCGTGCCCCGCTCCTATACGGTCAAGGCCCGCGTCGTCCCCACCGAGCCGGGCCTGTCCGTCGCCCGCTTCACCGGCCTCGCGCCGCGCCGGGGCAACGTCGGCCTCGCCCTGTCCGGCGGCGGGTCCCGGTCCGCGAGCGCGTGCATGGGCGTGTGCCGGGCGCTGTCGGCCATGGGCCACCTCGGCTCGCTGCGCGCCATCTCCTCGGTGTCCGGCGGCAGCTGGTTCGCCGTCGCCTACACCTACCTGCCCGAGCGCTTCGCCCTCGACACCTTCCTGGGCGGCCTCGTCGACGATCCCAGCGCGCTGCGCCTGTGCTCCGGGCCGGGGCCCGAGCAGCTCCTCGACCTCGACGCCGGCAACTTCGGCGCGCCCCTGACCAAGGCCGCCATGGACCTGGCCCACATCCTCGGCGACGCCGTCAGCGACCGCCTGTCCGGCGTGCCCCCGCACCGCCTGTGGACCCGGCAAGTCGGCGAAGACCTGCTCGCCCACTTCGACCTCGCCAGCTTCACCGACGAGCACCTGCCCGCCGAGTTCTTCGCCGCCGACGCGGCCATGGGCGAGCGCATCGCCGCCGAGAACCCCAAGCTCCCCCAGCGCTTCCACGCCGTCCGCCGCGACCCCGAGACCCGCCGCGCCTTCCTGATCGTCAACGGGGCGATGTGCGTCGACGACGAACGCGGCGACAAGTCCCTCGCCCCGGTCCAGTTCACCCCGCTGTTCTCGGGCGTCATGGGCCGCGGCGCCGGCAGCCTCTCGGGCCGCCCCGTGGGCGGCGGCGGCATCTCCAGCCACGCCTTCGGCGGGGAGTGGGTCCTGGGCGAGGGCGAGACCATCGAGGTCCTCCAGGTCAACCCCCTGGGCCTCAGCGACATCGCCGGCATCAGCTCGGCCGCCCACGCCGACTCGCTGATGGAGCGCTCCATCGAGGCCCTGTCCCCCCAGCTGATCTATTTTTCGCCCAGCTGGAAGCGCCCCGCCGGCACCGCCGCGCGCTTCGTCGACGCCGGCTCCCTCGAGAACACCGGCGTCGCCAACCTGTTCGCGTACGAAGACATCGACAAGGTCATCGCCGTGGTCAACGGGCCCATCGGCGTGACCGTGCGCGACGACGGCGGCGTGGTCCTCGATCGCCAGGTCGCGGCCTTGTTCGGGCGCCAGACCTTCGAGGCCGGCCGCGGCTACCCGCCCTTCTTCGACAGCCGAGGCGAGCGCGTCCCGGGCGAGGGCGTCCACGACTACGCCGACAACCAGGTCTTCTCCGACGCCAAGGGCGAGTTCCACCAGCTGCTGCGCGCCATGTCCAAGCGGGTCAAGGACGGCGCGCCCACGGCCGTGCACCAGCGCCTCGAGCTCGTCGACAACCAGCGCTTCGCCGTCCGCGGCGGGCGGCAGGTCGAGGTCCTGTGGATCATCCAGAGCGAGACGCCGCAGTGGGAGGCCAAGCTGCAGCCGGCCGTGCGCGCGGCCCTGCCTCCGAAATTTCCCAACATCACCACGGCGCGCACCGGCCTGCCGGCGCGGGACGTTTCGCTGCTCGCCCACCACAGCTCGTGGGTGACCATGCGCCAGCGTGCGGTGCTCGACGCGATGTTCGAGGACTGAAGTCGTGGACGTGGGGGCAGGGAGGGCGTGGCGTCGTCCACGACGGCTAGAATAGGCGTCGGTCTGCGTCGACATTAGATGCCGGTGCCTCGGTGGCACTCGAGCGCCGCCGACACACAACATGTAGTTGACAGCCTCGCCGCGACCACCATATGTTGTGCCCGCGAAGGTGCTCGACCCCGGTCGGGCCCGAGAGGGAATCCGGTGAGAATCCGGAGCTGCCCCGCAGCGGTAAGCGAGAACGACCGCCACATCAGAGGCACTGGGACGCCCGTCCTGGGAAGCCGTGGCCAGTAGGTTGGACCGACGTCGAGGTCCAGCGCTCGCAAGTCCGAATACCTGCCTTCGCCCGGCGCCGGGAGACAACCGGCGGTGGATCTACCGGAGACCTCGGGGGAGGTCGAGGGTGTCGGCCTCGTCTAGACGACGGTCCGTGTCGCAGGCGCGTCGCGGCTGGTGACGGATCCGCGCTGCTCCTCCCTCGCAGCCGCAGCCCCCGTCCGCGCACCATGACCGTGACCGCCACCATCCCCCTCACCCCCGCCTCGAGCTCCCCCGAACCCTCCCCGCTGTGGGCCGAGGTCCAAGCCGACGCCCGCGCCGAAGGCTGGACCGCGGGCCTCGACGGCGTCGAGCTCGAGCGCCTGTTCGCCCAGACCCGCGAGCGCGCCCCCGCAGACGCCGACCGGGAGACCCTCGACGAGCTGCTCGCGCGCACGGCCGTGGGCTGGATCGTCGAGGAGCCCGACTACAGCAAGCTGGCCGCGCGGATCCTCGCCGGCGCCATCGCCCGCGAGGCCGCCAGCCAGGGCGTGACCTCCTTCCTCAACAGCGTCGAGACCCTGCACCGCCTGGGCCTGGGCAACGCCCGCGCGCTGAACTTCGCCCGAGCCCACGCGGCCACGCTCGAGGCCGCGCTCGACCGCGAGGGCGACCGCCGCTTCGAGTACTTCGGGCTGCGCACGGTCTTCGACCGCTACCTCATGCGCCACCCCAAGACCCGGCGCGTGCTCGAGACCCCGCAGCACTTCTTCATGCGCGTCGCCGCGGCCCTGGCCGTCGACCCCGACGAGGCCGTGGCCCTCTACGGCCTGTTCTCGCGCCTGGACTACCTGCCCAGCTCCCCGACCCTGTTCAACGCCGGCACCCACCGCGAGCAGCTGTCGAGCTGCTTTTTGCTCGACTCGCCCGCGGACCACCTCGTCGACATCTACGAGCGCTACACCGACGTCGCCAAGCTGTCCAAGTTCTCCGGCGGCATCGGCCTGGCCTACCACCGGGTCCGCTCCCGGGGCTCGCTGATCGGCGACACCAACGGCCACTCCAACGGCATCGTGCCCTGGCTCAAGACCCTCGACGCCTCGGTCGCGGCGGTCAACCAGGGCGGGCGGCGCAAGGGGGCCTGCTGCGTCTACCTCGAGACCTGGCACGCGGACCTGCCCGAGTTCCTCGAGCTGCGCGACAACACCGGCAACGAGTACGCGCGCGCCCACAACCTCAACCTCGCCAACTGGATCCCCGACGAGTTCATGCGCCGCGTCGCCGCCGACGAGGGCTGGAGCCTGTTCGACCCCAAGACCGTGCGCCACTTCCCCGACCTCTACGGCGAGGCCTTCACCCGGGCCTACGTCGAGGCCGAGCGCGCGGGCCTGGCCGTCGCCACCCTGCCCGCGCGCGAGCTCTACGCCCGGATGATGCGGACCCTGGCCCAGACCGGCAACGGCTGGATGTGCTTCAAGGACCGCTGCAACTCGACCTGCAACCAGACCGCGCGGCCCGGGCGGACGGTGCACCTGTCGAACCTGTGCACGGAGATCGTCGAGGTCACCAGCCCGGAGGAGACCGCGGTGTGCAACCTCGGCTCGATCAACCTCGGCCACCACCTGCGCCCCATCGACGGCGGCGGGACCCAAGCCGACTGGGAGGTCGACTGGGCCAAGCTCGGGCGCAGCGTGACCCTGGCCGTGCGCGCCCTCGACCGGGTCATCGACCTCAACTTCTACCCGCTCGAGACGGCCGCCAAGTCCAACGCCCGCTGGCGCCCCGTGGGCCTGGGCACCATGGGCCTGCACGATCTGCTGCTGCGCCTGGGCCTCGACTTCGACAGCCCGGCCGCCCGCGAGCTCGCCCGCCGCGTGGCCGAGCACGTCTACTTCCACGCCCTGCGGACCTCCTGCGATCTCGCGCGCCAGCACGGCCCGCACCCCGCCTTCCCCGAGACCCGCGCCGCGGACGGCCAGCTGCAGTTTGATCTGTGGGGCGTCGAGCCCGGCGAGGACCTGCCCTGGGACACGCTACGCCGCGACGTCGCCAGCCACGGCCTGCGCAACTCCCTGCTCGTCGCGGTCGCGCCCACGGCCACCATCGCGTCCATCGCCGGGTGCTACGAGTGCATCGAGCCCGCGGTCAGCAACCTGGTCAAGCGCGAGACCCTGTCCGGCGAGTTCATCCAGGTCAACCGCTACCTCATCGACGAGCTGCGCCGCCTGGGGCTGTGGGACGAGGCGATGCGCGCGGCCCTCAAGCGCGACAACGGCTCGGTCCAGGGCATCGCGCGCGTCCCCGAGGCCCTGCGTCGACGCTTCCGCACTGCCTGGGAGCTGCCCATGCGCGCGCTCATCGACATGGCCGCCGCGCGCGGGCCCTTCATCGACCAGAGCCAGTCCCTCAACCTCTTCGTCGAGAGCCCCGACCTCACGCGGCTGTCGGCGATGTACTTCTACGCGTGGAAGGCCGGGCTCAAGACCACCTACTACCTGCGCTCGCGGCCGGCCTCGGGCATCGCCAAGGCGACCGTCGACCCCGCCAACGCCAAACCCAAGCAGCGCAGCGCCGAGGCCCTGGCCTGCTCCCTCGAGAACCCCGAAGCCTGCGAGGCCTGCCAATGACCGCCGCTCCCGCTCCCGCCCCCGCCCCTCCCCTGCCCTCGACCGCCGACGTCATCGCCCGGCCGCCGCGGCTGCTGGACCCGGGCACCTGCCTGACCTTGCGGCCCATGGCCTACCCGGACTTCTACGCCCAGTACCGCCAGGCCATCCGCAACACCTGGACCGTCGAGGAGGTCGACTTCTCCACGGACCTGCGCGACCTGGCCGAGCGCATGGGGCCCGCCGAGCGCCACCTGATCCAGCGCCTCGTCGCCTTCTTTGCGACCGGCGACTCGATCGTCGCCAACAACCTCGTGCTCTCGCTCTACCGCCACCTCAACGCCCCCGAGGCGCGCATGTACCTGTCGCGGCAGCTCTACGAGGAGGCCCTGCACGTCCAGTTCTACCTGACCTTGCTCGACACCTACGTGCCCGACCCCGACCAGCGCCACGCGGCCTTCGCCGCCGTCGAGACCATCCCCTCGATCCGCCGCAAGGCCGAGTTTTGCCTGCGGTGGCAGGACACCGTGGCCGCGATCCCGCGCCTCGACGGGCCGGCCCATCGCCGCCAGTTCCTGCTCAACCTGATCTGCTTCGCGGCCTGCACCGAGGGCCTGTTCTTCTACGGCGCCTTCGCCTACGTCTACTTCCTGCGCTCGCGCGGGCTGCTGCACGGCCTGGCCGCGGGGACCAACTGGGTGTTCCGGGACGAGAGCGCGCACATGGCCTTCGCCTTCTCGGTCATCGACGTCGTCCGCGATCAAGAGCCCGAGCTGTTCGACGCCGAGCTCGAGGCCGCCGTGGTCGAGATGATCGAAGAGGCCGTCGCCTGCGAGGTCGCCTTCGCCGAGGACCTGCTCGGCCTCGGCGTCGCCGGGCTGACCGTGGCCGACCTGCGCGCCTACCTCGAGTACTGCGCCGACCAGCGCCTCCAGCGCCTGGGCATGGCGACGCGCTACGGCTCGACCAACCCGCTGAGCTTCATGGAGCTCCAGGACATCCCCGAGCTCGCCAACTTCTTCGAGCGCCGGGTCTCGGCCTACCAGCACGGCGTCAGCGGCACCATCGATCTCGACGCAGACTTTTGAGGCCCATGACCACCGCGCCGACCAAGCCCACCACCCAGCACGTCCCCGCCGGCGTCTGCACCCACGTCTCGCTGATCGAGATGGTGTTCCCCGAGCAGACCAACCACTACGGCACCCTGTTCGGCGGCCAGGCCCTCGCGCTCATGGACAAGGCCGCCTTCGTGGTCGCCTCGCGCTACTGCCGGCGGACCGTCGTCACGGCCTCGAGCGAGAAGACCGACTTTTGGGCGCCCGTGTCCCAGGGCCAGCTCGTCGAGCTCGACGCGACCGTGGTCGAGGTCGGGCGCAGCTCCATCCGCGTGCGCGTGGAGCTGTGGGCCGAGGACCTGCTCAGCGGCGATCGCCACCTGGCGACCCGCGGGGACTTCGTGCTCGTGGCCCTCGACGCCCACGGCAAGCCGACGCGCGTGCCGGCCCTCGCCGAGGGCAACGTGTAGGACTGATCGAGCTTCTGACCTCGGCTCGCATGTTCGCGTCTCGGCCGGCGCTCGAGCGGCCATGGCCAGCGCGCTTCAGTCGATCTTCGAGGTATCGAAGACCAGCAAGCGCACGCTGAGGCTCGAGTTGAAGGGCGTGGGCTCGGCGTCGCGCTGGGCGATGGGGACGAGCACCGCGACGCGATCGCCGTAGGCCGTCGCCGCCATGTGCCGGCTCTTGCCATTGCGCAGCTCGAGGCCAGGCAGGGGCAGGGTCAACGCTGGAAGCGTCGAGCCGTCGACCTCGAGGCGGCGAAGCTCGAGGGAGCCGACGGCCTCGGCGTTGGTGATGGTCCCGGTGCAGCTCTCCCCGTCGAGCGTATACTCGGCCTCGATGCTCCCCACGATCTCGACCCAGGTGGCCCACAGCTGCCCTCCCGGGGTGCGCACGAGGTCGTAGGCCCACCGCTCGATCCCCGCTGGGGTGACCTGGCAAGGCGGGCACTGCTCGCCTCGACTGGGCTTCATCGTCGCGCAGTAGCGGTGGGCGGCCTCGGTATTGGAGATGGTGAAGGCCCCAGCCACGGGCAGCTCCACCCAGTCCTCCACCTCGCTCATCGAGAGCACGGTGAGCTGCTCTTGCCCTCGGCGAAGGCCCACGATCGGTGGGCTCGCGCCGTCGGAGGGCCTGGCGGGGTCGGCGACGCGCCCACGCGACAGGCCAGCGGTGTCACCGATGTTCCCGTGAAAGCCCGTGAGGAACTTCAGGTAGATGGCCGCGGAGATGTCCGGGTCGTCTCCACCACCGATGATGGTGTAGAGCCGGTCCCACCCGTCGACGCCGATGTAGTGCATGCTCGAGTCTCCACCGAGCGTGGCCGCGCTCTCGACCGACCATGAATCCGGGCCTCGCCGAGACGCAAATTTGACCTCGATTCGATCCCCCCAGAACTCGCCGAAGTGGCCGTGGAGCCCGCCGGCCGAGTCCACGATGGGGTGAAAGCCGTACTCGGGCGCGAAGGACTCCGTGAAGGTCGGGACCTCGAACTCGTCCCACCCCTCCGCGGTCTCACGCAGGTAGGCGTTGTCCGGGAGCCCCCGCACGATCGTGCCGTCGGGGGCCTGGCTCGACATCGCCATGACCGCGGGGAAGGCGGGCACGAACTCGGCTTGCCCATCGGCGACCCGAATGGAGCGCCGCTTGAATGGATTGACGCGCATGTCGAGGTGTATGGCGTGCTTGCCCAGGCCGAGGACCGCGCTGGAGAGGTAGTGATCGTCTTCGCAACTCACGATCAGGTCGAGGGTGATCGGGCAGTCCGCGCCGGCGCAGGTGTCTTCGTGACTGCCGGGCTCGATGACGCATCCTTGGCCAGGGTTCGGCTCGGGATCGGGGACCTCGAAGGGCTCGCCCGCTTCGTCTTCCCACCCCGTCGTGCCCTCGGACTCTGACTCCGACTCTGACTCTGTCTCCGACTCCGACTCCGACTCCGACTCCGTCTCCGTCTCCGTCCCCGTCTCCGTCTCCGACTCCTCGCTCGAAGAGCTCTCATTGTCCCCGTCCGTGGAAGACTCGCCGACCTCGTCCGAGCCCACCTCCGCCCCGGGGACGGGGTCTATCGAGTCCGGCGTGCAGCCCAGGCCGAAGGCGGCGAACACGGCGCCCACGACGACAGGATTCCCGAGCGCGCGGCGTACTGGTTCTTCGCTCATACCCAGTCCATGTCCGCCGAACCCGAAATTGTCACGGCTTCAGGCCTCGCGCAGCCGGGCCTCGGCCGCGCGCAGCTGCGCGGCCAGCCGAGCCTCGAAGCCCAGGGCGAACAACACCTGCATCGGCCAGTACAGCGACCCCGTCGCCGCGCTCTCCCACAGGCTCTCGAGCCGCGACAACCCGGCGTGGGTGACCAGGTAGCTCGGAGCCCGACGCTCGACGAGCTGGTGGCCGACGAGCTGCTGGAGCGCAAAAAAACACAGCCCCACGCCCAGGCACACCCGCAGCCCGCCCGCGCTCGCGGCCAGGCTCGCAAAGGCCCAGCTCGCCGCCCCGATCCACGCGCAGGTCAGCGCGCCGCCCAACACGTGCAAGCGCGACACGTGGACGGCCAGGCCCAGGTAGGCCAGCGTCCCGACCCCCAGCCCGAGCACGCGCACCGGCAGCAGATCGAGCACGGCGAAGCTCAACCCCACGGTCAGCGGATCGACGAGCAGGTGGATGGCCCGGTTCAGCGGGTGCCCGTGGTGGCTGCCGTAGCGCGCGAGCTGGGCGAGCAAGCTGCGGTCTGGCTGCGCGTCCGAGTCGGCCATGATGGGTTTAGCGAAGGTCCTCGACGACCCGGTGGCCGCGCGCCCGCGCGACCTCGCGCCCCTCGGGCCAGTCGCTCACGCCCGCGACGAAGATGAAGCTGAGCCCGAAGGCCTCGGCCAGCTCCATGTCCAGGCGCGCGTCTCCAAGGTACACGCCGCCGGGCAGCAGGTCGCCGTCCGCACGCAGGCGCTCGAGGTGCTCGCGCTTGGGCGTGGGGCTGCCGTGGATCCCGGCGAAGCGCTCCGCCAGGCCGTGGTGCTCGAGGGCCTCGCGGACCTCGTCCTGGTCGCCGCCGCTGACGACGTGCAGCGGCACCCGGCGCGCGACCAGGGCGGCGATCAGCTCCCGCGCCCCGGCCACGGGCTGGCACGCGCGCAGGCCCTCGCGGCAAGCGGCAGAGAAGCGGCGCAGGGCGGACTCGATGGCCAGCTCGGGCTCGGCGACCGTCGCCAGCTCGGTGTAGAAGCGGCGCAGCTTGGCGTAGCGCGAGACCCCGCCGGTGCGTCGGTGCTCGTCGATGAAGGCCGCGACCAGGTCGGGGTCCTCGTCGACGAGGGTCCGCTCGAAGGCCTCGACCTTGACGGCGTTGGAGTCGAGCAGGACCCCGTCGCAGTCGAAGATCGCGCAGCTGAAGGACTCGAGGAAGGGGAAGGAAAGCGAGGGCGCGGCCATCACACGGCGTCGGACAGACTCGAGAAGTTGAAGTCGCGCACCACCATGGGCGGGACGACCATGACCATCCCGCGGCTCATCACCCGCTGGGGTCGGCCGAGGGCGAGGACGTTGCTCAACATCGTCACGGGGCTGTCGTTGTAGCGGAAGTTCTTGACCGCCGTGGTGATCTTGCCCTGCTCGACCAAGAAGGTTCCGTCCCGTGTCAGGCCCGTGACCAGGATCGAGCGGGGCTCGAGCATGCGGTTGTACCAAAAGCGCGTGACCAGCACGGCCCGGTCGACGGCGCGGACCAGGTCGAGGAGCTCGACGTCGGCCCCGTCCATGAACAGCGAACCCGGCGCGCTCACGGGCTGGGCCTTTTGCTGCTGCGCCCAGTAGCGCGAGCGGGTCAGCTCGCGCAGCACGCCGTCGCTCACCCACTGCGTCACCTTGTGGGCCTGCCCGTCGCTGGCGAAGGGCCGCGAGGGGTGGTCGGGGTCGGCGGGGTTCGAGCGCAGGTTGACGCTGGTGTGGAACAGCTCCTCGCCGATGCGGTTGCCCCCGTCCTTGCGGGCGAAGAAGCTCCGGCCCTCGTCGGCCGCGCGCGCGTCCAACGAGCCGACGAAGAAGCTGAGCAGATCGGCGACGGCCTGGGCCTCGAGGATGACCAGCTGCCGGCCGGTGTCGATGGCCTTGGGGCTCTGGGACAGGTCGGCCTTCTCCGCGGCGACGGCCGCGATCGGCCCGCCCTCGACGGCCTTGGCGAGGTGCGAGACCCCCGAGCCGCGCCCGCTGCCCGAGCCGTCCTCGGTCCGGCAGGTGACCGAGAGCGAGGCCTCGGTGCCCTGCCAAAACTGGAAGCCCCCCGCGCTCGTGGCCACGGCGTAGCTCTCCTCGTGGTGCTGGAAAAAGCCCGCCGCCTCGACCCCGGCGTCCTTGGCCACCTTGACGGCGTCGGCGACCCGGGTCAGGCGCTGCTTGGCGCCGAGCTTGGCCGTGGCCTTGTCGTGGCCGTCGACGCTCAGGGTCCGGGCCTCGCCCACGGGGGGCACGTGCTCGGGGTTCTCCGGGCTGAGCACCGCGAGCTCCTCGGCCTCGGCCATCAGCGCCGTCAGCGAGTCTTTGTCGTCGCGGTTGCTCGTGACCGTGGCCGAGCGCCCCTGGATGGACGCGGTGACCGAGATCTCGAGGCGCTCGACGTCGCCCTGAGTGGTCGGCTGGCCGTTGGCGAAGCGGGTGTTGCCCTCGACGCGGTCGCGCACGCGGACCACCACCTCGGGGGCCATGGCCGCCCCGAGCAGGGTGTCGGCGATGGCCTTGGCGCGTTTTTTGGTCAGGGTCGCCATTACGAGTTCTCTCCGGTGTTGACCACGTTGACGCGGAAGCGGGCCGGCGGGCAGCCATGGCTGACCGCGTTGCGCTGCCCGGGCTCGCCCTTGCCGTCGCCAAAGCTCCCGCCCAGGCGGAAGCTGCCCTCGCCGCCGAGCATGTCGCAGGACTTCCAAAAGTCGACGGTGTTGGCCTGGTAGGCGACGTCGCGCAGGGGCCTGGCCAGGCGGCCCTTCTCGATCTTCCAAAACTGCTGCCCGGAGAACTGGAAGTTGTAGCGCTGGTGGTCGATGGACCAGCTGCCCCGACCGCTGATCAGGATGCCGTCCTCGGTGGCGTTGATCAGGTCCTCGGTGGTGTAGCCCTCCTTGCCCGGCATCAGCGAGATGTTGGGCATGCGCTGGAAGGCCACGCTGGCGTAGGAGTCGCCGTAGCTGCAGGCGTGGCCGTCCTTGTCGCCGGTTTTGTCGCGGATCCAGTGGGCCTGGTCCCGGGTCGTCTGCCAGTCGACGAGCTTGCCATCCTTGACCAGGTCCCAGCGCTCCGTGGCCGCGCCGTCGTCGTCCCAGGCGCAGGTCGCCAGGCCGCCGGGCTGCGTGCGATCGGCGATGAAGTCGATGGGCTCGCCGCCGAGCTCGAGGCTGCCGGTCTTGGCCGGATCCATGAAGCTCGTCCCGGCGTAGTTGGCCTCGAGGCCCAGGGCCCGATCGAGCTCCGTGGGGTGGCCGATGCTCTCGTGGATCGTCAGCCACAGGTTGCTGGGCGCGAGGATGACGGTCTGCTCCCCGGGCTCGACGGCCTCGGCGTGGAGCTTGCGGACCGCGTCCTCGCCGATCTGCGGGGCGTCGAGGTCGAGCTTGGCGTCGGTGACGTGCTCCCAGCCCGCGAGCATCGGCGCGATCTCGTGGTTGCGGCTGGCGAAGCGCCCGAGGCGACGGCTGACGGCCATCGCCGACAGGCTCGGCAAGATCCGGAACATCAGCTGATGGATGCGCGCGCCCTCGGAGCTGAGGAACAACTTTTCCTCGCGCTGAGCCTGGACTCCCGCGGTCGCGTGCAGCACCCCGGGCACGGCCAGCGCCGCCTTGGTCGCGGCGATCAGCACGTCGGCCTTGTCCTTGGGCGAGACGGTGAAGGGGTCGACGCCGTGGGGCGCCACCCACTGGCCGACCAGGGGCGACATCGGAGCGAGCTCCACCGGCTGCGCGCGCAGGGCCGCGTTGATCTTCGCCGCGCCCACGGCCTGCTTGGCCAGGGCCTGCATGGTCTCGACCGCCGTCTTCGAGGCCGGGGCGACACGGTGAGTCGCCGCAAAACCCCAGGCCCCGTCGGCGATGACCCGCAGCCCGAGGCCGAACTCGCTGGTCCGCCGGACGTTGCGGATGTGCTCGTCGCGGACGCTCAGGCTCTCCCGCCGCCACGAGACCAGGCGCGCGTCGGCGTAGCTGGCGCCCGCCTTCAGGGCCGCGTCGATCGCCGCCGTCGCCAGGGCCTCGGCGTCGAGGAGAGGGCTGCCCGCGAGCAGGCCGACGTCCCCGCTGGGCGGCGGCTTGACCGGCGCGGGCTCGCGGCTGCCCGCCGGGTCGGCCCAGGCCTGGCGCGGGCTGGAGGCAGACAGGGCGCCCGCCCCTGCCGCCACGCTCGCGGCGCGCAGAAAGTTGCGACGAGAGGTCGACATCGCCGGGATGATACCCGTTCAGCGAAGTCCACACCTCCCCCCGTACGCGCGCCAAAAACCCGGGCCGAGCCTTGAAACCCGCGGTCGAGGAGTCGCGTATCATCGGGGCGTTCTCCGCGAACGACCCGCTATATTGCCTCCGGCTCCCATGTCCTCCCCGACCACCGATCGCCGCCGCTCGACCCTGCTGATCGCCGCCATGCTCCTCGGGCCCCTGGCCTGCGACGAGGGCGAGGCGCCGATGTCGAGCGCCGCGGCCGCATCCGAGCAGGCCGAAGGCGAGGCCAAGCTCGGCCCCGAGCCCGCGGACACCGGCGCGAAGGTGGCCGCGAAGGCGGGCGACGGACACAGCCACGCCGGCCCCGCGGCGGCCGAGCCCGAGGCCCGCAGCGTCGCCAGCGGCCTCGACGTCGGCCAGCGCCTCCTGCCCTTCGACATCATCAACGCCAGCTCCGGCAAGCGCTACTGCCAGATCTGCGAGTACGGCCCCTTCCCCGTGATCATGGCCGTCGGGACCGTCGACGACCCCGAGTTCCGCAAGGACATCGTCGCCCTCGAGGCCGTCGTCGACAAGTTCGGCTCGGACAAGATCCGGGCCTTCGCCGTGCTCGCCGAGTCGGCCGAGGGCGAGGGGCTGATCACCCCCCACGCCGACCGCGAGGCGCTCATGGCTCAGGCCAAGGCCATGCGCGAGGAGCTCGGCGTGCGCATGCCCGTCGTCGTCCCCGCGCCCAACGACGGCAAGGTCCGCGGCACCTTCGAGGACCACTACCGCGTGTCGCAGAGCCGGACGATCATGTTCGCGGACCGGCGCAAGCAGGTGAAGTTCAGCGCCATCGCGCCCCTCGATCTCTCCGCCCTCGAGGCGGCGATCTCGGACGCGCTCAGCTAGTTGGAGGCGGGGCGCCGGCCCCAGGCTTGGACCATCCGCGACTGGCCGTAGACGACCTGCGAGTCGTTGGCCGCGGTGGTCAACGCCGAGCAGATCGCCCGGGCTCGCTCCGCCTCGCTCGGATCCGAGATCAGCCGGAGCGTCTCGGAGAAGCTCAGGCTCTCGATGTGCTTGCTCTCCCCCGTGGACGCCGTGGGCTGGTGCGCGCCCGCCTGCACCTCGGCGAAGCCGACCGCCGGGAGGAGCTCGTGCAGCCGCCGGCCCACGTCGAAGTCGCAGCCCCGCGCCGCCGCCATCGCGCTCGCCATGCGGTGCAGATCGCCCTGAGCCTCCTGCGCTGGATAACAAAAGGAGCTCGAGACCACGAGCTCCTCGCACAACAGCACGCCTCCTGGCCGCAGCAGCTCGAAGCAGTGCTCGAGGGCGCGCTCGGGCTCGGGCAGGTGCATGAGCAACAAGCGGACAAAGGCCACGTCGAAGCTCCCCTGGGCCAGGCCCGTGTCCCGCGCGTCGGCGGCGACGAGGTCGACCCAGGGGCGCTCTGCGCAGCGCCGCCGCGCGTGCTCGAGCTGCTCGCGGCTGATGTCGACCGCGACGACCCGACCCGACGCTCCGACCTGGTCGGCCAACCAGCAGGTCATGTGCCCCGCGCCGCAGCCGAGCTCGACCACGCGCTGGCCCTCGTCGAGGCCGATGCGGCGCAAGACTCGTCGGCTCGCCCCGCCGTAGGCCCGATCGACCAGCCGCAGGCGACGCTCCCCGACCGCGTCGCGGAGCATCATGTAGTTGTCAGGCGGCTTCCTCATAGCTGGTGATGAAATTGCGCAGCGCGACCCGCTCCATCGGATCGAGGTAGGGCATCAAAAAGCGCTCCGCGAGCTCGGGGTCGTCGAACACCGCGCGGTGCTCCCCGCCGCCGTCGCGGAACAGGCGGCGGATCTGCAGACCCATGAGCGCCGACTCGTCGATGAGGACCACCTGGGCCTCCACCCCTTCGTCGCTGCGCATGATCTGAAGCAGGAACTCGGTCGTCTCTCGATCGAGCAGCCGCATCCCTCGCCAGTCCGTAGCGAGCACCATCCGGCCGTTCACGCGCCCCGCGATGGTTTGAAACTCAGGAAAACTCGACTGCAGCTCCGCGACGGTGACTTTGCCCGTCTGCCGAATTCCGACCAGCCGACCCACATGATGTTCAACGGTGACCACCATGCGAGGATAGATTAAAGCGGCACTTCCCTGAAGCGCAAAGCGCTACATTTGCTCATGCGCGCTTTCATGGACGTAGGCCCACATCATGCCATACCGCTGGCCAGGCACGGATCGGAGAATCGCGGTATCGAACTTTTTTTGTGACACTCCAGGTTTAATCAGATCAAATGTCGCCAGCACGTCGCGGCGAGACAGCGGGCGCAGCACCAAATTCACAACCTCGGACTTTGGGCTCCCCGCGCGGTCACCATAAAGGCCCGACAGCCGGGTCCAGTATTCGTCCCTGTCCAGCATGCGTCCGTCTGTCAGCACCACCCTGAAGTCGGGGGTCAGCGCCTCCCAAATTTGTCTGATGACCCTGTCATCGGGCTCTACGAGGCCTCGCGACCACCCGTAAAACACGTCGTACCACCTCGAGATCTCGCGGCGCGCGTGGGCGCACGCGTCAAACTGCACGGCTGCTTCCACTTACAGGCTCTCCTCTTCAACCGACCAAACCAGCCTAACGCGACAACCCCGCGGGGCAACAAATTAACGCGGCCTCAATCGCCCCTTTCGAACGGACGTGATTCAAATGCGCATTTACATTCCTGGCAATCAAAATCCGGCCAGCCGCACAATCGACAACTCCGCCCTCTCGACTAATTCAGGTCCACAGGTATCGTATCGAACCGGCCGACGTCGTACCCCACATTCAACTTCGAGGTGCACCACGCGAGCGCGTCCACGTGGGTCGACGCAAAGGTATAGGGCGCGAGATCCACCGGGAGCAGCCGAGACAAGACCTCGATGCGGCCCCTGTCCCCGTGTGTACCGAGCACGAAGGCCACCCCCTTGAGGAAGGCCTGGAAGTACAGGAGCTGGCGCGGGGTCCACAGCTTTCGGTACTCCACGCCCGGATCCCCGCTCACGAGGGTCGAGCCATCGATGACCACCGCGAAGGGCTCCATGGCACGGAAGCGCTCGTCAATGACGCGCAAGAGCTCTGCATGTTGGCGGCGCCCAAAGTGCTCGGGGAGCTGCATGAGCGATATGGACCTACACGGGAGGAGGGCCTCGACCATGGTTCAAATGTACCCATTGGCCCAAAGATGTACAGTTAAATATCCACCCACCTTGACCGAACGTTCGCAAACAATGCGCTATGTTGGGTTCGAGTCGCGCGAGGAACTGACCATCCCACCTCGCCCCTGTTTACCGCGTAGTTGCCCCAACACGCCCGTCAGACGAGCCCCGACTCGGGGTCTGTCCCGGGCGCTCGTAGGATATCGACCAAGGGCCCCAACGCCGCTCGGTGGCACCTGTGCTCACGCGTCGCCGGGCCTGCAGCCGGTGAATCTACCGGGTCGCCGACACTCCTTCTCGAACGCAGCGCGTCGCTTTGCGCCCCCAGCGCAACCGTCAACCTGGCAGCCATGACGGTCGGTGAGCTGGCCCCCACCCGAGGCCGAGCCGGCCCGGTAGCCTCGCCACCATGATCGTGTGGTCCAAGCGCCCGGCTCGGGCCGCCTTTGAACGCTTCGCGCTCGTTTACAGCCCGATCTGGATCGCGGCCATGGCCACGGTGATGCTGACCGGCGTCTACCGAAGCTGGTCGGACCCGGTCTACATGATCTTCGGCGTGGCCCTGGCGGCGCCGCTGGTGCTGTGGCCCGCGCTGGGCATGGCCGCGAGCGCCGACGAGGCGCAGGAGCCGTGGTGGCGGCGCAGCTGGGTGCGGCACAACCTGTGGATCGCGATCTTCGTGTTCGTGGGCAGCTACGTGTGCACCCACTACTTCTTCGACGTCGCCGGCATGCGCTACGGCTTCCCGACGCGCTGGCACCTCGAGGCCGAGCTCGTCGGCGAGCGCGGCGAGCCGGTCCCGCTGTTCCTCTACTTCGTGACCCAGGCCTACTTCATGACCTATCACGTCGGCGCCGTCGTGGCCCTGCGCACCCTGAGCGAGCGCCTGAGCCTGGGCCCGCTCGGGCGCGCCGTGGTCGTCGTGATCCTGGCCTACGCCGTGGCCTTCGCCGAGACCTTCTGCATGGCCGTGCCGATCCTCGCCGACGTGTTCGAGTACGCCGACCGCGGCCGCATGCTCGCCGTCGGCTCGATCTTCTACGGCAGCTTCTTCGTGGTCAGCGTGCCCGTGTTCGCGCGCTTCGACGAGGACCGGGCGTGGAGCCTGGGCGAGACCGCGGCCTCGAGCCTCGCCGTGTCCATGGTCGTGGTCCTGGTCCTCGACCTGTGGGCGAAGCTCATCGGCGGGCTGAGCTGAGCCCGCCGTGCTCATTCGCGGTTGGGCAGGCCGAGGATCTGTTTGCGATCGAGGACCTCGACCTCGAACCACTGCCCGAGCAAGGGCGAGTAGCGCATGGCCAGGGTGGTCTCGAAGGTGCCGAGGGCCTCGCCGTGCTCGTCGCCGCGACGCTCGCGGACGCGGACCTTGGCCCGACACTGCTCGACGCCCACGGCCACGCACTCGTGGGGCAAGGCGCCGCCTCGCTTGCAGCGCTCGTCGAGCTCGACGAGCAGGGCGCTGTCGCGGGAGCCGACCTGATCTTGGTCTTCGTCGAGGGTCGCGCAGCTGCGCGAGTCGATGGACCACAGCACGGCGGCCACGATGGTCAGGCCGGCGACGGCCCACACGATCTCGCGCAGCCCCCTGAAGCGCTTGGCATCGCCCACTCGATAGATCTAGCAGCTGCGGGACCGACGCGCGAGCGGGCGGACCCCACCGACTGGGAGTGGGCCGTCAGCGGGCCGTCAATGGACTGGGGGACCGTCACCGGTCATCTCGATGCTTCGCCACGCGCCCCCGCGAAAGCGCCAGCCTAGCGCCAGCGCCAGCAGGGCGATGTAGAGCACGATGCTCAGCACCGCGGCCACGCCCCCGCCATCGAGCCAGACCACGCCCGCGTAGCCAACCGGCAAGAACACGAACCACGCGATGCTCAGGCGCGCCCACATCGGCCAGGCCGTGTCTCCAGCGGCGCGCAGGGTCTCGGCGAAGCTCATGGCGACGGCGTCGAAGAGCTGCCAGGCCGCGCTCAGGGCCAGCAAGAGCGCGCCGACCTCGACGATCTCGGGTGTGGAGGTCGAGGCCCCCTCCCCGTCCCGGGCCGCGAACGCGGCCATGATCGTCGCCGGCGCGAGCACGTAGATGACCCCCACGCTGACCTGCCACACCGCCGTCGCGGTCATGGTTCGGCGCAAGACGCCCGGGACCGCGTCGCGCTGGTCCGCGCCGATCGCCTGGCCGGTCAAGATGGCCCCGGCCGAGGCCAGCCCAAACGCGGGCATGAAGGACACGGAGTTGACCTGGATGACGACCATCAGCGCCGCGACGGTGACCGTGTCGATGTCGGCGACGATGAAGTCGACGAAGATCATGAACGCGGCGAACTCGAGCAGGTAGTTGATGCCGTTGGGCAGGCCAAAGCGGACCATCCGGCCGAACTCCTGCCAGCTGAGGCCGCCGAGGCCCTCGCCCGGCTCGCCCCGTCCGCCGGTGGCTGCGTCGGGGGTCCACAGCCCAAACGAGAACGAGCCGACCATCACCGCGCAGCCCAGCGAGGTCGCGACGACGCTGGCGATGGCGGCCCCGCGCACGCCCAGGGCCGGGGCGCCGAGGTGGCCCTCGATGAGCAGGTAGTTGAGGGCCACGTTGACGACCATCATCAACAGGCTCCCGACCATCTGCACCCGGGTATTGCCCACCCCGCCGTACCAGGCGCCGATCGCCTCGTAGCCGATGACCGTGGCGACCGCGATCAGGCGCAGCTCGATGTACTCGCCCATCAACGCGCTCACGCTGGGCTCGTAGGCCATCAGCCCGAGCACGGGCTCGACCAGGGGGATCGCGGCCCAACCGAGCACACCCGCCAAGCCAGCGAGGATCAGCCCGTACCAGCCGTAGCGCCGGGCGCCCGCGCCGTCGCCCTGGCCGTGGAGCTGCGAGGCGAAGCTCTGCACGATGAGCGCCACGCCCATGGGCAGCAGCATCACCGTCAAGGTGTTCATCGCGCCGATCGTCGCGGCCGCGAGGGCGTCCTCACCCAGCGGCGCGGTCATCAAGGCGTCGCACAGGCCGATGACCGAGAGCGCCGCCCGCGAGAGCACCACGGGCCAGGCGAGGGTCAGCAGCGCGCGAAGGCTGACGTCGATCGTGGACCTTCTCGACTCCGAATCACCCTGGTCGCCGTCGCTCATTGGAGGCGGAATCTAGCAGCGTGGGCCAAACTTGCACGCTCCCCGAGCTTGCCCTTTGCTGTCGCCTCCAGGCCCCACACCGGGGTCTGGAAGCCGCGCATCCCGCTCACGCTTCGGGCGTCGACGCCGGCAACAAGCCGAGCGAGCGCATCAGCGCCAGCGCGTTCGACTTTTGAACCACGCCCGGGCGCATGCGGTAGTCGAACACCAGCTCACCGTCGACCAGGGTGTCCTCGAAGTGCACGTTGGCCGTGCGCGGCGCGAGGGCCTCGGCGGCCTGGGCCAGCGCCAGATCGTGGGTGGTCAGCAAGCCGATGGCCCCGCGCTCGAGCAGGTCGGCGAGCAGGGCCTCGGCGCCGATGCGGCGGTCGTGGGAGTTGGTCCCGTGCAGGATCTCGTCGAGCAAGAACAGGGTCGGGCCGGCGTCGGCGAGCTGGCTGACCGCCTCGAGGCGCTTGAGCTCAGCCCAAAAGCGCGACGCCCCGTCCTGGAGGCTGTCCTGGACCCGCAAGGTCGCGCCGACGCGCACCGGGCTGAGGGCCATCGAGCTCGCGCGCACGGGCGCGCCGGCCAGGCCCAGGACCACGTTGACGCCGACCGTGCGCAAGAAGGTGCTCTTGCCCGACATGTTCGAGCCGCTGACGACGTAGGCCCGCAGCGGCGCGCGCAGGCCGATGTCGTTGGTCACGCAGCGCGCCCGGGGTAGCAAGGGGTGACCCAGGGCCTCGCCCTCGAGCACCGGGCCGTCCTCCGCCTCGCTCGCGCGCAGCTCGGGGAAGGGATCGTCGGGGTTCTCGAAGGCGTGGCTGGCCAGGGAGCTCAGCGCCTCGAGCTCACCGAGGGCGGCGATCCACTCGGCGATGCGCGGGCCCTCGTCTCGACGCCACCGCTCGATGGCCAGGGCGAAGCTCGGCCCCCAGCACAGGAGCAGAGCGATGGGAAAGAACAGCCCGCTGTTTTGGGCGCCGTACCAGCCCAGCAGGCGGCGCAAGCGGGCGATGGACGCGGACGCGGGCCGCCCCGACTCGGAGCCGAGGCGAGCCTGGAGCGCGCGCAGGCCCGGCTCCTCGAAGGCGGCCTGTTCGAAGGTGGCGAGGACCTGGGCGAGGATCTCGAGCTCGGCCCCGCGGCGCTCGACGGGCCCCGAGAGCCACACCAGCGTGTCCTTGAGCCAGCGGTGCAGCGCGCCCTCGGCCGCGACGGTGGCGATCAGCAGCCACGGACCCCAGGCCGTCCACAGCGCGACGCCAGCGGCCGCCAGGATCGGCAGGACCACGCCCAGCACCAGCACCACCACGCGCTGCCTCGGCCCAAAGCGCGCCGGGCTTCGGCCCCAGTGGATCAAGCGCGCCGGCTCGACCCCCGCGCGCACGTCCTCGCCGAGCACCGCCAGGGACTCGCGCAGGTCGAGGGTGCCGCGGAGGGCCTCGACCATGGCCTGGCGCCCGCGCAACACCTCGACGCTGGGCAGCGGTCGGACCTCGCCGGCGCCAAAGCCTGGGCTGAGCCAGCGCGCCAGGGTCTCCTCTCCCGCCCGGGTCCGCGCCCGACACAGGAGCTCGAACAGCGAGGCCTCGCCAAAGAGATCGAGGTCGTCGGCGAAGGTGTGCTCGCCCTGGAGCTCGGCGAAGTCCCGGGACTGCGGGCCGTTGCCGGCCTCGCCGATCCAGGCGTCGTCCATGCGCGCGAGCCCGGCCTCGTAGTGCGCCACGGCTCGGCGGCCCCGGGCCAGGGCCGTCAGCGCGCGGTCGTGAAAGACCATCAGCGCCACGAAGGCCAGCGCCGGCGCGGCCAGCCACGCCCAGCCGCCGACCCCTTGCAAGCGCCCCTGGACGCCCAGCACGACCACGACGATCGCCGCGACGAACACCCCGACCCGCGCTCTGGAAAAATTGAGGTCGCGGGCCTCGAGGGCCGGCAAGCGAGCGCGCCGATCGGCGAGGCGCGCCTCGTACTCAGCCCGGGGAGTCGCCTTGGTCATGAGCGGCGGAGACTAGCAGCCAGGCTCCGAGGCGCCGCTCCAGTCCGCTACAATCAAAGCGCCATGGCCAAAAAACCCACTTCCCTCCCGGATTGTCCTCCGCTCGTCTCGACGGTGGTCGCCGCGGCTGCCTTGGCCTTGGCGAGCGCCTGCGCGACCCCCAACACGCTCCCCCAACCGCCCCCGCAGCCTCCGCAACCTCCGCAGCCCTACCCGGACCCGGAGACGATGCCTCAGGTGCCACCGCAGCCCGAGCCAGAGGAACACCTGCCGCCTCAGCCCGGGCCGGATCCCGAGGTCGAGGCGGAGCCCAAGGAGGAGCCTCCCCAGGCCCCGAAGCCGAGCCTGGACGGCGCGACCTCGGCCCTCCAGGACGCCACGCTGCGCATCGAGGGGACCGACGAGGCGCTGCTGCGCGCCTGTGACGGCACCCTCCGCGGCCCCGGTCAGCTCGCCCACGGTCGCTACGATCTGCTGATCCGCTGGCCCGACGGCGAGGAGCACCTCGAGGCCCTCGAGCTCTCGCCTGGAGCTCGGGTGACCGTCCACGTCGACGAGCGAGACCGCAGCTGCGTGGTGCGGACCGCGTGAGCGAGGCCCAGCTCGCGCCGCAGTGGCAAGACTGGATCGTCGACAACGCGCTCGCAGGCGTTGACGCCCCGGAGCTGATCGAGACGCTCGTCGAGGGCGGCGTGCCCGAAGCCCTCGCCCGCTCGGAGGTCTCCGCCATCCTCGCGTCCCCGGGCCTGCGAGCGGCCCGGAAGCTCAACCGTAGGGTCGACCGGCGCGACGCCTTGCTCGGCCTGCTGCAGACCCTCGAGCGCGGCCACGGCCGCGGCATCGAGCGCGTCGAGGGGCTCTCGGGCGACGAGTTCTACGCCCGCTACGTCCGCCACGCGCAGCCCGTCGTGCTGACCGACGTCGCCCGGGACTGGCCCGCCGTGAGCAAGTGGACCCCCGAGTATCTGGGGCAGGTGCTCGGCGCGACGAAGCTGCAGATCTGCGAGGGCCGCGACCAGCTCGAGCACCCCGACCGCGACTACTCGCGCTGCGTGTCCACGACCACCATGGCCGAGTACGCCGCCAAGGTCCGCGCTGCGGGCGTGACCAACGACCTCTACATGATCGCCAACAACCGCGTCGCGGAGCAGCCCGAGTTCGCGCCGCTGTTCGACGACGTCGGCCTCGACGAGCGCTACCTGACCCCAAAGCGCGCGTGCAGCTTCTGGTTCGGCCCCGCCGGCACCCGGACCCCGCTGCACCACGACTCTTGCAACATCTTGTTTTGCCAGCTGCGCGGGCAAAAGCGCTTTCGCATGCTCGCGCCGTGGTCGGCCCGGCTCGCCGACGCTGCGGTGGGCTACTACGCGGGCGAGACCCTCGAGCAGGCGATCGCGGCGGGGGAGCGCGGCTACGAGGTCGTGCTCGAGCCCGGCGAAGCCCTCTACCTGCCCGGGTGGTGGTGGCACGAGGTCCTCGCCCTCGACCTCAGCGTCAGCCTGTCTTTTCTCAACTTTCGAGAGCCGACGACCATCGAGCTGCGTGGCGCAGACGCGACCGAAGACTGATCAAAACCGAAGCTGGCGAGAAGGGTTTCATGGCACCGGTAGCCATCGACGAGGCCAGCCGTCTCGACCTCGACGGCGGCGCGTCGACCTGGTCCGCGAGTCTACCGTCGCGTTCGAGGACGGGCCCGGGTAAAGAAGCCGGCCTCGATCCACGGCCGCCGCACGCCCTCGCGCTGAGCCGCCCACGCAGCCTCGATCTCCGCCAGGGGTCGGCCGAGGACTTCGGCGAGCCCCACCAGCCCCGCGTTCACGCTGCCGCGCTCGCGCACGCAGGTCAAAAAGCGCAGGTGCAGCGCCGTAACCGGGAAGGTCGAGGTCGCGTAGTCCCGGCGCAGCAGCACCGACGCGCTCGGCTCTCGCCGCGGGACGCTCGGCCGACGGCCCGCGCGGACCTCGTGGTAGTACCAGGCCACGGGGAAGCGGTGCTCGGCCAGGACCAGGTGGGGTTGAAGGGCGAGCTCGGCGTCCGGGCAATCGGCCGTGGGCTCGCGCTCTCGCTCGCGCTCCGGGCCCGGTCCGTCGAAGAGCTCGAACAGCCGCCACTCGTAGTCGGCCAGGTCGACCATGAAGTCGATCCACGCCTCTCGCTGTGCTGCGGCCGCGTCGCGGTCGGGTCGCTGGGCCTCGAGCCAGGCCGGGAAGCGCCGACCCAGGGCGTAGAGGCTGTGGCTCGTCGAGGGGTGGGCGCGCAGGTACTCCCGGGCGAAGTCGTCGAACAGCTCCGGCCCCAGGGCGTGGCACAGCGCGGGAAACTGGCCGGCGAGGCACTTGCCCAGGCGCGCGATGTAGCTGCGCTGGTAGGTGCCCAGGCGGACCCGCGCGGGCGGGTGGACGCGGACGTCCAGCTCGGGGCCGCTGGCGCCTTCGGGCCGGACCAGGGCGCCGAGCATCCAGTCCTGAAAGTCCCGCAGCGACGCGGGCGGTGAAGGCTGCCCCTTTGACTCGCTCACAGCGCCTCCGCGGCCAGCTCGCTGCGCCCCATGACCGAAGGCACCAGGAAGTCGACCGGGGTCGAGAGCCCCTCCGCGGCCGCGCTCGGGCCCCGACGCAGCGCCGCGTCCAGGCGCCCGTGGTCGAGCTCCCCGGCCATGAACTCCCGGGCGCGCAGGAGCTCGGCGTGGACCCGCTCGAAGGCCGGCACCTCGCCGTCCCACTCGAGCAGCGTCGAGGCCCCGCCGGTGCGCTGCCAGGCCAGACGAAACAGCTCCCAGACCCCCTCGGACACGGGCTGGTCGTGGGTGTCGACGATGTGCTCGGGGCCGCGCTGGTGCCCCGCGAGGTGCAGCTGGACCACGGCCTCGAAGGGGAAGGCGTCGAGGTAGCTGCGGGGGTCCTCGCCCGCGTTGAAGCAGCTGACGAACACGTTGTTGACGTCGAGGAGCAGGCGGCAGCCGGTCTCGGCCACGAGCGCGGCGAGGAACTCGGGCTCGCGCAGGGTCGAGGCGCGCAGGCGCAGGTAGGTGCTGGGGTTCTCGAGCACCAGCGGCCGGCCGAGGATGTCCTGGACCACGCGGACGCGCTCGGCGACGTAGGCGAGCACCTCCTCGGTCAAGGGCAGCGGGAGCAGGTCGTGGCTGTTGACCCCGCCGACGCCGGTCCAGCACACGTGGTCGCTGACCCAGCGCGCGCCCACGCCCTCGGCGAGGGCCCGCAAGCGCCGGAGGTAGTCGCGGTCCAGGGGGTCGCAGCTGCCGATCGACATGGACACGCCGTGGAGCACCACCGGGTAGCGCTCGGCGATCTGCGCGAGCACGTAGCCGGGCCGCCCCCCGGAGTCCATGAAGTTCTCGGAGATGGCCTCGAACCAGTCCACGGCCGGCCACTCCCGCAGGATGTGGTCGAAGTGGACGTTGCGCAGGCCAACTCCGAGACCCAGATGGTGGCCGAGGCTCGGTGCGTCTTGCATGGCGCTCCCCGTTCAGCTCAGGCGCAGCTGCCCGCTCCGCTGAGCCCGCTCGAGCCGCAGGCCGTCATGCCGGCGTCGCTGTAGTCCTGGATCCACTCGATGGTCGGCCCGTAGGCGAACAGGTCCGGGTTCGCGGCGCTGCCCGGGACCGGCGGCGGCGCCTCGGGGAGGTCGGGGTTTTGCTCGCGCAGCCCGGGCCAGACCTTGTCCGTGAACACCTCCCGAGCCCGCCGCCACACGCTCTTGCCGCGCATCGCCCCGTCGCTGGCGAAGCGCTCGGCGTTGATCGGCGTGGCGCACGAGCCCAGGTTCTGGCAGCCGTTGTGCCCGGGCTCGAGCTGCTCGGCGGCGGTGCCGTAGAGCCCGCAGCCGCCCTGGTTGGCGCAGTCGTTTTGTACGTGGCAGGTGTGGTCCGAGACCGAGGGCGAGCTCGGGTCCTTGGCGTTGTAGGCCAGCGCCGTCGAGCAGTAGCCCTGGCCCGCGCACGCGTTGTCGCGGGTCCGGCCCTGGCCGCGGCAGCTGTTGAGGCCCATGCACGCGTGCCGGACCTCGCCCGAGGCCACCGTCGCCGGCGGGCTCGAGGGGAAGGTCGGCACGCCCGCGTACTGGCTGACGTCGCAGCCCGTGCTCGCGGGCTTGGGCTCGAAGAACTCGCTGACGTCGGGGAGCTCGGGGATGGCCTTGTCGATGTAGTAGTCGAGGCCGGCCTGCTTGTACCAGGGCGCGTCGGCGTAGCGGGCGTGGGCCCGGGCGCACATGCTCTCGAGCGTGGCGAAGGCCTGGTGCCGCGCGCCGAGGTTGATGTTGTCGAAGGGCGGCGCGAGCCGGGCGCACTGCCCCGGGCTGGCCCCCGTGGGCTCGAGGTAGACCGTGCGCATGGACTGGATGAACTTGTCGAGCACCCAGATCATCGACATGTGCAGGGTCCGGTTGAAGTAGAGCTTTTGGTTCTCCGGCGTCTGCAGGAAGATGGCCTCGCACATGATCAGCATGTACTGGTAGAGGCCGCTGGCGATGTCCGCGATGTCCCGGCGCCCCTCGGGGAAGGCCGCGGCCACGGGGTTGTCGGGGAACTCGAACACCACCGCGCGCAGCTCGTCGGGGGTGAACTGGCGCGGGGCCGGGGGGATCTTCAGGGGGATGCGGTGCGGGTCGGCCCCGGGGTAGCCCGCGAGCTCGGACTGGACCGAGAGGAACTTCGCGTAGTGCGACTGCTCGCGGTCGGTGGGGTCGTCGAAGCGGGTGTGGTCGAAGCCCTCGCCCTGAAAGCAGATGGTGGTGATCGCCTGGACGGCCTGCTCGCAGCTGGTGATCGGCATCAGCGCGCTCGGCCCGACGTGGCTGTCCTCGCGGCTGGCGAACTGCGACACCTCCGAGGCCGAGCCCTCGGTGGTCGCGGGCGTGGGGCAGTTGATGTCGAAGCTCGCCTCCGGGTAGCCGGTGTCGATGTTGTTGGGCGAGTAGTTGGTCGACTGGATCTGGCGGGACTCGGCGCCCTTTTGAAAGTCGCAGTCCTGGATGCGATCGGACTCGATGATGCAGCGGATGTACGAGTAGATCTGGCCGATGGTCTGCCAGTTCGCGTCCTCCGGCGGGGCGTCGCGCTCTTCGGGGTACTCGATCTCGAGGAAGTGCCACAGGTGATCGACGGACAGCTTGGCCAGGGGAACCTCGAAGGGCTCGCCGTCGGGGCCGAGGAAGGCGTGGCCCGGGAGGCTGCTCGGGTAGGGCGCGGGCGAGCGCAGGTAGAGCGCCGGGGGCTTGCCCGTGAGCGAAAAATAGATGTTCGAGGACAGCGACATGTGCAGCATCTCCTCGACGGCCACGCTCATGATCAGCGCGCCGGCCTTGTCGGCGAAGCGGGCCAGGTCCGTGGACGGGAAGCCCCCGGGCTCGCCCTTGGCCACGGTGCGATCGATCGAGTAGTAGGTGTAGAGGTAGATGGGGATGGTCGCTAGCTCGACCTCCACGGCCGTCTGGAGCAGCGAGACCAGCTCCGAGCGCGCGCGCTCGGGGGTCCAGGTGGCGTTGATCTCACGGACGAGCCGCTCCTCGTTGGGGGTCAGCGGCGGGACGGCGTAGGGCGTGGTCATCGCAGCCATGGTAGGCAACTCTCCCGAGCCGAGGACGGTGAGCTGTCGAAGCCAACGGCCCGCTGCGCCGTGTTTCCACCGGGTTATCGCCACAGCTCGCCCGCGCGGGACGACGCGAGCGTTCGCTTCGCCCGCGGCGTTCAGGCCGTCGGCGTCGAGCGGCCGCGCTCGACGAGGCCCTCGCCGTCGAGGGCACGGATCGCCGCGCGGATCGGCTCGGGGACGCGCACCGAGCTCTCGGCCGCGTAGTCGACGAGCACGATCACGGCGTCGCCCTCGGCCGCGACGGCGCCGTGGGCCTCGGACCACACCTGGCTGCGCAGGCGCATGCTCGAGCCGCCGAGCTCGACGCAGCGCAGGCTCGTCCACACCTTGTCCGGGAAGCCCACGGGCAAGCGGTAGTCGCACTCGACGCGGGCCAGGATCGGACCCACGGCCCCGCCGCTCTCGCGCATCCACGCCGACACGCCCACGCGCTCGAACCACTCGAAGCGGGCGTTCTCCAGCCAACGCAGGTAGATGATGTTGTTGACGTGGCCGAGGGAGTCCATCTCGCCCCAGGCCACGGCCTGGCGCACGCACACGGGGGTGCCGAGGCCCTCGGGGTCGCTGAAGCCAGGGGGGATGTCCAAGGGCTCGACCACGGCGCTCAAATCTCGGGGATGTAGTACTCGTCGGGGTCTTCTTCGACCTCGACGAAGGGCAGGCGCTCGAGCTCGAGCAGGCCCCGGCCGATACACGCCGAGGTGAACAGCAGCGCCGGCAACAAGGCGACGAGCAGGCCGCGGAACAGCGAGGTCCCGTGGGTCCGCGAGAGCGCGAAGGCCAGGCGCCACAGCGACGAGACCACCGCGACGGCCAGGATCACCGCCCAGACCTCGGGCTCCACGCCCACGCCGATCAGCAGGACGTCGAGCACGCCGACCAACAACAACGCGGGCGCGAGGGCCAGGCCAAAGGCGCGCATGCTCGCGCCGATCGAGCGCCGCGCCCCGCCGGTCAGCGCCAGGCCCAGGTGGCCGAGGATGCCCCCGAAGAAGTAGAGCATCGGCAGGCCCAGGGGGACCATCATCAGCAGCCACAGGCGGAGGGTGTCGGCGAACTGCGCGCCCGCGAGCACCCCGACCACCGTCGGTCGGTCGAGGCCCTGGGGCCCGTCGTCGAGGGCCCAGCCCTGCCCGCCCCAGGCCATCGCGACCAGCCACAGGCTCAGGCGCAGCAGGGCGAGGAAGGCGAGCACGCGGCCGTGGTCGACGGGCTCCTCGACGGCGCGGAAGCTCCGCGAGGGCGAGATGATCAGCTGCCCGAGGGTCCGGACGCAGCGACCCAGCCAGCCGCGCTCGAGATCGGTCTCGAGGGGCAAGGCGCGCGCGCGCGGATCGAGGTGGCAGCTCCGGCACAGATCCGGGGCGCGGACCTGGGTGCGACGATCGTCGAGGCCCTCGAAGGCCTCGCCGCAGCGGGCGCAGCGATCTTGCTTCGCCGTGCGAGCGCGCGCGGGACGAGGTTCGGCGGTCTGGGTCGCGGCCAAGGTCGACGCAGTGTATCGGGTCCACGGCGCAGCGCGAGGCCGGGGCCTCAACGACGCGCAGAGCGACCCAGCCTGGCCCCAGGCTGGCGAACCCCCGCCCGTGAGCCCCCGCGCCGCCGACGGGGCGGAGCGTGACCTCGCTCGCAGTGCCGACCTGGAGCCTTTGCCTGGGCGAAGCGCGCTGTCTATGGTCTGGGGGTGCGCGCGCGACTCACGACGGCCCTGACGGGAGCCCTGGGGCTCCTGCTCCTGCTGTCGGCGTGCCCGAGCAACGACAAGACCCAGCCCCCCGCGGCGCACTACGGCGACAAGCAGGCCGCCCTCGCCTCCTTCGAGGAGCCCGAGCGCGACGCCTGGGCCCGGCCCGCGCAGGTCGTCGAGGCCCTGAAGCTCGAGCCGGGGGCCGACGTCGCCGACATCGGCGCGGGCTCGGGCTACTTCACCCGCCGCCTCGCCCAGGCAGCCTCCGGGGGCACGACCTACGCCGTCGACGTCGACGCGGACTTCAAGCGCCACATCGACGGCCAGCGCGCGCGCTGGGGCACGCCCAACATCGTCACCCGCCTGGCCGTCTACGAGCACCCCCTGCTCCCGGCCAACAGCGTCGACGTGGTGTTCATCTCCAACACCTACTCCTTTCTCCAAGACCGCGCCGCCTACTTCCGCGCGGTCCACTCGGCCCTACGCCCGGGCGGACGCCTCGCGCTCATCGACTGGCGCGCCGAGGTCCAGTGCCCGCGCCACGTCGGCTGCCCCAAGCCCAACCAGCGCATCCCCAAGGCCATGGCCAAGCGCGAGCTGGCCGGGGTCGGCTTCGCCGTCGCGGAGGAGCACGACTTCCTCCCCTATCAGTACTTCCTGATCTTGACCCGTGAGCAAGACGCCGGGCGTCGCAAGCCGGCGGTCCGCCCCCCCTCGCGGACCACCCCGAGCCGGCCGACGCAGCCCTCCGCCACCCCGCGCGACGTGAAGTCCCCCCGATGACCGCCAGCTCCCCCTCCCCCGCCAGCCCGCTCGACACCCGCCCCACGCCGACCCCCGAGGCCCTCCGCGCCGGCTACGAGCGCGCCCTCGGGGCCCTCGAGCGCGCCCAGCAAGCGCGCGGGGCCTGGGCCGGCGAGGTCGTCTGGAACCCCATGCTGATCTGCCAGTACGTGATCGCCATGCACGTGCTGGGGCGCGAGATCCCGGCGGAGCGCAGGCGCAACATTCGACGCCAGCTCGAGGTCACGCGCAAGCGCGACGGCGGCTGGGGCATGCACCCCGACCCGCCCGAGCGCGAGCCCAAACCAGAGCCAGCGTTCGAGCCTGGGCCCGCGCCGGTCTCTGAACACGACAGTCCAGACGCCGAGGCCCCCGCCGAGACCATGGCCGGGAAGTTCGACTCGTGGATGTTCCACACCGTGCTCGGCTACGTGGCCCTGCGCCTGCTCGGCGACGCCCACGAGCCCGGCGAGGATCCCCAGCGCACCGCCGCCATGCTCGAGGAGTCCCTGGCGTGGATCCACGCCCACGGCGGGCCCGAGCGCGCGCCGACCTGGGGGCGCATCTGGCTGGCCCTCCTCGGCCTCTACCCCTGGGACCTCGTCCAGCCCCTGCTGCCCGAGCTGTGGCTGCTGCCCGACGACGCGCCCATGCACCCGCGCCGGCTCTACTGCCACATGCGGCTGATCTACCTGGGCCTGTCCTACCTGTGGGGCGCGCGGGTCCAGGCCCCGAGCGGCCCCGTGCTCGACGCCCTCGCGGCCGAGCTCTACCCCGGCGGTCCGAGCCGGGCGCGCTTCGAGGCCGCCCGCGACGACATCGCGCCGACGGACCTGTTCGAGCCCGTGGGCGCCGTGCTGCAGTGGGCCTTCGCGGCCGGCCGGACCCTCGATCGCGCGACGGACCTGCCCCTGCTGCGCCCGCCCCTGGCCGCCCTGCGTCGCCGCGCCCTCGACCGCGCCTGGGCGCACATCGAGTTCGAGTTCCACAGCACCGACTGGGTGTGCCTGAGCCCCGTCAACGGCATGCTCTTTTGCCTGGCCATGGCCAAGCGCGACCCCGATCACCCGGACCTCGACCGCGCCCTCGCGGGCCTCGAGTACTGGGTCTGGGAGGACGCCGAGGAGGGCGCCCGGATCTGCGGCGCGCGCTCGGACATCTGGGACACGAGCTTCGCCCTCCAGGCCCTGGCCGAAGGCCCCGAGCTCGAGCTCGGGCGCGCCCTCGCCCAGCGCGCGGCCGCGTGGCTACCCAAGGCCCAGGTCATGCGCGAGCTGTCGACGACGGCCCCGGGCGCCCTGCCCAACTACCGCTCACCCACCCGCGGCGGCTGGGGCTTCGCCGACGAGCGCCACCCCTGGCCCGTCAGCGACTGCACCGCGGAGGCCCTCGAGGCCCTGCTCCACGTCGAGGCCCGGGGCTGGATCGGCGAGGGCCAGGCCACGCCCGCGCTGTCCCCCGCCCGCAAGCTCGCCGCCGCCGAGTTCATCCTGCTCCGCCAAAACGACGACGGGGGCTTCGGCTCCTACGAGGAGCGGCGCGGGTCCATGGCGCTGATCCACTTCAACCCCGCCGAGATGTACGGCAACTGCATGCTCGAGTACTCCTACGCCGAGTGCTCCGCGAGCTGCGTCCGCGCCCTGGCCGTGCTCCGCGAGCGCGAGCCCGCCCTGCTCGCCAGCGCCGGGGACCTGCGCGCGCGCGTCGACGCGGCCGTGGACGCCGGCGTCCGCTTCCTGCTCGAGGCCGTCGACCCCAAGGCCGGGGCCTGGCGCGGCTTTTGGGGCGTCAACTACACCTACGGCACCTACTTCGCGGTCTCGGCCCTGCTCGCCGCCGGCGTCGAGCGTGAGCACCTGGTCGTCCGCCGGGCGGTCCGCTTCCTCCTCGATCGACAGCGCGCCGACGGGGGCTGGGCCGAGGACTACCGCGGCCTGCTCGAGCGCGACTCCGGCACGCTCTTGTCCCGGACCCTCGGGGCCAAGCGCGAGCCTCGGCGTGGCGCGCCGTCGTGGGACCTCGCCGACGACGAAGCCAGCCGCGTGACCCAGACCGCCTGGGCCGTCGCGACCTTGGCGCTCGCGGCTCCCCAGCGCGCCCGCCAGAGCGTCGACGCCGGCCTCGCCTACCTGCTCGAGCGCCAGCAGGCCGACGGCACCTGGGAGCACGATGCGAGCGTCGGCGTGTTCTTCAACACCGCCGTGCTCGACTACCGACTCTACCGTCAGGTGTTCCCGACCTGGGCGCTGGCTCGCTGCCTCGAAGACCACCATCTCAAAGGCGACGAAGATTGCACTTTGTCCAAGCCGTGAGCTGGACCGCCAACTCGCTAAAGGTCGAAATTCGCAAGCACAAGGGCGCCCCGGGGCACGTTGCCTCATGGGAGCGATCGGCTCCACCCGGGCCGGGCGGCGCGGCTCCAGGGATCGCGCGATCGCTCCCACGGCGACCCCTCCCCCACTTTTGCTGAGATGCGGCTAGTCCGCGTCTCGCTGGCGATTGGGCTCAAAACGGTCCACCGGCGCCGACGGAGCTCCCCCTCGCAGTTCCCGAGCTCACCCGGTCGGCACGAAAGTTGCTCACTCAATGGGCATGGTCCGTGCCCTCTCGAACCGTCGTCCGCAGCGCTCCCCCGTTGGACTGGCGTGGGCGGGCACCCATGAGACCACGGTCGCCTACTTTGGCGAGCACGCTTCGTCCGGCGTGGCCTGGCATCTCTTCCTCGATCGCCTCCGACGCAGCGAACGCCCCCTCGTCATCCAACTCGACGAGCGGACGGCCCTCGACGAGACGCAGCGCCGCGAGCTCGCCGAGGCCGTGGGGCCAACTAGCCGCGTCGCCGTCATCGCCGCCAGCGCCCGAGCGCGCGCCCTCTCGACGGGTCTGCGCTGGCTCGGCGTCGAGGCCGAGTTCTTCCGCATCAACCATGTCCTCGACGTCGCGCGCTACCTCGGCATCGATCGCCGCAAGCTGGCAGCTGCGCTCAACGGCCTCGACGCCGCCGCCTGAAGCTCACCGAGCAGGGTCGCTCTTGATCCTTCGATCTACTCGTCCCCGTCGACGAGGATGTCTGTGGTCTCGAGGGAAGCCCGCAGCGCGGCCTCGTCCAACCCCATGGACTCGCCGAGCACCTCGAACATCGCGCTCACCGAGTTGAGCACCTTGATGTCCATGCGGCGACCGAGCAACAGCCCCAGACCCGCGATGATGCTGCGGAACAGGGACTGACGCAGAGAGTGGCCCAGGAGCACCATCCACGAGTCGGTGAGTAGCTCCTCGAAGGCTTCGTAGGACGCCGCGAGGGCCTTGCGGGTGTTGTTGTCGGGGATGCTCGCCTCCGCCCCAATGATGGCCACAAGGTAGACCCGGCCTTGCTGACGATGCGTGTCCTGGACCAACTTCGCCAGCAGTCTGCTGCCCTCCTCGCTCGGCTCGAGCCATCGAACCACGACCAGGGGACCCTGTACGTAAGATCGGAAAGCAGGATTCACGGCCCAAAACTAGCAGCTTCCTGCCATGATTGTGACGGGATGTTCGTCCCACATTGACCCACTGCTACAATCTGCTCGAGTACGCGAAAACGCTCAAAAGTGCATACAATGCTGGGAACAGGGCTTGGCTCCCGTGCAAAAGTACACCAACAGTCAATCCGATCACTGGTACGCTATTTGCTCTGCATGCCAGCGTGGGACGCTGGATTCACTGCGGTTCGATGGACGCGACACACACTGCACCCGACGAAGACCTGGCCTGGGTCGGAGACTTCTCGACCACGGTGATCGTCCTGCGTGGCGATCACGCTCGGGAGGGCAACTGGCAGGCCCTACTGAACAGATTGCGCCGCAACCCACGGCCCACGGTGCTGCGCATCCTCGGGGACGCCCACCTCGGCGTGCGCCGACGGGGCGAGCTCGCCGAGGCCCTCGGCTCCAAGGTCCGCGTCGCGGCCCTGGTCGATAGCGAGCGCGGCCGCGGGCTGGCGACCGCGCTGCGCTGGCTCGGCGCCGAGGTCGACATCTTCGATCACGGCGACGTCCAGGCTGCCGGCCGACACCTCGGCCTCGCGTCGACCAAGATCCGCAACATGACCTCGCCGCTGATCCACGCCGGGCTCGTCTAGCCCTCGTCTAGACGTCCGGCGGAGCCTCTGCCGAGGCGTCCGGCGATGGCTCGGGCGGGTCGGGAGGCTCGGGCAGATCGGGCAGCTCCTCCACGCTCATCGCGTCGGGGGGGATCGGCGTGTCCTCCTTCTCGACCTCCGCGCGCATGCTCGCCGCCGCGGCCTCGCGCTCTTGCATCTCCGCCCCCGAGCCCATGAGCACGGCGATCCACTTCAGGTCGTCGCTGTTCTCGAGCAGGATCTTCACCACCATGGTCAACGGCACCGACAGGAACATGCCCAGCGAGCCCCAGATCCAGCCCCAGACCACCAGGGACAGCCACACCACCAGGGTCGACAGGCCCAGGCGCTTGCCCATGATCCGCGGCTCGAGGATGCTGCCGACCACGAGGTTGATGGCCACGTAGCCGACCACCAAGATCAGCGAGCGCTCCCAGCCAAACTGGACCAGGGCCAGGAGGGTCGGCGGGACCGCGGCGATGATCGAGCCGAGGGTCGGGATGTAGTTGAGGAAGAAGGCGACCAGGCCCCACAGCACGGGGTAGTCGACGCCCACGGCCAGGCACAGGCCCCAGGCCAGCAGGCCCGTGAACCCCGAGATCCAGGTCTTGATCGACAGGTACTCCTGGATGTCGTCGATGACCCGAGAGAAGCGCTCGACGTCTTCCGTGGTCGAGCCCAGGGCGAGCTGGAGCTTGCGCGGCAAGCCGGCGGCCTCGGCCATGATGAAGGCCGTCGTGAACAGCACGAAGATCGTGTTCGACAGGGCGTTGCCGATGCTCGAGACCACGCTGCCGGCGAGGTTGGCGATCATCCTCGGGTCGATGAGGTCGATGAGCGCGCCCGTGCCGGGGTGCATGATCGACTCGTCGCCGCCCTCGGCGGCCCCGCCCCCCTCGGCCCCCGTGACGGCCTCGGCCGCGGCTCCCTCGGCCCCCTCACCGACCCCCGGGCTCAGATCCGGCACCTCGAGCTCGCCCCCGGTGCTGGTCGGCAGCTTTGTCCCCTCGATGAAGGACAAGCCGTACTCGTCGAGCAAGCTCAGCCAATTCGAGATGATCGCCTCGAGCTGATCCCCGTAGCTGTCGACGTTCTGGGAGAAGTCCGCGAGCGAGTTGCCGACGAGCAGGGTGATGAGCGTGGCGCCCGCGAGCACGCCGCTGACGATGATCGTGACCGCGAGCCAGTCCGGGAAGCCGCGGCGCTGGAGGGCCTGCACCGGCGGGATGGCGAGGATGGTCAGGAAGGCCGCGAACAGCACCGGGATGACGATCGGCCCGGCCGCGCGCAGGCCCGCGACGACCACCACCAAGGAGGCGCCGGTGATCAAGACCCGCAGGCCGATGGCTCGCTTCTCGCTCATGGCCGCGAGTATAGCGACTCGCGCTTGGCTGACGAGCGAGTCAGTGCCGGCCGACCAGCGAGCCCTCGAGGCTGCCCAGGTCGACGAAGGCCTTGTGCTTCATGACCACGAAGGGGCGCTCGTCGAAGGCGATGTGGCCGGCCCCGTCGTGCTCGAAGATCTGCACCTTGCCCAGGCCGACGTCCCCCGCCCCGTGGTTGTAGTACTGGACCTCGAGGCTGTAGGGGTAGCCCGAGGGCTTGCCCAGGATGGTGAACACCTCGGGGCCGTAGCCGTTGCGCACGTCGAAGTCGAGGGCCCCGCCCGAGCGCAGGGCCCTGCGCTCGTGGAAGGCGTGCGAGCCGAGGCCGTCGCGGATGTGCAGATCGACGTCGCTGCCCCCCTTCTCCCAGGTCAGGGCGAAGCGCAGCGAGGGCTCGGTAGCGACCGCGGCCTCGAGCTGCTCGGTCCGCCGCGTGATGTCCTGACGCAGGTGCGGCTCGGCGGCGATCCACACCGCCGCGATGACCCCCAGGTCCTCGCGCAGCACGGTCTCGATGCCCTCGAAGTCGCCGCTCCAGTCCCGGCGCAGGGCGTCGGCGAGCACGGTGAAGGCGTCCTTGGGTCGACCCGCGCGGAGCTGGGCGAAGGCCAGCAGGCGGTGGCTCGAGGGGTGGTCGGGGCGCTGGCGTCGGGCCTGGGCGTAGCTGTCGATGGCCAGGCGCGCCCCGGCGCTACCCAGGCGCTCGAGCCGGGCGCTGGCGAAGCGGCGCATGTCGGCGCGGTCGGGGTACATGTCGATGATCGAGCCGTAGGCCCGGGCCGCGTCGTCGAGGGCGTGGTTGGCCTCGAGCGCCTCGCCCAGGGCGACGACGGCCATGAGCGACCTGGGCTCGGCCTCTCGCCAGCGCCACGCGACCTGCTCGGCCTCCGCGGCGTGACCCCAGGCGATGAGGTTCATGACCGCGAGCATGTTGCCGCGGTAGCTGCCGTCGAGGGGGCGCGCCGGCGGCAGCGCCCGGGCCTTGCCGCTGCGCCGGCGGTTGCTGACGGGCCGAGCTCGGCGCGGATCGTCGCGGCGCTCGGCCGGCGGCGCCGCGGCTTCGGCCGTCCCCGCGTCCTCGCTCGCCTCGCCGCCTTCGTCGGCGCTGGCCTCCTCGGCCATGGTCGGCAGCTCCACGGGCAAGCTGCCGCCCTCGCCCACGCCGACCAGCGGCGCCGCGGCGATCATCGCCGCGTCCGCGTCGCGGCCCGGGTTGGGGATCTGCGTGATCGCGTAGAGGCGCAGCTGCTCCGCGCCGAGGCGCTCGCGGGCGAAGCGAGGCAGGCGGGTCCTGGCCAGCGGCACCTCGTCATCGGCGATCGCGTTGGGCACCCCCCGGCGGCGCCGCTCGACCCCCGAGGGCCCGACCACGAGCACGTCCGGGAGCCCCGCGACGTCCATCTTGACCGCGCCGTAGTCGTCCTCGTCGGCGAGCATGACCAGGCGCGTGTAGTCGTTGACCACCCGGTTGCGCCGGGAATTGGTCACGATCTTCTGCCACAGCTGCTTGGCCACGTAGGGCTGGACCGCGGCCTTGGACGTGTCGGCCTCGCGCTCGAGGGCCTCGACCTGAAAGTCGATGCGCGCGTTCTCGAGGGCCCAGCCGACCAGGGGCTCCTCGACGTCGAGGATGGGCACGTCGAGGGTCTCCTTGCCGTGGGCGTCGACGGTCACGCGCAAGGTCGCGCCCACGGTCTCGACGTCGGCGAACACCAGGATCTCGTCGTCGGACTGGACCCCGTGCACGACCTCCGGATGGAACCAGCGCGCGCCGGGGACCGCCACCCGGACCTCGTCGTGGACCTCGCGCCGGAGCCGACGCACGAGCACCCGCGAGGCCTCTCGGCGATCGAGGACCAGGCCGGAGTCGGGCAGCTGGGTGACCAGGCCCTCGAGGCGCGGGTGGCCCAGATCGCCGACGTCGGCCAGCACGTCGACCCGCACGACCCCCGCGTCGGCGAGCTCGCGCACGCTCTTGAACAGCGCCCGGCGCCCCTCGACGCCCGCGGTGGCGAGGCCGTCGGAGACCAGGATGACGCGATCGACGGCGCGATCGCGGCGCGCGGCGGTGTGCCGGAGCACGCCCACGATGTCCGAGGCCCCGAGCGCTCGGCGGTCGCGGAGCTCGGTGAACACCGAGCGATCGATCTCGCCGAGGGGGCCCTCGTAGAGGGTCTCGTAGCGCTGGTCGAAGGCGACCAGGCGCAGGGGGATGTCGTTGCCGGTCCACGGCTGCAGCGCGACGATGAGGTCGGCGAGGGCCTCGACGCGCTCGGGGTAGTCGACGGCCTGGGACGCGCTGGTGTCGAACAGCACCGTCAGCCCGTTGAACGCGGCCTGGTGATCGTGGCTCAGGGGGTTGACGCGCACGGCCACCTTGCGGCCGCTGCGGACCCCGACCCGGCGCTTGCCCGAGTTGGGCACGACCAGGTCCCCCGTCGGCGTCCAGTCGAGGTGGGTCCGGCTCAGGTGGCGGTGGCCGGACTCGTCGTAGCCGAGCACCTCGGGCACGCGGCTGCCCGCGAACACGTCGACCAAGGGGTTGGGCTGGCCGTGGACGACGGCCTTGACCGAGGCCCGGCGCACGTCGTGGATGCCCTCGAGGTAGACGCGGTAGGTCTCGTCGACGTCCTCGAAGGTCTCGGCGTAGGTCAGGATGAGCTGCTGCACCGAGCCGCCGGGGATGCGCGGCAAGACCACGCGGAAGGCCTGGGTGCCCTCGCGCGGCGCCGGGCTGAACACGGCCTCGGGCGGGGTGAACAGCGAGGGCAGCGCGGTCCCCCGGGTGCGCTCGACGACCTCGGCCTCGCGCCACGAGCCCTCGATGAAGGCCGCGAAGCGGGTGACCCGGGCGTCCGCCGGCAAGGTCACGAGCAGCTCGGCGTCGACGGGCCCCGGCTCGCCGTTTTCGAAGTCCAGGCGCATCTCCGTGAGCGCGAGGGGATCCTCGACGATGGCCGAGAGGCTCAGTCCGACCAGCGGCAGGTCCGTGCCGTCCCGACCGACCAGGCGAATCGGCCGCTCGTCCCGGGGCGCGGGGGTCTCGTAGCCCAAGTCGCCGAGGTCGAGGGGCCGCCGCGTCTCGTCGTCGTCGTTCGTGACGCAGCCGGCGACCAGGACGATCACCAGCACGACCAGCCACGACTCGGAGTGCCGCGGCGCGCTCCTCAGCGCCCGGAGGACGCTCCGAAGCACAGAGCAGGGCATGGGCTCGACCGCGCGCATCACCCGAGATTCACCTTCGCACCGCCCCAGACCACGGCGTAAGCTCGGACCACCGACCGAGGCACTCGTTCCAGAATGCCCCATCGATCGCCCGCGCGCCATCGACTTTGGGGCGTCCCAAACCTTTCCTGTCGCGCGCAATCGACAGGAATCAGAGTTTTTGTTCCTTAGTGAGGCGCGAGGGAGCACTCGAGTGGCGACAAGAACGCCACACGCGGCGGTGCGATCTGGGTCGAGACGCTGCGAACGCGCGCTCAACCAGGGATCAGCCGGGCCAGGGTCCGCTCGAGGCTGGCCAGCTCGAGCGGTTTGCGCAACAGCGCGCCCGCGGCCTCGACCGCCCGCGGATCGGCCTCGGCGGCCAAGCCCGTCATCAGCACCGTCGGCAGCTGCGGCCATCGCCGACCGACCTCGCGCAGCAGCCCCGAGCCGTCGAGCACGGGCATGGCCAGGTCCGTCAGCAGCAGGCCGACCTCTCGGTGCGCGTCGAGGCAGGTGAGGGCCTCGCGCCCGTCGCAGGCCGAGACCACCGCGTGGCCGAGCTCGCCGAGCATCTGGCCCACGGCCCGGCGCACCGTCGGATCGTCGTCGACCACGAGGATGGTCGACGGGCGCGCCCGCGGCAGGGCCTCGACCTCGGCCTCGTCGAGCTCCCCGTCGACCCGCGGCAAGCACACCGAAAAGCGCGTCCCCTGCCCCGGCGCGCTGACCAGCGAGATCTCCCCGCGGTGCCGACGGACGATCCCGTGGCTGACCGAGAGGCCCAGGCCCATGCCGCTGGCCCCCTTGGTCGAGAAGAAGGGGTCGAAGAGGCGGCGCTGGGTCTCCTCGTCCATGCCCGAGCCCGTGTCCTCGACCTCGGCGTAGACCCGATCGCCCTCGACCCCGGTGCGCACCCACATCCGTCCGCCCTCGGGCATGGCGTCGAGGCCGTTGAGGATCAGGTTGACGAGGACCTCGCACAGCTCGGCGGCGTTGCCGTGGATCAGCAGCTTGGCGTTGGCCTCGAGCGGGCGCGCCTCGAGCTCGAAGCGCCACTTGCCCCCGCCGCCGCCGGGCTGCCAGCGCGGGCGGGTCAGCGCGACCGCGTTGGCGACCACGTCCCCGAAGTCGATGAGCTCGAGGGCCTCGGGGTCGCGGTTGCGGGCGAAGCTCTGGATCCGGCGCACGGTCACCGCCGCCTCGCGAGCGACGCGCTCGATGACCTGCAGATCCTCGCGGACGTCCTCGGCCACGGCGGGGCTGCGCACGAGGATCTGCGCGTGGGCGAGGATCGAGGTCAGGGCGTTGTTGAAGTTGTGGGCGACCCCGGCCGAGAGCTCGCCGAGGGCCCGCAGCCGCTCGGCCACGCGCTCGCGCTCTTCGAAGGCGCGCAGGGCCTCCGCCGAACGCTTGCGCTCGGTGATGTCGTGGACGGCCACGAGCACGAGGCTCTGGGAGCGGCCGAGCACGGGGTGGTAGCCCGGGGAGTCGAAGCGGGCGAAGTCGAGGTCGACCCAGCGCAGCGCGCCGTCCTCGCGGACCACGCACCAGTCGGGCATGCTGGCGTGGCCGCCCGTGTCCTCGAGCGACCCGAGGGTGCGGCGCAGCTCGGCCTCGGTCTCGGTTTCGGTCTCGGTCACGCCGTAGCCACGCAGCAGGCGGACCAGGCCCTCGCCCTCGAGGCCAAAGCGCGCCCCCGAGCTCGACGCGTCCCCCTGCGCGCCGACGAGGATGTCGACGGCCCGGGCGTTGGCGCTGCGGACCTCGAGGCTGGCGGCGTCGACGATCACCAGGCCGTCGCGGGCGACCTCGAAGGTCGCGCGGTAGCGGGCCTCCGAGGCCTCGACGGCCCGCTGCCGGGCGAAGCGCAAGCTGACGTCGCGGGCCATGGCCACGACCACGTCGCGACCGAAGAAGCGGCCCTTGTTGAGGGTCACCTCGGTCGGGAAGGCCTCGCCGTCCTTGCGCCGACACCACCACGTGAAGCGCTGCGCCTTGCCCATCCACGCCCGGCGCAGGCGCTCGCGGGTCGCGTCGAGGTCGAAGCGCTCGGGGTCGGCGAGCATCCGCCCGGGCCGCCCGACGAGCTCGTGCTTGGGGTGGCCGAACATCTCGACCAGCGCCCCGTTGGCGTCGAGGATGGTCCCCTCGCGGTCGAGGATGCCGACCCCGTCGCCCATGGCCTCGTAGAGCCCCCGCCAGGTCTCGTAGACCGAGGCCGCGTCCGGAGCCCCTCGACCACCCCGGCCCGCTGGACCCGACGCATGCCCCGTCTCCTTCACGACGACCACCTCGCTACCGTAGCGGAGCCCAACCGGGGCTCCCAGCTGCGCCTGTATCGCAGCGTGAGGGCGAACCTCGCCCGACTTGATCCGCACGCACGCGTCGGCCAGGATTCGCCCCTTGGACGACGCGAGCACCGAGCTGGACGCCGATCGGACCGACACGAGCGCGACGCGAGACTCGCCCGAGCGCGCCGAGGCCTCGGCAGCGACCGAGGAGTCGACGACCGAAGAGTCGACGCGCGAGGCGAGCGAAGCGTCGGCGACCGCCGAGTCGACGACCGAAGGGTCAGCCGCCCTCGACCCGCGCCTGCCCTCCCCCGTCGTCCCCGTGATCACGGCGCCCATGGCCGTCGATCGCCCCCCGGAGGCGGGCGGCTCCAAGGCGCTGTCCCGGGCCCTCGAGGAGAGCCTGGGCAAGGCCGGCGTGCGCCGAGGCCTCCAGCTGCTGCGCACCGCCAACGCCGAGGGACACACCCAGTGCCCGGGCTGCGCGTGGCCGGTCGGCGAGGCCGAGCGCCGCGGCGAGAGCCGGGCCCCGACCTGTGAGGCCGGCGCCCGGGTGCTCGCCGACTCCCTCAACCCCCGCCGCGCGACGGCGATGTTCTTCGCCAGCTACACCCTCGTCGAGCTCTCGGCGCGCAGCGATCACTGGCTCGGCGCCCAGGGCCGCCTGACCGAGCCGCTGCTCCACGAGGCCGGCGAGGAAGGCTACGCGCCCATCTCCTGGGACGAAGCCTTCGCGCTCGTCGGCCGCGAGCTCGCCCGCTTGCGCGACGCGGGTCATGGCGATCGCGCCGTGTTCTACGGGTCTGCGCGCAGCTCCAACGAGGCCGCCTTCGCCTACCAGCTGCTGGCCCGCGCCGCCGGCTCGCCCCACCTGCCCAGCTCCTCCAACCTGTGCCACGACGCCAGCGCCCTCGCCCTGCGCGAGGGCCTGGGTCTGGACCTGGTTCAGGGCACGGCGAGCGTCGCCGACCTCGAGGGCGCGGCGCTCATCGTGTGCATCGGCCACAACCCCGGGACCACCCACGCGCGCATGCTCCAGAGCCTGCGCCGGGCCAAGCAGCGCGGGGCGGCGATCGTCGCCGTCAACCCGATGCGCGAGTCGGGGCTGCTCCGCCACCGGGACCTGCGCGAGCGCAGCGACTGGTTTGGCCCCGCGCCGCGGCTCGCCGACGCGCACCTCCAGGTCCGCGTCGGCGGCGACCGGGCCGTGCTCGAGGCCTGCATCAAGGTCTGCTTCGAGAAGGACGCCATCGATCGCGCCTTCGTCGACGCCCGCTGCGAGGGCCTCGACGCCCTCGAGGCCGAGATCGCCGGGCGCAGCTGGTCCGAGCTCGAAGCCGCCAGCGGCGTCCCCGAGGCGCAGCTGCGCAGCCTGGGGGAGCGCTACGCCGCGGCCAAGTCGGCGGTGTTCACCTGGGGTACCGGGCTCGTGCAGCAGCCCGACGCGGGCGCGACCGTCTCGACCCTGCTCTCGCTCCTGGCGCTGCGCGGCAACCTCCCGGGAGGTCGCGAGCACGCCGGGCCCATGCCCCTGCTGGGCCACCACAACGTCGTCGGCTGCAAGCGCGCCGGCCTCGACCACGCCCCGGCGGCCGCCTTCGTCGAGGGCCTCGAGCGACGCCTGGGACTCCGCGCGCCCGATCCGAGCGCGGGCCACTCGAGCCTCGAGGCCGTCGACGCGATGCACCGCGGCGAGGTCGAGGTGCTGTTCAACCTCGGCGGCAACCTCCAGGCCGCCGCCCCCGACAGCCACCGCTGCGCCGAGGCCATCCGCCAGACCAAGCTCAGCGTGCACCTGAGCACCAGCCTCAACCGCGGGCACCTGATCACCGGCGAGCGCACCCTGATCCTCCCCTGCCTCGGCCGCTCCGAGCGCGACCCCGCCGGGCCCGTCAGCGCCGACGACCTCGACGGTCACCGCCGCCTGTCCACGGGCCTCGTCGCCCCCATCGCCTCGACGCTTCGGGCCGAGGTCGACATCCTGTGCAGCATCGGCGCGGCCATGGACGACGCCGCGTCTTCGGCCTCGGGCCTCGACTGGTCGGCGCTCGCCTCGGACTACGCCGGCCTGCGCGAGCACATCGACGCCCTCAGCCCGCGCGCCGACGCGAGCCCCAGCGCCCCCGCGCGGACCCTCTCGCTCGCGCCCCCGCCCCGCCCCGAGCCCGACGCGCCCCTGGCCGACGACGAGCTGTGGATGACCACGATCCGCAGCCATGATCAGCACAACAGCACGCTGTTCGGCAAGGGCGACCGCCTGCGTGGAATCCGGGGCTACCGCCGCCTCGTGTTCGTGAGCCTCGCCGACCTCGAGCGCCTCGAGCTCGAGCCCTACGAGCAGGTCGACCTGCGCTCGGACTACGCCGGCCGCACGCGCTTCACCCCGCGGTGGATCCTCGTGCCCTTCGACCTCCCCGCCGGCTGCTGCGCGACCTACTACCCCGAGGGCAACGTGCTCGTGCCCCTCGAGGCCCGCGACCCCAGCACGGGGGCGCCCGCGAGCAAGCGCGTCCGCGTCCGCGTCGCCCGCTCGGCCCCCCTGCCGGAGCGCAAGCCGCTCAAGCGCCTGCGCCGGTGATGCGCTACCCTGCGCCGACGTGCGACGCCTCGAGCATCCAGCAGCCCGCGGTCTCTTGTCTCGCCTCGCCCCGGCGCTGACCGTGGTGGCGCTGCTCGGCTGCGAGCCCCCGCCGGACACCAGCGGGAAGGCCGAGGGCGACGCGAAGACGGCGGAGGACTCGAAGGCGGCGGCGGATGAGGGCGCCGCCGTGGACCCCAACGTGTGCGAGCGCGGCCCCATCGAGGCCGAGCTGAAGCGCTTTTGCGACTACGACATCGGCATCCCGCCCGTGGCCGTCCCCAAGGTCCCGTGGGCTGGGCCCAGCTACCACCCGACCACGTCGACGATCATGACGTTGACCAAGCGCGGGCTCCTCGATCCTCAGGGCGCCAAGAAGTTCATCTCCATCCAGGACTGGCTCGCCGACCCGCCCCGGCGCGTGCCCGAGCCCGGCGAGCTGGCCATCGCCGTGGCCGCGGACGTGCCCGTGAGCGCCGTCGCCGAGCTCCAGCGCGGGCTCTCGGCCAAGGGCCGCAAGGAGGTCCGCTTCCTCGTCCAGGTCACCGAGGACACCCCCGTGCCGCAGCCGCGCCTGCCCGAGCTGCTCGAGACCCTCACCGCCCAGACCCCCGGCGACCCCAGCAAGCGCCTGATGCTCACGGGCCAGCTCATCAAGCAGCACGGGGCCGAGTGCCAGGAGCTCGGCGGCGCCTTCCAGACCCTCGCCATGGTCGGCCAGGACGAGCGCTGCGCCCACCTGGCCAAGGCCAGCGCCGCCGCCCTCGAGCACTGCAACTGCACCAAGCGCGACGAGATCATGACCCTGCTCTACGCCATGACCATGGGCTTCGAGCCGCCCAAGGGGCGGACCGCCGCCGTGCCCGTGGCTCTGGATCCTCAGGCCAAGTACCGGCCCAAGGAGGGCATGACCTTCGGCGAGCTCGCGGTCGAGCAGTTCACGGACACGCAGCTGCACCACCTGTGGCTCGACGTGGTCGCGCCGCCGATGGTCCCCGAGGGGGCGACGCCGCCGGCCGAGCCAGCTCCGGCTGCCCCCAGCGAAAGCGCCCCAGCGGCTGAAGCCGAGGCCGGGCCGACCCCGCCCGCGGCCCCATGAGCGTCACCCCAGCCTGGGCCCACGCCAGCGGACACGACACGCACGGTCGCTGGGCCCGCTTTCGCGTCGAGGGGATCGAGACCTGCATGCGCTGGATCCCCCCGGGCGCCTTCGTCATGGGCTCACCGGCGGACGAGCCCGGCCGCCTCGAGCGCGAAGGCCCCGCCCACCCCGTCGCGCTCAGCCGCGGCTTTTGGATGGCCCAGACGCCGTGCACCCAGGCGCTGTGGCGAGCCGTCATGGGCGACAACCCCAGCCGCTACCCGAGCCCCGAGCGCCCCGTCGAGAACGTGTCCTGGCACGACGCCCAGGCCTTCCTGAGCGCGCTCGCCCCCCGCCTCCCCGGGCTCGCGCTGCCCACCGAGGCCCAGTGGGAGTACGCCTGCCGGGCCGGGAGCACCACGGCGACCCACGCCGGGCCCGTCGAGCTGCGCGGCCTGTGCGACGCCCCCGTCCTCGACGCCATCGCCTGGTACGCGGGCAACAGCGGCGTCGGCTTTGACCTCGACGAGGGCTACGACTCCAGCGAGTGGCCGCAGATGCAGCACCCGCACACCCGGGCGGGCACGCGGGTCGTCGGCCTCAAGCGCCCCAACGCCTGGGGCCTGCACGACATGCTCGGCAACGTGTGGGAGTGGTGCGCCGACGGGCGGCGCCGCTACACCGTCGACGAGCAGCCCGTGTTCGACCCCATCGGCACCCGCGGGATCAAGCGATGCAGCCGCGGGGGCTGCTGGCACGCCGCGGCTCGCTACTGCCGGGCGGCCTTTCGTTACTGGCACCACCCGGACAACCGCAGCCACTACCTGGGCTTTCGCTTCATCGCGCCCGCCCTCGCCGCGCAGCAGCCCAAGGCGTGCTGAGACACTCGCGCGTCAGAAGATTGGGCCTGACACGCGGTACTAAGCCGCTGCGCCCGCGCTGCCGTCGTCGTAGCCGAGGTTGGGCGCGAGCCAGCGCTCGGCCTCGGACACGCTCATGCCCTTGCGCCGAGCGTAGTCCTCGATCTGGTCCCGCCCCAGGCGACCCACGGTGAAGTAGCGGCTGCTCGGGTGCCCGAGGTAGATGCCGCTGACCGCCGCGCCGGGCTGCATGGCGTAGCTCTCGGTCAGCGTGATGCCCTGGGCGGGCGCGCCGAGGAGATCGAAGAGCGCGCCCTTTTCGGTGTGGTCCGGGCAAGCCGGGTAGCCAAAGGCGGGGCGGATGCCGCGGTACTTCTCCTTGATCAGCTCGGCCTTGCTCAGGGCCTCGCCGCGGGCGTACCAGGACTGGCGCGCGCGCTCGTGCAGCAGCTCGGCGTAGGCCTCGGCCAGGCGATCGGCGAGGGCCTTGACCATGATCGCCGAGTAGTCGTCGTGGGCGGCCTCGTAGCGCGCGGCGAGCTCGTCCGCGCCCACGCCGGTGGTGCACGCGAAGGCGCCCACGTAGTCGACCAGGCCAGACTCGCCGTAGCTCGACAGCGGCGCGACGAAGTCGGCGAGGGAGCGGTAGACCGGGCGCTGCTCTCGGTTGGCCGACTTGGGCCCGCGCACCTGCTGCTGGCGGAGCATGTGAAAGCGCGCCCGCTCTCGCTCCCCCACGGCCCCAGGCTCCCACAGCACCAAATCGTCGCCGTCGGCGTGGGCCGGCCAAAAGCCCTGGACCGCGCGCACGCCCAGCTGGTCCTTGGCCACCAGCTCGTCGAGCATGCGCCGGCCCGTGTCGTAGAGCTCGCGCGCCGCCTCGCCGTACTTGGGGTGCTGGAGGATCCCGGGGAACACCCCGCGCAGGCCCCAGCTGGTGAAGAAGAAGGTCCAGTCGATGTACTCGGCGATCTCGGCCAGGGACACGTCCGAGATGACCCGCGCGCCGAGGAAGTCCGGGGTCGCGACCGTGTCGACGCCGTGGTCGAGCTTGGGGCCTTGGCGGCGCGTGCGGATCAGCGGGGTGATGGGGTTCTTGCGCTTGTGCTCGTGGAGCTCGCGGAGGCTCGCCTGCTCCTTGCGGTTGCGCGCGTCGAGGGTCTCGCGGCGCCCCGGATCCATCAGGTCCGAGACCACGTTGACGACCCGCGAGGCGTCCAGGACGTGGACCGTGGGCTCCCCGAAGTGCGGCGCGATCTTGACGGCCGTGTGCTGGCGGCTGGTCGTCGCCCCGCCGATCAGCAGGGGCGTGGCGAAGTCCAGGCGCTGCATCTCCTTGGCCACGTGGACCATCTCGTCGAGGCTCGGGGTGATCAGCCCGGACAGCCCGATGATGTCCGCCCGGTTCTCCTTCGCCGACTCGAGGATCTTGTCCGCCGGGACCATCACGCCCAGGTCGTGGACCTCGTAGTTGTTGCAGCGCAGGACCACCGCGACGATGTTCTTGCCGATGTCGTGGACGTCGCCCTTGACCGTGGCCAGGACCACCCGGCCCTGGGGCTCGAGCTCGCCCTCGCCCTGCTCGTCCTCCATGTAGGGCGTCAGGTAGGCGACGGCGCGCTTCATGACCCGGGCGCTCTTGACCACCTGGGGCAGGAACATCTTGCCCGCGCCGAACAGGTCGCCGACGACCTTCATGCCGTCCATGAGCGGGCCCTCGATGACCTCGAGGGGCCGGCCCAGGGTCTGGCGCGCCTCTTCGGTGTCGTCCTCGATGAAGTCGGTGATGCCGTGGACCAGGGCGTGGGCCATGCGCGCCCCGACGGACTGCTCGCGCCAGCTCAGGTCGATCTTGCGCTCCTTCTTCTTGCCCTTGAGGCCCTCGGCCAGCTCGATCAGCCGGTCGGTGGCGTCGGGGCGGCGGACGAAGAGCACGTCCTCGACGCGCTCGCGCAGCTCGGGCTCGATCTCCGCGTAGACCTCGAGCTGGCCGGCGTTGACGATGCCCATGTCCAGGCCCGCCGCGATCGCGTGGTAGAGGAAGGCCGAGTGGATCGCCTCGCGCACGAGGTTGTTGCCGCGGAAGCTGAACGAGAGGTTGGAGATGCCGCCGCTGATGCGCGCGCCGGGGCAGGCCTGCTTGATCCCGCGGCAGGCCTCGATGAACTCGAGGGCGAAGCGGTCGTGCTCTTCGATGCCCGTGGCCACGGCGAGCACGTTGGGGTCGAAGATGATGTCCGTGGGCTCGAAGTCGAGGCGCTCGCGCAGCAGGGTGTAGGCCCGCGAACAGATCTCGAGCTTGCGCGCCGCGCTCTCGGCCTGGCCGGTCTCGTCGAAGGCCATGACCACCAGGCCCGCGCCGTGGCGCTGGACCACCGCCGCCTTGGCCAGGAAGTCCGCCTCGCCCTCCTTGAGCGAGAGCGAGTTGACGATGGCCTTGCCCTGCACGCACTCGAGCCCGGCCTCGATCACCGACCACTTCGAGCTGTCGATCATGATCGGCACCCGGGCGACCTCGGGCTCGGAGGCGATCAGGTTCAAGAAGGTGCGCATGGCCTGCTCCGAGTCGAGCATGCCCTCGTCCATGTTGACGTCGAGGATGTTCGCGCCCGAGCGGACCTGCTGGACCGCGACGCTCAGCGCCCGGTCGTAGTCGTTGGCCTTGATCAGCTTGCAGAACTTGCGCGAGCCGGTGACGTTGGTCCGCTCGCCGACCATCACGAAGCCCGTGTTGCCGTCGATGGTCAGGGGCTCGAGGCCGGAGAAGTGCGACGCCTCGTAGTTGCGCTCGCGGGCCCCGTCGACCTCGGGGATGGCCCGGGGGGCCTTGCCCTCGACGAACTCGGCGATGGTCTCGATGTGCTGCGGGCTCGTCCCGCAGCAGCCCCCGACGATGTTGACCAGGTTGCTGCTGACGAACTCGCCCAGCTCCGCGGCGGTCTGCTCGGGCAGCTCGTCGTACTCGCCGAAGGCGTTGGGCAGGCCGGCGTTGGGGTAGCAGGACACCGCGCAGCCGGCCAGCTCGGCCAACTCGGCGACGTAGGGGCGCATCGCCGAGGCTCCGAGGGCGCAGTTGAGCCCGACGCTGAGCGGCTTGGCGTGGGCGACGGAGCGCCAAAAGGCCCCGATGGTCTGGCCCGAGAGGGTCCGCCCCGAGCGGTCGGTGACCGTCACCGAGATCATCAGCGGGATCTCGACGCCGCGGCGCTCGAAGACCTCGAACATCGCCATGATCGCCGCCTTGGCGTTGAGGGTGTCGAAGATGGTCTCGATCAGCAGCAGGTCCACGCCGCCCTCGATCAGGCCGTCGATCTGCTCGGCGTAGGCGTCGCGCAGCGTGGCGAAGTCGATGGCCCGGTAGGCCGGGTCCTCGACGTCGGGCGAGAGCGAGAGCGTCCGGTTGGTCGGCCCGATCGCCCCGGCCACGAAGCGCGGGCGCTCCGGGGTCGCGACGGCGTCGGCGGCCTCCCGGGCCAGGCGCGCCGAGGCGACGTTGAGCTCGCGGGCGAGGTGCTCGAGGTTGTAGTCGGCCTGGGCGATGGAGGTCGACGAGAAGGTGTTGGTCTCGACGATGTCCGCCCCGGACTCGAAGTAGATGCGGTGGACCTCGCGGACGATGTCCGGGCGGGTCAGGCTGAGCAGGTCGTTGTTGCCGGCCAGCGGCGAGGGGTGGTCGGCGAAGCGCTCGCCCCGGAAGTCCTCCTCGCCCAGGGAGTAGCCCTGGAGCATCGTGCCCATGGCCCCGTCGAGCATCACGATGCGCTCGCGCATGAGGGCCTGGAGGCGGTCACGGGTGGTCTGGGTCGAATCGGTCACGATGATGGCTTTCGAGCGAAGGCGGTAATGACTTGGAAGTAAGGTTTGCGGCGCTCTCGCGAGCTCAAGGCGCACTGCTCGACCTGCAGGCCAGCGCGGCGCATCATGACCTCCAGGACCTCGACCTCAAAGCCGTGGTTCACGTGGTCGTAAGCCCGCGCGATGGTGTCGTGCTCGTGCTCCGCGAGGGTCACGAGCGCGAGGGCGCCGCCGGGACGAAGCACACGCGTGGCTTCGGCGATGGCCTCCTCGGGAGCCAGCGAGTAGGTGAGCACGTGGAGCAGCAAGACCGCGTCGAAGGCGTGCTCGGCCATGGGCAGCGCGTGCATGTCGCCCATGCAAAAGCTGACGTTGGGCACGTGCTCCAGGCGTTTTTTGGCCGCCTCGAGCACCCGCTCGCTGGAGTCGAGGCAGGTCACACGGCGCGCGTGGGGGGCGAGCAGCTCGGCGTTGACGCCGTCGCCCGAGCCCACGTCGAGGACCTCCCCGAGGGCCATGAACCCCAGCAGCGCGCGGGTCGTAGCCTCCCAGGTCCGACCGGGCGAGTAGTGGCGCTCCATCTGCCCGGCGACCTCGTCGGGCCAGGGCAAGCGAGAGCTCCGCGCGGCCAGGGCCGCGGCGCGGCGGCGCTGATCCTGAGCCAGCTGCGCGTCGTCGAGGCCGTCGTGAACGAGCTTCCACATCGACCGGGCCGCGTCGTCCACCTGGGCCAGATCGAGGGAGTAGTAGCTCGACGAGCCCTCCCGCCGATCCCGAACCAGGCGCGCGTCCTTGAGCTTGCGCAGGTGGTTGGACACCCGGGACTGGGGCAGGTCCGTCGCCCGGGTCAGCTCGGCGACGCTCAGCTCCTCGTCCAGCAACGCCAGCAGGCGCACCCGAGTCGGGTCCGCGAGCACGGACAGCAGGTCCACCGTCTGGCTGAGGTCGGGCATGGCGGGCATCGATATCCGATCATCAGGATGAACGGATATCCTGATGATTGCCACGAAGAGGCTGGCGAGACAAGCTCTGTTGGCCAATTAACAGCGACGCGCAACTAACGCCGCCCTGACCCCGTGTGTTCACTCTCGCTCGAATGGGTGATCTCGCCAGGATGATCTCGCGGCGCGAGAGCGCGAGGACTGCACCTGCACGACGGACTGCCACGGCAACCTGTACTGCAACCCGGACTTCGGCCTTTGCATGCCGCCGTGAGCGGGCTGCCGGCCTAGCTCGAGGACAGCTCGATCGCCTCGTCGAAGCCGACCGCGGCCAGGAAGTCGGCGTCGTGGCTGGCGACGAGCAACCCGCCCGGCCAGGCCTGCAGCGCCTTGGTCAGCGCGGCGAGGCCGACGAAGTCGAGGCTGAGCGTCGGCTCGTCGAGGACCAGGAGCTCGACCGGTGGCCGGCGGCGGTAGAGGCAGATCAGCGCCGCCCGGACCCGCTCCCGGGGCTGAGCTCCCGCAGCGCCCGCTCGGCGAGGGCGAGGGGGAAGCGATGGGCGACGAGCAGCTGGGCCGCGCGGTCGAGGCCGTGGTCCTCGGCGAGGCGCTCGAGCAAGCTGCGCGCGTCGAGCCAGTTGCTCGCGCCCTGGGCGATCACGCCGATGGCCTCGTCGCGGCGCAATTCGACGACCCCAGAGTCGGGCGCGAGCTCGCCGAGCAAGACCCTCGAGAGCGTGGTCTTGCCGCTGCCGTTGGGGCCGGTGAGCGCGACTCGCCGACGCCCGAGCTCGACGTCGAGGCCCGCGAACAACGCTCGGCCGTCGCGGCGAAGCGACAGGCCAGACGCGGTGATCATGGGCTGCCCCGAGTCCGGCGGGAGCTCGGCGACGAGGGCGTCGAGGGGCAGCTCGACCCGCAGCGCCCGCCGCATCGCCCGGGTCCAGCCGCGCGAGCCCGCGATTCGCTGCGCGCGGATCTTGGCGACCCGGGCCTGACTCTCCTGGGCGTAGCTGCGCTTTTTGTTGAGGCGCGAGCGCGGGGTCCCGCGGCCGAGCTCGTGGATCCGACCGAGGTTCTTCTTGCGCGCGCGCCGTTGGTTGATCTGCCGGTTGCGGCGCTCGTCGTGGTCGAGCCTGGCGAGGCCCTCGACGTAGCGCTGCTCTCGGCGCAGGGCCTCGCGCTCGAGCGTCGCGGCGACCGCCTCGAAGCGCCCGGGCAAGTAGCGACAGCCCGACTCGGCGACGACGAAGAAGTGCCTGAACTCGGCGAGCAGGCGCGGGCTGTGGGACGCGACCAGCAGCGCGTGGGGCCAGCGCGCGAGGCTTCGCCCCAACCACGCGAGCCCGCGGGCGTCGAGGTCCTGGGTCGGCTCGTCGAGCAGCAAGAGCTCGGGGGCCTCGACGAAGGCGCACAGCAGCGCGAGCTTGCGCAGCTCACCGCGGCTGAGCGCGGGGCGCTCGAGCAGCTCGGGGAGCGGCGGCAGGCCGGCCCGCGCGCGGTGACCCTCGAGCGCGGCCTGCCGTCGAGGGTCGTCGGCGATGGCCTCGACCAGGGCCGTCGCCCGCTCGCGGGTATCCCGAGCGTCGAGCTGCTGACCGACGAGGCGCAGCTCGCCCCGGGTCACGACCCGACCGGCCGCGCGCTCTCGCCGACCGGCGATCAGCTCGAGCAGGCTCGACTTGCCCGCGCCGTTGCGACCGATGAGCGCGACCCGGTCGCCCCCGGCGATCATCGCGGTCAGGCCACGAATCAGCGGCCGCCCGCTCGGCGTGTCGAGGTCGAGCTCGCGCAGCTCGACGAGGACGGGCGCGGTGTGCTGGGCAATGGCGGTCATCCCTCGAGCACCTGTCCGGCCGCGACGATCGCGGCCACGTGGTGGGCGGGCCCGTCGATGTCGACGACCAGACCCTCGGCGATGGCTTCACTCGAGAGCAGCCGGCAGTGGGCGTAGACGGCCGAGATGGCCTCGCTCGCGGCGTAGGGCAGGCGCACCCGGGCCCGCCGATGGTGGGGACGCGCCGCGTCGATCAACGCCGCGCGCACGCTCGCGACCGCGTCCTCGTCGTGGGCGCTCAGGGCCCAGTGAGCGTGGCCCTGAGCGCAAGCCTCGAGCACCGCGGGCCGCGGTCGCTCGGCCGGCGCGAGCTTGTCGAGCTTGTTGAACACGTAGACCCGCGCGAGCGCCCCCGCCCCGAGGCGCTCGAGCAAGGCGTGGGTCGTGTCGAGGTGCATGTCCCACTCGGGGTCGGAGAGGTCGACGACGACGCAGACCACGGAGGCCTCGCGGATCTCGGCCAGGGTCGTCTCGAAGCTCGCCAGCAGGCGCTGCGGGAGTCGCCGAATGAAGCCGACCGTGTCGCTGATGATGACGTCCCCGCCGTGACGGGTCAGGCTCCGCGTGGTCGTGTCGAGGGTCTCGAAGGGCATGTCCCGGGCCGAGAGCTCGGCCTGGGTCAGCGCGTTCATCAGCGAGGTCTTGCCGGCGTTGGTGTAGCCGACCAACGCGACGCGCCCGCAGCTGGCTCGCCCCTCGCGCTGGCGCTGCCCCGCTCGCTCGAGCCGCGCGACCTGGCGACGCAGCTCGGCGAGGCGCCCGTCGATCCGCCGCGCCAGCAGCTCCGACGCCGTCTCGCCCGGTCCGCGCGCCGTCATCAAGCCGCCGGCCTGCTGATCCATGTCGAGGCCGATGCCGCGAATGCGCGGCCGGAGGTACTCGAGCTGGGCGATCTCGACTTGAATCCTGGCCGTGCGCGTCTTGGCGTGGCGCAGGAACACGTTGAGGATCACGGCCTCGCGGTCGCAGACCGAAAAGCCCGTCACGTCCTCGAGGTTGCGCGTTTGCGAGGGGCTGAGCTCGGCGTCGATGACGAGCATGTCGGCCCCCGCCGCCCGGGCTCGCTCGGCGATCGCCGCGGCCGTGCCCGAGCCGAGGTAGGTGCGCGGATCGGGCTTGGCCCGTCGACACAGCTCGTAGCCCACGATCGCGTCGCCCTGGGCGCCGACGAGCGCGACGAGCTCGGCCAGCTGGGCCTCGGCGCTGCGCTCCTCGTAGGCCTCCCAGTCACCGACCGCCACGACCCAGGCGTGGTTGGGTTCGCCCAGGCCGGGCTTGGCGGGGCCGGACTCGCCGGACTTCGCCGTCCAGCGGGCGATCAGCTGGTCGAGGGCGCCATCATCGGCGAGGGGTGCTTCGTTGTGCTCTTCAATGGAATCGGAGTGGAATTTCATGACGACTTCCAAGTCCCGCCTCGTGCGGTTCACGAGGCGATTGGGGGTGCGGATAAACGAGCTCGAAGGACGTCTCAGCGGCGAACAGCACCGGCTCGGGCTGCTCCCGGGACATCAGTCGGGCGTCGATTCAGACGGACCGTGCTCGAACGAGCGGACTATTGGAAGTACGTGTACATCGCTTGACGACGTGGGCCGAGCCTAGCCCCAGTCGTCCACGCGTGCAAGCGCAGCTTGCCGAGCTCAACCCGCGGGCGGGGCGTCTCGGGCCTCGGCGGTGAACCACGACGCCGAGCCCCGGGCGAGGGTCTCGAGCAGGATGCGCTCTCGCTCGACGTCGAGGCCCAAGGCCGCGCCCGAGCTGGCGACGGCGAGGACCTGCTCGAACAAGCCGTGCTCGGTCCGCCGGAGCACGGGGTGGGTCGCGTCGAAGAACAGCCCCTCCCCTTCGCCGCGGACCAGGGCCTGGCCCGAGCCTCGCCCGACGTCGACGCGCACGTTCAGGCTGCGCGCGAGCGCGGGCGCCCCCTTGGCGACGCTGCTCAGGACTCCGCGCAGGTGAGCCTCGAGGTCCTCGAACTCCGAAGGCGTGGCTGGGGACGCCGGCTCCGTCGACGCTGGGGTCTCGCCCTCGACGGCGAGCCCCTCGGTCGACGCCGGCTCGCCCTGGTCCTCGAGCTCCCCCCAGTCGAAGTCCAGCTCGTCCAGCTCGTCCAGCTCGGCCAGCTCGATCTCATCGACGTCCTCGAGGGCGACGAGCAGCGCCCCCGAGCTCGCCGCGTGGGCGTCCTCGACCGCCTCGGGCTCCTCGACCACCTCGACCTCGACCACCTCGGTCAAGCGCGCGCGCACGGCCGAGAGCGTCGGATCGACCTTCTCGAACAGCTCGCCGAAGTCCTCGAAGTCCGCGAACAAAGCGGCCAGCTCCTCGAGCTCACTGTCCTCGTCGTCGTCCTCGACGACCTCGAGCTCCACGCTCGTCTCGACCTCCAGATCCAGGAGCTCGGCGAACTCCAGCTCGGCGCTGGGGTCCAGCTCGAGGTCCAGCTCTTCGAGCAACGAAGCGAACGAACGCGGGCCCTCCCACTCGGCCTCGGCCTCGGCCTGGGAGCGCGGCGAGGGCGAGACGAACAGACCGTCGACGTGGACCAGCACCTCGCCAAAGAGCGCGCGCAGATCAGTGAGCTCGGCGACGTGGGCGTGCAACCGGCGGGTCCGCGCGGGGTTGGTCCGGCCGGGGCCGTAGAGCAGCTTGCCGTCGGCCTCGGCCCAGGCCATGAGCTCGACGAGAGACACCAACCGGTAGAGGGTGCCGTCGCCCTCGCGCCCCTCTCCGGGCCCCTGGGTGGTCCAGAACAAGGCCAGGTTCTCGATGTTCGGGGGCATGGCCGTGTCCCGCTCGACGGATCGGGCGAGGCAGTGGATCAGCGCTCGCCGCAACCAGTTGTGGTGGGGCGTTCGCGCCACGAGGGCCTGGGTCTCGGCCCGGGGACGCCGGCTCCAGTTGCGCACGCTGTGACCCAACCATTGCCGAGCCGCCTGGGTCACGGCTGCCTCGACCTCGGCCAGCGCCCGACACGGCGCGGCGACCTGCCAGCTCGCGTCGCCCATGAGCGCGGGGTGCTCGACGGCGGCCATCAGCGGGCCAAAGCCCAGGTCCACGCGGCACTGGCCCAGGGCTCGCTGGTGGCGCAAGAGCACGACGGTGACGCGGTCCGAGTCCGGCGCTTCGACCCTGCTCTCGTGGGCCGGCCACAGCAAGCCCGAGCAGTTCCGGGCGCGGATGACGATGCACCCTCCGGTCTTTCCGTGGGCCTCGGCGACGCCCGTCGGGGTCATGGCCGGGCGGGCGCGGTGGGCCGCGAAGGCCTTGCGCTCTTCGAGCTCCTCGACGTGGGACACGAGCGCGTGCTCGCCAAGCAACGCGCCGAGCACCTCGACCTCCTGGGGCGAGAGCGACAAGACCCCGCGCAGGGCCCCCTCGTCCCCGGCCAGTCGACCCTGGCGAGCGTAGACGTAGGGCAAGCGCTGCTCGTGAAGCAGCCGCGTGCGCAGCTGCTGGAGGCTCAACCAACCCCCGGAGTACGCGGCGAACATCGGGAAGGACGCGATGGCGTGCACGCTCGACCGGGGGTTGCTCAAGGTCAGGCGCTCGACCATGGCCTTGGACCACAGCGCCCCGGCGCGGGCCATGTCGGAATCGGAGAAGCCCCAGGCCTTGATCAGCTTGGTCCACCCGGCGCGGGACAGGCAGGCCAGCAGCCACTCCCGGCAGCGGCGCAGGCCGTAGCCCCGGCTGTGCTTCACGGCCGGGACGAAGAGCGGGCCCATGGCGGCGAACAGCTCGATCAGCGCGCGCAGCAGGTGCTCGTCAGCCACCACCCCCGAGTAGTTGGGCCAGGGCGTGAACTCGGACTCCGCGACGATCCACAAGTTCTGGATGCCCAGCTCGAGCTCCACCCGGCACAGGCAGCGGCCCTCGCGGTTGAGCCACACCTTGGCCGCCGCCGAGCCCACGCCCAGCTGCGGCGGCGCGAACTGGACGCCCAGCTCCCCGCGCAGGGCCATGCTCGCGCCCAGATCCACGCGCAGGCGGCTGCGCTGGATCCCCCCGCTGGCGTCCGGGAGCCGCGGCGCCATCGCCCGCTTGCGCCAACGATCGTAGCCCTCGCGGATCCGCCGACGGCGGATCAGATCGGTCTCCGCCGAGCCCAGCCGGCCACCAAAGATGCGCTGGAGCTGGGGCAGGTCCTCGCGGCGCTTGAGGTAGAGGATCGGCTCGGGGCCTGGGTCCAGGTCGGGGTAGCGCTGGGTCACGAAGCGCACCTGGGCCGCGCGAGCGAGCTGCGCCAGGTCGACGCGTCGCTCCTCCTGCCCGCACGCGCGCCGCCAGTAGACCCGAGCGGCCAGCGCCTGGATCCGCGCGTCGTTGCGCAGCGCCGGGAGGGTGACGCTGGCCAGCAGGGTCCGGCGAAAGGCCAGCGACGCGGCCTCGGTCTGGGAGTAGCGGCTGTACTCGAGGGCCTCGAAGTCCTTGGCGATGAGCCGCGCGAGCAGGGTCTCGAGCAGGGCCGGGACCTGCGCCACGGACCCCCGGGCGACGGCCGCCATCAGCCCGTTGTCGAGGAAGCGCGCCTGGGACACGTCGAGCTCGAAGCGGTCGGCGTCGACGAGCACGAGCAGGCCTGGGGGGGCCCCGCGGAGGGTGTGCCCCGCGAGCCACACCCCGTTCTTGACCAGCAACATCCGCGCGGAGTCGTCGGTCGTGAGGATCAGGCTCCCGCGCAGCACGTGGCCGGTGTCGCCGAGGCGCACGGGCTCGAGGATGCTGCGCGCGAAGCCGGGGGCGAGCTGCCTGCCGTCGGCGATGGCGCGCCCGTCGAGGGTGATCGGCACCGGCGAGTAGGCGACCCGGTCGCGCAGCAGCACCTCGATGGGCAGGCGACCCAGGCGATCGGCGAGCACGTCCGCGAGCATGGCGACGGTCGCCCGCCGCTTGACGTGGATCCGCGTGTGGTCCCGGGGCGGGTCCAGGGTCTCGAGCGCCGCCTGCCCGCCCGCCTCGACCTCCGCCCGATCCCACCGCGCCCGCGTGGCGCCGCTCTCGACGAGCACGTAGCTGGTCTCCGGGCCGAGGGCCGCGTTGACGCCGATCGCCAGCTTGCGCGCCCCGGCCAGCCCCGGCGCGCTGCCGGCCGCGAACAGCGAGGCGAACAGCCCGCTCAGCTCTCGCCGGGTGAAGGCCTCGCCGTCGAACTCGGCGATCATGTCGTCGGCGTCGATGGTGAAGTCGATGCAGCTCGCCCCGCGCAGGACCGCGGCCTGGACCAGCTCGAGGACGTAGCGGTCCGGGTCCTCGAGGGCGAAGCGCTGCATCTTCGAGCGCGCGTGGGCCTCGTCGATGGTGAAGCGGCCCGAGCTGCGCGCGCCACCGTCGGCGCGCAGCGAGTCGACCAGCCCCAGGATCGCCTTCGATGCCGGCCCTTCGCTCACCCCTCGATGATAGTCGATGCCGGCCCCTTGCACCGCGGGCTTCGGGGCGGGAGGCTCTGGGCCGTGTGCACGATCATCGTCCTGCGCGATCGGGTCCCGGGGCGGCCCCTCGTCGTCGCGGCCAACCGCGACGAGCTGCTCCAGCGACCGTCCTCCGGGCCGACCCTCCTCGATCCGGCCCTCGGCGTGGTCGGGGGACGAGACGCCGTCGCGGGCGGGACCTGGATGGGCCTGACGCCCTCGGGGTGGTTCGTGGGCGTCACCAACCAGCGCATCTTCGGGGCCCCCGATCCCGCCAAGGCCTCGCGCGGCCAGGTCGTGCTCGAGACCCTGCGCGCCGGAGCCCGCGGGGGCGCCGAGGCAGCCCACGCCTACCTGCGCGGCATCGAGGCCTCGGACTACAACCCCTTCAACCTGCTGTTCGGTGACGCCGAGGGCCTGTGGGTCGCCTACGGCCGGGACACCCTCGCCATCGAGGCGGTCCCCCCTGGGGTCCACGTGCTGCCCAACGACACCCTCGACTCTCCGGCCTTCCCCAAGGTCGAGCGCATCCACGCCGGGCTCCGCGGCGTCGAGCCGAGCTGGGCGCCGACCCGCGCCCGCCTCGTCGAGCTCCTCGGCGACGACCAGCCCCCAGCCCAGCTCCCGCCCGAGCCCCGCTCCCAGCTGACCGAGGCGACCCGCGCGGCCATGCACGCCGTGTGGGTCCGGCTGCCGGCCTACGGCACCTGCTCGAGCAGCCTCATCGCCCTGCGCGAGGGCGGCGTGGCCGACTACGCCTTCGCCGACGGGCCTCCGGGGACGCCCTTCGTCGACTATCGCGGGCTCCTGGCGGAGCGCTAGGGAGAGGCCCCCGCTATTGCAGGCCGCGGCGAGCGAACTCGCGGCGCAGCTTGTTGAGCGCGCGCTGCTGCAGCTGGCGGATGCGCTCGCGGGACAGCTGGTGCATCTCGCCGAGCTCGCGCAGGGTCATGGCCTCGAACTCCTCGCCCGCGACGCCCAGGCCGTAGCGCCGACGCAGGATGTCGGCCTCGATGGGCTCGAGGGCGGACATCGCCTCGCGCAGGTGCTCGCTCATGTCCTCGAGCTCGACCATGTCGGCCAGCCGCGGCGCGCTCGAGTCCTCGAGGCGATCGAGCAGCCCGCGGGAGTCGTCGTCGCTGCTCGGCGCGTCGAGGCTCACGGGGTTGTGCAGGCTGAGCTTGCTGAGCTTGCGGACCCGGGTCTTGCTCAGCCCGGTCTCCTTGGCCAGCTCGTCGACGCTCGGCGACTCGCCGGTGCGCGTCTCGAGCTCGCGGGTCGCCCGTTGGATGCGCTGGATGTCCGCGGACACGTGCGCGGGCAGGCGCACCGTCCGGCCCTTGTTGGCCAGCGCGCGGTTGATCGAGTGCCGGATCCACCACGTCGCGTAGGTCGAGAAGCGATAGCCGCGCTTGCCGTCGAAGCGATCGACGGCCTTCATCAAGCCGATGTTGCCCTCCTGGATGAGGTCGGACAGGGGCATCAGGCGCTGGTCGTAGCGCCGGGCGATGGTCACGACCAGGCGCAGGTTGGCCTGCACGAACTCGTTCTTGGCCCAGCACAGGGCCTGGTGGGCGCTGCGGGCCCGCTGCACGTAGCGCGCGAAGGGCCGGCTGCCGCGGGGCGGGTAGGTGATGCTCAGGCGGACGACGTCGCGGCGGTTGGCCTCGATGGCCTGCAGGTCCACGGACACCAGCTCGCCGTACTTGCCGTCGCGGTCGATGCCCGCCATGCGCCGCGCCAGGGTCTCGCGGGACTGATCGAAGATCTCCCGGTTGCCCTTGGTCTCGCGGTCGCGGTAGGCCCGGGAGCGCACGCGCAGATCGTCGAGCTCCGCCTTGGGCAGGTCCTCGACCTCGTCGCGGACGAGCGCCTCTTCGACCAGGTCGGCGATGGCTCCGGCGAAGGGCGGATAGCACAGCAGCGCCTTCCAATAGCGGACGCGGCAGTCGGCGATCTTGGCCGCCTGAGCCTGCTCCTGCTCCGCGGTCATCACGTCGACCTTGGACAGCTCTCCCAGGTAGACCCGCACGGTCGTGCGCGCCTTCGCAGCGCTGGCGTCTCGCTGCTTCCTCACTACCTGGCTACTCGTCGTCGTCTGCATGGCTGGACCTCCTTGGTTCATCGCCCTTCCCTGGGCTCACGTGCTGGACTCACGCGCTTGCGTTGTTCAGTGTCAGCACATTTTTACGCTAACAGTGGACAACATCAAAATGCAATACGTATTACATATTTTCAAGTGGCTAATAAAATGGCCTATAGGATCCTAAAAACTACGTTCAAAACTCGATGAGCGTTTCTCTATGAACCAATTGCAAACGGCGCCAGCTCTTGCCAGCGCCGTCCTTTTGGCCACGCGTTCTACGCATCCCCGGGGAGGGATCCTCCCCTCGAGGACAGCGCCACGTGCGCTCCGCTACTGCGGGTTGGCCTGACAGGCCTGCACGATCACGTCGACCGCCCCCTGGAAGAAGGGCACGTAGTTGTCCTCGCAGCTGCCCCCGTGCAGGCCCTGGGTCCCGAACATCTCGATGAACTCGACCCAGTGGTCGCCGGCGCCCGGGGTGAACGAGCAGTTGTTGTCCTCGCCCGGGGTCAGGCCGAGCACGACGACCCGATCGGTGTCGCCGTTCTTGGCCGCGACCACGGCGTCGAAGGCCTGCTGCGGCGTGTTGACCTCGTTGTTGTCGTCGTCGTCGGAGATGAAGGTGACGACCAAGATGGCGTCGTCACGGAGGAAGCCGTCGTTGCAGCCGCCCGGGGCGTTGAGGGGGTCGCTGACCGCCTGCACGATGGCGTCGAGGGGGCGCTCGGCGGGGAAGCCCGCGAGGCCCACGCGAGCCATGCACTCGAAGGTGCTGGCCTTGTCGGGCTCGTCCTCGAGGATGTAGCGCTTGCCGCCGAAGGGATCGCAGAACATGTTGCTCGAGCCCTGGCCCGAGGGCGTGTCCACGCCCGCGCCGAGGGTCGCGTCGCACTCCTCGAGCTCCATGGTGCAGGCGAAGGAGTCGGGCCCCTCGCACAGCTCGTTGAGGCTGTCCGGGTTGGCGCAGTTGCCCGGGGTGCACCAGCCGAGCAGGTCCGTGTCGGTGATCAGGATGTGGTCGTCGGTGTCGAGGGTGTTCTCGATGGCGTCGATGAAGCCGGGGAAGGCCGCGGTCAGGGCGTCCTGCTCGGGCAGCATGGAGATCGAGTTGTCGATCACGAACAGGAAGTCGACCTTGTCGCAGAAGTCTTCGCCCTCGGTCGTGGTCGTGTCTCCGTTGGTCGTCGAGCTCTCCCCGTCCATGTCCGTCTCCCCGTCCATGTCCGTCGAGCTCTCCCCGTCCATGTCCGTCGAGCTCTCCCCGTCCATGTCCGTCGAGCTCTCCCCGTCCATGTCCGTCGAGCTCTCTCCGTCCATGTCCGTCGAGCCCTCGCCCATGTCCGTCGAGCCGTCCATGTCCGTCGAGCTGCCCTGGTCCATGTCGCCGGCCTCACCCGCGGTGGTGCTGCCCTGCTCGCCGGCTTCGTCGTTGCCGGTGCCGCTCTCCTCCGTCGCCATCTCGGCGTTGGAATCGGAGGCGTCGGCGTTCCCGTCATCCCCACAAGCGATGGGCAATAGAAGCAAGCCAAGGCCCATGATTTTCAGTCGAGTCGTCACGGCAATGAAGGTAGTCCCAGCCGTCTCTCAATGCAGCTGACACATCGATCAATTCAGCGACAAAGTCGAAGGCGGGTGCCCAACCATCGATGGGCATTGTGCTCCAATTGGCGTTTGAGGCCACTTCGGTCGGGATCTCGGCCGCCCAGAAGATCAGTCGACGATGCGCGCGAAAGCTCGCGAGCGAGACTGCGCCTTGGGTTAGCCTGCCTCCCATGCTCGTCTCCGAGAGAGCCGCTTTCCTCGCCGCGGTCCTACCCGTCATCGCCTGTCACACGCAAACGACGGTTTGTCCCGACGCTGCCCCCGAGCAGGCAGCCGACGGGCCGGCCGTCCCCGCGACCGCGGCCCCGAGCGATGCCGCCCCGCGGTTGCTGAGCACCACCTACGATCCCGCGAGCGATCCCCGAAATGACCCGGAGACGGGCTGGGATTTCGTCGATCGTCGCGATCCCCTCGACCCCGCCGCGCGAAAGCGCGAGCCCTTCACCATCGACACCCTCTACGCGCTGCGCAGCGTCGGCGCCCCGCAGTGGTCCCCGGACGGCGAGCGCATCCTGTTCACGGCGACGCGCTACGACCTGGCCGCCGGCGAGCAGAACACGGACATCTACCTGGTCCACGCCGACGGCACGGGCCTGCGCGCCATGACCCGCTTCGAGGGCAGCGACGGCTCCCCGCGCTGGCTCCCCGACGGGCGCAGCTTCGTGTTCGTCTCGACGCGCTCGGACGCCGACAGCGAGGGCGCGCAGCTGTGGCGCATGGCCATCGACGGGGGCGAGCCCGAGCGGCTGACCGGCGTGTCCACGGGCGTGGGCTCGCCGGAGGTCTCCCCCGACGGCGCGCGCGTGGCCTTCGTGACCACGGTCTTCCCCGAGCACGGCGACGACGATCTGGCCAACGCCGAGGCGGGCACGGCCCTGGCCGAGAACCCCATCCAGGCGCACATCGCCGACGACCTGCTCTACCGCCACTGGACCGCCTACGCCGACCTCCAGCGCAGCCACATCTTCGTGCTCGAGCTCGAGTCCGGCGCGGTCGCGGACGTCACCCCCGGCGACTTCGACTCCCCCGCCTTCGGGGGCAGCTTCGCCTTCTCCCCCGACGGCAAGGAGCTGTGCTTCGAGAGCAACCGCGACCCCAACAACGCGCAGTCGTGGACGACCAACAAGGATCTCTTCGTCGTCCCCCTGGTCGCTGAACAGGCCGGCCCGCGCGGGGCCGCGGCCCTCGCCAAGGCCTGGGCCGAGCCGCTCAACATCACCGACGCCAACGAGGCCTACGACGGCGCCCCGGCCTACTCCCCCGACGGGCGCTACATCGCCTTTCGCCGCCAGGCCATCCCGGCCTACGAGTCCGACCGCGCGCGCCTGGCCGTCTACGACCGCGAGCGCGGGGAGACCACGGTGCTGACCGAGGGCTTCGACAACTGGGTCACGGACCTGGCCTGGGCCCCCGACAGCGCCAGCGTGATCTTCGAGGCCGACGTCGAGGGCCGCACGCCCCTGTTCCGGGTCGAGCGAGCAGGCGGCGCGATCACCAAGCTCGCCCTGCCTGCGGTGCGCAGCTGGGACGTGGGCCCCGCGGGCGCCCTCGCCTTCACCCACTCGGGCATCGGCACCCCCGTCGAGCTCTACACCGCCGACGCCCAGGGCCGCCGCGGCCGGCGGCTCACGGGCTTCAACGACGCCATCGTCGAGCGCGTCGACATGCGCCCCGCCGAGGAGCTGTGGATCGAGTCCAAGGACGGCCGCAAGGTCCACACCTGGCTCGTCAAGCCCCACGGCTTCGACCCCAAGAAGACCTACCCGCTCATCGTCAACGTCCACGGCGGGCCGCAGTCCCAGTGGCAAGACAGCTTCCGCGGCGACTGGCAGGTCTACCCCGGGTCCGGCTACGTGCTCGCCTTCCCCAACCCCACGGGCTCCTCGGGCTACGGCCAGGACTACACCGCGGCGATCTCCAAGGACTGGGGCGGGGCCGTGTTCGAGGACGTGATGGCCGTGGTCGAGCACCTCGCCGCCGAGCCCTACGTCGACGACAAACGCGTCGGCGCCATGGGCTGGTCCTACGGCGGCTACATGATGAACTGGCTGCTCGGGCACACCGATCGCTTCGCGGCCATCGCCTCGATGATGGGCATCTACGAGCTCGACTCCTTCTACGGCGCGACCGAAGAGCTGTGGTTCCCGGAGTGGGACCTGGGCGGCCCGGCCTGGGAGAACCCCGAGGCCTACGCCGAGTGGTCGCCCTCGACCTACGCCGACAAATTCGTCACGCCCACGCTGATCGTCACCGGCGAGCTCGACTACCGCGTGCCCTACACCCAGAGCCTGCAGCTGTTCACGGCCCTGCGCCGCAAGGACGTGCCCGCGCGGCTGATCGTGTTCCCCAACGACGGCCACTGGCCCAGCCACGTGCGCTCGATGCCGCTGTACTACGCGGCCCACCTCGACTGGTTCCACCGCTACCTCGGCGGCGAGCCCTCGCCCTACGACCCCGAGGCCCTGGTCCGCGGGACGGCCTTCGAAGAGACCGTCACACCCTGACCCTTACTCGGGGACCGGAGCCGCCGCCTCGTCCTCGTCCTCGTCCTCGCCGAAGTTGGGATCGAAGGCCTCGGCGAGGGCGGGGCAGGTCCAGCCCTCGCCGGCGACCTCCTGGAGCAGCGGCATGCGTTGCTCCGCAGGCGCGTTGCCGATGGCCTCGAGGGCCTTTTTGACCTTCAGGTTCCGCGGCCGAAAGCGCTTGGCGATCAGCTGGGACTTGAGGTCATCGGGGATCGACTCGTCGGCCATGACCTCCCCCGCGACATCGCACATGCGGTCGAGCTCCCCGCGCGCCGAGCAGGCCATCAACGAGCCACACACCAAAACCAGGACCACCGACGAAGCGCGACGCATCGCGCCCATCATACCGGATACCGGACTCAGCGCGCGCCCAGGTCCTCGGTCCGCACGCGGCTGAGTGAAAAGCGAATCGGCGTGCCGTCCTCGAGGTCCTCGGCGAGGTTGCCGTCGTAGACCCGCGAGGCCCGCTCGAGGGCGGCGACCTCCTCCATGGGCAGCACGCCGTCCATGAACTCGCAAGCCGGCGCCCGGTGGCTGCCCTCGGGCTTGGTGCCCCAGCAGGGCAAGCCGGCGTACCAGTACAGGCAATCGGGCGGAGACTCGATGGCCGCGCGCACCGCCTCGGGCAAGGCCGCGGCCGCGTCGGCGCCTTCGAAGCCGTCGTCGCCGTCCGCGGCCATGGGGATGGTCAGCACGGTCCAGCGTTGGCTCCGCACGCCCGCGTCCATGTAGGCCCCGACCCGCTCAAAGCGGACGTCCTCGGTGTCGCCGATGTACTCGATGACCGTGCACGCCTCGGGGATGCGCTCGCGCTGCTCGTGGACGAACAGGAACTCCTGGGTGTCGTTGAAGTCGACCGCGCGGATGAAGCCCAGGTGGATCAGCGGCGAGGCCAGGGCGTAGGCGACGAGCCCGACGACCAGCCCGCGCTCGAGCTTGGCGGTGATCACCACGCGGCCGGCGACGGCCTCCCCCGACTCGCGCCGGGCCTTCAGCCAGCGCAGCGCGGCCTCGAAGCCGCAGGCGACGAGCAGCATGTAGGGCACGACGAGGTGCAGGTGGTAGCGGGCCTGCATGTAGGGCGAGCGCGGGATCACGTAGGCGTGGGCCACGAGGAAGCCGAGCAGCCACAGCACGAGGAACAGGAACAGGCGCGCCCGACCTCGGCGCCACAGATCGACGGCCCCGAGCACCGCCAGCGCCGTGAACCCCGGGGGCGTGAAGCTCGGGTTGAGCAGGGCGTTCATGCGCGGGCTGAAGATGACCTCCACGGCCCCGCGCAGGGTCTCGAGGCTCAGGCCCTCGCTGACCTGCTGGCCGAAGTCCGCGAGCAGCCAGGGCACGCCCAGGCCGAAGGTGATCCCGGTGATCAGCACGAAGGCCAGGGCCGCGCGCAGGCGATCGACGGGGGGCTTTTCGCCCTCGAGGCCGCCGTCGACGAAGGCCGTGGCCACGAGCAGCGGGTAGTACATGATGTTCAGCGGCCGGACCTGAAACATCAGCGCGAGCGGGAAGCCGACGATCGCCAGGGCGATCCACGCCCACGCCGCCGAGCGCTCGCGGGTCGCCGCGTGGACCAGGGTGAAGACCAGCGAGCTGACGGTGATCGAGGGGATGAAGGCCGCGTCCGAGTGGGAAAAGCGCAGGTGCAGGGGCAAGACCCCGACGACCACCGCGACCACGAGCGCCGCGCGGTGATCGTCGAGCAGGTAGCGGGCGTGGACGTAGACGGCCAGGGGCGCGAGGCAGGCCAGCACGAGGGTGCTGGTCAGCACGGTCTCGGTCATCCACAGCGCGCCCTCGTGGGCCATGGCCAGGACCGGGCCCTCGTAGAGCAGCCGCGCGGACACCAAAAAGCGCGAGTAGGGCCAGGGCGCGAGGGCGACGGCCGGGCTCAGCCACACCCGCAGCAGCGCCCCCCCGAGCACCGCCCCACACAGCGCCGCGACCACCCACCGCGGCGCGCCCGCGAGCTTGCGCGCGACCAGGGCGAGCAGGCTCAAGGTCAGCAGGCTGATGAGCACCACCCCGTCGGTGAGCAGCTGGACGAGCCGGCGCCGGGACGAGCCGCGCAACACCTCGCCCTCGCCCTCGGCGTAGACCATGTCGCGGGCCCAAAACTCCCCCGCGTCGTTGGCCGCGACGGCGCGCTCGAGCGCGTCGATGGCCGCCTGGCTCCCCGGCGGAACCTGGGTAGCGGACACGGCAAAGCCCGGGAGCGCCCGGGATCCGAGAGGTCCGTAGTCCGGGTGATCGAGGCGCAGCTCGGCGTACACGGGCTCCGCGTCCTGGCCGTTCGCCTCGGACGCTGGCGGTCCCTCGATCCACACGTGGATGGTCCCCGCGTCGACCGAAAACGAGTGCAGGGTCCAACCATCGCTCAGGGAATCGCCGAGCTCGTGGGGCTGAAACAAGGCCAGGATCTCGGCCTCCCGCCCCGGCGCGATCACCGGGATGCCCGCCCGACACACCAGCGGGAACAGCAGCATCAGCGCCAGCGCGAGGGCGGCCAAGACGACGCGCGCGGGCTCCCGGGCGAAGCGGACCGTGCAGGCACCTAGAGGCACCGCGGGAGCATAACGCAGCCCGGGCCGAGGTCTCGTCATTGGCCCCTGCGCGGGCTCCCGTACAGGCGTAGAGACCTCCCCGATCGGCGCAGGCTCACGGCGATCGCAGCGGCCACGCGCGCTCCCCAGCGCTATCCTGGGGCTTGGACGTGTCCGACCTCGACCCGAGCAAACGAGAGCTGCTGGAGTCCGTTCCAGTCGACTACCCGACCGAGCGCCTGCGCTTCTCGGGCCCCCGCGGTGACGCGCGTCACCACCTCGACCGCGAGACCCTGGTCGAGCGCCTGCGCGCCCTCCCGCGGGCGCCCACGGAGCTCGGGACCCTCGACCACATCGTCGCGCGCACGCCAGAGCACGAGCGCGTGTCCCTGCACACCGCCCACCTCGGCGTCACCACGGGGCTCGAGGGCGACCGCTGGGCCACCGAGCCCAAGTACGGCCGCGAGTACCAGCTGGCGACGACGCGCACCGACTTCGCACGGACGATCGCCAACGGCCAGCCCCACGAGCTCCACGGCGACAACCTGTTCGTCTCCCTCGATCTGTCGAAGGCGAACCTGCCCGTGGGCAGCGCCGTGCGCATGGGCGAGGTCCTGCTCGAGGTCACGCCCAAGCCCCACAACGGCTGCAAGAAGTGGGTGCAGCGCTTTGGCCTCGCCGCCATGCGCCTGAACCTCGACCCCGCCTTCGCCGAGCAGCACCTGCGCGGGATCTATTTTTGCGTGGTCGAGGAGGGCACGGTCCGCGTCGGCGACCCCGTCCGAGTCGTCCGCCGCGGCCCCGAGCCCTGAGAGTCCGTCAAAGCACGTCGGCGCCCAGTTGGGTCAGCTGGCTCGAGCTGCCGCCGACGGCGACCCGGCAGTTCGGGCCCGGCGTCATCGAGCGCGCGATCCCGTCGAAGAGCGGGTGGACCTCGATGAGCTCGAGATCGGCCGAGTAGCGCCGCAGCACGCGGTTGCCGGACAGCCACCCTGCGGTGAGGATGTCGCGGCCGTCGAGCAGCCCCACGGCCCCGATGCTGCCCGGGAAGTACACATGAGCCAGCTCTGCGCCCTCCGGGGACAGCTCGTAGATACCGCCCGCGCCGTCGAACACGGCGAAGATCCTGCCCTGGTCGTCGACCAGGGGGCCGCCGCCGAAGCCCATCTCGCCGCTGAGCTCCGTCTCCCACATGAGGTTGCCGGTGTTGTCGAAGCGCGCCACCCAGGTGTCGTTGTAGCCGGGCTGGACGTCCCACCCCGACACGATGATGTCGTCGGTGGTCGGGTCGATGGCGACGCCGCTGGGGGCGACGGCGTAGATGCCCTCCTCGGTGAGGGGGCCGCCGAGGATCGGCGAGACCGGCTGGCCCTCGGGGCTGAGGATGACCATCCACATGTAGTCGTCGACCCAGTGCTCGCCGACGACCACGATGTTGCCCGAGGCCGTGCGCGCGAGGTCGCGGATCGCCATGCCCCACTCGATGGTCGGATGGGTCCAGGTCCACTCGTCCGCGAGCGCGGCGGACAGGCCCGTGACGAAGGCCTCGTCGCCGACGCTGCTGCCCCAGACGTAGCCGCCGTCTGGCTCGGCCAGGGCCCCGATCTTGAGCCCGTCCAGGTCGACGTCGACGGGTCGGGTGGCCGACAGCTCGACGCCTCCGTCGGGGTCGATGACCACCAGCGCGGCGGTGTCGATGTCGACCGTCACCCCGAACATGCCGCCGTTGGGGCGGCGATCGAGGCCTCCGAGGTTGCCAAAGTCTGGACCCACGGCGGTGCTCGCGGGGTCCCACTCGAAGCTCAGCGGGCCGCAGCCGATGAATTCCTCGTTGCCCTCGGTGTCCGAGTTCCCCGTCTCCCCCCAGCCGCCGCCGTCCGTGGTGTCTCCGAAGGTCTCGCTCTCCGTGGTGTCGTCGCCGGTGTCGAAGGGGCCGTCGTCGAAGGTGTCGAGGGGGTCGTCGTCGCGCGTGTCGAACACGCCCTCTTCGGTCTCGTCTGTCTCTTCAGTGTCCGTGTCCGTGTCCGTGTCTGTGTCTGTGTCTGACTCCGTCGTCGACTCCGACTCCGACTCCGTCGTCGACTCCGACTCCGACTCCGATTCAGTCGACTCCGACTCCGACTCCGATTCAGTCGACTCCGACTCCGACTCCGACTCAGTCGACTCCGACTCCGACCCCGTCGTCGAGTCCCCAGCCGTATCGGAGTCCTCGGTCCCGATCTCATCCCCGGCCGGCAGCGCGTCGTCTACGCACCCCGCTCCCAAAATCGACACCGAAAACACCGCGATGGAAACGCCTCTGGTCCGCACCTCGATCCAGTGCCACGAGCCGGCGCCCTCGATCACGAATGGGCAGAAAAAATGGTTTTCTGCCCACCGCTTTTGTCCCGAGCCAACCGCGCTCGGGACTCTCTCGCCCCGCTCAGTTTCCCAGGCGCAGCTCGCCCTCGGCCGAGGCCGAGCCGTCGCCAGACTCGACGCTGCCCGAAGCGGAGGACCGGCTTCCGTCGCGCCGCTGCTCGCGCTTGCGGCGGTCGTAGGCCTCGAAGTCCTCGGGCTTCTCGCCTTCTTTGGTGATCTCGACGTGGTCGCCGATGACCACCTCGCGCGTCGACTCGGTCACCACCGTCAGCGCGCTCTCGCCTTCGATCTGCAGGACCAGCAGGGTCGCCAGGACCCGGCGGGGGTGGCCCTCGTCGTAGGGCTGGTGGAGGCGGTGGTCCGGGGTGTAGGCGTCGCCCTTTTGCACGACCTCGAGCACGTTGCCGCGGCGGATGCCATCGGCGGCACCCAGGTTGACGATCACGAACTGGGACTCGCCGTTGATCGACAGGTCGCGGATGGTCTCGACGACCAGGCCGTTGGTCGAGACCTCGTTGGGGCTGGGCTCGACCCGCACGAAGCGGGTCTTGAGCTCGCCGACCCGCTGGCCACGCTCGACGGGGCGCACGCTCTCGACCACCGTCGCCTCGGCCGACTTGTCGGCGACCGTCTCGACGTAGATCTCACCGACGACCTCGACGAGCCAGCCGATGCGCTGGCCCTGGCTCTGGCGCTGCTTTTTGCCCTTGACCTTGATGTCGAAGACCGGCTTCTTCTTGCGGTAGACGCTCAGCCGCTCGCCGGCGATGGGCGGGTTGCTCTCGTCGTAGCCGACGTAGGCCGTGTCCGCGGTCGCCATCATGACCTTGGCGTCGGCCCCCCCGACGATCTCCATGGACTTGTTGAGCTCGTCCTCGTCGATGAAGGCGTAGCGCTCGAGCAGGTAGGTCTCGCCCACCCGCGAGCGCGGGTCGTAGGTGTCGGCGTAGGCGAGGCTGGGGCTGTCCTCGGGCCCCTGGTCGGCGTAGGGGTCGGTCAGCCGGATGCGGTCGCCGGGGAAGATCCAGTGCGCGTTGGTGATGTGCGCGTTGTAGGACCAGATCTTCGGCCACAGGTACATGTCGCCGTAGTAGTAGGCGCAGATGGCCGAGAGCGTGTCGCCCTCTTGGACGATGTGGTACTCGGGAACGCCGTCGCTCCACCCCGAGCTCACGCCGTAGTCGACGATGTCGTAGCCGAGCTGGTCGCCGGTCCCGGTCGGGCCGTAGGTCTGATCGACCGCGCGCGAGTTGTTCTGGTCGAGCAGGCCCGGGGCGCCAGAGGTGCTCGGGTCGTAGGTCGCGCCAGCGGGCGGCGAGAACACGCCGCCGCCCTGGACGCCTCCTCCGCCTCCTCGCGCGCCTCCGCCCTGGTCCGCCGGCGGCCCGGCGTGGGCGAAGGGGGAGCTCGCCGCGAGGGCAGCGAGGGCGATGAGGGCCAGGGGCGTCAGGCGAGTCGGAGTCGAGATCGAAGCCATGGTCAGTCTCCTCAGAGGTCAGCCAGCTTGCGCTTGGCGATCTTGCTGGCGGCCGCCCGGGGGTAGGCGGCGATCAGCTGGGTGAGCACGTCTCGGGCGTTGTCGGCGTCCCCGAGCCGGCCGTAGCACAGGCCGATCTTGAGCAGCGCGTCGGGGGCCTTGTTGCCGCCGCCGTAGCGCTCGACCACCGCCGTGAAGGCCTTGAGGGCGTCGGCGTAGTGGGCCTGGTCGTAGGCCGACTCGCCCTGCCAGTACAGCGCGTTGTCGGCGTAGTCGTCGTTGGGGTGGGCGCGGACGATGGCCGCGAAGGCCTTCTCGGCCTCGGCGTAGCGTCCGTCCTTGTAGACGGCCATCGCCGCCTCGTAGGCCTTGGCGGCCTTGCTGCGCTTGCCCTTGCTCGGGCGCGTCACGGTCTTGGGCTGGGCCTTGGTCGCCTCGACCAGGCGGCTCCCGAGCAGGCGGTAGCTCGCGGGCTCGGCCGAAGGATCCGCCGCGGGCCCGGGCGCCGACGCGTCGGCGGCCGTGGTGGTCTCTTCGTAGCCGCGCGCGTCGACGTAGTAGTTGCTCTCGGCGAGGTGCTCGGGCACGCCGCTGTGCGGCACGGGGGACAGGGCGATGGAGCCCGAGGGGCGCGTCGCCTGGACCGGCCGCGGGCCCTGGCCGGCGGGGCGGCTGTCGATCGATCGCTCCCGCGGGGTCAGCTTGACCACCGGAAGCTCACGGGGCCCACCGTCCGCGCCGGACCCTGGTACGGTCTCGGCCACGGTGTAGGTCTCGGCGTTTGGCTCGATGGGCGTGACGGCCACGGACGCCCAGTCATCGTCCTGCTCGAGCATGCGGACCCGCTCTTCGATGTTGTTCAAGCGCGTGCGCAAGGCCGCGTTCTCCCGGCGCAGGGAAGCCACCTCGGACTCGCTCGCCGCCTCGGCCCCCGGCGCCTCCGTGGCGGCCTTGCCCTGCGCGCCCGCGCAGCCAACGGCCAATAGCGGGACCAGAGCGAGTAAAACGACCACGCGACGAGCCCCGCTCGCGAGTGGGGTCGGGGGGGCCTGGGGTCGACGTTGCTGAACCGGCATGCAGGTCTCCAGCGGCGCACGGGCGCCGGTGGACAACAGGCTAGCAAGGCGACCGCGCGTGCAGAAAAAACCCGCGCTCGGGAGGGCCGCGAGCCCCCGTGGCTTGGGCTTGGGGCCATGGACCCGTTCGACTTCGAAGTCGCTGGGGCAAGTGGCGGGGGCTCCGCCGGTGATTCTGAGGTTCGCGCGCGTGGGCATCCGCCTCGACAAGGGCGCGCCGGCTTGGGTAGCTTGATCGCGCACGGGGTGAATCCACCCCACCATCCACCGTCCACGATCGCCGACATGTCCCGCGTCCTGACCACCGCCCTCCCCGCTCTCGCCCTCTTCCTGTCGACCCTCGTCCTGCCAACGAGCGCCTCGGCTGCCGACAGCGTCGGGTCCAAGGGCACCATCGAGTTCCTCGAGACCTTCTCGCCCTCGTCGGATACGTACAGCAAGTACCACGGCCGCATCTACGTGAAGTCCGGGAGCAAACAGGTCGAGTACCGCTGGGGCGGCACGGCTTGCGGGACCAAGACCATCACCGAGCAGCAGGTGGAGCTCCTCTACCGGGGCATGCGCGCCAACAAGGTCCGCATCACCCCCTCCTACAAGAGCGGCCAGGGCGGCAAGCGCTGCCTCGTCGGCTTCAAGCTCGAGGAGGAGAAGAAGAAGGGCAAGAACCCCCCGACCTGAGCTCTGCTCTACCCCCACAGGCATCTGAGGACCGGGGGCGCTTCGTCGCTATCCGCTCCTCCGCTATGGCTTGGTGGGCAATGGGGTTCGTGCCTTCGAGAAGGCTGGTGGTCGCCCCCGCGAGCGGGGGCGCGGATTCGTTGACAGCCCCTGAGCCCGCGCTCGACCCGAGACGACAAAGCACGCTCCATCGAGCGTGCTTTCGTCGTTTGAGTGGTCTCGGTCTGCTTCAAGCCCGGGCGGGGGAGCGGAACGGGCTGCCCCCCTCGCCGCGGACCAGGGCGCGCCTGTGCCCGCGCAGCTGTCGGTTGAGCGAGTTCCAGCGCTTGATGTCCGCCTGGATGCCCAGGTCGCCGCTGAGCTCGCGCTGGACCAGGCTCTGGCGGCGACGGGCGATGGCCTCGCCCACGCGCACGCCCAGGCTCGAGCCGCCGATCAGCAGGCAAGCGATCAACACCGTCAAGATGAGCCCGCCGACGACGGGCATCTCGACGCCGCCCGCCACCCACGAAAAGCACTTGAACATGATCCACACGGCCGTGAAGCCGCCCAGGCCCGTGGCCAGTCGCCGCGCACGCTCGACGGTGCGCTCGCCCATCTCGGCCACGGTCCGCTCTCGCTGCGAGTGGGCGCCGGACACCGCCCGGATGCGCAGGCGGCCCCCTCGGTCTTCGCAGGCCAGCACCACCTCCCCGCGAAACTCCCCGCGGCGCACGGTGAGCAGGACCTCGCCCTCGGTCACGGCCTGGGTCTGGGTACGGTAGCCGAGCTGGCGCGGGAACAGCTGGGCCCACACGCCCTCGACGTCCTCGACCATGGCACCGTAGTCGTCGCGCACGCGGTCGGGGACACAGCCAGGCCGTGACACCACCCAAGCGACCTTGCGCACGCCATCCACTCTTTCAACCTAAGCCCATTCGGCGCTCGCGTCCACCGCATCAGCGCGGCGCCTTCGACCTGATAGGGTGCAAAGGTGCGAGCTCTCCCGACCGCCGCCGAGGTCGATCACCAGGCCGAGGCGCGCGCGGCTCGGTGGATCCGCCGCGTCCTCGCCTTTGCCCGGGGCCCCCTCGCCGAGCTCGCGCCCGCGAGCGAGCTGGAGCCGGCCGCGCTCGCGCGGTGCTGGCGAGGGGCCGCCCTCGAGATCGGCGCCCGGGTCGTGCTCTCGAGCGTCCGCGAGGGCCTGGTCCCGGGCGAGCGCGAGCCCGCGTCGGTGCGCTGGCACGATCCGGCCCTCGGCGCCCCCTTGGTCCTGCCTCTGCGTCGGTGGGGCGCCTTTGGCCTCGACCTCCCCGAGCTGTCCGGCGCCCTCGACCCTCGCCTGCTCGACCCCGCGGGGCTCATCGCCCTGCCCTGCGCCCGGGCAGACTGCGGACCGGGAGATCTCGCCCGCGTTCGCGCCGAGCTCGACGACAGCGTCGACAAGCTCGCGTGGGCGCGCCTGGCCCAGCGGCTCCGCCCCGCCCTCGCCCAGCGCTCGCCCGAGGACCCGCGCGTGCGCGACCCCGAGCACCTCGTCACCGACGGGCACCCCTGGCATCCCATGACCCGGACGCGCGTGGGCCTGGGCGCCGCGGCCAACCTCCGCCACGCCCCCGAGCTCCTCGGCCGCGCCTGGATATCCACGGTCGAGGTCGCGGCGAGCGAGGTCCAGCGCGCGGGCACCTGGGACGCCCTCGCCGTGCGCTGCTTTGGGGCGCCCCGAGACCCCGGCTGGGTGCGCATCCCCGTCCACCCGACGCAGCGCCGGCTCCTGCCCCGGCTGTTCCCCGAGCTCGTCGCCCGCGGGGCGCTGCGGACCGCCGACGGTCGCCCCTTCCGCGCGCCCCCAGACCCCAGCCAGGCCCTCGCCGTGCGCTCCCTGCTGAGCCTGCGGACCGTGACCCTGGAAGACCGCGCGCTCCCCTTCCACCTCAAGCTCGCCACCAACATCCACACGACCTCGGCCAAGCGCGTGGTCTCGGCCATGAGCGTGACCAACGGGCCCCGGGTCAGCGCCCTGCTCGAGCGCATCCAGGCCCAGGACCCAAAGACCCAGAGCCTCGAGATCATGGTCGAGCCCGCGGCCGCCGGCCTCGACCCCGCGCGCCACTCGAGGGCCTCCTCCCTCGGCGCCATCCTGCGCCGGGCGCCGTCTCGCTCCGATGGCGCCCAGGCCTGGGTGTGCGCCGCCGTGGCCGAGCCCTGGCCCCTCGACCCCAGCCAGCGGGTCCTCGAGCGCCTCGCCTCGGGCTACCCCGGCGACGCCAAGGCGCGACTCCGAGCCCTCCTCGGCGACTGGATCGCCCTGCTCGTCCCCCCCTGCCTGCGCCTTCTCACGGTCCACGGCGTGGCCCTCGAGGTGCACCTGCAAAACACCCTCGCCCGCGTCGCCCAGGGCCGCCTGGTCGGCTTCGCCGTCCGCGACCTCGGGGGCATCCGCATCCACACCCCGCGCCTGACCCGAGCTGGCCACACGCTCAGCCTCGCCCCGGAGTCCTTCATCTGGACCGACGACCTGCCCGAGGTCCGCGGCAAGCTCGAACATACTCTGTTCCACGCCCACCTCACCCACGTGTTCGCCGTCGCCGAGGCGCTGAGCGTGCCCGCGGGCGAGAGCTGGGCCCGAACCCGGACGGTCGTCGAGGGCTGCCTGACCCGCTGGGGCGGGGAGCGGGCCCGGGAGGACCTCGAGGCCATGCTCGCGCCCACGGTCCGGGCAAAGGCACTACTGAGCATGCGCTTGCGCGAGCGCAGCAGCGACTACGACTATACCCGAGTCGACAACCCCCTGTCCGCGTGAGCGCTTGCGCGGCCTCGGAAATCATCCGACCCTGATCCCGGTTGCGCGCGGACCCGGCTGCGCGGCAGCATCGGCGAGCCTCGTGCGTCTGACCCATCACAGCTTCCATCGCCAGCGTAGCCGCCGTTTCGCGCTCGCGCTGACCCTGGTCTTCTCCCTGCTCTTGTGCCTGGCGCCCCAGCGCGCCCGGGCCGAGACCTGGGGGCAGTACCTGGTGGTCATCGACGACTCCGGGAGCATGAACACCAACGATCCGGACCGCCTGGTGATGATGGCCTCGCTGGCCCTCGGGGCGGCCCTGGGCGACAGCGATCAGGTGATGATCGTCGGGCTCAACCAGCTCGCCAACGGCGAGGTGAGCCAGGCGCAGTTCCTGTCTCCACGCGTGCTCCTCGAAGGCCGCGACGGGGACGAGGGTGCGCGCGCCCTCGAGGGTCCTCGCTTCGAGCGAATGGCCCTGCACAAGGACGGAACGCCGTGCCGCGCCGCCCTCGCTCAGGCCCGCGACCTCCTCGAAGAGGTCGCCAGCTCCGGCGCCCCCCAGACCCTCTTGCTGCTCACCGACGGGAAGTGCCAGGGCGGCGTCGACCCGGCCAAGGCCTGGCTCGCCGGGGTCTCCAGCCACCGCAAGGGCGAGTTCCGCTTCGCCCTGCTGACCAAGGGCAGCGAGGGCGTCGACCCGGCCCTCACCGCCTACGCCGAGGCCACCGGCTGGATCGAGGACCCCAGCGTCAGCTTTGACGGCCGCTCCCTGCTCCGCGCCTTCGCCCAGGTCCTGTCCTTCTCCCGAGGCCTGCGCTTCGACGGCGGCGGCATCGGGGACCCGCGGACCTTCGCCGGCGCCCGGGAGGTCCGCGTGCTCGCGCTCCAGAGCCAGCCCGGGCAAGACCCCGCGGCGACGCTCACCTGCGCCCTGACCGACGCGAGCATGGACTCGCGCTTCGAGACCCTCGCCGGCGGTCCAACCTTCCGCCACGCCGACTACCCCTGGCGCCTGCGCGTGACCAAGACCGGGCCCCGGGACCTGCCCTTCAACGTGTCCTCCACGGAGGCCGGCGTCGAGGTGCTGCCCATCCCCAGCTACGGCAAGCTGCGCGTCGAGGCCGTGGTCGTCCCCTGCCCCGCGGACCCCAAGGCCGACAAGCCGGACCTGCCGTGGACCCGCGAGCGGGCCGTCCGCTCGGGCCAGCCGGCCTGCGCCTACGCCCGGCTCGTCGGCGACAGCGGCGAGACCATCGAGCCCGCCCGGTCCTTCGACTTCGACATCGAGCTGTGCGAGGACGAGGCCTGCGCCCAGCACACGGCCATGCAGCCCGACTCCGACGGCAGCTTCAACGCCCAGCTCGGCGTGTTCTCGGAGGGCCGACACGAGCGCTGGTTCCGAGCCGACCACGGGGCCCTCGCGCGGCCCGTCGTCGCTCGCCGGGCGATCCAATCGAGCGCCTTTGGGATCACTTCGGTGGCCCGCGCCGACAAACCGGACGCGCCCATCGAGTCCGTCGACCTGGGCGTCTTCCCCAAGCCCGTGCCCACCGTCCTCACCCTCCAGTACACGGGCAGCTTCCCCGAGGGCAGCGAGGCCGAGGTCCGCTGCGCCGCGGCTGGCGGGGACGCCATGGACCTCCTCGGCGGCGAGGACCCCTGCGTCCGCTGCGAGCCCTCTCCGGCGACCGCGGCCCTCCAGGACCCCTTCACCATTCAGGTGACGGTCTCGGCCGCCAGCTACTGCCCCGCGATCCAAGAGCTCGCCGAGGGTCGGGGCGAAGGCGCCGGGGACGGTCCGGTCGAACTCCCCCTCGCCCTCGAGCTCACCGTCGCGGGCAAGGGCAGCGCCCAGGCCATCGGCGAGCGCCGCCTCGCGCTGACCGGGACCCTGCGCCAAGCCGCCGCCGAGCCTCAGCAGCTCCGCGTCACCGGCGGCTCCTCGGCGCTCGGCGAGCTCGAGTTCCCGGCCCCCGTCAGCGCCAAGGTCGAGCTCAGCCTCGAGCCCTCCGAGGCCGCCGAGGGCCTGGGCAAGGACCTCGAGTTCGCCCTCGTCGACACCTCCCTGCGCCTGGCGGGCGACCCTGGCGAGCGCGCATCCGTGAAGGTCGAGCTCCGCGCCCGCGACTGCTGCCAGGCCGGCGAGTACCCGATGACCCTCCGGGTCCGCGACACCACCGAAGGCTCGGGCTCGACGCTCACCGTCCCGGTCACCCTCGTCGTGGCCAAGCCGAGCTTTTGGGTCTGTCCGGGCAAGACCATCGCCAAGATCGCCGCGGCGCTGCTCGGCCTGGGCTTGCTGATCTGGCTGATCCGCGGGTTCACCTCGCCCCACGAGTTCGCCGAGACCGCCGTCCTGGCCCGCGCCGAGAGCCACAAGGTCCTGTCCAAGCTCAGCGAGGGCGACGAGGACTGGCGGCTGATCCGCTCGCTCGAGACGACCAAGCGCGCCTTCTACAAGCACGCGACCGTGCACCTCGGCGGGGCCAAGGCCGCCCTGCCCAGCCTCCGCGGCCTCGGCGACGACGCCCGCATCGAGGCCCGGGGCCACGGCAACGCCGCCCTGGTCATCGACCCCACGGCGGGCGACAGCGTCGAGACCTTCAAGGAGTCCTCCGGCTGGCAGCCGCTCGCCGCCGGTGAGCACCCCATCGGCTCGTCCATCGTCCTGCGCCGCGACGACACCTACCTCATGTTCCGCCGCTGACGCGGCCCCTCCCTCTCTCGCCGCCCCAACAGGTGGGCGGCCCAGCCCCAACGAAGCACCCCCCTCAGGAGACAGCGATGCCCATCCGAATCATGCCCGGCGAGGTCACCCCCACTTTGTTCGTGGGACTCGGCGGTTCAGGCGGCCGCGCCGTCGGCCGCATCGCCAAGCGCCTGCGCGCCCAGCAAGACTTCGACCTTCAGTACCGCAGCCTCGTCCGCTTCGTCGCCATCGACACCAACGACGCCGACCTGGCCCGCCTGCGCAAGGGCACCCAGGAGTTCGGCAAGGTCGACGAGACCGTGCTGATCAGCGACTTCGACAAGGTCGCCTACTCCAAGCTGCGCCGCGGCGAGAGCTTCGCCGACGCCGACGACTACTTCACCCAGTGGGTCCACGACTGGTACAACTTCCGCGAGGAGAGCGGGGCCGGGGCCGGGCAGATCCGCATCGAGAGCCGGCTGAGCCTCAACCGCTCCATCGAGACCGGCGACATGGTCGCCAAGCTCCAGGCCCTCGCCAACGACCTGCGCAGCCACGCCCACGGCATGCGCCACCAGAGCGCGTCGATCCAGGTCTTCGTCTACTTCTCCGTCGCTGGCGGGACGGGCTCGGGCGGGTTCCTGCCCTTCGCCTACCTCATGCGCGACATCCTCGACGACCGCTCGGCCCGCCTGGTCGGCTTTGCGATCCTCCCCGAGGCCTTCGAGAGCGTGGTCGGCATGAACCGCGACGGCGTCTACGCCAACGGCTACGCGGCCCTCAAGGAGTGCGAGCACCTGATGAAGCTGGACACCCAGCACCCCATCGACGAGCTCACCTTCCACTACGACCCGCGCAACAAGCACAAGAAGCTGGCCACCCGCCGGCCCTACGACCTCGTCTACGTCGTCGACCGGCCCCAGTCCTTCAGCCTCGAGGACGTCGGCGCGGCCCTGGCCGACGCCACCTACGTGCAGATCTTCTCGCCGATCATCGGTGACCAGCAGGCCGACTACGACAACTACACCAAGGAGAACCGGCGCCTGTTCCCGGACGCGCTGTGGGACCGCAAGGACGGCTACTCGGCCTTCTACGGCACCCTCGGATCCTCGGTGATGATCCTGCCGCGCCACGACGTGCTCGAGTACTGCGCCCGGCGCTACGCGGCCACGGCCGTGCGCCGCTACGTGCTGCTCGACGACCCGGCGCTCATCTCCCCGCGCCAGCGCGCGCAGTTCCGCCGCTTCGCCATCAACCCCGAAGAGTTCGCCCAGCTGTCCGACGACGCCAAGGCCCGGCGCATCGACGACGCCTTCACCAGCAAGATCCGCCTGCTCGCCAGCCAGCAGGACGTCGACGGCGGCATCTGGCAGCGCATGGCCGAGCTCCCCGAGCTCGCCCGCGGCAAGTTCGAGGCGGCCCTCGACAAGACCCAAGAGGAGCTGCGCGACCAGACCGCGGGCGTCCGCGAGATCTCGGCGGACCGCATCCTCGACGGCAGCTGGACCCCCGCCGCCAGCCTCAACGCCCTCCAGCGCCAGGTCGCCGAGGCCCGCGAGAACATCCAGCGTCACCTCCAGCTGCAGCTCGACCGCGTGGCCACGGGCGACTGGTGGACCGAGTTCCTGGCCCAGGCCGGGCCCGACGAGTCCCCCGAGCTCAACCTCTACGAGCAGCGCCACGTGCTCATCGACTTCCGCGAGAGCGCCGACGGCCCCCTCGCGCCCCAGGCCATCGACGAGCTGCGCGAGCAGGTCCAGCGCCTCCAGGCCGAGAGCGACCTGGGCGGCGAGGGCCGCTTCCGCAGCGAGATGAACGCCCAGGCCCAGGAGATCAAGCGCACCCACGGCGGCTGGGACAAGCTCCTGACCCGCAAGGACAAGGACTTCGAGGCCGCCCGCGACCGCGCCGTCGGCCTGTTCAACGACTACGTCGACAAGATCCGCGCGTGGCTGGTCAAGTCGGCCCTGCTCGAGTTCAAGGGCGCCCTCGGCCGCGCCGCCGAGCACCTGCGCCGGACCTTCCGGGACATCGAGTCGTCCGCCGGGCGCCTGGCCCGGAGCCTCGAGGAGCTCGCCCGCCGCTACGAGTTCGACGGCGGCGTCGAGGGCCTGCGCAGCGAGGCCAACGAGTACGCCCTCGACGTCGAGCTGCTCCAGCACCCCTCGGCGCGCATGCGCTTTTGGAGCTGGTACTACGTCGACCAGATCGAGAGCCGCCCGGAGCTCCAAAACCAAGACGCCGTGCTCGTGGCCCTGCGCGAGGCCCTGCGCCCGCGCTTTGACGAGCGCGGCGGCTCGGTCCGCCCCGACGCCCGCCGCGTGGTCCAGGAGATCGTCGATCGCCTGGTCGAGATGGCCAAGGAGCGCCTCGGGCCCGAGATCCTCGGCGACCCCAAGGCCGACGACGCGGCCCGCCGCCTGGGCCTGCGCATCGACGACGCCCTGGCCCTCGAGGCGGCCTACTACGGGCGCCAGACCGACGACCCCCGGGGCGAGCCCGTCGACCTGCTCGAGGACCGCCCCCTCGACCCGACCGCGCTGTGGCGAGACGAGAAGGTCCGCACCTACGCCCGCCGCAAGATCGATCTGGCCATCAACAAGGCCCAGCCCCTGTCGCGCTACCAGCCCGAGCTGCGCGGGACCATCAAGCACCCCAACATGCTGCTCGTGGGCCTGCACGACTCGCTGCGCACGGGCCCCTTCCACGAGGTCTACGGCGAGGCCACGGGCGACGAGTCCCAGGAGCTCGAGTGGCCCGACTCCCACCGCATCGTGTTCTACCGGTCCATCCTCGGGGTGCCGCTGTACTGCTTCCCGCACATCAACGAGGACATGAAGGCCGCCTACCGCCGCTTCCAGGGCCAGCGCGAGCCGGCCTGGCCGCTGCACATCGACCACCACTGGGAGAGGCTCTCGGACCTCGACCCCGAGGACCGTCGCGCCAAGCTCGAGGCCGTCGAGGCCCAGCGCCGGGTGTCCGTCGTCGGCCTGGCCCTGGGCCTGGCCCGCGGCACCGTCGAGTTTGGCGATCAAGCCGTCAAGGGCGGGCCTGGCTACGTCCTGCGCGTCCGCGAGGATCGCACCCTGCCCCTGGGCACCAGCTTGCTCGCGGCCGCCGACGCGCTCATCGCCCTGCGCAAGGACATGCCCGCGGTCTACGACAGCTGGGTCGCGCCCCTGCTCGCCGACGTCGCCACCCTCGACGACGCGCTCCGGGCCGAGCTCAAGCAGCTGACCAAGAGCTGGGCCGTGCGCGCGCAGGACCTCGAGCTCGACGGGAAGACCCGCAGCGCCGAGTACCGCGACCTGGCCGAGGCCCGCGCCATCTTGGCCCCCGTCCTCGACTAGCGCGCCGCGTGGCGCCTGAGCGAAGTCAGTGAACCCTGTGGACGCGGTAGGGCAGCGGAGCGAGGGTCGAGCGTCCAGGACCCTCGAGGTCCCCGCGGTCCTGCTCGGCGTCGGCGAGTTCGGCACGCAGGTCGCCCAGCGCCTCCGGGACGAGCGCGACCAGGCCCTCGTCCTCGACGGCTTCGACCCGCGCCACGACGACGGCCTGGGCCTGGTCCGGGTCGAGCTCGCCCACATCCCTGAACGCGGGGCCGAGCGCGGGACGTCGAGCCCCGCGGCCGGCACCCTCACCGTGCCCGAGCAGGCCGCCGAGGACGTGCTCGGGGCCGTGCGCCGGGCCCTCGCCCACGCGCGCATGGTCGGCGTCCGCGACGGGACCGCGACCGAGCACCAGACCCGGCTGACCATCCTCGTGTTCGCCGATCTCGGCGAGGCCGAGGTCCGCAACCAGCTGTGGCCCATCCTGGCTCGCGTCCAGGCCCGCCTGCTGGCCGAGCTCGGGCCCATCTTCGAGGCCTACCGCACCGGGAAGGCGCGCAACGGCGTGATCTTGCCGCTGCTGACCATGCCCCACCCGCCCGCCGTACGCGGGGCCGAGCAGGTCCGCGCCGCGCAGTCGCAGACCGCGGGTCCCGACGCGACCGACACGACCGAGGGCGCGGAGACCAAACCCGACGCCGCCCAGGCCATCGTCGACTGCGTGCGCCAGCTGTGCCGGTCCGTCGCCGACACCCCAGCCCGGCGCCGCGCCGTCTCCCAGCTCTACCTCATCGAGGACGTCGCCGAGTTCTCCGTGCTGTCCCGCGAAGAGCTCGGCCAGTGCGTGCGCAACTTCGCGACCATGCTGCTCTACGCCGATCTGAGCGCCGAGGGCGGGGCCGAGCTGATCACCAGCTTGCTGCACGGGAGCCAGCCCAAGGAGCCCCTGGCGACCTTCGTGTGCTCCGTCGCCGAGCTCCCCCGGGCGCGGCTGGCCGCCTACGGCCGCGACCGCGTGGCCCTCGAGGCCCTCGACGCGGTCCGAGACGCGCCGCGGGTCGACGCCAGCTTCAGCGAGGCCGACGCCCTCGAGCAGATCGAGGCCCTGGCCATGGAGCGCGGCGAGCGGGCCAAGGAGGCCGAGAAGGACGTCCGCGCCGTGCTCGAGCGCTACGCCCCGGCGGTCACGCCCGACCCGCCGCTGCCCTGGTACGAGCGCGGCGACCTGCTGACCGCGCGCTACGGCCCGGACCACGGGGACCCCTCGCTGCTCGATCCCACGCCGCCGGCTCCCGTCCCCGCGGGCTGGCTCGCGGAGCGGATGCGCGCCATCGAGGACACCTGGCGGCTGCTCCAGCGCAAGCGCTTCGACGACGTCGTCGCTCGCGATCGCGCGGCCGTCGAGCGCTGGCGAGACGAGCTCCTGAGCACCCTGCGAAAGCGCGTCGATCGCGAGCTGTGGGCTGATCCGGCCCCGCAGAGCCTCCGCCGCACGGAGGAGCTGGTCAGCAAATTGCGGCGTGCCTTCGGCGAGCAGCTCGACGAGGCCGTGCGCGATCGTGACCGCGCGCGCCCGGCCCCACCGCCCGACTTCGAGGCCCTGCGCCAGGCCCACGCGGCCTGCCTCGACGCCGCCCGCCACAAGCCCGACCCCCCGCGCATGTTGCTGTGGGGCATACTGATTGTCATCGCCGCGCTGGTGTTCCTGCCGGCGGTCCTCGCCATGTTCGCCGACGCCATCGCCATGGATACCGGGCACTGGTTCGAGCCGCTGTTTCGCCGCGGCGGCCGGTGGACCGCGCTCGCCATCGGCGCGCTCGGCAGCGGCGCGTGGCTGGGCTGGACCCTCGGCCGCGCCCACCTGCGCGTGCTCGAGGCCAGCGAGGCGATGTGGACGGCGCTCACTGACACGATCACCGGCGAGCGCGGCTCCTTGCTCGAGTACTTCACCACGCGCCTGCGCCTGTCCCGGGCCATCGCCCGCGTCGAGTCCCTGCTCGCCGTGACCGCGGCCCTCGACGCCGACGCCGAGACCCTGCTGCTCATGGACAAGGCCGCGCGCCGGGCCCAGAGCGAGCTGCTCGAGCACCTTCGCGACCTCGGCGTGCGCCTGCCCAACGACCGCACCCGGGGCGGCCGCGACGACCTCGAGGGCCTGCTCGGCATCCTGCCCGCAGGCGACAGCGCGGGCCCGAGCCCCGAGGAGACCCTCGTCGAGCCCTTCGTCGGCCCCGAGGGCGCGCGCGCCCTGTCGACGGCGCTCGTCCCCGAGGGCCGGGAGAGCCGGGTCCACGACATCCTCGCCCGCCTCGGCGAGCACTACGGGCGCAACGATCGCTGGCGCGAGGAGCTGCCCTTCGCCGACATCGAGCGCCTGCGCCGGGCCGCCGAGCCCCACGCCGAGCCCATCGCCCGCTGGGATCCCTTCGCCGGCGCGGAGCGGGCCATGGCCACCGCCGCGCGCCTGGCCACCTTCGTCCGCCGCCAGCGCCGAACGCTGCGCGGGGCCCTGAACTTCAGCGGCTACGAAGACCTCGACGCCGACGGCGTGAGCCGCCCCTTCTCCCGCGACGGCCAGGCCGTGATCCCGCGCGCGGCCGTCGAGCTCGTCCGCGAGCGCGCGGGCGCGGACGCCGAGCACCTCTCGATCCGCCCGGGCATCGAGCCCGACCGCGCCTACTACATCGTCGCCGTCTCGGGCATCGCCGAGGCCTCCGTCGCCTCCCTGACCAGCCTCGAGGCGCCCCGCTCGGAGAAGCCCTCCCAGTGAACGAGAGGGCGCGCGAGGGAGCGAGCGAGGACGACGCCGAGCTCCCGGGCCTATCGACCTCGCTCGCGGCCGCGGCCGTACACATGACCACGGGCCTGCTGCTCAAGGACACCCGCAACCGCGTCTGCGTGATCAACCCGGCCTTCGCCGCGATCTTGCTGCGCGCGGGCCTCGACGATCCGCGCGAGCTCATCGGCCTCGACGGCCGGGCCTTCTTCGGCGCCATCGCCCCCCACCTCGTCAACCCCGAGCGGACCGCCGCGTGCTGGACCCGGGCGATCGTCGACGCCCGCCGCCACGAGTGCGTGGTCGAGTTTCGGGACGGCTCGCGCGTGCGCCAGAGCGTGACCCCCATGTCCTGCCAGGGCCGCCTCGCGCTCATCGGCGAGTACCACGACCTGCTCGAGGACCTCGCCATCCTCGAGGACAGCGACAGCGAGTACCGCAAGATCTTCGAGGAGGGGCCCATCGGCATCACCGTGGTCTCCATCGAGGACTTTTCCTACGTCCGGGTCAACGCGCGCATGGCCGAGATCGTCGGCCGCACCCGCGCCGAGCTCCTCCAGCACAGCTTCGCCGACATCACCCACCCCGAAGACCGCGACATCGACGTCGACCTCGCCGAGTCGCTGTTCGCGGGCGACATCCCCTTCTATCAGATCGACAAGCGCTTCCTGCACGCCAGCGGGCGCCAGGTCTGGGGCCGGCTGACGGCCATGCTCATCCGCGACGCCCACGGCCAGCCCCTCTACGGCCTGGGCCTGGTCGAGGACATCACCGAGCGCAAGCTGGCGCAGCTGCACCGCGCCGAGCTCGAGGCCCAGCTGCGCCACAGCCAAAAGCTCGAGGCGATCGGGACCCTGGCCAGCGGCGTCGCCCACGAGATCAACAACCCCGTCCAGGGCATCATGAGCTACGCCGAGCTCGTCGCCCAGGACCCCGACCTCCCGAGCGAGACCACCGAGCTCGCCGCCGAGATCGTCCAGGAGTGCGAGCGCGTCAAGACCATCGTCCGCAACCTGCTGACCTTCGCCCGGCGCGAGGCCGTGGGCTGCGAGCCGACCTCCCTGCGCGCGGTCGTCGACGCGACCTTCTCGCTGATCCGCGCGGTCCTGCGCCACGATCACGTCGTGCTCGAGATCGACGTCCCCGAGGAGCTGCCGCGGGTCTCCTGCGACCCCCAGCAGCTGCGCCAGGTGCTCATGAACCTGATCACCAACGCCCGCGACGCCCTCAACCTCCGCTACCCCGGCCACGACCCGGACAAGCGCCTGCGCGTGGGCGCGCGGGTCGTGGAGGTCGAGGGTCGCCCCTTCGCGGAGCTCGGCGTGGTCGATCGCGGCGCTGGCATGGCCGCCGAGGTCCGCGAGCGCATCTTCGACCCCTTCTTCACGACCAAGGGCGAAGGCCAGGGCACCGGCTTGGGGCTGTCGGTCACCCACAACATCGTCCGCGACCACGGCGGCCACATCCAGGTCCACAGCGAGCTCGGCAGCGGGACCCGCTTCGAGGTTCGCCTGCCCCTGGCCTAACGCTCGCGCGCGCCCCGGGGCTCTGGCGGGCCGTCGTCGGTGCTATGGTCCTGCCCATGGCTCGACCGACCGCCGCGCGTGCTCGCGTCCTGGGCACCCTCGCCGCGCTCGCCTGCGCCTGCACCCAGGCCAACCCCGACTTCCGGCCCGCCATCGCCGAGGGCGAGGAGCTCGGCGGGGACACCGAGACCGACGCCACCGAAGACACGGACACGAGCACCAGCACCGACACCGGCTCCGGCGAGTCGACGGACAGCTCGACCAGCGCGGGTGAAGAGTCGAGCAGCACCGACGAGGGCGAGCCCGACACCGAGTCGGACACCGAGCCCGACACCGAGACCGGCGACGAGTACTGCTCCATCGACCTCACCCCGGGCCTGAGCCCCGTGCTCTTCAACCCCACACTGCTCGGCAGCCCCTGCCCCACGGAGCCCATCGAGGTCGTCATGCGCGTCGAGGACACCGAGGGCGGCCTGCTCCTGGGCGAGATCTGCCTCGACTGCTTCAACTGCATCGACAACCAGCTCCACCCCGTGGGCGCCTGGGGCTACGACCTGGCCTCCGCCCTGCCCGTCGTCGACGACCCCAACGACCCCGACGCCAACTGCTACGTCGTCCAGGTCGAGTCCCTCGACACCCCCAACGAGGACACCTGCAACTACGACACGATCAGCATCTGGCGCGGGGGCGGCAACTACGAGCCGCCGATGTTCGTGGCCCACCGCGGCAGCTACGGCCTGAACGAAGAGGCCGCCGCCGCCCTCGACCACTGGGCGCCCAAGGACCTGGTCTCGACGGGCCACTGCGCCTGCGACGAGGTCGAGCCCGGCGAGCCCTGCTGCCCGGACACGGGCAAGGACAGCTACCAGTTCAACGTCGGCGGGCCGGGCATCGACCAGCTCGTCCAGGTCCAGAGCACCGCCGAGGTCGGCATCGCCGGCTGGCCCTACGAGTTCTACGGCGCCCAGGCCCAGTCGGGGATCCAGTGCTCCGAAGAGGTCTCGTGGGCGCTCTTGCGCCTCGAGTAGGCGCCGGGCTCAGGGACTGTGAAGTTTTCACAGTCCCTGTCCATTTTAGCCGTCGTGGACGACGCCACGCCCTCCCTGCCCCACGTCCACGACTCAGAGACGGTCAACATCGGGATAGGGGCGCCGGGTCTCCCCGGCGAGCCCCTCCCACACCACCTGGCATGCGGGTCCGCACCAGGCGGTTCGACGCTTGAGGTCACGAGGCCAGGGTCGGGACTCCCAGCCGTGCGAGATACGAGTTCGACAGGATGCGGTTCACCACGCCGTTCGAGTTCCACCACCACCTGCTCACGTGAGCCGCTACGGCTCGCGCCTGCAAGTCTCGGGCTCCCAGCCCCCGCAGTGCTCGATACGCCCGCCTTGGGGTCCGATATTGGTACAAGATCAGACACCGTATCCGGCGTCGGATCCACCCCTCGACGTCTCGGAGTCCTCGTCGGCTTTCTGTCAGCCCGAAGTACCTCCACCACCCCTGCAGGTAGCGTTGCAGCTGCCACATCTGAGGCATGGTCTCGTCGAGATTCTCGGGCGTCGTGCCCTCGCTATCGTTCGGTCCTTGTGGCGCCCTTCGACGCCTTTCGTGACCTCTGCTGACTTCTCGCTCCGCGTGCGTGACCACGTGGCCCTTTCAGGCCCCTAGAGCGAGATCTCCCCGGGTAAGGACACCGGCCTTCCCAGCGCGATCGCCGGATGCACGTGACGCCGTGTTCGGCCACGAAGAGCTTCGCGTTCACTCGCACGCTCGCCCTCGGCGCCCCGCCTCTGATCCGGTTTCTGTGCGTCGACCCGCTGGTTCGTTTCACGCTTCTTTCAGACCCTCAGTCGCCCTCGGGCCCTTGCGCTTCCCTTTCTTCGTTCGTGGCTCCTTGGAGGAGGACTTTCACCTCCAGGTCGGTGTCCATGCCGGGCACACGAATCCACGCCCCCGCTTGCGGGGGCGACCACGAGCCTTCTCGAAGGCACGAACCCCATTGCCCACCAAGCCAAAGCGGAGGAGCGGACAGCGACGAAGCGCCCCCGGTCCCAGGCGGCTGTGGGGGCAAAACAGAACTCAGTTCAGCAAGCGGCCGCCGCCAGGCTCGTCATCGTCATCGTCGTCATCGTCCTCGTCCTCGTCGCTGGCGCTGCCTGCCGCGGGGCCGGCGTGGTGGTGGATCATCCGCCAGCGCCCCTCCTCGATCACGAACAAGTTGGTGGCCACGAGCTCGACCGCCGGCAAGAGCTCGGCGCACACGACCACCCCGACGGCCCCGAGCAGCTCGGCGACTTCGCCCCGCGACTGCACCGCCATCGGCCGACGCAGGATCCCGCGCCAGCTCGCCATCACCCGGTCCCGACCGTGGAGCGGCCGCCAGCCCGGGTGCACGCACATGAGCGGGCTGTGGTCCGACCACACCCGGTCCATGGCCACGAAGTCCGCGGTGGCGAAGGCGCGATAGAATTCGCGGTTGGCTCGGAGCAAGGCTTCGAGATCCGGGCGCTCGTCGGTCACGGGTCCACCCTACCCTTTTTGGGTATGCTCGCGCCCATGTACCAGACCGATCTCCTCGAAGGGCGCACCATCCTCGTGACCGGCGGCGGCACGGGCCTGGGCAAGGCCATGGCCCTGCGCTTTGGCCAGCTCGGCGCGAAGGTGGCCGTGCTCGGGCGTCGCGAGCAGCCCCTGCGCGAGGTCGTCGACGCGATCCACAGCGGGGCCCCCGAGGGGACCACGCGCGCGGCGTGGACCAGCGCCGACGTCCGCGATCGAGCGAGCGTCGACGCGGCGCTGACCAAGCTGGAGGACGCGCTCGGGCCGATCACCGACGTGGTCAACAACGCCGCCGGCAACTTCCTGTGCGCCAGCGAAGACCTCAGCGTCGGGGGCTTCGACGCCGTGGTCAAGATCGTGCTCTACGGGACCTTCCACGTCACCCAGTCCATGGGCAAGCGGTGGATCGAGCGCGGCAAGCCCGAGGGCCACGACTACACCGTGCTGTCGATCGTGACCACCTACGCGTGGATGGGCTCGGCCTTCGTGCTGCCCTCGGCCTGCGCCAAGGCGGGCGTGCTGGCCATGACCCGCTCGCTGGCGACGGAGTGGGCGACCTACGGCGTGCGCCTCAACGCCATCGCCCCCGGCCCCTTCCCCACCGAGGGCGCCTTCTCCCGCCTGGCCATGCCCGGGACCGAGAACATCGGCAAGCAGCGCATCCCCCTGGGCCGCTACGGCGAGCCGGCCGAGCTCGCCGAGCTCGCCGTCTACCTGACCGCCGCCCGCTTCGTGACCGGCGAGTGCGTGACCATCGACGGCGGCGAGTGGCTCAAGGTCGGCCAGGAGTTCAGCGGCATCACCGACCACCCCCGCGAGCAGGTCAAGCAAGTCCTCGCCAGCATGCGACCCAAAAAGGGCTAGGCGGAGCACGTGTCCGCAGCTCGCCGCCTCCCCCTCGCCGGCCTCGGCCTCGCCTGCGTCGTCGCGCTCACCGGGTGCAAGCGCGACGCCTACGCCGAGCTCGACAAGGCCCTCGGGACCCGCGAGCAGCTCGACGCCCGGGCCGAGCGGCTCGCGGCCTTCGTCCACCCGGCCAGCGACGCCGAGGGCACCCTGCACTGCCGCGTTCAGACCTACGGCCACTACGACTGGGGCTGGATGCCCTTTAGCGGGGCCGAGTACGCCGAGCTGGGGGTCGCCCTGACCCTGCCCTCGGGGCAAAAGCGGAGCACCTTCGTCAACGAGCCCTACATCGACGTGTCCGTCGAGGGCGTGTCCCTGCCGCCGGGATCCGTCGTCGGCGTGAACCTGTTCGACGTCGACGACTACTTCGACGATCCGATCGCCACCTTCGAGCTCACCGTGGGCGAGGGCGAGGACGCCTGGCCGCTCAGCGTCGGCGCGGACCCGGCAGACCCCGAGTCCGCCAGCTCCGCGCCCTACTTCATGCGCTGCGTCCACACGACCCCCGAGGAGCTCGCCGCCCTCGAGCAGGCCGCCGGGGAGGCCGTCGCCGTGGAGAGCGAGCGCGCCCTCGCGACCTTCGACCCGGACCTCGAAGCCAACTACTTCGGCATGGGCTCCCAGCTCTACGATCTGCGCGACATGGGCGGCTCGCTCGAGTCGTGGGAGGCGACCGAGCGGGCATGGGACGCCAAGGCCAGGGCCCACGTTGCGAAGATCGTGAGCCGAAACCCCGCGCCGAGCGAGGGCCCGCTGCTGAGCCTCGGCGACCTCGACGTGCACCTTCGCAGCCTCCGCTGCGGCCGCGCGGACCAGCTGGCCCACTACGGCGGGGACCTGCCCACCACGCTCTGGCACGAGCTCCCAGGCGTCGACAGCCCCGGCTCTCAGGCGCCCGGCCGCCGCTGCGCCCTCGAGCTCGCCCTCCACAACCCCACCCGCGCCGCCATCGGGCTGCGCCTGGTGCTCGAGAACGGCTTGCTCGACGACGGCGTCCTCGAGGTCGACGGCCAGGCCTTCGAGTTCGCCGCGCGCCCAGCCAACGGCCTCCCGACGCGGGTCGGCTTCATCGCCTACGCCGACCTCAACCCCATCGTCGAGGGCACCCGGGTCGAGGTCATGCCCCAGGACCGAGACGCGCTCCCGCGCAACTACCAGACCATGGTCCGCCCCGAGGCCACGGCGACCCTGATCCTGGCCGTCGAGACCCTGCCGCGCCTGGACGTCCACACCGTCGAGGACATGGGCTCGCCCACGGCCCTGCTCGGCGTGCGCTCGGTCTACCCGCCCGAGCTGCGCAAGCCCGTCGAGCGCTTCGACTGGCTCGCCATCCCCGGCCTTCCCTGAATTCTGCTTTGCCCCCACAGCCATCTGGGACCCGGGGCGCTTCGTCGCTCCGCTCCTCCGCTATGGCTTGGTGGGCAATGGGGTTCGTGCCTTCGAGAAGGCTGGTGGTCGCCCCCGCGAGCGGGGGCGTGGGTTCGATGACAGTCTCTGAGTCGTGGACGTGGGGCAGGGAGCGCGTGGCGTCGTCCACGACGGCTAGAGCAGACACAGGGGTGGCCAAACTCGTTTTGGCCGACCCTCTGAGCGCCCCCACTCGCGGTTGGCCGCACGGGTTGGGGATTGGTTGGGGATTTCCTCGCTCAGTTGATCCAAGTCATTTTCGCGCCTGTGACGATGGTGCAAGCGCTCCGCCGTGGTGGCCCCAGTCTCTCCCCGCGCTCATCGGGGTGTGGCACCATCGAACGACTGTGTCTTCCGACGCCGTCCACCGCGCGTGTTTCCGCCTCACCGCCCTGCCTCTGGTCGCCCTGGGGGCCCTGGCTGCGTGCACCTCGAACCTCGCCGAGGCCGTCGACGGCGGCGGCGCGGACGAGCAAGATCAAGGCGACGAGGCCGCCGACACCGAGTCCGACACCGAGTCCGAGTCCGACACCGGGACCACCGAGGACACGAGCTCCGAGACCGCCGAGGACACGAGCTCCGAGACCGGCGAGCCGGACAGCATCCGGGTGGTGTTCTTCGCCGACACCCACGTCGTCGGGCCCACCTACCAGGGCGACGACCCGACCCTGCTCGGCGCCGAGACCCAGCTCGACGTGGTCCGCTGGGAGCTCGAGCAGTTCGACCCCGCCCCGGACCTGGCCATCCTCCTCGGCGACATCGTCCACGGCGCCTACCCCAGCCAGGACGCGGCCTACTACCAGAACAACCCCAACGCCTTTGCGATCGCGGACGAGCTGCTCGAGGGCTTCCCCTGCCCGGTCTACCCGGTGTTCGGCGACAACGACTACGACGTCCCGGACGTGCCCCAAGCCTTCAGCCACACCCTGTTCGCGCAGTTCTTCGCCAAGGACCCCTACTACGCCTTCGAGGCCGGCGGGTGGCGCTTCGTGGTCACCAACGGCTCGTCCGGCACGACCTTCCAGCCCCAGGCCGTCGACTTCGATCCGAGCATCGGCTCCTACGGCGAGGCCCAGCTCAACTGGGTCGCGGATCAGCTCGACGACGGCATCCCGACCGTGCTGACCAGCCACTTCCCGATGAACCGCACGGCCCTCGACGAGACCGAGACGCCCGGCGCGACGGACATGGCCACCTTGCTGACGACGAACACCGGCTCCCTCGAGCTGATCTTCGCCGGCCACGGCGAGCTGTGGTCGACCATCCCCGACGAGTACGGCGCCCCCATGTACCAGGTCGGGGCCACGCGCTACGACACCGACAATTTCCTGCTCGTCGAGTTCTTCCCCGACGGCAGCTACGAACTCCTCGACATCGACAAGGTCCAGTGGAACACCCCCAACGCGGACCACTGGGACTACAGCAACGGCACGCCCGTGCCCGCCGAGTGAGGGCCCCGCGGCATGGCGACCGGGCTGGGCGACCGGGCTGGTCTATGCTGGGCGGCATGGCCCGCGCGCGCATCCCCCTCCCGACCCTGGCCCCGGCTCCCGTCTTGGCCGTGGCCCTGGCCTCGCTGACCGCCTGCCCCGGCGACGACGGCGAGGGCTCCTCGGGCAACGACGAGGTCGCAGGCACCGACACCGCCACCGACACGGCCGGGAGCGAGACCGGAGAGGACAGCGGCGGGCCCGAGCCCTGCGCGGCCCAGACCCCCGCCGAGGTCCTCGACTGCGTCGACGCCGAGGCCTACACCGCGGACCTCGAGTTCATCGCCGACCTGCGCGTGCCCGGGAGCACGCACTGGCAGGCGGTCCAGGAGCTGTGCGTCGATCGCCTGACCGAGCTCGGCTTCAGCGTCGAGCTCCACGACTACGGCACCGGCATCAACGTGCTCGGCACCCTCCCGGGCGGCGACCCGACCCTGGCCAACGAGGCCGTGATCATCGGGGCCCACTACGACCACATCCCCGAGTGCACCGGGGCCGACGACAACGCCACGGGGGTCGCCGCGGTCCTCGAGCTCGCCCGGGTGTTCAGCACCGTCGAGACCCCCCGGCCCCTCGTGGTCGCGTGCTGGGACGAGGAGGAGCTGGGCCTGATCGGCTCCGACGCCCACGCCCAGCGCACCCTCGACGAGGGCCAGGTCGTGGTCGCGGCCTTCGCCTACGACATGATCGGCTTCACCGACGACTCGCCCAACTCCCAGTCCGTGCCCGAGGGCTTCGACCTGCTCTTCCCCGGCGAGTACGCGACCCTCGAGGCCAACGAATTCCGCGCCGACTTCCTGTTTTGGGTGTCCGACGAGGCCACCGAGGCCCTCGGCGAGGCCCTCGACGGCTTCGCCGAGACCCGCGGCATCCCGACCATCGGGGCGCCGCTGACCGACGCGCTCAAGACCTCGCCGCTGCTCGCCGACCTGCGCCGCTCGGACCACGCGAGCTTTTGGGATCGGGACCTCCCGGCGATGTTCCTCAACGACACCGCCGACTTCCGCTACCCCTCCTACCACTGCTTCGACGGCGGAGACGACAGCATCGCCAAGCTCGACGTCGAGTTCGCCGTCGACGTCAGCGCGGCGACGGCCGGGACCGTCGCCCAAGCGCTCGGCCTGTAGCTGTAACTGTAGCCCTCAGCGGCGCCGACGCAGGCCCAAGCCCAGCAGGCCCAGCCCCAGCAGACCCAGCCAGCCGCCGCCCTGCTCGGGCGCGGTCGAGCAGGCGCAGCCGCCCTCGCCGTCGACGATGCCGGCGTCGTCCTCCGAGCCGAGCTCCTCCTCGGGCTCGGGCTCCTCGGGGATGTCCTGATCGCCGATCCCGATGGCCACCGGCGCGGACTCGACGATGTTGCCGTTCCAGTCCTCGGCGATGGCGACGAGGGTGTAGACCTTGGGATCCTGGAACACCGCGCCCTCGAAGCCGTAGGGCTCGGCGTCCGTGGCCGCGACCTCGTTGCCGTTGATCTCGAGCCGGATCTCGCGGATGGCCGCGCCGTCGGGGTGCTTGGCCGCGTCGACCAAGATGTCGATCTCCTCGCTGGGCTCGAAGCTGTCGCCCCACGCCGGCGACGTGATCATCACGGTCGGCTCGTAGGCCTCGTCGAACTCGTCCCAGGCCGGACCGCAGACGTCGGCCTTGGGGCTCACGGGCTGACCCGAACACCAATCGCCCCAGGTGCCCGTGCCGATGTTGGGGTCGAGGGCGTTGAAGCTGCCGCAGTCCTCACCCGGCGCCCAGCTGCCGTCGGCCGCGGTGCACGGGGTCACGTCGATGCCGCTCTCGGACTCGACCCAGGGCAGCGCCCCCTCGACGATGGAGTGGGTCCCGACGCCGCCGCAGCCCCCGGACACCGTCGACGCGATGCCGAACACCCGCCAGCTCCCGTCGGGGAAGCGCACGAAGGCGGGCCCGCCCGAGTCGCCCGAGCACACCGAGGCGTCCGAGCCCGAGCCGAGCACCGTGATGTTGCCGGGCTTGTTGACCGCGGCCAGGGTGCTCATGCCCCAGTTCTTGGTGCCCGCGTTGCCCTCGAGGGTGTCGCCGAAGCCGACCACCGCGACCTCCTGGCCGACCTGCAGGATCGAGTTCTCGCACGGCCCCGCCACGGGGGGCGTGATCGGGATGTCCGTGACCGGCTCGGCGAGGCGGCAAAAGGCCCAGTCGTTGGCCTGGTCGTTGGACACGTTGGCGTAGCCCGGGTTGGTCCGGCAGTAGGCGGTGTTCACCGTCCGGCCGCCACCCCCGAAGGCGCTCTCGCCAAACACGATGTCCTTGTTGCCGCCGCCGCAGTGCGCCGCGTAGAGCACGATCTCGGGGTGGATGAGGGTGCCGGTGCACAGACCTCCGCCGACCACGGCGACCGCCGTCGGCCAGGCGCAGGAGGCCACGGGCTCGCCGCGCGAGATCAAGGTCTCGCTGCCCTCGCCGGCGATGTCGCCGACCGAGCTCAGCCCCTCGTCGGGCCCCTCCGCGTGGGCGGTACCCGCAACGCTCGAGACGAGCAGGAAGCAGGCCACGGTGGCGAGAGCTCCAGTGAGAGTCTTGGGAGCTTCCGACGAGATGCGAGCTTTGGCGACCATCGCGGGAAAAATAGTCTTTTCGCCGGGATGTTTCATCCTCAATCAGAAGAAAAAGCGTTCGAGGCTCAATCCGATCACCCTCGCCAATAATGATCGAAAAATACGATGTCTCGAGCACATCAAAAGCCACGACAAAAGCCCGAATGGGCCTGGAGCTGGTCAGTTCGCCACCGCCACACCCAATGTCGCAGCTCGTACACGACCCGAGTCGTGCATGAGCTCACTGAGCTGCTCGCGCGCTCGTCGATCGCGGTCGATCGAAATCGCTCCGCCACCGCCGCGCACGCAGATCACTCGGCGTCGTGCCGAGCTTCGACCACGGTCTTGATCCCGCCGCGCACGTAGAAGTCGCCCTCGACGACCATCCACCGCGGCTGGGTCGCGGCGACCAGGTCATCGAGGATCTGGTTGGTCACGGCCTCGTGGAAGGCCCCGAGATCGCGGTAGCTCCACAGGTAGAGCTTGAGGCTCTTGAGCTCCACGCAGGTCTGCGCGGGCGAGTAGCGGATGCGGATCGTCGCAAAATCGGGCTGCCCGGTCTTGGGGCACACGCAGGTGAATTCCGGGCACTCGAAGCGAATCTCGTAGCTCCGCTCGGGGCGCGGGTTGGGGAAGGTCTCGAGCTCCCGGGTTGGCTGGCTGGGCACGGTTGGGGTTTGCCCTGGGGCTGCGGCGCGGTCAAGCGCGGAGGCTTGCGTATGCTGGCGCCATGCACCGCTTCGAGCGCGCCATCGTCCGCCGGCCCGCGTCGACCTTCGGCGAGGGCCTGACGACCTTCGAAGGTCCGGCCCCCGACCACGCCCGCATGCTCGAGCAGCACGCCGCCTACGTCGCGGCGCTGCGCGGCGCCGGCTTGACCGTCACCGAGCTCCCTGCCCTCGAAGCCTTCCCCGACGCGCACTTCGTCGAGGACGTCGCGCTCATCGTGCCCGAGCTGGCCATCGCCACCCGACCCGGCGCGGGCGCGCGCGAGGGCGAGGTCGCGGCCATGCTCGACACCCTCGCCCTGCTGTGCGGCGACCGCCCGCGCGCCCAGCTCGAGGCCCCCGCGACCCTCGACGGCGGGGACGTCCTCGTCCACGAGCGGCGCGTCCTCGTCGGTCGCTCGGACCGAAGCAACGCCGCTGGCGTGGCCGCGCTGCGCCAGCTCCTCGAGCCCCGGGGCTACGCCGTCGTCGAGGTCCCCGTTGCCCAGGGCCTGCACTTCAAGTCGAGCGTGACCGCTCTGGGCCCGCGCACTCTGGTAGCCGCAGCGAGCTTCGCGAGCCTGCCCGAGCTGACCCTGGGCGCCCCCGAGCCCGTCGAGGTCCTCGCCCTGCCCGAGGCCGAGGCCTACGCCGCCAACACCCTGCGCATCAACGACACCGTGCTGATCCCCGCGGGCTTCCCCACCCTCGCCGAGCGCGTGGATCGCTGGCGCCGCGCCCAGGCAGAGCCCCTGAGCGTCGTCGCCCTCGAGATGAGCGAGGCGCAGAAGATGGACGGCGCGCTGACCTGCCTGTCGCTGCGCTTTTGACCGCCACGCCACGCCATCGCCATCGAGGCGCACTAGCTATTCCTGGGTGGAACAAAGGCTTCTGTTCGCGAAGGAAGTGACGGGAAATGCGCCGAGATAAAATGCCCCAGCATGACTAGCAGTTCACCTCCCCACTATGAGTTGAGATGTGCGCAGCTGACTTCAAACATGGGCACTGTTCTAAAGTACACGTCGCGAATTGGGACACCCATATCAAGAAAGAATGGGCTCTGATTTCCTCGTAACGACGGAAAATCGGCCTCCAGATCCAAAACGCCGTATTTCGAGCGAGAGGAGCCCCTAGCATTCAAAATATGCATACATCGTCCTCCCGAGGGCGATGCGCATTGTCCGCCAGACTATAATTTCGCGCAATTCGCTTCTGCTGAAACAAGAAAAAATTCAATATTATTGTTGACCACGACTGACCCCCAATCCTACAGTGGGGCATAAGACTACAACCCAGGATGGGGTTAGTCGTCTCTCAATGGGGTCGTCATGACTGAGCTGATCATCGCAAAAGCCAAGCAAGGGCACTTTACCCCAGTGAAGGCTTCGGCCCGATCCAGCCGCAATCAGCGCGACAGCAGCTCCCACCACGAATTCAACATCCCTGGCGTCGATGAGTTCAGGGTCAGCCTATTCATGCCCTTCGCACGCCAGCGGAATCCGCATGGAGACTGGGCCGCCCGACAAAACATCGACTGGCTCCTGTCCATGGGTATCTTGGAGCCTGGCTCCCCCGAACTGCGCATTGTCGAGCGCGCCGCCTTTCCCGAGCTGGCCGCCCTCGTCCACGATGATGACGAGCCCCACGCCCTGGCACTCGTCGCCAATTTCATCAGCTTCCTGTTCTTCTTCGACGACATGGTCGACTCGGCCGAGTCGGACGTCGGCACGGACAGCTCCCTGACTCGGCTGATCGCCGATCGCATGATGGCCGGCGTTCGCGGGCGATCGGTGACCGTGGGCGCGCCGGCGCTGCCGCTGACTCGGGAAGACCGCGCGCGCATCGACGCGCTGCAGCGCATGCTCGCGGACATCTCCCACCGGCTGCGCGCCTACACCCCCCGGATCGAGCCCTTCATCGAGACCGTCGGCGAATACCTCGACGGTGTCGTCGACGAAGCGCACCTGCGCGGCCTGGGGATCGGCTTTTCGACGGTCGAGTTCTACTCGGACCTGCGCGTGCTCGTCAGCGGCGTGCGCCCTTGCCTGGATCTCGGCGCGATCGTCCGCGGCATCGAAGTCCCGCCCGCTCTTCGCGAGACCGAGGCTTTTGCGAGGGCGCGGCGGGCCTGCAACCTCAATTGCTCCTACGTCAACGACCTGTTCTCGTACAAGAAAGAGGCCCTCATGGGTGAGGCCTCCAATGTCGTGATGGTCCTCGAGCAAGCCGGGGTGGCCCACAACATGCGAGACACCCTCAACGACGCCTGCGGGCTGACCTCGCGCACAGTCCTCGACTACCTCGCAGCCTCGCGCGAGCTCGACGACTCGGACGCCGGGACTCGCGGCTACCTGCGCCTGATGCAGAACTGGATGCGCGGAAACCTCGATTGGTGCCTCGAGGCGAATCACCGCTACGTCGAGGCCTCCTCGACGAGCCTGGCAGACATGCAGGTCAACTCTCTCAGCCTTTGAGCCACGCACCAGCACTCCAGCTAGGAGTGCGGTCTAGCAACCGTCGTTGTGGGTGAGCACCCGCAGCGCGGTACGGTTTTACAAGTAAATCACTCTGCATGAAGGCAAGAGTACCATGTACGACACAAGCTCAGTCCTCGAAGTACTCGACCAGCTCCCTTTGGCGTTCCTCGTTTCGGGAGCGGCCGTGTTCATTGGCTTCTACGCCTACTACATCGAGAGTATACGACTCGCCAAGAAGCAAAAGAGCTTCACGACTCCAGTGCTTGGCAACATGGTCAATTTTGCCCACGACATCGTGTTTATCTCGATGTTCAGCCACTGGTTCTACGAGATTGACCACATCATCTTCAAGCTCTTCTGGGTAGGGCTCGTCATTTATACGGGCATGGAGATCATCGTTCACATTCAAACGATCAAGTACGGAAGGCAAGAGCTCGCCCCCTCGCTCACACAGACACAGTTCATCGTCGGCTACATCGCAGCCCAGGTTGGGGTCACCCTCATCTTCATCTTCATGATGTCGCTGATCCCCGCAGATGACCTCTTCCTGATCAAGTTCAGCCTCGCAGTCATCTGTATCGTCGTCTCGGGCTTCTTGTTCAATCACCGACGGCAAGGGCGAGGGAGCTCGCTCGTCCAGGCCGCATCACTGTTGGCCGGTGGAACCGTCATGTTCTTTGGGTTCCTACCCGCGCTATCCCCCTATTTTGAGAACGACTACTATCGAGCGGCCGGAGCCGTCGTGGTCCTCTCGGCCCTACTCAATGTCATCATTGTTTGGAACAATGGCCCCAACTCTCGCCGTCGTGAGCGGGTCCTGCCCCTCTAACTCTTGAAGAAGACCTGAGCGATCCGCTTGATCTGGTCACGCTCCGCGGCCGAGGCGGTCTTCAGGGCATCGATCGCGCCGTCCAGTTCATCCCAGCTGAAGGCCGAAACCTTTAGGCCCAGCCAGCTCACGGCGGTCACCAAGCCCCGCACGAGGCGCTCATCCGTCACAACGACTCCGGCGAGTCCCCCTTTGTTCATGGCATCGGCAACAGCCTTGCGCTGAAGCGCGCTGATGTCGAGCGCCCCCTTGGTCAAGGCTAGACCGTACTCGAGATCATTGTCTTCGATGTCCTTCACGTAGGCCATCCAGACCGCATCATCGATCGGGCCCGGCGAGGTCCGCGCGACGACAACCTTGCCGATGATGTCCCACTGGTGGTTTGACCCGCTCATCGTGCGAAGACCCAGGACTCGCTGGCCATGCATGCTCGGGAGAGCGTGGTCATGAAATGCTGGTTGTGTGTCATCCGGGCTCGTGCCCCACTCTTCTAGCAGCTTTTCAAACAACCTCGAAGCGTCCTGGAGGCGGTCGTACAGCCTGCAGCCCGAGCGACTAGCTCCACCATCCACCCACACGATGCTCGAACTCGCTCCGCGTACATCACGCTACGCTTTCTACATCCCGCGCAGCGCGCTACTCACGCCGAACGATGGCCACGACAGATGCGCAGCTAGAAGTGCAGTCCGTCTGCGTCGACGCGCACGCGCACGATCTGTCCTCGGCTCTCGGCTCGCGCACGCTTTCGCTGGGCGTCCACGCCCAGGAACACGGCAGACAACACGATGAGCCCCGTGCCCACGGAGGCCAGGGTTCCCACCGTCGCGCTGCCTACGGCGTCGCAACCACCGCGGCAGAGCATGTAGCCCGCGACCCCGGCCCCGCCAACGAACGCGAGCCCGCTGCCCAGGAAGATGGTGCTGCGTAGGCCAAGGATGGGCGCAGGGAGTTCGAGGGGGCTGGGCGGGAGTTCGGGGGTGAGGGAAGCAGCCGCGAGCTCCCCACGAAGATGGGGAGCCGGAGGAGGCATCCACGATCCTTGGACGGAGCTGTCCCCCTTCACGCGGGGACGCTGCGGTGTGCCTTCTGGGCGCTGGACGGTGGGGGAGCTCGCGGGCGCCGGTGTGGCCTTCGGAGCGGCCTTGGGCTCCGACACGCTCGGCACACTCGACGGCCTGGATGCGGGGGCTGTCGACGCCCGCCCGCTCGGTCGCTGAATCGGAGGCCCGAGCGCAGCGAGCTGGCCACACAGTGACGCAGTGACGAGCGCACCCCCGAGCATGCTCGGAGCCTAGCAAGAGATCATCTCGCGACCGCTCGCCTCGGGAGGGCTCGCGCGCCGGTGACCTGGGCTACCATGGCGCGATGCCGTTCCTGCGACCTGGAGTGGGGCGAGGGGCTGTGTTGATCGCGGCGGGCATCTGCCTGGCACCGGCTCGGGCGAGCGGGTCCCCAGGCTCCGATGGAGGCCGCCCGCGGCCCACCTCGAAGGCCGCGCGGGACTGGCAGATCAGCTTGCCCCCCGCGGCCGTGTTGACCTTTGTCGGTGAGCCCGGCTCGGTCCTGCTCGTCGCCACCGGCCCGTCCACGCCGAGCCGCGACGCCGCCGTGGCCACCATCCGCGCGGCCCTCGAGGGTGCGGGGCCCGTGTCCGAGCTGCTCGGCCCCGAGCTGCTCGGGGACACGACCCAGCTCGGACACGACGAGATTCTCGAGCGCGCCGGGGTCATCCAGAGAGACCACGGCGGCAGGATCGCGCGCATCTTGATCATCCAGGTCGAGGCCCACGGCGGACCCGCCAGGGATGAAGTGCTCTACGTCGACAGCTACTTCCCCGACGGTCGCCGCTACGCCGGCTTCGCCCTCACCCGCGGGACCGCGCTCAGCCCCCACTGGGATCCCCGGCCCTCGCCGCGCGCCCGCGAGCAGATCTTCGAGCCCGCCTGGGAGGCGACGACGGCCGCAACGCTGGGCGCCCACGACGTCCTCGACCGAGAGCGCCGCTACCTCGACGCGCGCCTCGACGCCAGCCTCGGTGACGCGGGGGTCCGCCGCGGCCTGGCGCAGACGCCCCTCGAGGGCGAGGCCCTCCTCGAGGCCCTGGCGCTCGAGGGCCTCGACGCCCAAGTCGAGCGTCGCCGCCGCGCCCAGCCCGTGCTCATCGGGGTCGGCTTTGGCCTCGGCGTGCCCCTGCTCGTCGCGGCCACCCTGGGCGTGGTCACCGATGGTGGCCAGACGCCTCGCTACGCCGTGCTGTCCGCCTTTGGCTTCGGCCTCGGCCTCGGCTTTCAGGCCATGGCGATCGTCGGCATCGGCATGCGCCTTCCCTACGAAGAGGCCGACCTCGAGGCCGAGGTCGAGCGCCACAACCGACGCCTGCGCGCCGACCTGGGCCTGGCCGAGACCATCGAGGCCGACCTGCGCGAGCGCAGCCTCTCGCGCCTGCGGCCGAGCTGGTCCGTGGGCCTCGCCCCGCTGCCAGCCCCGGGCGACGACGGCCGCGTGCTCGCGGGCGTCGGGGTCCACGTCGGGGGGCGCTTTTGAGGGCCGGGTGGACGCGCCGCGCCTGGCTCGGGAGCCTCGGCGTCGGTCTCGGCCTCGGCTGCGCCTCCAGCACCGATTTTCTCGCCCGGTCTCGGGGCCAGCGGGCCGCCCTGGTCAGCTGCACGGCCCGCTTCGTCGACCAGATCCAGGTGGACGACGACAACACCATCACCGTCTCCATCGTGCCCCCGCAGGTCCCCGCGGAGGTCTCGCCCGCCTACCTGACCCGCCTGCGCGTCCACGTCGAGCACCGCATGGGCCAGCACTGGCGCGTGCTACCCAGCGCGCGCTTCGTGACCCGCAGCGCCTACCAGGAGCTCCAGAGCACGGCCCCTCCGCACCTCGCCCCGGTCATCGAGGGCTACCCCTTTCGCTGCTTCGGCCGCAGCCGCGGCGCCCTGGCTCGGCTGCGGGGGCTCGAGACCGCCTACACGGGGCGCCTCGACCTCGAGCGCGGGCAGGCCCTCGCCGCGCTCCTCGGCGCCGACTACATCGCGTCGGTCGAGTACTTCTCCGTCGGCTGGTGCTACCTGGGCGTCTACGACCGCGACGGCGCCCTGGTCCTCGGCAACGCCAGCCCGGCCATGCCCATGCCCTCGACCGAGGACCGCCCCCCGGTCGAGGGCCTGGAGCGGACGGCGACGCCCGAGGCCCTCGCCATGGCCCACGAGTGGTGGGCCGACCGCTGCGCATCCTTCGAGTCCAAGGTCGACGACGTGCTCGGGTGAGGGGGTGACCCGCTCAAAAGCGGACGGACCAGGACACCACGCCGCCGGCCGCCCGCCCCTCGGCGTCCAGCAGCGGCGCGAGGCTCGAGCTCCAGCCCGGGCGCCGCGCGAGGGGACCCCCCTCCTCGCTGGCGAGCTGCGCGTCGATGTTCGCCGGCAGGTCCAGCTCGCTGCGCAGGTTGTGGTTGTGGCGCTCGACCTCCGCGCGCAGCTCCGGCTCGCCGAGCACGGGCTGCATCCCCCAGCCGATCGCCCCGCCCACGCACACCAGGGTGCCGACGCTCAAGGTCCCCAGGTTCGCGTACAAAAAGCCCTTCCCGAACTCGCCCGTCATCGACAGGCCGATCATCACGGCGCTGATCACCACGGTCGGGTAGCCCAGGAACAGGCCCGTCAGCGTCAACCCCCGGCGGGTCTTCTCGCGCCGCTTCGAGGCTTCGACGAGCGCGGGGTTGTCGAACAGCGCGACGGTCTCCTCGTTGGCCAGGGGGTCGCGGTAGATCCCGCGCAGGACCAGGTCCCGGGGCATGTACAGCGCCTGCTCGAGGTAGCTGCGCTCGGCGTCGCTGAGATCGTTGGCCCCGGCGACCACGTCGTTGGCCGCGGCCTGGCGCGTCGCCGGCTCGAACACCTCGCGGCGGGCCTCGAGCGAGGCCGCCGGATCGACGTGGGGCGCGAGGGTCTCGCCCGCGTGGAGCACGAAGCCCGCGTAGCGCTCGCCCCCGCGGGTGTAGCTGTCGGCGTAGACGACCTGGTCCGCGCCATAGCCCGCGACCCGGACGATGAGCACGCGGTCGATGGTCATCGCGCCCCCGCGGCGATCGACCCGCGCGAGGATCTCGGCGTCGCTGGCCTCGCTCAGGTCACCCAGGCGCTGGCCGTCGAGGACCGCCCGCAGCCGCCCGCCCGCCCGCAGCCGCGCGATGATCGAGTCGCCGGTCTCGAGCAGGGCCGGCGTCGGCGGGCCCGCGGGCACCACCACGACGTGCGCGTCCGCCTGGCCGATGAAGGTCAGCAGGGCCTCGCCGGACATCTTCGGCGCCGGCCTCGAGCTCCGCGGGCCCGTGTCCTCGACCGCGTCCTCACCCGCCGCGCGGGCGCGCTGCGGCGCGCCCAAGCCCAAGACCAGGCTCAGGCTCAGGCTCAGGCCAATCGAGGACAGCGCTGCGCGGGCTCGGGCCACCGCCGCCCATCATAAGCGCTTGGCGACGCGGATCAGCCCCGTGGTCATGAAGTGGTAGCCCGTGGGCAAGGTGCGCTGCATCCAGTCGATGACCCGCGCGTCCGGGCCCACGAGCACGCGCCTTTGGTTGCGACGGACCCCGCGCAAGATGGTCTGGGCGGCAGACCGGGCCTCGGTGATGAACAATTTTTCGAAGCTCGCCTTGCCCTTGCCCTCGCCGCCCGCGAGCGCGTCCATGCTCGCGTCGAAGCGCGCGTCTCGGGCGATGTTGGTCTTGATCCCGCCGGGGTGGACACAGGTCGCGCTCACGCCCCCGCCGCCCATGTCCAGCTCCTGGCGCAGGGCCTCGGTGAACCCGCGCACGGCGAACTTGGTCGCGTTGTAGGTCCCCTGCCCCGGCACCGAGATCAACCCGAACACGCTGGAGGTGTTGACGATGTGGCCCTCGCCCGCCGCGCGCAGGTGCGGGAGGAAGGCCTTGGTCCCGTGGACCACCCCCCAAAAGTTGATGTTCATGATCCACTCGAAGTCCTCGTAGGAGACGGCCTCGAGGGTGCTGGCCAGGGCGACGCCCGCGTTGTTGAAGATCAGGTTCGCGCGGCCGTGCTCGGCGACCACCGCGTCGGCCCAGGCTTCGACCGCGGCCCGATCGGCGACGTCGACCCGGGCCTCGCTGACCCGCGGAGCACCGGCCTCGCGGCAGCCAGCGACGGTCTCGGCCAGGCCGGCCTCGTTGACGTCGGACAGGGCCAGCTCGGCCCCGCGCTCGGCGAGCTCGAGGGCGAGCTGCCGGCCGATGCCCGAGCCTGCGCCGGTGATGGCCGCGACCTTGTTGGAGAAGTTCTTCATGCTGGTTCTCTCTCGAACGCCGCGGGCTTCAAGCCACCGCGGGCGTGGGCGCATCATCCCCCGCCGACGCGGTCGCGGCCAGCTCGGCCAGCTCGGCCAGGGTCTGGACCGCGTAGGCCTGCTCGTCGAAGCTGGCCGTGGTCTGGCGGAAGCGGAAGGTGAAGTCGGGCCACAGGGCCGTGTTGTTGCCGGACCGGTCGAGGTACCAGCTGCGGCACCCGCTGCTCCACACCGCCCGCGCCGCCTTGTCATCGAGGCCCGCCACGAAGGCGCGCAGCCGATCGCTGCGGACCTCCACGGACGCCCACTTGCGATCGCGCATCTTGACCAGAGCGTCGACCACGTAGCGGACCTGGGACTCGAGCATGAACACCATGGAGCTGTGGCCCAGGCCGGTGTTGGGACCGGCGAGCACGAACAGGTTGGGGAAGCCCGGCACCGTCGTGCCCTTGTAGGCGGTCATGCGCTCGCTCCACGCGTGGGCCAGGTCCACGCCGCCGCGGCCGAAGATCATCCCCTCGGGGACCATGCTCTGGACCCGAAAGCCGGTGCCGAAGATGATGGTGTCGACCTCGCGCTCGACCCCGCGGGCGTCGACGATGCCCGTGGCCGTGACCGCCTCGACCCCCGCGTCGACGACCTCGACGTTGGCGCGATCGAGGGCCGGGTAATAGTCGTTACTCAGCAGCACGCGCTTGCAGCCGAGGGTGAAATTGGGGGTCACCTTGGCGCGCAGCTGCGGATCGCGGATGCCCCGACGGATGTGCCGGAGGCCCTGGTTTTGGGTCGCCTTCATCAGGGCCTGGGAGTAGGCGAAGCCGAGCACCCGCGACTCGAGTCCCCAGTAGATCCGCGCGCGCCGGGCCGCCTGCAGCCCGGGCACGTGGGCATAGGCCGCGCGCTCGATCCGGCCAAAGGGGCGGTCGGCCTTGGGCAGCACCCACGGCGCGGTGCGCTGGAACAGGTGCAGCCGCGCGACCTTGGGGGCGATCTGCGGCACGAACTGGATGGCGCTCGCGCCCGTGCCGACGACGGCGACCCGGCGCCCCTCGAGGGCGTAGTCGTGGTCCCAGGTCGCCGAGTGAAACTGCTTGCCCGCGAAGTCTTCGAGGCCCGGGAGCTTGGGGATGGCCGGGTTGCTCAGGGCCCCGATCGCCGAGACCAGGGCCCGCCCGCGCCACCGCCGACCGTCGCGGGCCGTGACCGTCCACACCGCCTCGCCCGCGTCCCACTGCGCGCGCACGATGTCCGCGTCGAGTCGCACCTTCGGGCGCAGGCCGTAGCGCGCGTAGCAGTCGAGGATGTAGGCCTGGATCTCCGCGTGGCCTGCGAAGGTCCGGGTCCAGTCGCGCTTTTGGGCGAAGGACAGGGAGTAGAGGTGGGACTGCACGTCGCAGGCGCAGCCCGGGTAGTCGTTGTCGCGCCAGGTCCCGCCGACCTCGCCCGCGCGCTCGAGCATGACCAGGTCGTCGACGCCCGCCTCCCGAGCCTGGATGGCCATCGCCAGGCCCGCGAAGCCCGTGCCGATGATCAGCAGCTCGCGCACCGGCGGATCGTCTTCGGCCCTGTCGAGGCTCTCTCTGACAACCATCGTTGTCAACTTTAGGCGGCGCCCCTGCGTGTGTCAACATCGGCCCGTGGCCGCCCCCAATCGCCGCTTTCGAGGCAAGAGCGCCGAGGAACGCATCCGAGCTCGGCGCGAGCGGCTGATCGAGGCCGGCCTCGCCACCTTTGGCACCCGGGGCTTCCACGGCGTGCGCGTCCGAGACATCTGCGCCGAGGCCCAGCTGACCGAGCGCTACTTCTACGAGTCCTTCGCCAACCTCGAGGAGCTCTTCCTCGCGGTCTACGACGCGAGCGTCGACCGGGTGCGGGTCGCGACGGAGGGCGCCCTCGAGACCCTGAGCGCCAAGGCCGACGCCGAGGTCTCCCTACCCGAGCTGATCCGCGCGGGCCTGCGCGCCTTCTTCCAGACCTTGCTCGACGAGCCCGGCATCGCCCGAGTCATCCTCGTCGACGTCCTGACCATCAACTCGGACATCGCCCAGCAGTCGCAGGTCGCCGTGGGGCGGTTCACCGATCTGGTCCTCGACGTCGCGGGCGAGCGCTTGCCCGGAGCCGTCGAGCTCGGGTCGGGGCCCTTCGAGCTGCGGCTGATCAGCACCGGGGTCATCGGCGCGACGGTCTACCTGGCGATGCGCTGGGTCAACGAGGGCTGCGAAGAGCCCGTGGAGCTCATGGTCGAGCACGCGGCGCTGTTTTACGAGAGCCTCGGCGCGAGCTTGGTCGCCAACGGCTGAACCTCACTCGGGGACGGCGATGGGGTCGAGGACTTCGAGCTCCGCCGCGCCCCCGGAGGCGTCGCGCAGCTCGCTGACCAGCCCGTCGACGCGCCCGGCCTCGAGGTGCAGGGTCAGGCACACCCGCGCGGCGTAGTCGGCGTGCGCGGGCTCGAGGCCGTGGCGATGCAGCACCCGCTGGACCGCGCTGGCGATGGCGTAGTCGAAGCGCAGCTTCACCGGCGTGCGCGCGAGCACCCGAGCTCGCGGCGCGTCGTCGAGCACGGCCGCCGCCGCCGCTCCGTAGGCGCGCACGAGTCCGCCGGTGCCCAGCTTGACCCCGCCGAAGTAACGCACCACGACGACCACGGCGTGGTTCAGCCCGCGGCCTTCGAGCTCCCGGAGGATCGGCGCGCCCGCGCTGTGGTGCGGCTCGCCGTCGTCGGAGGCCCGCGCGCTCTCCCCGATGCGCCAGGCGAAGGCGTGGTGGCGAGCGTCGTGAAAGCGCGAGCGCGCGGCCTCGATGAAGGCCTTGGCCTCGTCCGGGCTGGCGCAGGGGCTGGCCAGACCGATGAAGCGCGAGCGCTTGACCTTGTCGATCTCGAGCTCGTGGGGCTCGGTGAGGGTGGTGTAGCTCTCGGCCATGGTCGACGCTCGGCTCGTGTGTACCGCGGCTGCTAGAGTCTGCCCATGCCGGCCCTGGCCATGCTCGTCGCGCTGAGTGTCGCGGGGCCCCCGGTCCAGCAGCCCGTCCAGCGGCCCACGCAGCGGCCCACGCAACAACCCACCCAGCGACCGCGGGTCAAAGCGAGGCCCGCCGCGCCTGCGGCCCCTGCCCGTCCACGAACGGCGACGCCCCGCCCGCGCACCCGAGCGCCCTCGGTCCAGCGCCCCGGCGCCCCCGCGCCCGCCGGAAACCCCGACTACGCCGCCGCCCGCAGCCAGCTCGAGAGCGCCAGCTTGGCCGCGAGCAAGGCCGCCGAGCCGCTGACCGCCAAGGCCCTCGCCCTGGCCATCGCCAGCGTCGAGGGCTACGTCGCCGAGCTCAGCGAGGACGCGGCCGGGCGCGAAGCCCTGGCCATCGCGCGCTTCAACCTGGCCCGGACCTACCTCCGCCTCGGCCTGGACCTGCGCGCCGAGGCGGTCCTCGACGAGACCGTGCGCCGCAGCCCCTCTCCGCGCCAGACCCAGGCCCTGCTCGGGCTGGCGCGCGCCGAGTTTGGGCCGGACCTCGCCGAGACCCTCGACGCCCGCGTGGCCGCCCTCGACGCCGAGCCCCGCGCCGCGCTGCGCATCGAGTGCGGCGCCCCGTGTTCGGCCTCCGTCGACGGCTTCCCCGTGCCCACCGGGACCTCGTGGGTCTACCCCGGCAGCCACGTCGTGCACGTCGTCGGCAAGGACGAGCGCACGCCGAGCGTGACCCAGGTCGTCGAGGCCCAGCCCGGAGCAGCCACGAGCGCGGCGGAGGTCCGCTTCGCCGTCGCTCCGCCGCCCCTCGTTGCGACCGAGCGCGCCGGACCCCCCGCGGGCCCGCCCATTCCGCCCACCCTCACCCGCGGACCCATGGTCCGCCGCAAGGTCGAGATCGGCGGCGTGGTCGTGGCGAGCCTGACCGCCGTGGCCGGCGTGGTCATCGTGGCGAGCACGAGCTGCGACCGCTATCCCACGGGCTGCGCCACCGGCCAGCCCATCGGCGGATCGCTGATCGCCGCTGGCCTGGGCTCGCTGGCGATCTGGATCCCGGTCTTCGCCGTCGACGAGGGCCGGCGCCGGCGGGGCCGCGAGGCCTCTCCGCGCGCGCAGCTCGAGCTCGGGCGGCTGCGTTTTTGAGCCTCCCTGGCGCGCCGCGATGCGCTCACGCATAGTCTCCGCCGTGGCTTCGCTCGTCGCACGCGCCGGGCCCGTGGTGGCTCTGTCGACCCTGCTCGCCCTCGCCATGGGCCTGAGCCTGGGCCTGGGCGCGTGCCAGCCCGACGAGCCCACGCGCTACCTCGAGCGCCGCGTCGGCGGGCCCACGCCGGGCGTGCCCGCCAAGGGCGAGAGCTCCCAGAAGCTGTGCCAGCTCACCCTCGAGGGCACGGCCTTGCTGCGCGCGCTGATCTGGCCCGAGGGCGGCGAGCCCATCGACGCCACGATCCGCGCCGAGGGCACCTTGCTCGAGTACCTGTGCCCCGCAGACACCAAGGCGGACACCGAGGCCCTCGGGCGCCTCATCGGTCTGCGCGAGACGGGTGCGGGCGGCACCGAGCTCGTCCAGGCCCGGGTCCGCATGGCCCCGCCGGTCGAGGACGTCCGCGTGCGCGCCGAGGACTTCGAGCTCGGCACGCCGGGGTTGACCTCGGCCGAGCGCATCGTGTTGCGCGAGCGCTGGGCCGACATCGACCTGAGCCCCTACGACCAGGCCTCGGCCCCCGATCCCGAGCGCCCTTCCAAGCCGGGCAAGCCCAAGGCGCCCCCGGGCTTGCCCGCCAAGGTGCCCGTGCACTTCAAAGCCGCCGCCCTCAACTATGCGCGCCTTCGAGTCACCGGCCCCGGCGGCCAGCCCACGCTGCAGATGACCCTCGACCCCAACGCCCTGCGCGAGCTCACCCCGGGCCGCTACGCCCTCGCGGTGATGCGCGGCAACGACGAGCAGTGGCGGCCGGCCGGGAGCCTCGAGGTCGTCGCCGGCAAGCAGGAGTACGTCGTCCAGTTCCAGCGCACCGAGCCGATCACGGCCGAGGTCCGCTCCCAATAGTCAGCGCGCCTCGAGGCGCGCGCAAGGTTGGCGCAGGCTCGCCCCGCCTGCTCCCGTGGCCGAGCCGAGGACCTCGCACACCGCGGCCAGGCGAGCGGGCGCCCGGGCGAGGCTGCGGCGCAGCTCCCCGTCGGCGCTGACGCTGAACAGCCAGTCGGCCCACGCCCCTTCGCCCCAGCGCAGATCCAAGATCGCGTCGGCGTGGCCGCCGAGGTCGGCGACGCGCTCGGCCCCGTCCGCCTCCAGGGTCCACAGGCGCAGGTGCAGGTCGCCGCCGGTGACCAGGCGCTCGCCAAAGATGTCGAAGCGCAGGGCGGTGATCGAGGCGTCGCCGCTGTCGATGCGCGCGCGCTCGCTCAACCGGTCGCCGTCGACGGCCCAGACCCGCGCGTGCCCGCCCACGCCCCCGGCCGCGAGTCGCTCGCCACCGGGGGCGCTCGCCAGGGCGAGGGGCACGAAGTCCAGGACCTCCGCGGACGCGCGCTCGAAGGGCTCGAGGCTCCAACCTTCGAGGCGCCGCGCCAGGCCGGCGACCCACAGCCGCTGGCCATCGCTGGCGAAGCGCAGGGCCGTCGCGCCCCCCTCCACCAACGCGCTCGCCCGCGCTTCGAGGCGGACCCGGCCGGCCGCGTCGACGCGGACGGACCACAGCTGCAGCCGGCCATCGGCGTCGACGCTCGCCAGGGAGTGGCCTCCCTCGACGAGCGCCACGGCGCGGATCGCCGACGGCGAGGCGGGAGCCTCGAGCGCGCCGAGGACCTCCCCCGAGCCCGGAGACCACGCCCGAATCCCCCCAGCCGCGTCGCCGGCGTAGACGACCGCGGTCTTCTCTCGGGTCGGCAGCGTCCCCGAGACCAGGGCGGTGACCGGCGCCCGACCGCGCCCCAGGCTCGAGCCAGGCTCGGCCCGGTCAGCGCCCAGGGCCCAAGCGCGGACCTCCTCCCGGCTCGCCAACGCAGCCCTGGGACCCTCGAGCAAGGCCGCGCTGGCCAGGCGCGGACCCTCGGGCGCGCGCAGGCGCGTCCGCGTCCGCTCCTCGAGGTCCCACACCCGCACGCCGCCCTCGGCGGTGGCCACGGCGAGGCGCGGGGAGCCCTCGTGCTCGCCTGAAAAGGCCACGCGCACGGGCAGGCCGTCGAGCTCCTCGAGCACGGTCGTCGCCTGCCCCTCGCCCAGGGACCAGACCCGCACCAGGCCGTCGGTGCCCACCGTCGCCAGCCGCTCGCCGGGGCCGTGGGCGGCGTCGAGGACCGCGAGGCCGTGACCTTCGAGCTCGCGCAAGCGCCGGCCGTCGCCCGCCGACCACAGCTGCGGCGGGCCCCGACGGCCCACCCCGACCAGCACGGCGCCGTCCCGGGAGAAGGCCAGCACCGAGGGCTGAGAGGCGGCCGCGCCCTCGAGCTCGGCGATGGCCCGACCTTCGCCGTCGCGCAAGATCGACGCGCCGCTGCGCGCCACGCTGACCACCCGCGCGCCGTCGGGGGACAGCGCGAGGGGCAGCTCGACCTCGTCCACGATCGCGCCGTCGACCCAGGTCCCCGACCACGCCCGCGCCCCGGCTTCGAAGCGCGCGACGACCCGGCCCGAGCCATCCCCGAGCTCGACGATCCACGCCTGCCCGCGACCATCGGCGATCAGCGCCCGCGCGCCCCCGGGAAAGGGCACGAGGCGCGCGACGCCCCCGACCTCCGGCAGCTCGACGCGCAGCTCCGGCTCGGCGGCGATGCCCGCCCCCACGGCGCTCGCAAAGCGGGCCACCGTGACGCCGCCTCCCGGGGCGAGCTCGGCGATCAGCAAGCTCCTGCCCTCGCCGTCGAAGCTCGCCGCCTGGACCTCCCCGCGGTCGAAGCTGCGGTAGTGGGCGCCCGAGTCCGTCAGCCACAGCGAGGCCGTCCCGTCGGCGCTCCAGGTCAGCAGCCGGCTCCCCTCCGGCGAGAAGCTCAGGCCGCGCACGGGGCCGACGTGGCGATCGAGGACCGCCAGCCGCTCCCCGCTGCGCGCCTCCCAGATCACCGCGCGGTGGTCAGCGCCCGCCGTGACCAGGCGCGCGCCCCCGGGCTCGAAGGCCAGCGCCGTGATCAGACCCGAGTGGGCGTCGCGCTCCCAGCTCGCGTGCAGCGAGCGCGACGCAGCGAACAGCGCGGCCTCGATGGGCCAGGGCACCGGCTCGGTCCACGCCGGCGCCCCCGCGCGCTGACGTGCAGCCGCGCACTCCCCCGCGTGGAGGCCGTAGCAGGCGTAGAGCGCAGCCGCGCCGACCAGGGCCTCGCGCCGCCGGCCCGGGGTCGCGGCGAGGGCCGAGAGCGCCCGGGCCTGCTCGAGATCAAAGCGGGCCTCGAGCTCGGCAGAGCGGGCCTCGAGCTCCGCGTTGTTGTCGGCGAGGGCCGCGTTGCTGTCCTCGAGCGCACGCTCGCGCTCGTGCAGCTGCCCCCACAGCCCGCGGATGATCCACCCGGCGATCAACACCGCCGCGAGGGCCACGCCCAGCCCCCCGAGGCCGACCAGGGCCCAGCTGCGTCGACGGTCCCGGGTCAGGCTGTGGCTCAGCTCGAGCAAGAGCGCGTCCATGCTCGGCCAGCGCGCCTCGGGCTCGGCGGCCATGCCCCGGCGCAGCGCCGCGAGGACCCGCCGCGGGATCCCGCGGCCGGGCGTCCCCGGGCCCCGGGGAGGATCCGCCACGGCGCCGCCGCGCATGTCCACGGCCCGCGCGCTCAGGGTCGCCCCAGGAAAGGCCTGGACCCCAAACAAGACCTCGAAGGCGACCATGCAAAAGGTGAATTGATCGGTCAGGCCGTCGACCGCCCCGCCCTCGATCTGCTCGAGGGCCATGTAGCGCTTGGTCCCCAACACCGTGTGCTCGGCCGTGAGCTCCTCGGCCGCGACCCCCCTGTCCCCCGCGGTCGAGCGCGCCAGGCCAAAGTCGAGCACCCGGACCCGCCGCTGGCCCGCCGGCGCCTCGCCGATCATCACGTTGCTCGGCTTGAAGTCGCGGTGGACCAGGTCCCGGGTGTGCGCCGCCGCCAGGGCCTGGCCGGCCTCCACGAGGACCGAGAGCCGCGCCTGCCAGTCGGGCTCGGCGCGCTCGAGCCAGGCGTCGAGGGTCTCGCCCTCGACGTACTCCATGGCGATGTAGAGCCCCGCGGCGCACGGTCCGAAGCCGTAGATGTCGACGACGTTGGGGTGCTCGACGCGGGCCAGGGCCTTGGCCTCCCGGGCGAAGCGCTCGAGGGCCACCTCGCAGGTCCGTCGAGACTGGCGCAGCAGCTTGAGCGCGACCTTGCGATCGAGGTCGGGGTCGTAGGCCGCGTAGACCACCCCCATCCCGCCCTCGCCCAGGCGTCGAGACAGCACGTAGCCGCCGATGGTCTCGCCGGCGCCGGCCTCGAAGGGCGCCGACGCCTGCAGCTGCTCGAGGGCCTCGACGAGGGCGCTCATGCTCGGGTGGCGCCGGGCCGGGTCCAGGCGCAGGCCGGAGAGCGCGAGGGCCTCGAGCTCCCCGGCGAGCACCGCGTTGGCTCCTGCTCCTGGCGACGGCGCGCGAGCCTCGAGCTCGAGCTCGACATGGCGCGGCAGGCCGGTCTGTGGGTCGAGGGCGAAGGGCCGCCGCCCCGTCACCGCCTCCCACAGCGCAGCGCAGAAGCTGAACTGATCGCTGCGCGCGTCCACGGCCTCGCCGCGCAGCTGCTCTGGCGGCATGTAGGCCGGCGTCCCGAGCAGGGCGCCCGTCGCCGTGAGCGAGGACTGGCCCCAGTCGACGCCCTCGATGGCCGCGACCCGGACCAGGCCAAAGTCCATGAGCCGCGCCCGGCCCTCGCCGTCGATCATGATGTTGCTCGGCTTGACGTCGCGGTGCACCAGGCCGCGCCCGTGGGCCTCGGCCAGCCCCCGGCCCGCGCCGACGAAGACCTCGACGATCGCCGACAGCGCCGGCTTCGAGGCCTCGAGCCACGCGCTCAAGGTCGCCCCCTCGACGAACTCCATGGCGATGTAGGCCTGCTCTTCGAGCTCGCCGACGTCGTAGATCTGGACCACGTTGGGGTGGTTGAGCTGGGCCAGGGCCTTGGCCTCCCGCACGAAGCGGCGGCGCAGCTCGGGGTGCTCGCAGGCCAGTAGCTTGACGGCCACGCGGCGATCGAGCTTGGGATCCCGGGCGGCGTAGACCACCCCCATGCCGCCCTCGCCCAGGCGCTCGCCGATCTCGAAGCGCGGGCCCGCCGGCGAGGCTTCCGGCTCGCCCTCGGCCGCGTCCGGCGGTCCAAACATCTGCCCGAGCACGCGCCGGGCTTGCTGGGCGTAGAAGAGCTTCTCGGCAGGGGTCGCCCGGGGTAGTCCGCCCAGCGCCTCGTCGTCGCCTGCGTCCGAGGCACCCGGCGACCCGGCAAGTTCGCCGCTCTCGCCCCCCATCCTCGCCAGGCTACCACCCACGCCCGCGCTGCTACACTCCCCGACCGTGACCGCGCAGCTCGACATCTTTGGCGGCGAGGTCCACCCCGACCGCCAGCTCGAGCTCGCCGCCCAGGACGAAGCGACCACCGAGGCCGGCGCGCGCCTGCGCGAGCTGGCCCCGCAGCTGCGCATGGGCACCTCGTCGTGGACCTTCCCGGGCTGGGAGGGGCTCGTCTGGGACCGCAAGGCCAGCAACCGCGCGCTCGTCCGCGACGGCCTGGCGACCTACGCCCGCCACCCCCTGCTGCGCACCGTCGGCCTCGACCGCACCTACTACGGGACCATGAGCGCCGCCCAGCTCGGGGCCCTGCGCCGCGACCTGCCCGAGGACTTCCAGCTCCTGGTCAAGGCCCACGCCGAGTGCACCACCGTCCAGTTCTCGTCCCGCTCGTGGAACCGCGCCCGCGCCGGTCAGCGCAACGAGCTCTTCCTCGAGCCCGAGTACGCGACCCGAGCCGTGGTCGAGCCCTTCATGCAGGGCCTCGGCCCCGCTGGCGGCGTGCTCTTGTTTCAGTTCCCGCCCCAGTACGTGACCGGCGGCGCGCGCAGCTTCGCCTCGCGCCTGCGCGCCTTCCTGGAAGCCCTGCCCGCGGGTCCGCAGTACGCCGTCGAGCTCCGCAACCCGGACCTGTTCACGCCCCGCTACATCAAGGCCCTCGAGGCCGTGGGCGCGACCCACTGCGTCGCCGAGCTGCCTGGCATGCCCGAGATCCACAAGCAGTGGCAGGCCAGCGGCGGCGCCGATCGCCCCGCCCTGGTCATGCGCTGGATGCTCGCGCGCCACCACGACTACGAGTCCGGCAAGAAGGCCTACGCCCCCTTCGACCGCCTCGTCGATCCCAACGTCGAGGTCCGCCGCGCCTACGCCGACATGATCGCCGCCCAGCTGCGCGGGCCCGGACAGGCGAGCAAGGCCAAGGTCACCTTCATCGCCAACAACAAGGCCGAGGGCAGCTCGCCGCTGACGGTCCGCTCCCTCGCCGACGCCCTGCTCGAGCGGCTCTGACCCTAGTACCGCGTGTCCGAAGTCCGTGCCGGGTTTGGGGTGGAGCTGGGACCCGAGGGCAAGGAGCCGCGACGACGCTGTGGTGGACCCCACTACCGAGAAAGGCAGCCGCCCACGGGTTCAGCGCCAGCTGAGTCCGTGGACGATGCTTTCGTGGATCATGGGTCCCGGCGCGGCCGGGGTGGGC
>NZ_ABCS01000002.1 GCF_000170895.1 Plesiocystis pacifica SIR-1 | reverse complement strand
GGCCGGAAACCGGTGAGCCTACCGTGTCCCATGTGGGATCGTGGTGGTCCAGAGGACCAGGCCGAGTCGCCCAACCAAATCGAAAGCCCGGCTCTCACGAGTCGGGCTTTCACTTTTGGGGTCGCCCTCGTCAGGGCGGGTGCCAGGTGGTCAGCCCGGCGGCTCTGGAGCTGCGCGATGCGGCGCAGGTCGGTGCGTGGATGTCGTTGGGTGCGCCCCGGTCCCTGCTCAGCAGGCGTACTCGCGGGCGATGCGGACCACGGTCGACTGGCTGAGGCCGGTCTCCTTGGCGATCATCCGCGTGGTCCAGCGGGACTTGCCGGCGGGCGGCGGGGCGCTGCGCAGGCGGAGGACCTCGGCGATCTGCTCGTCGCGCACGGTCCGCGGGGCGCCGGGGCGCGGGCGGTCGGACAGGGCCGCGACGCCGCCCTTGCGGAAGCGGGTGCGCCACTTGGTCACGGTGCGGCGCGAGGTGTCGAGCTCGGCGGCGCTCTCCATGCCCGTGGCACCGCGGGCCCAGCTGAGGATGATGCGGGCGCGCAGGCGCAGGGTCTCGTCCTCGCTGTTGGGGTCGGCGAGCTTCTCGAGCGCGACGCGATCCTCGGCGCTCAGCTGAATCCGGCGCGAGCGGCTTGGGGACGTCACCACGCGGGGCACCGACACGGGTGCCACGGGCGCGACGGGAGCGGCCGGGATGTAGGAGTGCGAGGCGATCGAGGTGCTGAAGCTGGCGTCGGACATCGTCAGAATGCGGAGGGGGTGCACTCTTGGTGGTGTCGGCCGGACCTGGACCCGTCATGAAAATTGGAAAAAAAATGCTCGGCGGCGCGCAACGGTTCCAGACGGCGTTGGACGACGTTGGAAGGCGCTGGCGTGGATCCCGGCGTGCGCTCTCCGACTACGCAGTCGCCGCGGGCGCGTTTCCCCGAGGTCTCCAAAACGACGCTCCAGGGTATGCTCCGCCCATGTCCCGACCCACGCAGATCGCGGCGCTCCTGATCACGCTGGTGGTGCCTTCGACCCTGGCTTGCAACGGCAGCACCGAGAACGAGCCGGCGAAGACCGACGCGGCGGCCAAGCCGGCGGAGGGCGAGGCCAAGCCCGATCTAAAGATCCCTCCGGGCAGCCTGCAGGCCGAGGTCGTCAAGCACGAGGAGATGGACGCGGCGCCGGCCAAGGTCAACGCCCGGGAGGTCACGCCGAGCGGCGAGACGCGCAAGGAGGTCGTCGAGGGCCTGGCCCTCGCCGTCCCCGCGGAGTGGGAGCGAGCCCAGGCGCGCTCGTCCATGCGCAAGGCCGAGTTCATCGTGCCGGGCCCTGGCGGGGACGTGCGCATGGTCGTGTACCGCTTCCCCGGCGGCGCCGGTGGCATCTCGGCGAACATCGAGCGCTGGAAAGGTCAGATCGCGCCCCCGACCGAAGGTGAGGCCAAGGAGCCCATCGCCAAGGAGCTCGAGGTCGGCAACCTGCGCATCGCCAGCGTCGACGCGGTCGGAGCCTTCGCGGGCCAGTCCATGCCCGGCGCGCCGCCGCAGCCCCCCATCGCCGACGCGCGCTTGCTCGCCGCGGCGATCGAAGGCTACGGCGACGCCTTCTACTTCAAGATGGTTGGCGAGGCCGCGACGATCGACGTGTGGGCCCCTGCTTTCGCTACCCTGCTGGAGGATCTGACGACCGAGTCGACCGGAGCGTCCGACCCGACGACCGGCGCGCCGGCCGATTCGCCCGCCCCCACCCCCGGATAGTGGCCGTCAGGAGCTGGTGGGGTACCGTCGCCCGCGGATGGTGCCCCCCACCAAAGCTCGCCGCGTCCCGCCGGATCGGGCCGTCGTTGGTTCGACGATCGGGCGCTACGTCGTCGTCCGCACCCTCGGCCAGGGCGGCATGGGCACGGTCTTCTTGGCCTACGACCCCGAGCTCGATCGCCGCGTGGCCGTCAAGCTGCTGCGCGCGTCGAAGGCCCGCGACACCTCGCGCTCGAGGTTGATGCGCGAGGCCCAGGCCATGGCCCGGGTCTCGCACCCCAACGTCGTCGCGGTCCACGACGTCGGCACCCACGGCGACCGGGTGTTCATCACCATGGAGTACATCGAGGGCGGGACCTTGCAGCACTGGCTGCGGACCCGTCGGCCCTGGGGCGAGGTCGTCGAGATGTTCGCGGCCGCCGGTAGAGGCCTGCTCGCGGCCCACGAGGCCGGGCTGATCCACCGCGACTTCAAGCCCGAGAACGTGCTGGTGACCGCGCGCGGCGAGGTCAAGGTGACGGACTTTGGCCTCGTGCGCTCCCTGGACGAGAGCATCTCGCAAGAGCAGTCCGGGGACGCGGAGCGCCGGGCCCCGGGGGCGGGCGAGCCTCCCGACGAGCCGAGCGCCTCGCAGTCTTCGCCCCTGACGACGCCGCTGACCCGGGCGGGCGCGGTGATCGGGACGCCGGCCTACATGAGCCCGGAGCAGTTCGCGAGCGAGCCCGTGGACCCGCGCGCGGATCAGTGGGCCTTTTGCGCGGCCCTGCACCAGGGCCTCTACGGGCAGCTGCCCTTCTCCGGGGACAGCATGGACGCGATCCGCGAGCGCGTGCTCGCGGGCAAGCGCGACGAGCCCCCGCGCGATCGCAGCATCCCGGCCCACGTTCAAGCGGTGCTCGAGCGGGGGCTGAGGGTCGAACGGGACGCGCGCTGGTCGTCCATGGCCGAGCTCCTCGACGCGCTGTTGGACGATCCGCGCCAGCGTCGGCGCCGGTGGTTGGCGGGCGGGGCTGTGGTCGCGAGTTTCGGCGGCGCGGTCCTGGGCGCCCAGCTGTGGGCCCAGGCCCAGGCCCGGGAGCTCGAGCGCAGCTGCACGGCCGAGGCCGCGCAGATCGAAGCCAGCTGGGACGCGGCGCGGCGCGAGGAGCTGCGCGTGGCTCTGGTCGTCGGCGAGGCCGAGCAGACGCGGGGGCGCCTCGAGGCGATCTGGCGCCGGGCCGAGGGCGAGCTCGATCGCTGGTCCGAGGGGCATCGCCAGGCCCGGCGCTCGGCGTGCATGGTCGCGGCGGGGAGCTCGAGCGCGGGCGAGCGCTCGCAGGCCGAAGCCCAGGCCCAGATCGCGTGCCTGGATCGGCAGCTGAGCACCTTCGCCGGCACCCTCGAGGCCTTCGAGGCTGGCGGGACCCTGGCCCTCGTCCACGCCGTCGAGGCGACGACGGAGCTGCCCATGCCCGAGTCTTGCCTCGAGCGCGCGGGCCTCGAGAGCGAGGGCTCGCTGACCGGCGACGGGGCGGCGAGCCCCGAGGAGCTGCGCGCGCTGACCCGGCGCCTGGCCCAGGCGCAGACCCTCAACCTCGCGACGCGCTACGGCGAAGCCCGGAGCCTGGTCGTGGGCGCCCTCGAGGGGGACACCTTCGACGCGCTCTACCTCGCCGCGCCGGCCCTGCGCGCCCGCACCCAGCACATCGCCGCCGTCGCGGCCCACGGCCAGGCGAATTACGACGAGGCCCACAAATACTACCTGGAGGCCTTCCACACGGCGACCGAGGCCGCCGAGGATCGCAGCGCGCTGCTGGCCGTGTTTGGGCTGATCTGGCTCGAGAGCGATCGCGCCCACTTCGATCGCGCCGCCGAGTGGGCCGCGCTCGGCGAGAGCCTGACCCAGCGCCTGGGCGGGCGCGCGGCCGACTACGCTCAGCTCTACCGTCGCCGCGGTCGCATGCACCAGTCCCGGGGCGCCTACGCCGAGGCCGAGGCCGACTACCGCCGGGCCCTCGAGGCCATCGAGGAGGCCCACGGCCCCGAGTACCTGACCAACGTCACGGTCTTGACCATGCTCGCCTACGTGCTGCGCGAGCAGGGCAAGCTCGACGGCATCCCCGAGCTCTACGAGCGCGCGCTGCAGCTGGTCGCCCTCAACCTCGGCGAGGGCCACCCGCGGACCGCGATGATCGCCTTTGAGCAGGGCAAGTACGAGCAGTCCCTGGGCCACCCCGACGAGGCCCGGGCCTACCTCGAGCAGAGCATCGCCGGGCTCGAGCAGACCTTCGGCCCGACCCACCCGCTGCTCTTTGGCGCCGTCAATTCCCTGGCCATGGTCGACTACGACGTCGGCCGCCTGGGCGTGTCGCGGGTGGGCTTTGCCCGCGCCATCGCCATGGCCGCGCTGACCTACGGCGAGGCCAGCCCGCGCCTGGGCCAGCTCATCGCCAACGCGGCCGTCGTGTCCCAGGACCTGGGCCTGCACGCCGAGGCCCTCGAAGAGTACGAGCGCGGCCGGGCGCTGATCGAGGCGGGCTACGGCCCGGACTATGACGGCCTGGGCTACGTCGACTCGGCCCAGGGCGAGCTCTACATCGAGCTCGGCGAGCTCGAGCTGGCCAAGGACAAGCTCGACGAAGCCAAGCGCATCTTCGAGGTCTCCCTCGGCCCCGAGCACGTGATGATGTCCGAGCCCATGCGCGTGTGGGGGACCAGCCTGTGCGCCGAAGGGCGCATCGAGGAGGGGCTCACCGAGCTGCGCCAGTCCCTGGCCATCGCCGAGGCCAGCGACGGCCCCGACCACCCCGAGAACGTCGACATCCAGGTCGCCCTGGCGCACTGTGAGATCCGAGCGGGGGCCAAGGCCGAGGGCCTGGCCCTGCTCGCCCGCGGGCTGCGGGTGGGGGAGGGGCACTACGACGCCGGCTCCATCCGCATGGCCAAGCTGCTGCGCCTGGTCGCCGAGGCCGAGCTGTCCGCGGGCGAGCTCGAGGCCGCGCGCGAGCACGCCGAGCGGGCGCTGGCGATCGTCGACGCGCTGGACCGCCGGGACGCGCCGGCGATCGCCTACGTGGACGCGCGGTTGACCCTGGCGTGGGCCGTCGAGCTCGGGGGAGGGAGCGTCGCGCGGGCCGAGCAGCTGCGCGAGCAGGCGCGGGCGCGCCTGGACGAGCTGGCGAAGCTGGAGGGGGAGGCGAGCGTCGACCCGCGCATCCTCGCGTCCCGTCGGGCTCAGCTCGAGGGCGTCGCGCGCTGAGCTCGGCGTCGGCGTCGGCTGAGACCAAAGGCGAGGAGCACGAAGAGCCCGGCAGGTGAACTGCGCCGCGTCGACGCGCACGCGCAGCCCGTCCCGGGGCCGTCGGCGTCGTCATCGTCGATGTCCCCCGACTCCCCGACCTCCTCTGAGCCTGTCTCGTCCTCGACCCCGAGCACGATCGTCGCGGAGACCTCCGAGACGTTCCCTGCGTGGTCCGTCGCGCGAGCCATCAGCACGTGTTCGCCCACTCCGAGCTCGACGCCTGCGAAGGCGTAAGGCGGCGTCTCGTCGACGCCCGGCGTCATGCCTCCGGGCACCCCGGGCGCGCCGGGTTGTCCGGGCGACCACGGCTCGCCGTCGACGAACAGCGCCACGTCGCGGACGCCCACGTGGCTCGCGCTCCCCAAAGACGCGTCATCGTGGGTGTCCCAGGCGTCGACGAGGGCGTCGAGCACCGCGGTGTCCTCGGCGTGCAGCAGCTCGTAGACCTGCCCGTCGGCGGGCTCGAGAAAGTCCACGCTCGGCGCGTCCACGTCGACGCCGCCGTCCCAGGCGGGCCCGCAGCGCTCCGAGGGTCCGGACAGCTCACCCGCGCAGCCGGTCGCCCAGCTCGAGCTCTCCGGATCCGCGTTGGCCACGAAGAAGCCCCCGCACTCGGGGGTGGGCGCCCAGCGATCGACGAGCTGGGTCTCGCCAGCGGGCGCGGCGTGGGTGGGGACGGGCGCGAAGCTGTGGCAGGGGCTCACGTCCAGGCCGCTCGTGTCTTCGATCCACGGCAGGGTCCTCGGCGCGCGCACGTACTGCACCGTCCCCCCATCGCCGCCGCCGCCGGTCACGATCCCGAGCACGCGCCAGCTGCCGTCGGGGAGCTGGACCAGCGCGGGCCCGCCGGAGTCCCCCGAGTCGGCGCCGACGCCCATGCTGCCGATGCCGACGAGGCTCAGCTTCGAGACGACCTCGGTCTGCGCGGCGTACTTGACCCCGGTCATCACGGGCGCGTCGGGGTCGCTGCCGGTGTCGCCAAAGCCGACGATGGTCACGGGGGTGCCGACCTCGACGAGCTCCGCGTCGCAGCCCGTGAGCAGCGGGGTCACCGGGACGTCGAGCACGGGTTCGGCGAGCTCGCACCAGGCGTAGTCGTCGGCGCTCACGGCCTGCAGTCCGCTCAGACGCTCGCAGTGGATCACCTCGACCTCGCGCCCGGGCGCGTCCATGTCGTTGCCGAAGGTGACGGTGGCGTGGAAGGTGCCGCAGTGCGCGGCGTAGACGACGACGCGCGGGCTGACGAGGGTTCCGGTGCACTGGCCGCCGGCGTTCATGCCCACGACGCTCGGCCACGCGCAGGTGTCGACCGGGGCGCCGCCGACGATGCCGGCGGGCTTGGGGGCGAGCTCGAAGCCGGCGGGGGAGCCTCCCCAAACGGGTGCCGCGTAGGCAAAGGCGCCGAGCCCCAGGGCTGCGCTCAGCACCAGGCGGGGCGCGGCTGCGAGCCCCCGTCGATCACGCACGCACGCTCGTCGATCACGCACGCCGTGATTATGCATCACCTGCGCCGAGCGGTACCCTCGCAGGCACATGGCCGACGACGCCCCGACCCCCGAGCACGTCCACGTCGAGTTTGACGCCGGCGTCTGCACCATCACCTTCGCCCGCCCGCGCAAGAAGAACGCGCTGACCGTGGCGATGTATCGGACCATCGTCGCGGCCTTCGCCGAGGCCCGCGAGCGCAAGGACGTGCGCGTGCTGCTGATCCAGGGCAGCGAGGGTTGTTTCACCGCGGGCAACGATCTGGTCGACTTCATGAAGGCTGGACAGACCGGCAACATGGGCGAGACGAGCCCCGTGGTGCAGCTCCTCAAGCACCTCGTCGCCTGCGAAAAGCCGATCGTGGCCGCGGTCCAGGGACCGGCGGTGGGCCTGGGCGTGACCATGCTGCTGCACTGCGACCTGATCTACGCAGGCGAGAGCGCCCGCTTCCAGATGCCCTTCGTCAACCTCGGCCTGTGCCCCGAGGCGGCGTCGAGCTTCCTGCTGCCCCGGGTCATGGGCTACCCGCGCGCGGCCGAGCTGATCCTCCTGGGCGAGCGCTTCTCGGCGGAGCACGCCCTCAGCTGCGGGATCATCAACCAGGTCCTCGCCGACGAGGTGGTGATCGAAAAGGCCACCGAGGTCGCGCACGCCCTGGCCAAGAAGCCGCCGCGGGCCCTGCGTGTCAGCAAGCAGCTGATGCGCGACGGCTACCGCAAGCAGGCCGAGGAGACCATGGAGGCCGAGCTGGTCGAGTTCGCCAAGGGGTTGACGGGGCCCGAGGCGGCCGAGGCCATGCAGGCCTTCTTCCAAAAGCGCGAGCCGGACTTTTCCAAGTTCGAGTAGCGTAGTCTTCCGGCATGCACGGCGAAGGGGAGGCCAGGGCGGACGAGTGGGGCGAGCGCTTGCCCCGGAGCCTCGGGACCTTCAGCGCCGTCGCGGTGCTCGTGGGCTCGACCATCGGCAGCGGCATCTTCCGCTCGCCGGCGGTCGTCGCCGCGGACCTCGACCGCTTGCTGCCCTTCATGCTCGCGTGGATCATCGGCGGGCTCGTGGCCCTCGCCGGCGCGCTGACCTTCGCCGAGCTCGGCGGCATGTTCCCGCGCACGGGCGGCATCTACGTCTACATCCGCGAGGCCTTCGGCGAGCTGCCGGCCTTCTTGTTTGGCTGGGCCGAGCTGCTGATCCTGCGCCCGGCGGCCTACGGGGCCATCGCGGTGACCTCGGCGGAGTACACCTGGCGCGTCCTCGGCCACGACCCCAAGCAGCTCCTGGTCGTCCTGTTCGGCCTCGAGGTCACGATCAGCCAGGGCCTCGCGGCGCTGTTCATCATCGTCACCGGGGCCATCAACTACCGCGGCGTGACCCTGGGGGCGATCGTCCAGAACGTGTCCACGGCCCTCAAGGTCGCCGCCATTGTCGTCCTGGTTGCCCTCGGCCTCGCGCTGGTCCCCGAGGCCCTGCCGCCGGTCTCGGAGGTCGTCGAGCGGGCCGCCGACGCGCCCCCGCCGAGCTCCATGGCCGCCTTCGGCCTGGCCATGGTCGGGGTGCTGTGGGCCTACGACGGCTGGTCCGACGTCGGCTTCGTCGGCGGTGAGATCCGCGATCCGGCCAAGAACATCCCGCGCGCCTTTATCGGCGGCACGGCCATCGTCGTCGGCCTCTACCTGGTCATCGATCTCGTCTACGTGAAGGTCGTCCCCCTCGATCAGATGCCCGGCCGCCCGCTCATCGCGGCCGACGTCGCCGAGGCCCTCATCGGCCCCGTGGGCGCGTTGTTCGTGGCCGCGGCCGTGGCCGTCAGCACCTTCGGGACCCTCAACGGCTCGATGATGACCGGCCCGCGGATCTTCTTCGCCATGGCCGAGGACCGCCTGTTCTTCCCGGCCCTGTCCAAGGTCCACCCCGTCCACGGCACCCCCGGGCGGGCGATCGTGCTGTCCATCGTCCTGGGCGTGGTGTTCGTCTCGTCCCGAGGCTTCGCCGAGCTGGCCGACTCTTTCGTCATCGGCATCTGGCCGTTCTACGCCCTCGCCGTCGCGGCGGTCATCGTGCTGCGCCGACGCGAGCCCGAGCGCGAGCGGCCCTATCGAACCTGGGGCTACCCGGTGGTCCCGCTGCTGTTCTTGATCGCGGCGCTCTACCTGCTGGGCAACTACGCCGTGCGCGAGACCCAAAAGTTCGCTCTCGACATCGGCATCGTGCTCTCGGGCGTGCCGGTCTACTGGATCTGGAACCGTCGCAAGGGCCGAGACTCAACGCCGGGGTGAGGGGCCCGGGCCCGCGTCGGGCGAAGATCCGAGCATGGAACACTCGATCGAATGTCCCGAGGGACCCCTCGCCGGGGGCCCCTGCGAGGCCGGGCGGTGAGCCCCTCGCTCAGCGAATGAAGTACTCGGCGCGGCGGCGCTCGAGGGTCCCGGCGGCGGCGACCCACGCAGGCAGCGCGTCGTGCTCGCAGGGCTCGAAGACCCGGACCCGGCCGGCCGTGATCAGCTGCGCGGTCTCGGCGTGGTTGTCTCCGACGAGACCCTCGCCCACGACCAGCGCGCGGCGCAGGGGCTGGCGCGGGAGCGCGTGGATCATCTGCGCGAGCTCGAGCCACAGCTCGCGCGGGATCGCGCTGGCCTTGCGCGTGTCGAAGATGGCGACATGCGCGGGACCGGTCTGCGGGATGAGCTCGGCCATGGTCTCGGCCCAGCCCTGCATGCTTCCGCGGGTGCGGGCGTCATCGCGCAAGACCGCGTGGAGCCGCGTGATGACGCAGCCGTGGGTCCAGCGGATGGTGAAGCTGCGTTGGACCAATTGTCGCTCGGGCCAAGAGCCGACGTGGGATACGCGCATGTGCGGAGTGTAACGACAGATGGTCGAAAGACCTCCAATGTCGACCCCAAAAATCGGTCTTTTGGCCAAACCCTAAAACATGGGTGTCACCAAAGTACGTCAAAGCTGGCATAGCAGGCAGATATCGAGAATTGTGGCTTTTTGGCCGCGGGCGCAGCGCGCTCTTATCGTGAACCGGTATGGCCCGGCCTAAAGATCGTGAGGATTCGCCAAGCGGTTTGAGCGCCGATGTTCGATCTGCGCACTGTCACCAAAACGCAAATTCTGGCGACTTCGCCACTCGCGTGCGGCCCGTCGAGCTCAGCCTGATCGCGGGCCGGGCCCACTACGAGCTGGTCATCGCTCGCCTCGCGCAGGCGCGCCGATCGATCTGGATTGCGACCGCGAACCTCAAGGAGCTGATGGTCGAAGGTCGGCGCCGGAGCGCGCGCTCGCGCCAGCGCTTTCGCTCGGTGCTCGACATCCTCGACGCGCGCGCCCAGGCCGGGGTCGAGCTGCGCCTGCTCCACGCGGGCGCGCCCTCGCGGGCCTTTCGCAAGAGCTTCGACGCGCACCCGCGCCTGGTCGCTGGCGCCCTCGAGCTGCGCCAGTGTCCGCGGGTCCACTTCAAGACCGTGATCGTCGACGCCGAGTGCTGCTACCTCGGGAGCGCGAACTGGACCGGGGCGGGGCTCGGGGCCAAGGGCTCGGGTCGACGCAACTTCGAGCTCGGGCTGGTGACCGAGGACGAGGACGTGATCGACGAGGTCCAGGCGCTCTACGAGGCGGTGTGGTCCGGGAGCCAGTGCGCGGGCTGCAAGCTGCGCGACGAGGGCTGCGAGGCGCCGCTGGATTTGGGTTGAGAGTTAGCGGGGCGTCGCCGGGACGACGCCGAGGCCGTCTTCGGGGTGGACCGTGGGCGTGTAGCCCGAGGCGCAGGGGTGCGTGTGGGCCTCACCATCGCCGAGCTCGCCGGTGCACAGGTGCTCGCCGCCAGGGCCGTCGACGCGCAGGCGCAGCGCGGCGCCCTCGGGGAGCGCGGCCTCGTCGACCAGGCCGCCGAGCCACCACAGCGTCCACGTCCAGGTCTCGTCGTCGACGGCGGCGGGGAAGATGACGAAGTCCTCGGTGCGCTCGTCGAGGGGTCGGCGGGAGTCGCCGACGCGCAGGGTCCTCCAGCCTTCGGACCCGTCGGCGTCCAGCACCTCGACGGCGAAGCGCGGCCAGGTCGGTCCGTCCCAGGTGGGCGCGGCGGTCGTGAAGGTCCAGCTCGCGCGCGGGCCTTCGTGGACGCGCAGCTGCTCGCGGAGGGCCTCGGGCAGGCCTCGGAGCGCGCGGCGGGTCTTGGCTCCGGGCTCGAGGGCGAAGCGGCGGGCGGGCCCGCGGTGCTCGACGGTGCGCGGACCGGCGCCTGCGTGGGGGAGGGGGCCGTCGGCGCGCGGGGTCTCGCGGGCGAGGCGGGCGTAGGCCTGCGCGATCAGGGCGCCCGCGTACTGGCCCCACAGCGTCGAGCCGCCCTCGTAGTGCTGCAGCGCGTACTCCTGAGGCGTGACGAAGTAGCTGAGGTACTCGCCAGCCAGGCCCACGAGGATCGGCCGCGGCGCGTCGGGGTTGGCGTCGGCGTAGGCCTGCGCCAGGGCCACGCGGATGCGCATGCCCATGGTCGTGGTGAACTCCCCGGGCAAGCCGGCGACGGTCAGCGGGCCGACGTGGTGGATCGACAGCGGGACCTGGGTGGGCACGGCTCCGCGGGGGAAGATCATGCGGACCAGGGCCGGCGGCGCCACGGGCTTTTTGGGCCCCTGGCCCGGGCGACGGTGGCGGTCGACGGTCTGGCCCTCGGGGGTCTTGGGGCGATAGCGGGTCGGCCCGTCCTCGGCTCCCGAGAGCAGCGAGCGCCCGGGCAGGGGCCGCGCGGCCGTGGTCGCGGCGGGCGTGCTCGGGGTCGGCTCGACGGCCTGGGCGGCGAGGTCCTGGCGGGCGAAGGCGCTGGCGATGGTGCCCTCGAGCACCCGCCCGCCGCTCGGGCCCGAGCCGGGGGCGAGCCCGGCCGCGTCGATCAGCGCCGCGCCCATGCGCTCGCCGAGGACCAGGGTCGAGGGCCGGCCCTGCTCGGTCCAGTTGGGCGAGATGTCGCCCTGCGGCCCGTTGAACAGCGCGACCACGGCGTCGCCGAGGCCCTCGCCCGTGGCGTGGCTCAAGGCCGCCTCGGCCCGCGCCGTGGCCAGGCCAAAGAAGTCGCCGCCGTAGGCGTGGACGTAGTTTTGCATCGCGGTGGGGTGGGCCGCGAAGAAGGCCGCGATGGCCACGGGCCGACCGTCGAGGCCCTCGATGCGCAAGGTCGTGAGGGTGGGGTCGACGGCCTGGCAGGGATCGACGCCCTCGACCTCGCGGGGGTAGTCGGGGCAGGTCGGCAGCGCCTCGTTGGCGGCGAGGATCCCCGCGGCCTCGGGGTTGTCGAGGAAGGGCGGCAGGCTGCGGTTGCGGGCCACGCTGGCGACGGGCGCGGTCGCGTGGCGGATCCGGGCGGGCTCCTTGCTGGCGACGGCCTCGGCGATGGCCCGGGCGATGTTCCGGGCCAGGAAGCCGCGCAGCTCGGGGTCGAAGCCGCCGGTGTTCGACGCGGCCCGGTTGTAGAGGTAGGCGCTGCCGTAGTTGGAGGGGCTGTGGTGGGTGTGGGTCGCGGCGAGCAGGACCTGCGCCCGGCCCAGCTGGGTCAGGCCGTGGTCCTCGCGGACGCGCTCGACGACCTCGTCGGCCATCCCCGCGGGCATCGACCACAGGTCGGCGATGACCAGCACCAGGGGCTCGCCCTCGGCGTCCTCGAGGTAGATGGCCCGGGCCCACAGCCGCGTCCACAGGGCGTAGCCCGTGCCGCCCTCGATGGCGTGCCCGCCCAGGGGCATGCCGGCGAGGGGGGTGATGTCGACCTTTGCCGCCCCCGCCAGGAGCTGGCCGGGCTCGAGGGGCTGGCCCTGCGCGTCCCCGGGGCTCGTCGGCTCCGGGGCCGCGTGGCTGCGCAGGGCGGGGTCCAAAGGTGCGGCGAGGCAGCCCGAGAGCAAGGCGGCGAACCCGAGCAGTCGGAGAAAACATGGCCGCAGGGGCATGCCCGCCACGCTACACCCTCTGCCTGCTTGACACAGCCCGCCACCTCAAAGAAAAGAACGCCGGAGTCTTCGCATGCTCGTCGTCCAGAAATTTGGGGGCACCTCCGTGGGCAGCCTCGAGCGCGTCCGGTCCGTGGCCGAGCGCGTGCTCGAGCGCCAGCGCAGCGGGGATCGGGTCGTCGTCGTGGTCTCGGCGATGGCCGGGGAGACCAACCGGCTGATCGCCCTCGCCAACCAGCTCCACGCCATCGGGCAGCAGGCGGGTCAGGCCACGGGCACCGACAGCAAGGGCTGGGTCGCGCCGGTCAAGCGCGACGACCCGGGCTTCGAGCGCGAGCTCAGCCAGCTCGTCAGCACCGGCGAGAAGGTCTCGGCCGCGCTGCTGGCCATGGCCATCCAGGATCTGGGCGGCCAGGCCGTGTCGCTGATCGGCCACCAGCTCGGGCTGACCACCTCCGGGAGCTTCACCAACGCGCGCATCGTGTCGATCGACGCGGCGAACATCCACCGCCTGCTCGACGCCGGCTCCATCGTGGTGTGCGCGGGCTTCCAGGGCCTCGACGAGGCCGGCAACGTCACCACCTTGGGCCGCGGCGGCTCGGACACCTCCGCCGTCGCCCTCGCGGCCGCCATCGAGGCCGACGTGTGCGAGATCCTCACCGACGTCGACGGGGTGTTCACCTCGGACCCGCGCATCGTGCCCACGGCCCGTAAGCTCGACCGCATCTCCCACGAGGAGATGCTCGAGCTCGCCAGCTTGGGCACCAAGGTGCTCCAGATTCGCTCCGTCGAATTCGCCAAGAAGTTCAACGTACCGGTGCACGTGCGCTCGAGCCTGCACCTTGGAGAAGGGACCCTCATCGTGCCCGAGACCCCCGACATGGAAGCGGTGCTCGTCGCCGGCGTCGCCCTCGACCGCGACGAAGCCAAGATCACCCTGACCAACTGCCCCGACGTGCCTGGGACCATCGCCCAGCTGTTCACCGCTCTGGGTGAGCGCGGCATCGTCGTCGACATGATCATCCAAAACGCCAGCCGGGCAGGACACACCGACGTGACCTTCACGGTGCCCCGCGCCGAGCTCGAGCGCGCCCAGGAGGCCATCGAGGCGCTGACCCTCGAAGGCGGCGAGGAGGCGGGGACCGAGGTCCTCGTCGATCCCAACATCGCCAAGATCTCGATCGTCGGCGTCGGCATGCGGACCCACGCCGGGGTCGCGGCCCGGGCCTTCAGCGTGCTCGCCGAGGAGAAGATCAACATCCAGATGGTCTCGACCTCGGAGATCAAGGTGTCGGTAGTCGTCGACGAGAAGTACGGCGAGTTGGCCCTCCGTGCACTGCACGACGGCTTCGGCCTCGGCGACGATTGATGACACTTTCGCCCGCGTTGCATCCTGCAACGTTGCGATGCGAGACGCTCTATTTCCGCCCGGACTGGACACAATCGAGCGCGGGCGGCCTCGCGTTCGCGTGCGTGACGGCGAGCACAATTTCGCGCGAACACCCTGTCCTTGGGATCAAATCGGCGTTTGAGCAGTGATTCCCATGGCTGAGAGTGGGGGCGCCACCCTCGGCGGACTAGGGGAAGTCCCCGTTGTGGTTGGGTGGGTTCAGAGGGGCTCTACTCATAAATTGTGTAGCTGAAAATACGCTTGAATCGCTTTGTAGTGATGGTAGTCGATTAACCGTAATGACGGTCGCCAAGTCTCCCTCAACCGCCGCCTCTCGTCTGCTCCGCCTCGGTCTCTCCGGCTGCCTCGCCGGGATGATGCTGAGCTCCTCGGGCTGCCTGCTCTTCCTCTTCAACCACGACGACGATCTCCAGTGGTGCGACGACGTCTACGAGGAGTGCATGAGCAACGCCTTCACCGACGAGGACGCCGAGTGGTGCGAGGCCGACGCGCAGTCTTGCTACGAGGCCTGCGACGGCGAGTGGCCGGGCGCGGATGAGCGCGGCGACGACGACCGCGGGGGCTACGAGGACGAGGGCGACGACGGCGACGACGACGGTGACGCGGAGGCCGACGGTGGCGAGGGCGAAGCCGACGGCGGCGAAGATGAATCGGACGGAGGCGAGGACGAAGGCGAGTCCGACGGCGGCGAAGGTGAATCCGACGGCGGCGAGGGCGAGACCGGGAGCGACGACGAGGTCTGCATCGAGCTGTTCGGCAACTGCATCGACGCCGCCGAGACCCTCGAGGACGTCGAGGCCTGCGAGGCCCTCTACGACCAGTGCATCGACCCCGGCGAGTGCCCCGAGGAGAGCTGCGGCTGCCCCGAGGCCGAGCTCGAGTCCTGCCTCGACAGCTACGCCGGCTGCACCGCCGCCGCCGACTCTCCCGAGGCCCTCGAGCTGTGCGAGGTCGAGTTCGACGAGTGCGTGGGTCCCTTCGCGGGCGAGTGCGCCGTCGAGGAGAACCCCAACCTCGGCCCCTGCCTCGAGCAGCACGAGCTGTGCGTGGCCTGTGCGGAGGACGAGGAGCAGCTCGAGGCCTGCCAGACGGTGTTCGAGTCGTGCATCGAGACGGGCCCCCGCGCCTGAGCCGGGCCTGAACCTTCGGGCTCGCGCGACCGCCGAGACCCTCGCCATCACGGTGGCGAGGGTTTTTGCGTGCGCCCTGGCCATCCCCAACTAGTCTGGTGGGCGATGTCCGCCCCACGCCGACGCCCACAGCTCGCCGCGGTGGTGATGATGGCCCTGCTCCTCTTTTTGGCCGTGTTTGGCCCCCTGGGCTGCGATCCGCGGGCGCGGACCCAGCCCATCGACGCGAGCGCTGGGGGCGGCGAAGCGTCCGGGGAGGCCCGCGGGGAGACGGAGGCGACGGTTCGGGCCGCGCCGCCCGAGGGCCCCGAGGAGGCCGACGAGGCGCCCAAGGTCCGCGCGCAGGTCTACCTCGTGCCCCTGAAGGCCTTCCCCGACGACCTGCTCGACGCCGTCGAGGACGCCCTGGTCCGCGAGTACTCCGTCGAGGTCATCCGCCGCGAGCCCGAGCCCCTGCCCAAGGCCGCCTACTACCCGCCGCGCAAGCGCTACAAGGCCGACCGTCTCCTCGACCACCTCGATCGCCTGGCCTTCGAGTGGGGCGTGCCCGAGGACGCCAAGGTCCTCGGCGTGACCGAGGTCGACATCTCGGTCACGACCGACGAGTACCCGGACTGGGGCATCTACGGCTACGGGCGCACGCCCGGTCAGGTCGCCGTGGTGTCCTCGAAGCGGCTCAAACGCAAGGCGAAGGACCGCGGCCACGTCCGCTTTCGCGTGGCCACCCTCGCGGTCCACGAGATCGGCCACACCTTCGGCCTGCCGCACTGCGACGAGCACGAGCAGCGCTGCCCCATGCTCGACGCCGAAGGTGGCATCGAGAACACCGACTCGAGCACGGGCAAGCTCGCCCTCGGCTGCCGGGCCCGCCTCAACCGCAACGCGCCCATGCCCAAGTGAGGCCGCCTCGGGGCCAGAATCGGGCCCCAGGGCGGGAAGTCGTTGATCTGCGGCCGCCGGCGTGCCAGGCATCCCCCATGCCCCGCCGCGCCCTGCTCGCCGTCGTCTTTGCTGGTCTAGCGACCTCGACCCTCGCCTGCGCCAAGGAGCCCAGCCCGGACGCCCAGGCCAGCGACGGGGCGGGCGACGAGCAGGCGAGCGGCCCGGTCATCGACCACGAGGTCGAGACCATCGACGGCGAGAAGGTGTCCCTGGCCGACTACCGCGGCAAGGCCCTGCTCATCGTCAACACCGCCTCGGAGTGCGGCTACACCCCGCAGTACGCCGAGCTCCAGAAGCTCTACGCGACCTACCGGGGCAAGGGTCTCGAGGTCCTGGCCTTCCCGTCCAACGACTACGGCGGCCAAGAGCCCGGGAGCAACGCCGAGATCGCCAGCTTCGTCGACGAGAAGTTCAACGTCGAGTTCCCGATGTTTGCCAAGGTCGAGACCGCCGGCGACGCCAAGGCCCCGCTGTACCGCGCGCTGACCGAGGACACGCCCACGGCGATGGCGGGGGAGATCAAGTGGAACTTCACCAAGTTCCTGGTCAACCCCGAGGGTCAGGTGGTCGCCCGCTTCGGGTCGGCCATTTCGCCCATGAGCGACGAGGTGGTGAAGGCCGTCGAGGCCAACCTGCCGGGCTGATGGGGCCCTGGGTGTCGCAGGCGCTTCGCCTCGGTGCCCGAGGTGCACTAAGCTCGACTCGATGCGCGCCCCCCTCTACCTTTGCCTCCTGCCCTTGACCCTCGCGGCTTGCTTCAACGACCCGGGCGCGGAGCCTTCGCCGGGGGACGACGAGGTCAGCCCGACGGAGACGGAGTCCGACGCGGACAGCTCGAGCGGGGACAGCGAGGACAGCAGCAGCGACGAGGCGACGACCACCTCTTCGGAGGGCGAGTCGGACGCGAGCGCGGACACCGAGACCACGGCCGAGGGCTGCCGGGATCCGCTGTGCCTGAGCGTGGGCGTGTCCGTGGGCGCGGGCTTCGAGCCCGTGGACCTGGCCCTCGCGGACATCGACGGCGACGGCCGCGAGGATCTGATCACGGCGAACGCCGGGGGCGACAACGTCGCGGTGCTCCACGCCCTCGGCGAGGGAGACTTCGACGCGCCGACCTTCTACGGCCTGGGCGGGGCCCTGGGACCGGCCAGCCTCGCGGCCCTCGACGTCGACCCCGAGGCGGCCAACGACGGCGGCGTCGACCTGATGGTCGGCTGCGCGGACAGCCTGGTCATCCTGCTCAACACCGGCAGCGCCGTGGCCTTCGAGGACCCCGAAGTCGTCGAGCTCGGCGCCCCCGTCCTCGACATGGCGAAGGGCAACTTCACCCTCGACTCGACGGCCGAGAGCGTGATCGGGGCGAGCGACGAGCTGGGCATCCTCATCACCCACGGCACCGGCACGGGCATCTCGAGCGACCTCGACGCCTACCCGACCCCCGCCCCGTCCAAGGCCGTCGCCGCCGGCATGATCAGCCAGGACCCCTACTCGGACTTCATCTCGATCTCGGACCAGGGCACCACGGCGAGCCTGATCTACTTCCTGCCCGATCCGCCCTACCTCGAGGAGGCGGAGCTGGGCCTGGGCGGGCCGGCGAGCGATCTGATCCTCGCCAGCCTCGACGCCAACCCGGTCCTCGATCTGGTCGTGAGCTCGGCCGCCGACGAGCAGCTGATCTTGTTCGCGGACCTCATCGACGGCGTCCTGCCCAACGGCGTGTTCATCGACGTCGACGGCCAGCCCGACCACCTCGCGGTCGGCGACATGAACGACGACGGTACGCTGGACATCATCTACGCCGACGAGGTCGCGGACGAGGTCGGGGTGCTGCTCGGGGGCCCCGACCTCAGCTTCGGGACGCCGCTGGTCTTCCCCGTGGGCCAGCGCCCGAGCGCGGTGCTGGTCGCAGACCTCGACGAGGACGGGCTGCCGGACATCGTCACGGCGAACGCGGACGACGACAACTTGACGATCTTGTTCTCCCAGGCGGACTGAGGGTTGCGGAGAGTTGCTGCCGCAAGCAGCGCTTTTGGGTTTGACCGAGAACCCAGCATTCAGCTCGTGAACCGAGAGCAGGGTCGCTCGGTGGGAGGAGTCACCCAGCTGTCCTTGACACCTCTGCGCGAAATGCGGACAAGCCTTGGGATGGCTGGGTTCTCTCCCCCCAACTTCGCCTCTGTTCGTCTGGTTCTCCGTCTGGGCTCCGTCGCGCTCGCGGCCTCGCTGTCCACGGCGTGCGGCGACCCGGCAGCCGAGGAGGCCGCCCCCGAGGCCAGCCCCTCGCAGGTGCGCGCCCATCGAGCCGAGAAGGGGACGGCGCGCAGCTGGATCTACGGCCAGGGCACGGCGCAGGCGGTCCGTCGGGAGCTGCTGACCTTCGAGGCCGACGGGCGCGTGGCCTACATCGCCGAGTCGGCCGAGGGCCGGCCGCTGCAGGTCGGCGACCGCGTCCGGGGTCCCGACGCCGTCTCGGGCGAGCGCCACGGGCAGCTGCTCATGAGCCTCGACAGCCGGGACGAGGCGGCCGCGGTCGCGGCTCGGGAGGCCGAGCTCGCGCGCACGGAGGGGGACCAGGCCGCGGGCAAGTCCGACGTGGACTCGGCGCGCACGGAGTACGAGACGGCCAAGAGCGAGTACGAGCGGGTCGAGGCCCTGTTCGACGCCAAGGTGTCCTCGCAGTCCGAGCTCGACGACGCCCGCTCGCGCCGCGATCGCGCCAAGGCCTCCCTCGACAGCGCCCGGGCCCGGGCCAAGTCCTCGCGCTCGGGCACCGAGGCCCAACAAGTCGAGCTCGAGCGCGCGCGCCTGGGCCTCGAGAAGACCTCGATCTTCGCGCCCTTCGACGGCGTCGTCGCCTACCTCAACGTCCGCGAGGGCGACTACTACTTCGCCGGCTCGCTGTCGGGGCGCAGCGAGAGCGAGCGCCTCGGTGTCGCGCCGGTGGTCATCATCGACCCGAGCGCCTTCGAGGTCACCGTGCACATCCCGGCCTACGAGGCCGACGCCATCGAGCGCGGGCAGACGGCGCTGCTGCTCGGCGGGGCGGAGATCGCCGAGGTGTCCGCGGGCGAGCGCTCGATCTTCGACTCGGGCCTCGAGCCGGTGTTCGCCGAGGTCTACGCCGTGAGCCCCTCGGTCGATCCGAGCTCGCGCACCGTCGAGGTCAAGCTGCGGACCACCGCGGGGGCCGAGGGCATGCGCGACGGCGAGTTCGTGACCTGCTGGATCATCACGGAGATCGTCGAGGACACGGTCATCGTGCCCTTCGACGCGATCGTGCGCGGGGAGTCGGGGCCGCGGGCCTTCGTCGTCGACGAGGCGACGAGCACCGTGCAGGCGCGGAGCCTCCAACTGGGCGTGCGCGACATGATCGGCATCGAGGTGCGCGAGGGCGTGGCCCCGGGGGAGCGCCTGGTCACGGCCGGACGCCACGCCATCGCCGACGGCACCCGCGTCGAGGTCGTGGGCGAGGATCGGCTGCCGAACCCCGAGGACGAGGACGTGCCCGAGCCCGAAGGGGACGCCGTCGCGGCCGAAGCGGCGGGCGAGGCTGGCGAGACTGGCGAGGGCACCGATGGCCAGTGAGGGCGCGCCCCGGCCCTCCGCCCGCGGCCTGGCCTACTTCCTGTTCGTGCGCCCGACCCTGGCGATCCTGCTGATCGCGGGGCTGATCGGCGGCGGCTTCGTGGCCTTCGGCAGCCTGGTCAAGGAGTCCTCCCCGGACCTCGAGATCCCCAAGGCCAACGTCGTCGTGCGCTGGCGCGGCGCCGACCCGGCGACCATGGAGAATCAGGTCACCGTCGAGCTCGAAAAGCAGCTCAAGGGCCTCGAGGGCCTCGAGTACCTCGACAGCGCCAGCTTCGACTCTTACTGCCAGGTGTCCGTGGAGTTCGACGCGGGCGTGGACCTGGGCGAGGCCATGGCCAACCTGCGCGCCAAGGTCGACGCGGCCGCGGCCGAGTTCCCCGACGACGTCGACAAGCCCACGGTCAACGAGGTCTCGACCGTCGATCGGCCCGTGGTCTCGGTGGCGCTCTACGGCGACATCGACGAGGGCGCGCGCTCGCGGGCGGCCCGGGAGCTCGAGCGCCGCCTCGAGCAGGTCCGCGGCGTCAACGAGGTCAACCTCAGCGGCTACCGCGAGCAGGTCGTGCGCGTGCGCTTGCTGATGAGCCGCCTCGCCGAGCTCGGCCTCGACCCCACGGAGGTCCAGCGGCGGCTGAGCAGCTTCAGCGTGGACCAGCCCTGGGACCGCTACGAGTCCCCCGAGGGCGGCGCGGTGGTCGTGCTCTACGGGCGCTTTCGCGACATCGACAGCCTGCGCGCCCTGCCGATCACCCGCGTGGGCCAGGGCCGGGTGGTCCGCCTGTCCGAGATCGCCGAGGTCGAGATGGGCCTCGAGCGCGAGCTCAGCCGCGCCGAGCTCAGCTGGGAGGGGGCCGCGTTCGCCCCCGCCATCGACGTGTCCGTGACCCGCCTGCCCGGCGCCGACACCATCGCCGTGGTCGACGAGGTGCGCGGCGCCATCGAGGAATTCGCGGCCTCGGGGGCCTGGCCCGCGGGCCTCGACTACGCGATCACCACCGACGGCTCGATCGACATCGTCGACGAGCTCAACTCGGTGTTCACCAACGCCTGGCAGGCGACGGTCGCGGTGTTCTTGGTGCTGCTGGTCGCCCTGTCGTGGCGCGAGGCGCTGATCGCCGGCCTGGCGATCCCGGTGACCTTCGGCGGCGCATTGCTGTTCGTGTGGCTCCTCGGCTTCACCCTCAACAACATGGTCATCGTCGGGATGATCCTCGCCCTCGGCCTGCTCGTGGACGTGTTCATCCTGATGATGGAGGGCATGCACGAGGGCATCTACGGGCGCAAGGAGAGCTTCGCCACGGCCGCGATGGCGACGATCCGGGCCTACGCGGCGCCGGCCTTCGCCGGGCAGCTGACGACCATTTTGGCCCTCGCCCCGCTCATGGCCATCGGGGGCATCACCGGCGAATTCATCCGGCTGATCCCGACGGCGGCGATCGTCTGCTTGCTGCTCAGCTTCGTGGTCGCGCTGTTCGTGTGCGTGCCGATCTCCCAGTTCCTGCTCCGCCGCAAGGCCGACGCGCCGCCGAGCCGCATCGACCAACTCAGTGAGCGGGCCTCGGGCTGGCTCGAGGACAAGCTGCGCCGCTTCGTGGTCGTGTCCAAGGTGCGGGCGGGGCTGCTCGTGGCGGCCTCGATCGGCCTGCTCGTGGTCGCCCTGGCTGGGGCGACCACCCTGCCGGCGAACCTGTTCCCCTCGGACGACGGCCGCGACCTCGGGATCACCATCGAGCTGGCCCCCGACGCCGTCCTCGACGACTCGCAGGCCTGCGCCGACGTGGTCGGCGAGGAGCTCCGCGGCCTGCCCCACTTCGAGAGCGTGACCAAGTTCGTCGGGCGCAAGAGCCCGATGGCGCTGTCGGGCATCATGCCCAGCGAGGACCGCTACTTCGTCGGCTTCTCGGCCCGCTTCGTGCCCCTCGAAGAGCGCGATCGCTACGCCTTCGAGCTGCTCGACGAGGTCCGCGCGACCCTCGACGCCGGGCGCTCGGCGTGCCCCGGCGCGACGGTCCTGCTCAGCCTCGACACCGGCGGGGCCTCGGCCGACGACCCCGTGGCGATCGAGATCATCGGCGACGACATGGACGCGCTGCGGGCCGTCCGGGACGAGGTCGCGGCCGCCCTGGCCCAGATCCCCGGGGCCGTCGACGTCCGCGACAACCTGGGCCCCGCGCGGCTCACCGCCCACGTCCAGCCCGACCGCGAGGCCCTCGACTTCTACGGGCTCACCGTCGACGACCTGGCCCGCCAGGTCCGGGTGCAGATGGCCGAGGACCCTGTGATCACCTTCCCCGTCGGCGGGACCGAGGAGGACATCGACGTGGTCGTGGGCCGGGCCTGGCCGAGCCGGGTGGGCAAGCCGGGCGGGCCGACCAACCGCTGGGAGCTGCAGAGCCTGCAGATCCACACGCCCCAGGGCCTGCAGCTGCCGATCGGCGCCGTCGCGGAGCCGGAGTTCGTGCAGGCGCCCATCGCCATCACCCACCGCGACGGTCGGCGGACCATCACCGTCAGCAGTCGTGTTCAGGACGGCGTCACGGCCAGCGAGGTGTTCGCGGCGATGACCCCGATCCTCGACGAGATGCAGGCCGACTGGCCCCCGGGCACGCGCTACCGCTTCGGCGGCGAGGCGGACAGCACCGCCGAGACCTTCGGCGACGCCGGCAAGATGCTGGTCCTGGCGGTCTTCCTGGTCTTCGCCGTGCTCGCGATCCAGTTCGACTCCTTCTCCCAGCCCTTCATCATGATGGTCGCGGTGCCCATGGGCCTGATCGGCACGCTGGCCTTCTTCGTGGCCGCGCAGCTGCCCATCTCCTTCCCCATGCTCATCGGCGTCATCTCGCTGACGGGCATCGTGGTCAACGACTCGATCGTGATGATCTCGACGATGAACGAGGTCCGGGACGAGGGCGCGAGCGTGGCCGAGGCCGCGGCGATCGGCGCGGCGAGGCGCCTGCGCCCGATCCTGTCGACGACGGCCACGACCCTCGCGGGCATGGTCCCGCTCGCCCTGTCGGCCCCGCTTTGGTACCCGCTCGCCTCGGCGATCATCTGGGGCCTGCTCGCCGCGAGCGTGTTTGCGATGATCACCACGCCGGCGCTCTACTTGCTGCTGAGCGCGGAGCAGCGACCGGAGCCCGAAGACTGAGCTCAGGGCTTCCCCACGTCCACGAGTCAGAGACTGTGAGTAAATCACAGTCTCTGACTATTTTAGCCGTCGTGGACGACGCCACGCCCTCCCTTCCCCACATCCACGACTCAGAGACTGTCAACGAATCCACGCCCCCGCTTGCGGGGGCGACCACATGCCCTCTCAAAGGCACGAACTCCATTGCCCACCAAGCCAAAGCGGAGGAGCGGACAGCGACGAAGCGCCCCCGGTCCCAGGCGGCTGTGGGGGCAAAACAGAACTCACTCGGCGTCGAAGGCGTCCGCGCCGTACCAGGGGTTGCCGAGGGCGGCGAGCTCGAGGCCGTGCAGGACCTCGAGCTTGCCGTCGATCGCGTGGGTGCGCAGCTCGACGCGCCCGCGCTCCCAGTCGAGCTCGAGCATGCCGAAGTTCTCCGAGCTGTACTGCTCGGCCACGCGGTAGCGGTTGGTCTCCTTCAGCCCGCTGGCGTGGGTCAGGCCCGAGGCGGTGTGCTCGTGGAGCGGGTAGGCCAGGGGGCCCTGCTGGGTCGCGCTGATGTCGGCGTGGTGGCGATCGCCGCTGAGCAACACGACGCCGGGGGCCTGGGTCTGCGCGATCAGGGCGAACAGGCGCCGGCGGGCCTCGGGGAACTTGGCCCAGGTCTCGTTGGGGTGGTCCTCGGGCAGGAACTGGTAGCCGTTGCCGATCAGGTGGACCGAGGCGTCGGAGTGGCGCAGCTGGCCCTCGAGCCAGCGCCACTGGTCCTCGCCGAGGGTGTCGGCGGTGACCGACGGGCGCTCTCGGTGCGAGCGCCCGTCGAGCAGGATGACCCGGACCTTGTGGGGTGCCGCGCCCAGGTCGTAGCTCGCAAAGACCCCCGCCTGGCGGCGCCGAGGGGAGTCGGCCGGCTCGCCGAGGAAGTCCAGCATCGCCGCTTGGTTTTGGGCCCGCGCCTCGAATTCCTCGCCCGCGTTGTTTTGGCCGAAGTCGTGGTCGTCCCAGGTCCCGACCACGGGGACCTGGTCGACGAAGCGCCGATAGGCCGGGGCGCCGAGGACCTGCGCGTACTTGTCGCGCAGCTCCCGGTCGTCGGAGGTGTCGCCGTAGACGTTGTCGCCGAGCCAGATCCACAGGTCGGGGTCTTGGGCCGCGATGGCGTCGTAGTGGGTCTGCGGCGCGTACTCGTGGTTGCAGCTCCCGAACGCGATGCGCAGCGGGACGCGGCTGGGGTCCACAGGTCGCATGGCCGGCATGGTGGGCGCGGACGCGGCTCGGCGGCAGCCCGCGAGGGCGGCGGCTCCAAGGAGGACTTGGCGGCGACGGAACATGTCAGGAGCCGGCCAGGCACTCGGGGCACTCGCCGCGGAGCTGGACCGAGGCGGCGCGCACCGAGTTGGCCCAGCGCCCGTCGATCTGGAGCTTGGCCGTCAGCTCGGCGGGCAAGCAGGCGACGCGGCCGCAGTCGTCGCATACGAAGTGGGCGTGCTCGTGGGCGCCCTCCTCCGAGGCGAGGGCGTAGCGATCGATCCCCGCGAGGCGGCTGACGGTGGCCAGCTCGGCGTCGCGAAGTTTGACCAAGTTTCGGTAGATCGTCGCAGGGTCCCAGTCGGTGTCGCCGAGGTGGGCGAGGACCTCGCTGTGCGATAGGGGCCCGTCGGCGTCGGCGAGCACGCGCAAGACGGCGACGCGCGGGGCGGTGCTGCGCAGTCCAGACTCGCGGAGGAGGGCGCGGGCTTGTTCGTCGGAGAGGATCACGGCTCGGCCTCCAGGGTAGGAGAGCGGCGGGTCGCACCGCAAGTCACTTGCATCTGAAGTCTTGCAAATAGCTTGCAAGAGCACTCGAGGGGAAGGCGAGTGAGGCGGACGATGCAACTACGCTGGCTAATCATCGGAGGGGGTCTCCACGGGGTGCACCTCGCGGCGCGTCTCGTGGGCGAGGCGGGGGTGCCTCGCCAGTCCGTGTGCATCCTCGACCCCGAGGCGGCCCTGCTCGGGCGTTGGCGAGCGTGCACGTCGGTGACCGGCATGAAGCACCTGCGCTCGCCCTCGGTGCATCACCTGGCCATCGATCCCTGGTCGCTCAAGCGCTTCGCTGGCAAGGCCCGCAGCCGTCCGCCGGGGTTGTTCGCGCCGCCTTACGACCGACCCGCGCTGCACCTGTTCGACGCCCACTGCGATCAGGTGATCCAGACCTACGGCCTCGACGAGCTCCACGTGCGCGGCCGGGCCACGGGGGTTGAGCTGCGCTGCGGAGGCGTCGAGGTCGAGACGGAGGCCGGCTCCACCATCGAGGCTCAGCGGGTGATCCTGGCCATGGGCGTGAGCGAGCAGCCGGCCTGGCCCGAGTGGGCGCCGCGGGGCGACGCCCGGGTCCGCCACGTGTTCGAGCGCGGCTTCGCGTGGCCCTCGGCCGCCGAGTTCGGCCTCGGGGCGCAGGTCGTCGGGGTCGTGGGCGGGGGCATCACGGCGGTCCAGATCGCGCTGCGGCTGATCGCCGAGGGCCACCACGTCCACCTGCTCGCCCGGCACCACCTGCGCGAGCGCCAGTTCGACAGCGACCCGGGCTGGCTCGGTCCCCGCTTCATGACCGGCTTCCTGCGCGAGCAGGATCCCGACCGCCGCCGCGCGTTGATCACCGCGGCGCGCCATCGCGGCTCCGTGCCGCCGGCGCTGCGTCGCCGCATCGAGCAGGCTCAGGAGGCCGGACAGGCCTCTTGGAGCGAGGCCGCCGTCGAGCTCCTGAGCGAGTGGCGAGGCAGCCTGCGCCTGAGCCTGTCGACGGGGGAGCAGCTGTCCGTCGACCGCGTGCTCCTGGCGACGGGCTTCGAGAGCCGGCGGCCCGGGGGCGCGATGATCGACAGGCTCGTCGAGCGCGCGGGCCTGCCCTGCGCCGAGTGTGGCTACCCCCTGGTCGATCCGGCGCTGCGCTGGCACCCGCGCGTCCACGTCACCGGTCCGCTCGCGGAGCTCGAGCTCGGGCCCTCGGCGCGGAACATCGCCGGGGCCCGGCGGACCGGGGATCGGCTCGTCGATCTGGTCCGCAGCGAGGGCCAGCGCAGCAGCGCGAGCCTGTGATCGGAGCGGAGCGCTCAGCAAAACGCCCGGTCGATGGCCTCGGTGACCGCCCGCTTGGCTCCGCCGCGGAAGAAGCCCCCGTGGGCGCCGAGCATGTGGTCGAAGTCGCGGTCGAGCAGCGCGCGGAAGGTAGGCTCGATCGAGCCGCCCTCGGGCGTGGCCGAGCGCAGCCACGGAGGCCCGACGAGCATGCGCAGGGAAAAGCCCATCTGCGCCGCGCCTTCGCTCATCCCCGGGCTGCAGTTGCTCCAATCGTTCCAGTACTGCAGGGCGTCGCAGGTCAGCAGCACGCCGCCGTCCTGGTCGAGGATCAGCGCGCACTCGGGGAAGGTCGCGCCCTCGAACACGTGGACCGCGGCCCCGGCGAAGGGCGGGCTGTCGGGGCCAAACAGGGCGTCGGCCTTGGGCTCGGCGTAGTGCTGCTCGCCGGGGAGGCAGCAAAATTGCGCGCCGTGGGTCTCGACGTAGTAGCGGTCGTCCAGCCCGTGGAAGTTGCCGATGCGCACGACCCGGGCGATGTCGCCGAGCTCGAGCAGCGCGCGCTCGCCCTCGGGGGACAGGCGCACGGCGTTGATCAGGTTGAGCTCGCGCCCGCGCCTGACGATGGCCATGTTGCGGCTGAGGAAGCGGCCAGGGCGGAACTCGACGCTGCCGTGGACCCAGTAGAGGTCGGGGAGCAGGGCCTGGATGGGGTCGTGGTGCGTCGGGGCGGGGTAGGGGAGGGGCGCGCTCATTTTTTGTACCGTCTCGCAGTAAAATAGCGAGACGATAATTTTATGCAAGTCGGTATTTTAAAATTCGAGATCCGGCGTATGTGGCCGTGCTAACCTGGGCCTGGACGCCGAGCGAGCCATGCCCGACACGCCGAGCCCCATCCGCAACTGGAGCGACTCCCTCGAGACGCGGCCCGCGGCGCTCGCCCGGCCCACGAGCGTCGAGGAGGTCGTCGAGATCGTCCGCGACCGCGCGCGCTACCCCTCGCCGCTGCGGCCCATGGGCAGCTACCACTCGACCACGGCTTGCGCCGTCGCCGACGGCGGGACCCTCGTCGACATGCGCGGCCTCAACCGCGTCCTCGAGATCACCGAGACCCGCGTGCGCGCCGAGGCCGGGGCCGAGTACATCGACGTCGCCGAGGCCCTGCGCGCGCGCGGGCTGGAGTTCCACGTCGCCCTCGAGATCGGCAACATCACCCTGGGCAGCGCGGCCTGCTGCGCGACCAAGGACGGCTCTTACCCGGGCGAGGCCGGGCAGGCCGGGGCCTTCGTGAGCGCCGTGCGCATGGTCGACGCCGAGGGCGAGCTCGTCGAGATCGGCGAGGACCAGCCCGAGCTGTTCCGGGCCCTGCGCTCGAGCTACGGCCTCATGGGCGTCATCGTGGAGGTCACCTTCCGCGTCCGGCGGGCCAAGCCCGTCGCGGTGGTCCACCGCAACTACTCGACCCAGGCCTTCCTCGACGCCCTGCCCGAGCTGCGCGCCAGGGAGGGCTCCCTGGCCTTTTACATCTTCCCCTTCGCCGACCGGATCACCGCGCAGCTGCGCGGCCCCGCCAAGGCCAGGGCGTGGCGCAACCCCTTCGTGTGGCGCGTGCGCAACTTCGGGGTCGCCTACGCCGTGCCCCTGTTCGTCCGCGCCCTCGCCCTGGTCCCTGGACGGGGCCTGCGCCTGGCCGTCATGCGGGCCTTCGACGCGATGTCGCGGCTGCTGCTCGCGCTCACGCTCCGGGCCCGGAGCACGCGCGCCTCGGACCAGATCACCCGCTACCGCTACCGACCCAAGCTGGCCTGCTTCACCTTCAACATCTGGGCCTTCCCGGAGCAGGACTACCCGGACACTCTCCGGGCCTACCAGACCTTTTGCCGGGCACACCTCGAGGTCCACGGCTACCGCCCCGAGCTGCTGACCGTGGGCTACCGCGTGAGCCCCAGCCAGCACGCGCTGTTGTCCTACTCCTTTGAGGGTCCGGTGCTGACCATCGACCCCGTGGGCTTCGCGGGCCCGGACTGGGACCGCTTCAACGCGGCGTTCAACATTTTTTGCCACAGCCACGGGGGCAAGCCCTTGCTCAACCAGAGCCCCGCGCTGACGCCGGAGCAGGTCGAGGCCGCGTTTGGCGAGCGCCTCGCTCAGCAGCGAGCGGCCGTGCGCGAGGGCGATCCGAGCGGGCGCTTCACCAACCCGCACTTCGCCCGCCTGCTGCGCCTCGACTAGCTGGTGGGGACGGCGGGGGTGGACCTCTGCGCACTTTTATGCCAGACAGTATATTAATGACCCGCCCCCGAGGACGCCCGCGGCAGTACGACCCGGACACCGCCCTGGACGCCGCGATGCGCCTGTTTTGGGAGAAGGGCTACGCGGCCACCAGCCTCACGGACCTGTGCGAGGTGACGGGCATGAAGCGGCCGAGCCTCTACGCCGCCTTTGGCGACAAGCACGCCATCTATACCCAGGCCCTCGAGCGCTACGAGGGGATGATGCGCGACTCCATGGGCCGGGTGTTGATGGGCGAGCCCGAGCTCGAGCGCGCGCTGACCAAGTTCTTCTTCGCGGGCCTCGACCTTCACTTCGCCAGCAAGGACGCCGCCAGCGAGGCGCCGCAGCTGGGCTGCATGGTGGTCAGCACGGCGGGGGCGGTGGCGGCGAGGGACGAGGTCGTCCGCGAGCGCATGCGCGGCACCATCGGCCGCCTCGACGGGCTGCTCGGCGAGCGCATGCGCCAGGCCGAGGCCGCGGGCCAGATCCCCGAGGGCTCGGCGGGTCCGCGAGGGGCGGTGGCGGTGGCGGTGCTCCACAGCCTCTCGGTGCGCGCGCGGGCGGGCCACAGCCGCCGCGCGCTGCGGAAGTTCGCGCGCGAGAGCGTGGCCCTGCTCGTCGGCGGGGCAGGGGAGCGGCAGGGAGGGTGATAGCCTGGGCCTGCGATGGCCCACGAGTGGACCGACTCCCTCATCGACGAGCTCTTGTTGCAGATGGACCCCAGCGCCGACGCGGTCGCGGCCGCGGTGCTGGAGTCCGGGCGCCTCGACGCGATCAACGCGTTGATGCGGACCCTGACGCACAACCTCGAGCCCGTGCCCGAGGAGCTGCCCGAGCCGGTGCGCGCCTACTTCGAGGACACCGACGACCTGCCCGAGTGGGCCGAGCCCGCGAAGATCGAGGCCGGCGAGACCCTGTTCGTGCGCTACGGCGTGCCGGCGATGCAGTCGCTGCTCTACCGCTCCTTGCCCGAGTGCTACGCGGGCGCCGACGGGGCCGACGTCCTCCACCGCACCGGCCGCCTCGACGTGCTGACCCGCCAGCGCGTGCTCGAGACCGTGCACTTCACCGTCGACGTCATGAGCCCCGGCGGCCTGGGGCCCGAGGGTCGGGGCGTCCGCTCGGCCCAGCGGGTTCGCTTGCTGCACGCGGCGATTCGCACCCACCTGCTCGAGGGGGACAACTGGGCCCTGCCGAATCGCTCGCCCATCAACCAGCTCGAGATGATCGGCACCCTGGGCGGCTTCTCGATCCTCGTCCTCGACACCATGCGCCGCTTCGGCGTCGACCTGAGCAAGGACGAGTGCGACGCCTACATCCACTGCTGGAACGTGGTCGGCTACATCATGGGTGTGCGCGAGGACCTGCTCTTTCATGACCTGGAGGACGGGCTGGCGCTGTGGGAGCGGATCCGCGAGGTCGAGCATCCGCCCTCCCTGGCGGGCGAGGAGCTGACCGCGGCGTTGCTCGCGTTCGCCAACGGCTCGTCCCCGGGCGATTGTTTGACGGCATCAACGCGACCATGCTGCGCTTCGCGTGCGGGGACGCGGTCGCCGACACCCTGGGCGTGCCGCCGGCGAACTGGACGCGGATCTTCCTCGGTCGTTATCGCCGACTGGTCAGCGTCGCCGACGGGCTCCAGGATCTCGGGCCCCTGTCCGCCCGGGTCGCCGCATGGTTTGGGCACCGGCTGATCCGCGGCTTGCTGGGCCTGCCGCGCGTGGGCACGCGGCCCAGCTTCGACCTCCCCGATCAGCTGCGCAACGACTGGAAGATGCCGGCGCGCCAGCCCAGCTGAGCGGTCGGGGGGCGGCCCTCGCAGGTCGCGACGAGGGCGCTGCGAGACTCGCAGCTGTGGTGCTCGTCTCGCAGTCGTGCTTCGAGCGCAGCAAGGCGGTGCTCGCGTGGAGGAAGGCGGGGGTCGCGTGACGGGCCGGTAGTTCGAAGGCGAGAAGCGCTGGTTGGGTGCGGCCGCCGAGTCGCGCCCTTTCGCGCGTCGTGGGGGCGCGACATTCGTGCGCCCGAGAGCCTGGTGTGGTCATTGCAAATCGTCATCCCCGCACTCGCCGTGTCGAGTCGACTCGCCCAGCCATGCGCGTTTCCCCAACTCCAATCCGAGCCCCGAGCCTGCTCGCGCGCGCGCGCGCCGTGCTCCACCACTGCTCCCGCGTGCTCTTCCTGAGCTGGCCCGACTACAGCTTCGACGACCTCGCGGGCATCCAGGACAACCTCGACGGGCCCGCCTTCGCCGAGGCGGCCGCGCACATGTGGGCCGACACCGAGGGCCAGAGCCTCATGGAAGATCGGGCGCTGCTGACCTGCGCGGCCGCGGATTGGGAGTACTTCAGCCGCCTGCCCATCGACAGCTTTGGCTACACCGTCTGGCACCACTTCTACGTCAACGATCTCATCGAAGACGTCGAGCTCCAGCCCTCGCGGCTGCGCTGGGACGACGACACCGAGTACGCCAAGGCCCGCTACCGCTCGAGCCACGACATGCGCCACATCTTCCTGGGCCTCGGCACCGAGGTCTACGAGGAGGTCAGCCTGCAGACCTTCCAGTATGCCCAGCTGCCCCAGAAGCTGTCCGCGCTGGTGGTGTTGTTTGGCGCCCTCAAGCTGCTGGCCACCGGCACGAGCTGGCGCCAGCTGGTCTCCCTCGTGCCCCTGGCGTGGCGCTCGGGGAAGGCCGCGCGCTCGCTGCACTGCGTCCGCTTCGAGGCGCTGTGGGAGGTCCCCCTCGACGAGCTGCGCGCGCGCTACGGCGTCGTCCCCGTGGGCGACCGCTACCCCGTCGCGCGCCGCCACCCCGACGCCGCCAAGTTCCGCTCGCCCTACGCCACCCAAACCCGGAGCGCCGCATGAACGCCCTGATCTCGACCCCCGCCCCGTCTACCTCTCAGACCCTCGCGCCCGCCGTGGAGGCGCTGTTTCGACGCCTGTCGCCGATCCGCTACCGCTCGCCGCTTCGCTACCCTCGCCTCGTCGCGCAGATCCTGTGGCGCAAGCGACGGGACCACGCCGCGCTCAGCCAGAGGATCCAGGCCCTGATCGCCGCCGAGGGTCGGGCGCTCGCGCCCGAGGTCCTCGACACCTACCTCGAGAGCGTGCTGATGCTCCACTACCTGCAGCTCAGCGGCGTCCAGGTCTACTCCATGCTCAAGCCGGAGCTCATGGACAGCCTCGCCCGCGAGTGCGCGGCGGTCGTGGGCGCGGGCGTGGACGGGGACATCGTCGACGTCGGCGTGTGGAAGGGCGGCAGCAGCATGATCGCCAAGGCCGTGCTCGAGAGCCTGGGGGACGGGCGGCGCGTGCTGTGCCTGGACCTCTACGACACCATGGATCTGCGGGTCATCGACGACGAGGACCCCGTCGACGACCGCATCATCGTCTCCGCCCTCGACCTCGCCCGGGAGTATTTCGGCACCGAGGGCGTGCGGACTTCGGTGCCCGAGATCCGGGACAATTTCCGGGCTCTGGGCGTGGGTCTCGACGGGGTCGAGTTCGTGCGCGGCAACTTGATCGCCCCCGATTTCCCCTTCGACGCCGTCGGGACAATCGCGCTCATGCGCATAGACTGCGACTTTTACACGGCGACCAAGAACACCCTCGAACACCTCTACCCAAAAGTGCAGCGAGGAGGCACCATCATCTTCGATGACTACTACCTCGAGGGCTTCGGCGAGCGGCGCGCAGCGGACGAGTTCCGCGCTCGCGTCGGTGACGGCCGCCCCCTCGAGCGCGTGGGGCAGAGCGCCGTGTGGCGCCTGCCGAAAGGGTAGCAAGATGCCTGACGGATCCCCTCTCTCCCATCCCGAGTTCGAGTCCCCTGGCGAGGGGCGGCGACGCCGATTTGGCTTCGAGGGGCTCGAGCCGTGGCAGTGGTTCATCTACCGCGGCACCTGGCTGGCCATCTCCCCGTTGATCGGGCTCCTGCGCCTGCGCGGGCAGGGCCACCGCGACATCCCCCGGCGCGGCCCCATGCTCTTGCTGCCCAACCACTGCACCATGATCGACCCCTTCATGGTCGGGTGGCTGCCGCTGCGGCCGAGCCGGTTCATGGCCAGCGCCCAGCCCCTCACAAAGCCCCTGCTCGGGCCGTGGCTCAAGGCGCTGGGAGCCTTCCCCAAGCACAAGTTCGTCAAGGACCGCGCGGCCATGGAGGAGCTGCAGCGCCTCTACGACGACGGGCACATGATCGTCATCTTCCCCGAGGGCTCGCGCTCGTGGAACGGGCGCACGCTCGAGGTCCGCGAGGGCATCGGCCGCCTGGTCAACCGCATCGACGCCGAGGTCGTGATCGCCCGCATGGTCACCGCCCACTACCTGTGGCCGCGCTGGGCTCGCTACCCTCGCTTCGTCCCGACCCACATCGAGTACGAGGGCCCGCTGCGCTACCCCGCCTCGACCAGCCCCGAGGCCATCACCGAGGACATCCGCCAGCGCCTGACCTGCACCCAGCGCGTCCCCGAGGGCGCGGTGACCCTGGGCTGGCGCATGGCCCACGGGCTGCCGGCGTACCTTTGGGCGTGCCCGAGCTGCTTCGCCCAGCACGGCCTGCAGGTCGTCCGGCGCCGCGGCAATCGAGTCGCGTGCAAGAGCTGCAAGCGCGAGTGGCGGGTCCGGGTCGACACCCGCCTCGACGCCGTCGGCGACCACGAGAGCTTCGAGGACGTCGCCAGCGCTCACGATCGCATCGTGGAGTTCTTTGGCCCTCGCCCGGTGATCGACCGGGAGCGCTTCGCCCGGGACGGCGTCGCCCTCGAGGTCCAGCGCTCCCGACTGCGCCGCGCCCGGGACGATCGCCGGGGCTTCGAGGTCGTCGCCGAGGGTCCTTTGCGGCTCACCGCCGAGGGCATCGAGATCGGCGCTGGGGGTGACGACGCGCCCACGCGCCTGGCCCACGCGGACCTCGTCGCAGTCAGCGTCGAGCTGGGCAACAAGGTCCAGCTGCGCACGGCCGAGGGGCTCTACCGGCTCGAGGTCGAGCAGGTGCTCGAGTGGGGCCACTTCATCCACGAGTGGCGTTGCTCGGTGCAGGGGCTGCCGCGCTCGCCCCTGGGCTGAAGAGATCTCTCCTCGTGTAGCGAATGAGCTGGCGCACCCATTCATGGGTGGGCGCCAATCGCCGATGCGCGCCCGTTTGCGGGAGTGTCTACATCGACTTGCGCGATTCACGATTCCGCGCTGGCGGAGCTAGCTTCCTGGCCGTGAAACGCACTCAAGCACTCGTTGTGGCTCTCCTCGTGGGCTCGAGCGTCGGCATGTCCGGCTGCTCGATCATCGTGGACATCGTCAACAACAGCAAGGCCAAGAAGGCTGAGGAGGAGGCCGCGGCGGCCAAGGAGGCCGAGCTCGCCAAGGCCCGCGAAGAGCTCGAGGCCATGCGCCAGGGCGCCATCGACCCGGCCGCGACCCCCCAGCAGGTGTGGGACTACAGCCTGGCCCTCGGCGAGGTCTACGACGCCAACGAGCAGGACGCGATGGGCGTCGACGGCTCGTGGCTGACCGAGCTGGAGACGGCCCTGACCCAGCGCCTCGACGGCGCCGGGGGCCTCAGCGCCGACAACTCCCTGCTCGGCTACTCCCTCGCGCAGGTCTACCTGTGGACCGAGCGCCCCGACGAGGGCGCGGGCACCCTGCTCGAGTTCGCCAAGCTCGGCGGCGAGGGCCCGATGACCTCCGTCGAGCTGTTCGACAGCATCGCCGGCCTGCCGCCCAGCGACGTGACCAACGCGGCCGTGCTCGAGCTGTGCCCCACGCTCCGCCCCCAGATCGAGGGCGTCAACGGCTTCGTCTCGACCTGCCTCGATCGGGCCGGCGGCGACATCAGCAAGCTCAGCTGGGAGGGCGTGCTCGCCGACCTCGAGAGCTACGCGCGCAGCGGCTACGCCAAGGGCCCCGCCGCCGGCACCTTCACCTACCAGTCGAAGGTCAAGGGCTACAAGAAGACCTTCTGGGCCCTCGGCTTCGTCGAGAACACCTCCGGCGTGTTCCTCGAGAACCCCAAGGTCACGGCCGTGCTCGTCGACGAGGGCGGGGCCGAGCTCGGCACCTTCCAGGGCTACGCGATGATCGACGAGCTCGCCCCGGGCGTCCGCGCCCCGGTCTCGATCCTCGTCAACGACCCGCCCAAGTACGCCGACATCCGCTACGAGTTCAACCCCGAGCAGGCCGACTACCTGTCCGACCCCGTCGACGGCCTGCGCGTCGAGGCCCTCCAGCCCCGCCGCAAGCGCTACGGCTGGAAGGTCGAGGGCAAGGTCCTCAGCGAGGCCAGCAAGCCCGCCCAGTTCGTGAAGGTCGTCGTCTCGGCCCTCGACGCCGACGGCCAGCTGGTCGGCGCGACCTCGACCTACATCGACGAGGACAAGCTCGAGCCCGGCGGCGAGGCGCGCTGGAGCACGACGTCGATGGACACGGCGCGCAAGCCGGTGAGCTTCGAGTATCAGGTCACGGCCCGCGTGGCGGACTGAACTGGTGTTGATGGAGGAGTCCTGCGCTGCGGTGGCGCTGGGCTCCTCGTTTGGTTTGGAGGCGAGCTTCGACCCTCGGCGCGAGCGCGCTCGGGGCGGGTCCGCCGCGTCGTCGCGCCTGGTCTCCGGTCGCCCCGGCGCCCGCGGGGCTCACCCCTCGGGTCGCGCCAGCAGCTCGCCAAACTCTTCGGCGAGGATGTCCTGGTCCGTCGCGCGTCGCCGCTCCAAGAGGTCGAACCAGAGCGCTTCGAAGCGCTCGATGTCCCGGTCGACGCGCGCGAGGATGACCAGCGCGGGGTAGCTGTAGACTCGGAAAGTCTCGTCATCTCGCCGTCGAACCAGGAGCTCGTCGTCGCTCAGCTGCGCGAGCTGATCCATGTTGCGCATCCAAGGGGAGCCGTCCTCGCCCATGACCTCGAGCTCGAGGAGGTAGCGAAACGCGTCGGCGAAACCCTCGCCCCAGGCGGCGTCGCGCCCCGCATTGAGAGGGCTGCCGTGAAAGGAGCCGTGGAAGAGCTCGTGGGCGATGACTCCCGTATCGTCGGGGGCGACGGGGATCTCGATCAGGCCGTGATCCCACCACAGCGCGCGGTCGCTGGCGATCAGCAGGCGCACCGGCTTCCAGCGCTCCACCCCGCCAGCGAAGCGCACCGCGTGGGGTTCGGCCGCGGTGTACATCACCCACAGCCGCTCGCGCAGGGCTCGATCCTCGAGCAGAGGCAAGAACGCGGCCTCGTCGAGGCGCCAGTCGGTCGAGCGCTCGGCTTGTTCGGGGCGCCCATCGGACGAGCCTCGAGCTTGCTCGGGGCAGCTCGGCGCGATGGGCCGACTCGGAGCGCAGCCCCCCAGGCACGCGAGGGCGAGCGCGAGGGGCGAGGTTGGGCTCACGACCGTGCAGGCCGCGCGGCGTATCCTCCCCAGCGGTGGTTGGGAGCGTCCGGAGACCATGGGCGGATACTCGCAGCGTGGGTGTCGTTTGCCAAGCGCTCTGAAGACCGCGGCCGCTCGCCAGGGGACCGGTATGGGCGCGCTGATCCTCGAGCTCGTCCTCGCCAACGGTGAGGCCTGGTCGTGGTGCTGGCCTTCGATTGTGTTGGCGTCAGCGCTTGTTCCAGCGCCATCGCAGACCGGGCGCTCGTCGGTCGACGCGGTGGTCGCTCGGACAGAGCCTCTTTGCGTGGCTCGCAGGACCTCGTTCGTCATCAGGTCGCCGTGGAGTCGACGAGCTCTGCGAGCGACGAGAAGTAGGGCTTGCCGCTCTGGCGAGCGCGGTAGAAAGCTGGCGACATCGGGCCGAAGAGGACCTCGTCGATTTCGGAGAGGTCCCCGCGCAGGGGGAGCGAGCTTCGCCAGCAAAGCGTCAGCACGCCGGCGTCGCCGTCGATCCAGATCGTATCGAGCTGGGCTTCGCTAGGGTGGCGGCTACCGTCACGCCGCCCAAACTCGACGGGCATGGGGCAGCCAGGCAAACGCAGCTGGGTCAGTCCGGAGGCGGTGAGGTTGACCAGGGTGAGGCGCTCGCCGCCTCGCGGGTACTCGAGCTGTTGGTCACGCGGGGCCGACTGGAAGTAGGCGTAGTCGAAGTCTGGCGGCAAGAAGGGCGCATGCTGCTCGCGCCAGGTGGCGTCGTAGGTCCCCGCGAGGGGGCGCCGAGCTAGCCACCCACGGCCCATGGGACCATAGGCGACGGGGCGGTGCGTCGCGCTTGGCGAGCGGACGGGATCGTCGAGGGCCTCGAGCGAGGGCGCGGCGCGGCCGTCGACCTCGGCGCGGTTGCTGGCAAACCCGACTCCAACGGGGTTGGGCGCGTAGCCCTCGCCACCAAAGGCCTGGGCATAGCTCAGCGGTGTTCGCTCAAACGCGAGGGGGGGCGTCAGGCGTACGCCACCCAAGCTCGCGCTCCATTGCCGCGGGCCGAGGACGCGGGCGCGCTTGTCGATGCTGCCGAGACGGAGCGCGACCTCGCAGTGCGTCGTGGGTCGCCCCGCCGGGGCGTACGCGGAGCCCACGAACAACACGTCGCACCGGGGCTTGTACGCGGCATAGTCGGCTTCGCACCAGGGGGCGCTCAACCCAGGTTCTCCGAGGAATTGATCGACCTCGACGAGGGGGCGCTGTTTGTCTCGGGGAGCCAGCTCGAGCGGGACTTCGCCGGGTTGGGTCGGATCGAAGACATGGCTTTGCTTGCCGACGACGACCAGGCGCTCGCGGCCATCGGGGTCGGTGGCGACGGTGTAGCCAAAGGCTCCGTGGATCGTGTGCCTCAGCTGCACCGCGTCACCTCGACGAGGGCGGCTCCGCGCCCCCCGCTGAAGTTCGAGGCCGTGCACAGGACGCGCGGTCCAGGGAGGTAGCCTCGAGCGCTCGCTTGGGCGGCCCAGATGACCTGCGCAAGGCCTGCCGCGGCGCCGACATGGCCGAGGGACTCGGCAGGGAGCCACTGGGGGAGCTCGGCGACGGGGGCACGGAGCGATCGCGCGAGCAAGAGCATCTGCTCCTTTGCCCCTGCGTGGGTGCTGGGGTTGTCGGACATTCGGAGGTCGACCTCACCGAGGTCTGCGTGCGCGCCGAGGGCTCCAGCGACTGCGTCACGGAGGCCATCGCCACGGAGCGGAGCGGTCGGATCCTTCGCTGACGCCTCCTCACCGAAGCCGAGAGCGAGGAGACGGGCTTGGGTGAACACGCGCGGGAAGACCCCTGGAGCCGCGAGCAATAGCGCCGCTGCGGCTTCACCAGGAATGACCCCGTGCGCCCTTTTGGTCTGGAGGGGCGTCTGCTCTGACAGCCACAGGAGCGAGCGTGCGTCGAGCCAGGAGTCGAGCGCGAGTACGATGCACGCGGGAGAGTCTCCGCCTTCGAGCAGCTCCCGCGCCCGCGCCATGGCCCGGAAGCCCGAGGGGGCGCCGCCGAAGAAGAGCTGGCTCCGCGGTGCGTCGCTCCGCGCTCCAAGGATGGCGATCGCTTCGTCTAGGACTCTTGTGGCCAAGCGTTCATCGCCGCCGCGGCGGGGGCGCTCCAGAAACCCGACGAGCAGAGGGAGCTTCGGGACTTCGAGTTGACCGAGCAGGCTCTCGTCGAGGAGGGGGGCGAGCGCGCGGCTCAACATCCACTCGAGCCGGAGGCGGATGCTCCGAGACTTGGGGACGCGCGAGATCGCAGAGCAGACAACAGGCGTACCCGCGGGGCCGAGGAGCTCGCTCTCCTCGAACACCCGCAAGCCCGCGCGCATCGCCGCGCAGGCCGGGGCCGCAGCCAGGCCCACGGGGCACACGAGGTTTGACGCGACGATCGCGGGCTGCATCAGTCGGGGATCCTGTGGCCCCAAAAGTAGCGGACGCCGTGCTCGTAGCGCTCGGCCTCGGGGCTCTCGAGGAAGTCTTCGAGGATGGCCCGGATCTTCAGCGGGTTGGCGTGTCGGTCCTGGTAGCCTGGAGACAGGTCGATGCCGGTGGAGCCTTCGAAGCTCTGGCGAAGCCGAGGCCACTCGCCGCGGCGGTCCCAGTCGCCGAGGAGGTCGATGAAGGACTCGGCCAGGTAGCGAACACCGAAGAGCTGGCCGTAGAGGGCGGTCGCGCTGGGGCTGCCAATGCGGTCGATGAAGCCTGGGAGGAAGGCCTCGACCTTGGCGCAGTAGAGCTCGCCGTCGTCGTCGTGTTCGTCCCAGTCAGATAGTGGCCCCCATGCGGGCTCGAGGACTTGCGAGACCATCAAGGGTAACGCCGTAGCGAAAGTGCCACCGTCATGGCGACGTGCGTAGAGTTCCAGGACATCGGGCATGAATTGGAGCATGCCGGTTTGAGCGAGGGCCTGTGCAACTTGTGCGGGGTACTCTGGGTGGACCGAGTCCAGGGCATCGTCGGCGAGAGCCCGGAGCGCAGAGGGGGTGCCCGCGTCGGTCAGCAAGTAGAGAAAGCACTCTCGCATCATCCCGCTGGAGCTACCCCTGGCGAGGGAGATGAGTTCGTTGAGCTCTCCGAACTCGCCCGCTGCCAGGCTTTTCAGGTGTCGTTGTAGCAGGCGCCATGCGGGGTGGAGCTGCGTGTTGGTGGGCATCTCTGCGCCATGCAGTGAAGGCGTGAAGTAGCCCCGGTTCCCCCAGTCGATCTGGTAGCTCGCGTACATGGCTCAACCCTGCCAGTGATCCGTCATCATCTGGTCAATGTCCTGGCAGACCAAACACAAGAGCTGCTGTGGCTGAAGGTTTCCAGGACCAGTGGGGCAGCCTCCTGCCTCCTTTGGGACTAGGTGATTGATCCTGGCGGCGCGTTCGGAGTCCTTGTTGTATTTGTTCCACAGCTTGCCCCAGGGGTCATCCTTGCGGTCAGACCTGCGCATCTTTCCGGCCGCACGTATCTTCTTTTGCTCCCCGGCCGGGTGGGAGGCAATCATCAGGTCGAGAAAATGAAACTTGTCATGGAGTCGGTGCTCATGGCCTTCGATGTACCTATTTCTCGAGTTGTTCCACTTTCGTTCGATGCGCTTTTTCTTGGCCGGGTTCTCGGCTCGAAAGACATCACAGGGAGGTGAAGGAAAGACCGCGGTAGAGACAGTGCATTGGCACTGGGTCCGCCGTACGTTCTTCGCCAGCCTGTACTGCTCTGCGAGGTCCTTGGCCCGCCCGGTTCCCTTGGAGTCCATCCCATAGAACTCCCGCATCGACAGGGGCTCTTCGCCAGCCTTGAACGCGGCGGGGCAGTCGGATTCGCCGCAGCACGGACACTGCCCCTCTTTCACCCGCGACAGCGCGAGCTTTTGTTCGCTGCTGAGGTTGGGCGTCGGCGGAGTTCCACCTGGATAGCTGCCGTGGTTGGAGGTCGTCAGGTCCCGGTGACGCTGTACGCCCTTGCCCTCGACCTTGACGTCGTGGGACCAGGAGCCGAACTGGGTCTTCCCGCCGATGGTGTGGGTCAGCAGCGAGCCGCCGAAGCTCTTGGTCGCGGCCTCGTTGCCCAGGGGCGCGGACTTGAAGAAGGACTGGTCTCGGAGGCCGACGGGCTTGCCACCGATCTTGACGCGCTTGCTGCCCTTTTTGAGGTCCCGGGCGCTGGAGCTGTCGGCGTAGGGAACGGGGACTGGGCCGGCGGGAGGTCCTGGGGGGCTGTTGCAGACGTCCGGGAAGGCGCCGACGACCTTGCCGTGGTTGCCACCGCTGACGACCTCACGGCCGTTGGCGTAGACTTTTCTGCTCATGGGTCGATCCTCGATGGTGACGAGCGCGCGGGCTCATGGGCGGTGAGTTGCTCTCGCACGGGTCGATGCTATCCCAAGCAGGACCGCCAGGTGTGGTGGCCCGGTAGATCCGTCCATTGCCGCTGGAGCTCGACGAGCTTTTTGCGCTCGAAGCGGGTCAGGTTCCAGGGGTTCTTCAGCCCCAGTCAGTGGGTCCTCCATCCAGACGCGCGCGAGGGGGCTCGCGCCACTGGTCAGAGACTGTGAAGTTTTCACAGTCTCTGACCACTTTAGCCGTCGTGGACGACGCCACGCCCTCCCTGCCCCACGTCCACGACTCAGTCCGCGAGCAGCCCCACGGCTCGTCGAGGTCGAGGGCTCCGGCGCCCTCGAGCCCCGAGGCCGATCATCGGCGAGGCCGCGCTTGTCGGCGTGGAGGGCGAGGAGCTTCACAACCTCGCGTTGACCCGCTGCCAGTACCCACGCCGCCGACCAAAGTCGCTCGGCCGCCCGTCGTGCCCGAGCGCGCTCGTGTCGCTCGGCCTCCTCGTCTTCCCGAAGCGCATGAAGCTCGTGGGCCCGAGCACGGAGCTCGGCCACGCTTCGGGGCCGCAAGTCGGGTGCCGGGTGTTCCCGTCGAAAGGCCGCGATCATCTCCCTACCGAGCGCCAGCTCGGGCCGCTCGAGCGCTCGTAGCAACCATCGCTGCTGCTGCTTGGCAGACAGACCGCGAGCCCACTGACGCAGGTCTTTGCTGTCGTGGGTGTCGTCTGGGCTCCCCTCTACGGCGGCTGCGACCAGATCTCGGTCGAGATCGAGAAAGTCCACCAGCGCCGAGAGAGCCGAGTCGAACTCGCCGAGTCCCGGCGGAACTGGGGCGTCGTCGTCGTCGTCGTCGCCGTACTCGGAGTCTCCGACATCCACGGTCGACAGCCAGGCGATGTAGGCGGGGCGCAGGTCGCCTGCGAGCAGCGCCGCACGCAGGGGCAAGAGCGGACCCAGCCTCCAGCCCTCGATGCTCGTTTCCCAGTCTTCGTCCTCGACCCAAATCGAGACCAGCAGATGCTCGCCGCACTTGCGCAGGCCCAGGCCATCACCAACGAAGTGGGGCTTCAGCCTACGGTGGGTCGCTCGGCTGTAGGGAAGCCTGAGCCACAAGACGCGATCGCCCGCGCTCGTCCATCGCAACCCCGCGTCAAAGTAGCGAGCCATCAGGGTCGAAGGATTAGCCTTGAGATCGCCCCAGTCGTAGTGATTGGTAAAGCTGCTCGGCGTGATCTCAGCCCGGGTCGAGACCCCGCCCAGCTCGGCGAGCTGCGCTCGATCTAGAGGCTGATCCACGGCGATGAACTCGTAGCGGATGTAGAGGCCCATCGACCCCTCATCTACCACGCGCGGAGCCCATCGGCTGATCCGAGCGAGACAAGGGCAGCCCGACCTGGCATACAGTATGGCCCATGCCTCGCGTGCCGATCCGCTGGATCTTCGACGAGCTCCCGCCCTCGGGTGCGCGTCGCGGTGGCCAGGCGGCCGAGCACGCGTTTGGCCACGGCCTCGGCCACTTCGTGCGCGAAGTCTGCCAAAACGCCAACGACCAGGCCCTCGACTCCGCGCGGGTCGACTTCGAGCTCGTCGAGCTCGAAGGGGATGTACTCGACGAGCTCCTCAGCGCCTTGCGCTGGCCCGAACTTCGCGCCCACCTCGCGGGCGCGGGCGAGACCACGACACCAAGCGGCCGACGCCTGCGCGAGTTCCTCGCTGCGATGGAGCGCGAGGGCAAGCTGCTGGTCCTGCGCATCGAAGACCGCGGCACGGTCGGCCTGACCGGCGACGAAGACGGCGACGGCTCGCACTTCCGGGCGCTGTGCAAGGACACGCTGTTCAGCGTCAAGGCGCGGGAGGGCGCAGGCGGTAGCTACGGCCTCGGCAAGTCGGTGCTGTGGACCTTCTCGGGCCTGTCGACGGTCCTGTTCGCCTCGGAGCTCTCGACCCTGCCCAAGGGCTGCCGCTCGCCGCGAGTCATCGGGCGGGCCGAGCTCCCCTATCACGAGGTCGAGGGCGTGGGCTTCACCGGGCCTGGATGGTTTGGCCGCGAGGTCGAGGTCTCAGGCGGCCGGCGTGCCGAGTCGATCTGGGCCAAGACGGCTCAGACTCTCGCGGAGCGCCTCGGGATCGCCCGAGAGCACCAATACAGCGGCACGACGATCCTCGTCCTCGGCTTTCGGGAGCCCGCGCTGGAGCAGGCCCGAAGCCCCGCGCAGATCGCCAGCGAGCTCGGCCGCGAAGCCGCGCGGTGGTTTTGGCCGGCGATGGAGCCCAGCTTCCGCGGGCTCGAGCTACGCGTAGGCGGCTCGAGCCGCGCGTCGCTCGAGGCCGAGGAGCACGCCGAGCTCGCGCCCTTCGTCGACGCCTGGCGCCGTCGCAACCAAGCCTCGACCGAGACCAAGCTCGAGCGGCCCGGAGACCTCGCCCGAGTTCCGCTGAGCGTCGAGCTCCCGCGCGGGCGCGGTGAGACCCGGCGGACCCGGGGCGAGGTCGAGCTCATCGTCCGACTCGCGGACGAGGACGCGCCCGCGAGTCGCCGGCTCGCGACCTTCCGCGGTGCGGGCATGGTCGTCGAATATCGGGACTTCTCGGGACTGTCGGGCTTGCGGCCCTTCCACGCCATCCTCGCCTGCGGTCTCGGCCGCGCACCGGGTGAGGCGAGCGATGAGGACCGCGTCATCGAACGCTTCTTGCGGGACGCCGAGCCGCCGGGTCACGACGCTTGGGGCGTGACCCCGGCGCTCAAGGACGGCTGGCTGCGCGGCTCGGGTCAGGTCTTCGTCCGCCTGTGGGACAGCGTGCAGGCTGCGCTTCGGCAGTTGCTCGCGCCCCCCGTCGAGGCTGGCGTCGAAGGGCCCGAGCGCCTGCGCAAGCGCTTTCCCCTCGGCCGGACGGGCCGCGCGTCGTCCGCTTCGCAGACCATCTTTGCGCTGCGAGACTTCGACGCCCGCCTCGACGACGAGGTCTGGCGCTTCCACGGCACCATCACGCCGGAGCTCGACGCCCGCCCATGGCGCGTCGCGCTCTCACTGCATCACCTCGCCGAAGATGGGAGTCACGCCCGACCCCTCGCAATCGAGTCGCTCACGACCGAGCCGCCGCTGGCCATTGTCCACCGCGAGGACACCATCGAGGTCGCGGTCCCGCTCGGCGTATCCGCGCTCGCCCTCACCGGCCGTTCGGTCCCCGTCGAAGACGAGCTGCGCCACACCGAGATCGGCCTGCGCGTCGTCGGTGAGCAAGGAGAGGTCGGGTGAAGCAAAGCCGTGAGCAGCGCTTTTACCCCTGGGCCTACGAGGACCACGGCCTGCGCCTGCGAGTCCTCGGAGCCTCGCTCGACGACCGCCCCGTCGAGCTCGTCGAGCCCCACGCCAACAGCGTCGAGCTCGGGACCAACTGGGCCCACGCCACGCTCGAGCTCGAGCTTCGAGCGCCGGGCCGGCTCGTCCGCCGCCTCGTCGCCAAGCACGAGCGCGACTCGCCGCCCGTGGCTGTCCTCATCACCCTCCGCTGCCCGCGGACGCATCTTCGCCGACGCGTGGCGCTCCAGGCCTGGCCGAGCACCGAGGGGGAGCGCTTTGGGATCCCGCTCGCGCTCGTCCGCGATGAGCTCGCGGGCCTCGTCGAGCTCGACGCCCACCTCATCCGTACGGCCCCTGCCGCCGACCCGAGCGCGGGTGCTCGCGTGGCCTCGCTCGCCGGCACGCGCCTGGCCGGCTCGCGCACGCTCACGCTGCTCCTCGACCAGCCCGAAGTCCGCGCCGGCAACTACCTCGACGTCCACTATCGCCGCTTCTCGGACGACCCCGGCGCCCCGAATGCGAGCGCGCTCTACCGCCTCGAACTCGAGGGCGAGACGCCGATTCTCTACCTCAACGCCGATCACGAGTCGCTGCGCCCAACCCTCGACAGCAAGGGCACCCGGGGGCCGAGGGCGCGCGTCCGCGATCTCGTGTTCGAGCGGATCGCCAGCAGCGTGTGGACCCAGCTCGTGCTCCGCGTCAGCGCGCGCCTCGTCGACGACGGTGAACCAGCCTACGACTGGGAGCGAGCCGTGCTCGACCAGTGGCTGCCGCGCCTGTACCCCGAGCGCCGGGCCGAGGAGCGTCAGTCCTGCCTCGAGCGCGACTTCCAAGACCTGCCGATGTTGCTCGCCCGGCTCGACGCTATCCTCCAGGTCGAGGGCAAGCTCGCCGCGCTCGCGGCCAAGCTCACGGGGGAGTTTTCGTGACGACGCGGCCACTTCAGCGGCTCGGACCCACGGGCCGACGCCTCGTCACCCGCGAGCTCGCCAGTGGAGAGCTCGACGCCCATCCCCACGAGGTCTGGGCGCCCCACTGCGAGGCCCTCGAGCGGGACCACGCCCTCGATGGGCTGTGCGAGAGCCTCGCGCAGCTGCGGGCCGAGATCGCCGAGCACTCGACCGAGCTCGACGCTCGCGCCGCCCCGCTGATCCACCAGGCCCTGCCCCTGTCCCGACGCGAGGCAGCTGACGCCGGGGTCTGGCGCTTCCTCGCGGTCGTCGTCGAGCCCAGGTTCATCCGACATCGCTACGAGTTTCAGTCATGGGCGACGATGCGCGCCCGCTTTTGGCGGGCTGGCCTTCGCCACGACAGCAACACCTTCTCGCGTCTGTGGTGGATCGCAGAGCTCACTTCGCTCGACGGCGACTACGAGCTCACGCGGCGGGCCTTCGCAACGCAGTCGCTGGCGATCCAGGTCTTCATTCGTGGTTTCTCCCACTATCGACCTGCCGCAGCCGCGTGCATCGAGGCCCTCGAAGAGCAACCCAGCGGCGTCATCGAGCGGGTCTTGCCGCGCTTTCACGCCTACCTGAGCACCGTCGCTCTCGAGGGCCAGACTCAGGCCCAGCTGCGAGCGACTCTCGATGACCTGATCGATCTGGCGTGGGACGAACAGGTCCGCTGAGCAGTGGGCCCTACGCCATCGGCCCCACCTCGGCCTCGAGAGGGACGCCAGCCCCTCGACTTCATCGCGCGGGCTGCCGCTGACTTGGGACGCCACCGCTGCAGCGGCAGCGCCGAAGGGCGAGCGCGTGCCTTCGCCTCCCTGGCGGTGATGCGGGGGCGTGCCGATCAGGCTCGTGCAGGAGTGGATGGGCCACGCGTCGATCACCATGACCATGCGGTACGCGCACCTGTCGGAGAGCGTGGGAGACGAGATGATCTCGAGACTCGCGCCGGCTCGGACGAGCCCGATCCAGGGACGTGGTGGCGCTGGAACAGGCACACCAACAGCACATGGTTTGACCGAAAACTGAATTCGGCGCCCTAGGGACCTCTAGGACGCCGAATTCGAAGAGCGGGAGACGGGGTTCGAACCGTCGTGCAGCACCTCCAAAAACGTCAATGGTGACGCGGGGTTGAGCCGGAAGGTGCTGAGATTGTTCGAGATTTCGTCTCCCGTTTGAGGGTGTTTGGGGCGGTCTCGGCCCGGCTCGTGCCGCGGCGTGATGGCACGCCTACGGCACCGGGGGCGATAGCGTGACTCGGGCCCAGGACAGGTGCTCGACATCCTTACTGGGGACCGGGCGGGCGCTCTCCCAGACCAAGAGGAGAGCGCGTCGATCGATGTCGATGATCACCGAGCTCATGGCGAAGCTCAGAGGGACGAGGGCGCGGCGGAGCTTCGCCTCGCCGTGGAGTTCGACGCGGGGGAGTTCGAAGCGTAGGGCCCCCTCGGGGGAGAGGTTGATGAGGGTGACGGCCTCGCCGCCGCGCAGGCGCTCGCGGGTTCGTTGATCGGCCGGGGCGCAGCGCTGGTGCTCGGCAGAGTAGTCGAGGGGGAGGAGCGGGCGGCGGGAGCGGGACCACGCGTCGTCGTAGGTGCCTGCGAGCTCGCGCCGGGGTGACCAGTCGCGGGCGATGGCGCCGAAGCCTGCGGGGCCGACCTGGCTCGGGTTTCCGCTCGGGTAGAACACGCTCGGGGCGGGTCTGCCGTGGAGCTTCGCGGGGTCGTTGGTCGCCCCGACGCCGACGGGGTTGCGGGGGTCCATGAACTGGCGGCGCGGGTCGGGGTCGTCGAGTTCGCTCCCGCCGTAGGCGTGCTCGTAGGTGATCGGGCGGGTCACGAAGGGCTCGGGCGCCGAGGGCCGCGCCCCGAAGGCGCCGACGCTGTAGGTGCTGGGCCCGCGGACCAGGACGCGCTTGCGCAGGTCCGCGACCTCGAGGACGCACTCGACCTCCGGCGTCGGTACGCCCCCGGGGCTGTGCGCGAGGGCGTTGACGATCACGTCCGTGCCCGGCTTGGGCAGGCCCAGGTCAGCTTCGTAGCGCAGGCTCGTGCGGCCGGGCTCGCCGCGGTACTCGGGCTCGAGCAAGGGCTCGCGCTGTTCGTCCGCGAGGGTCAGCGCGCCCCCAGGTTCGAAGACGTAGGTGGCCTTGACCGCGACGAGCCACAAGTGGGTTCCATCTCGATCGCGGGTCCAGCTGCGCTCAGCCGCGAAGGGGGTCTCGTTGCGAAGGCTCCACATGCTGTTGTCGCGCTCGTGCCCGGGCGCTAGAGTAGCGGCCCGAGCAGGTCGAGGTCACCTCCCTGCTCAACTCTTCCTCCCGAGCGATGTCTCGACCCGTTCATATCTGCGCCGTTGCAGCACGGACACCCCTGGGGTTGAGTGCGGAGTCCTCCGCGGCGGCCGTACGGGCCGGGCTCTGTGCCTTCAAGGAGCATGCTCGATTCGTGACGCGCCTGGGTGAGCCCGTCGTTGGAGCGATGGATGCACGTCTCGATTCCGAACTCGGCGGTCTCCATAGAAGGATCTCGCTGGCCGAGGCTGCTCTCGACGAGCTCGCTACGAAGCTGGGCGTGGAGAGTCACGCTGAGGGCCTCGACGCCTCGGTATTACTGGCCATGCCCGAACTCGTTCCCGGGTGGCGCCTCGAAGACGAGTCAGCCCTCGCAGCTCAATTCGAGAGCCATCTTCGAAGGCGGCGTGTCGGCACGAAGCTGGAGCTCGCTGGTCGAGGACACGCGGGCGCCTTGCTTGCTCTTGGGCATGCTGCCGAACGAGTCGCAGCGGGGTCTGTCGAGTCGTGCATCGTCGGCGGTGTCGACAGCTACTTCGACATGGACTGCCTGGGATGGCTAGAACGGCATGAGATACTCGCGGGTGGAGGCGGCTCCATCTCTGGTCTGGTTCCGGGCGAGGCAGCGGCCTTCCTGGTTGTGGCGAGTCCAGACTTCCTTCGAAGGCGGAAGCTCCCTTCGCAGGCGAGATTGATCGGCTGGTCCACGACTGAGGGGCCCGATCGAAGGAGCGCAGACCCAGATTTTTGTGGTGGCGAACTCTCGACCGCGATCGCCAATGCCATGACTCTCGCCCGAAGGCGAACTGGTGCCCCAGGGCTTCGAGCGGAGTCCATCTACTGCGACCTCAACGGTGAGCGGTTCCGCAGCGAGGAGTGGACCTTCGCCATGACTCGCGCGGCCGAGTTCCTCGGAGACGCAACTCGTTGCCGAGTCGCCACAGACTGCTGGGGTGACGTCGGCGCGTCCACGGGGGCGCTGCTGGCGGTACTCGCTGTTCGAGCCTGGGCACGTGACTACGCGAAGCACTCCCTGACACTCCTGTGGTCAGGCTCCTACTCGGGTCTGCGCAGCGCGGTGGTGCTGGAAGCCCCTCGGGTCTAGACTTCGGAGTCGTGTGAGCAACGTTAGCGTCAATTCGCCCAAGACTCCCGTGACTGCGGGTAGCAACGGGGTCGCCGCCGCGACGACCCCGAACGTGTGCAAGATGCCGGGGCCACCGGCGCCCTTCGTCGCCACTCCACTGCCCAACATCGGCAAGAGCGGCCAGGCACCAAAGAAGTTCTCCAAGCGGGTTCGCATCGGTGGCAAGGCAGTCGCCATCCGCGGGGCGAGCTTCGGCTCTCAAGGGGACGCTGCCTCAAAAGCCACTGGCGGTGGGCTCGTCTCTTCCAACACCCACGGTCCAACGAAGTTCGTGGGCCTGGGCTCCATGGACGTAAAGGTCGAGGGCAAGAACGTCCAACTCCATGGGGATCCCATGGTCAACAACTGCGGGCCCAGCGGCAGCCCTCCCAACGCAGCCACCGCCGCGGGGGTTGTCAACGGCGTCGTGTTCAAGCGCGGGCAGGGCGACTCGAGTTGTCCCCACTCCAACATGACCCGATCTGATCCCGCGCACAACCAACGAAAAGTCCGGCATATCGAGCAAGGCCGGGTAAGGGAAGCAATGAAAAAGGACAGACTGCTTCGGCGGGCAGTGGTTCTCGAAGGAAAAGGCAACCTCGACCTTGCCGACGAGTATTTCAGGCGGGCGCTCGCGGCCGAGGGGATCGAGGAGGGCTACGCTTGGGAGCAGCGAGTGGCGAAGGACACCAGCGCGGTGGAGCAGTCAGTCGAGTACGAGTGCCCTGACTGCGGCATGCAGGGAGAATTTGACTGCGTAACGCCTGACGGGATCGTCAAGGAGGCCAAGGTGACAGGAGCCGCTGTGAAGTTCGGTCAACTCGAGAAGCATGCCAGCGCTGCTGCGGCCATTTTTCCGGGCATGCCAGTTCACGCTGCGATACCGCGCGGAGCGGCAAAGGATGTCACGTCCTCAGTACCGCGTCACTTAATCCAGGAGCACGACTGAGCCATGTCCGAGCACTACAAAATCGGACTCGTGACGACCGTGATGTCACACCAGGACGCGTTGCAGTGTCTCGAGGACGCGCTCCACCTTTTGATCGAACAATATGAGTTCGGTCTTCGGGGGTACGGGTGTGTGAGCGAGATCGAGGTTGGTGGGCACCGGCATGGGTGCCAGGGGGCGCTCATTCCTGGCTACCAAAACTTGTCCGCTCTCGAACCGACAGGCCTGGAGACCCTGGCAAGCAGGAACCCCTACTTCACCATCGATGGGAGTATTCGTCTGCGAGGTGAATTGCGACTGTATGATGTCATGCTCGCGCTTTGCCCGAGCGGTGTCGAAGACAACCCCGCGATCTTCGCTGTCGAGTTTCCTGGGAGTTTTCACGAAGATCTGTATGCTGAAGACCCTGACGTACCAGACCGCATGGTCGTACGACCAGACGAGGCCGAACTGTTCGAGCAGTTGGTCATGGCGCTTGGAGGTCACCCGCGTGCTGATGGCTTTACGACGATGATCATGCAGCATATCGGAGAGGTTAAGGCGTTCGACGCGAAACAACTCGTTTCGGCGCTATTCAACCCTCCGAGGGTCCAGGCGTCATGGGATGACCGGAGCTTGCTGCGAGCAGGACTCGTGACTGGTATTCGGAAGGAGTTGGTCGACGAGGGAGCCGTTCGGGCCAGGTGGGCGGAAGTCAAGCAATTTGAGACGACCGCTGGGCACGTCGTGCGCAGCGGTATCGTCGATGACCCGCTGGACCTGTTTCTGGACGAACTCGATGACGAGTGAGACTACACAGCCGTCGAGGTGGTAGCTGCCGTGGTTGGAGGTCGTCAGATCCCGGTGATGCTGTACGCACTTGCCCTCGACCATGACGTCGTGGGACCAGGAGCCGAACTGGGTCTTTGTCGGCGTAGGGAACGGGGACTGGGCCGGCAGGAGGTCCAGGAGGGCTGTTGCAGACGTCCGGGAAGGCGCCGATGACCTTGCCGTGGTTGCCGCCGCTGACGACCTCACGGCCGTTGGCATAGACTTCGCTGCTTATGGCTCGAACCTCGGGCTCGAGGTCAACATCATTGTCACGTCGAGTACGAACGCCGGCGCCTGCTACGCACCCTCCGCTTCGTGGGCGAACCAAGGTGCGCTGCGCCGCATAGACTCGGTGTCCGCAAACTGGGGGCAACTCCAAGGTCCGGGGGGTCATCCAGTAGTGTCGTCGGTATGCTCGTGTTCTGATCCTGGCTAGGATGAGGGCCGCCCAAATACGGTGCCGATGACCTCCGGCTCGCCAAGGTCCTCATCCTGTGGGGGAAAACGGGCCATCAAGAGTCGAGCCTCCTCGAACACTACCGCGGGAGCGAGCTTGTGCTTCCTCCACAGCCTGGCTTGCTTGCGGATGACGAGCTGAGCAGACCCGCGCTTCACCCACCGTTCGATGCGCTCGAGCAAGGGGCGCTTGGGCTCGGGGCACTTCTTGCGGTACTGGCCGAGGCGGTCGAGCACGTAGAGCTCAAGCTTGGATAGTTGGGGCTCGAGTCGACGTTGGCGAAACAACTCGACGAGGAGCTCGAACTCGTCCCGTGCACGCTCGACGAGGTCGCTCTCATCAGCCGCGGGCTCGAGCATGGGTGCTTCGCCCGCTTCTGAGTGCCTTCGGAGCAACTCGAAGGCCTCGCTGGTCCCGACTCGTTCGAGTTCAGCCGGTCCGCGTGGGCTCCAGAACTCCCAGTACCAACCACAGTGGGTAGCGACCACCGACGGGCCGGTCTGGCTCACCGCCCGTCGGCCTGGTCGCATGTTGACGATCTGAGCGAAGTAGTCGGGCTCGGCTTCCCGCAGACGGATGAGCTCGTCGGAGTGGCGGCTGAGGCCATCGAGATCGTCGCTCGCGTCGGCGCTGTCCAAGGCCGCGCCGGTGTAGGCCGCCTGCATCTGATCGATGTCGGGACGCTCGTGACCAGGCAGGATGTTGTTGTCTTCGCCAAAGACCTCGACGAACTCGCGGATCCGCCGCTGTAGGATCTGGAGCAAGCCAAGGTCGGCCTCGAGCTCGCGCTGCGGCACGAAGCCACAGATGTGGATCTCATCATGCTTGCTGCCGAGGCGGTCGATACGGCCCGCGCGTTGGATGAGGCGGGTGGGGTTCCAGTGGAGGTCGTAGTTGATGAGCGTGTCGGCGTCCTGAAGGTTGACGCCCTCGGAAAGAGTGTCGGTGCTGATCAGGAGATCGATCTCGGTGTCTGGATCGCGCTTGCGGACACGATTCGCTACGGGCGCAAAGCGCCGCGCGAGCCGGATGATCCCAGAACTCGCGCCAGTCACGACCTCGGTCCTGCCGAAGAGCTCGCCGAGCTTGTTGCGTAGGTAGTGGGCAGTGTCGGCGAACTGCGTGAAGATGATGGTCTTGTGCTGCGTCGGCGGACGCTGATTGAGGTAGTCGACAAGTCGTTCGAACTTCTCGTCCCTACGGATCTTGAGGATCTTGACCTGATGAACGAGGCTGCTCACGACCTGCTTGTCCGCGAGGATATCCTCGAGCAGTTTGTCGGCATCGAACAAGTCGATGGGCAAAGAGCTCGGAGCGTCGGCGTCGGCCTCCTCACTCGTCCGAACTCGTGGAGGCAGGGGAACATGACCACCTTCGACTTGTGCTTGGCCATGGGCCAGCTTGGCATCCAGACGGACCAGAGTGGTGTGTAGGGCCTCGATGCTCGACTCGAGGCGCTTGAGCAGCAGGACCTTGAATAGACCCCGGACGCTCGTGGCTCCGCGTCGGAGATCGGAGACGCGGGGATCCCCTTCGTTGTCTTCGCTCAGATAGCGACCGACGCCTTGCAGGGGATAGCGCATGGTTCGGATCGCCTCGAGGAGCTCGGAGTAGAACTGCTGGCCGTAGGTCGAGTCGAGGGAGTAGCGGAGGCACTGCTCTTCACCCGACAGGCGCGTGGGGAACTCCAGCGGGCGCTCCTCGTACTGGCCGGGGGCGATACGCACGCGGAGCTTGGCGTCGGGGTAGGAGCGAGCGATATCTCGCCGGGTGCGGCGGACGACGATGTGCTGGAGTAGATCTCGCAGCGAAGCGCGGCCCATGGCGACCTCGCGGAACCATGCGTCGCGGTCCTCGAAGGGCAGCTTCGTGTAGTTGTCGGGAAACAGCGCGATCTGGTTTTTGATGTCTTCCGGACGATTGTTCTGCGGCGTGGCTGAGAGCAGAAGGATCTTGCGGTGCGAGGCGCCCTCGTCAGGTCGCAGCCACTTTTGGAGGGTCTCGTAGCGAAGGGTGCCGGAGTTGCGGAAGTTGTGGGACTCGTCGATGACGACGACCTCGCGATCGGTGTAGTCGTCGAGTTCTTCGAGTTTGCCGATCGAGATGGTCTTGAGGTTGATGTCGAGATCGTGACTGAGCTGCTCCCACGCGGGGCACACGCTCGGAGGTGCGATCACGACGGCACGCTCACCATAGCGCCGCTTGAGATGGCTAAGTAGCGCGAGGCCGATATAGGTCTTGCCGAGGCCGACGACGTCAGCGAGGAACACGCCTCCGTAGCGGCGGAGGATCATCTTGGCATAGTCGTAGGCAGACTTTTGGAACGCGGTGAGATGCGCGAGGAGCGGATTGTCGTCGTCCTCGAGGTTCATGCCCTCGACGAAGCTGCGGAAGTAGCGAGCCAAGGTGAAGTAGTAGATGTCGCGCGGGGTGCAGTACTCACCAGCCCACGATTCCTCCAGGCAGGCAAGCACCTCTTCCTCGAGAGGCGCGGCGTCGTCGAAGTGGCGGGCAAACCATGCGCGGGCGCGGATGTGTTCGTTGCCGCGGAGTTCCACGGACAGCTCGCGCTCGAGCGCGTGAGTGGTCGAGGACAGCGGCGCTTGGGGGATGATGGATCGATCGGGGAGCGACAAGAGCCGCGAGTGGAGGGGGTGGCGTTGGACCTGACGCACTCGGACCTCGCCGGCGGCGATGGAGCTAGCCCAGGCGCGAAGCAGCTCCTCCCACGTGGCCGTCTGAGGTAGACGATCGATGCCTCGAGCGAACTGCTCGAGCACGGCCGCGCGGTGGGCATGGCTGGCTTCGCGCGGGAGCCGTTTACCTGGGTTCTCGACGATGAGTTGGCTGCCGGGATAGGGCAGCGCGAGGCCGGGAGCTGCGACGAGGATGTCCGTGGGGGAGGGCTTGCCGAGAATCTCAAAGAGATCGGCGCGCAGCTCCCCCGGGGCGACGAGCTGGCGAAGAGAGGAATCTTGCGAAGACATGAATCGAGGTCCTAGCTTCGTTGGGCTGCGAGCCAGGTTTGGAGGGAGACGTCGACGACGACGACCTCCTGGGTGAAGTGGGTCGCTTGGGGCCCTTGAGGCACAGCGGGGTCAGCGGCGGCCTGGTCGCTCGCGTCCTTGGGGAGGGGCGGCGGGACGGGAGTTGTATCTGGGGGCTCGGGTGGGGCAACCGGGGCTCGAACCTCGCCCCAATCGATGTCGACGGGGAGCTCTTCCCCGTCGAGTCCAAACCATGCACGCACACCCGGGCTGCGGGGATGGACGACGGAGCCGCGCGCGAGTGCCCGCAGCGGATGCATCATCAGGTCGAAGTCGGGCCACGCTTGCCACGCGCCGTCGGCGAGACGAGGGACCACGCGACGGAAGCTCTTGGGCACCTCGTGTTCGGTGTGTGACCACAGCCAGCCCGCAGGGTGTTCGGTGCTTGGCGTTCCCTGCCAAAAGCCGCCAAGGAGGACTGCCAGAGCCCGAGCGCTCGTGAGCGCGGCGGTGTCATCGCCATCGACGAGGCCGGCGAGGCGTTGTTCGATCGCCTCGCTGGCGGCTTGGTCTGCACGCGGGAGCCGGAGCGGCCTGGGAGCGAGGACGAGTTCGAAGAGTTTGCTCGGTCGGCCAGCGGGTGGGGCGAGGCCGCGGATGAGCTCGCGGAGGAGCACTCGGCCGAGAGACGAGGAGTCGGCCAGGTCCGGTGGCACGATGGCGCGTAGCGCCTGGCTCGCGCGAGGATGCCCATCGGCTCCCAGCAACACTGCCGCGAGCCAGGTCGAGTGACGGTCGAGTAGCTCGGCCCAGGCTCCGCGCTCGGTCCAAGCTTGATCGCTCGTGAGGTCGAACTCGGGCTGTGGCTGTGGCGGGAGCTCGAGTAGCCCGGTTGGGGTCAGGACGGCGAGCTGGTGGAGGCGCGATCCTTCGAGCATCGCGCCCGGCCACAGTATCCTTGTCGACGATTGGTTGAGCTCGTCGGGGGTCATGTCCACACACAGGCCGGGGACACTGAGCGGCACAGAGCCATGGACGGTCGTTGGCCAGACTCGCCGCCAGTACTCGGCGAGGGTGCCTGCTTCGCCGTGCTCGACCGAGCCGAAGAGCTGGTCGACGCGTCCTTGAAGCTCGATCCACTGAGCACGGCGCAGCTGCGGGAGAAGCTCCACGCGACCGCTGGTTAGCTCGGAGACTGCGGTGATCGAACGGTAGTGCTTGGTCAAGGGGCTCTGGCCCAAGTCCGCTGCGCCCATGCGATAGCCGTCGAAGAGCAGCCGAGGCGAGAGCACGCTCAGCCGGCTCAGCCACAGGTCGTTTAGCTCCAAGCCGTGGCACAGAGCCGCATCGAGCTCTGCATGCTGCTGGAGCAGCGCAGTCAAAAGCTCTTGATCTTCCGTCTGGGCGATGCGCTGGTGGAGGTTTCGATGGGGCTGGTCGAGTGCGACGGCCGTGAGATTTGCGAGCTCGGAGCAGTCCTCGGTTTGCATGATCGGGCGGAGCTCGGCCTCGGTCAGACCCAGGAGGGCTGCGACGAGAGAGCGGCGCCACGGGTGGACGACTCGTACCGGGAGGGGGCAATCGTGCAGCGGCTCCGCTATGGGCTCGCGGCTGACGACGCCGCCACAGCTCGCACAGGTCATGCCTGCGTACGTCGGCCCGCGGAGCTGCCCGCACTCGCACCGCCACTCCCAAATGCCGCCGCTGCTGCGGGTTCCACACCATCGTTCGGGGTGACCTGCGCGACGTCGTGGATCGTAGATGCCGAGCGGCGCAGTGCGTGTCGCATCGGGGTCGAACTCGGGCGGCTCGGGTGCAAAGAAGGGCAAAGGGGTCTGAGATGCGGCCGCGAGCTGGGCGGCCGAGGTCGCCGCAGGCAGAACGCCCACGTGGTCGACTGTTGCGTTGTAGAGCTCGGCAGCGAGGCCGGGGTGTGCGGCCTGAAGCCAGCGAAGGTAGGCGGTCGTGAGGGTGGCATCGTCCGAGGCGCGGGGCTGGCCCCAGTTGTCGACGACTCGAATACCCAGAGCGGGGTCGGGCTCCACCGGGCGGCGGCTGGTGAGAGTGAGCTCGGCGACGGGCTCGACGATCCTCAGGGGCTCGCCTGTCGTCCCTTCGATCCACTGGGGCTCTTGCTCAGCGGACGGTTCCGAGGGTTCGGCCTCTGGATCGAGGACGAGGCCCAAGGCCGGCTCGCCGTCACGAGTGCTCCAGGGCAACTCAGCGGGACCGACGAACTCTACGAGAGCCACTCGCCCGTCGGGGAGGACCGCGCGATCGAGTCGCTTGCTTGCAAGGGTCTCGAAGCTCACTCGCCGGGTGAGGAGGGTGCCGTCCGCGTCGCGGATCTCGATGCTCTCGACTTCGAGGAGTCGGCCGCGCAGGCTTGGCGGGGCGTAGATACGATGGCCCGCGACCTCCGAGTTCCGACGGGCGATGATGTCGGCGACCGTCCTCAGCCGGTGGGGCAGCGGGTCGGGCTCGGTGCCCCAGGTGTGCGGTGGGACGCGGATCAGCTCTGTCCCAGGCTCGATCGTTTGACCGACCTCGACGACGATCTCGGGGGCCTCTCGGACGTCGAAGTGGGCGGGGATGTCGATGTGCCAGGTGGCGCGCGAGGTCCGGGGACGCTCGCTGATAGGAAGCAGCACGCGCAGTTCCGGGCCGGGGCTGCGCAGGAAGGGACCCGAGGTCGGTGACGCGAGCGCGGCCATGGGATCCTCGAGCGCACCAGCCGGGAGTGTCGACCACGCTTCGAGCGGCGTGGCGATGAAGCTCGTGCGGTGAGGGGAGCTGCCTGGGCCGCGGGTTCGCGGGTTGATCCGTGTCGCGTTGGCGGGTCGGGTCAGGAGCTGAAGCCCGCCGGCTTCGGTCAGCGTAGGTGCGGCGAGAACTCCGCCAGGTCCAAGCCGGGCACCGGCGACCGGATAGGCGAAACCCGGGGGCAACGCGCTGGTCAGATCGAGACAAGCCCAAGCTGGCGGGGGCGCGACGCGGTCAATTGCGAGCACACGCAAATCGGCCACGACCGGCGGTTGGAGGTGGTGGTTGAGGACCGCGTAGGAGAAAGCGCGCGTGGCCCCGTGTTCGTCGCGCCAGCGGCCCAACCATGCGCGTACAGCATGGCTTGTCAGCGGGTTCGAGGGCCGAAGCTTGGATAGCTTCCAGCCGTACCAACGGAGTCGTCGGCCGACAGCCCAGCGTAGGAGCGGGGTCAGGCCAGCCCCGGTGTAGGCGTTCGGGTGGGCGTATTCTTGAGGCCCCGACCACTCGTTATCTTCGTCGTCGTCGGGATCGAGGGACGGCAGGGGGCTCTCGTTTTCGCCTTCGGTCTCGTCTTGCTCGTTGAAGTCGTCACCCTCGTTGTCCCAAGTCTCGAGAGGCTCCGTCTTGGGCCAGAAGGTGAGGAGCCGACCATGGAGGACGAAACGTCCCTCCGAATCGGGGACCACGATCGAGAAGGGGACCGTCATCGAGGAGGCCTCAGCCTCGGCCTTGGCTGTGACAACCTCGAGGTCGAGTTCGATGACGACGCGGGTGCAGGCCTTGGTTCGGATCGCCTCGGCGGCATCCCGATGGACGGACTGGACCCTGTAGTCGGTGTAGTCGACCCAAAGACCATCGCGGCTGCGCCACGGAAAGCAGGCGCGCAGCTCGGCTTCGAGTCCGAAGCAGATACGCTCCTGGACCTCGGTGTGGCTCGTCTGTAGGAACTGTTCGAGTTCGAGGTCTGGGGCTTGCTCCCAGGCGCAGCCGGGGAGCTCGCCAGCTCGAGTGGGGCGCGGGTCCCAATCACTACACAGGTCCGCTGCCGAGCAGGCGAGGAGCTCGTGAGCTCGCTGGGCGAGGCTTCGATCGTCATCTTGCGGCTGGGGGTCGAGCAGGGCGAGGCGTCGCGCCCAGATGACCGGATCATCGGTCGGGAAGCTCCGCTTGCCTCGTCCGTGGAGCACCCGTGAGCCCAGAAGATGTCCACTGCCACCGACTTGGCGTGAAATGACCCGAACCCGGACCCCGGGCTCGAGCGCGAATACGAGGGCCCGGGGATGAAGCGCGAAGATGCGTTCGTAGGAGCTCAGGTACGGACCAGCGTAGGTCGACTCGACGACGACCACGGTGAACTGTTCGTAGCGAGCGACGACCGAAGCGTGGGTCAGCGTGGTTTGACCAGCGAGCCTCTGGGTCTCGTCGAGCTTCGAGGGGGTGTAGCCGAGGTGTTCGACGAACACCTCGCCGAGCGCGTCTCTCAGCTGAGGACGGGTTGACGCTTCGAAGAGCTCGTGGACCGCAGCCACGAAGGCCCACTTCGCTGGCAGGGTCTCGACCCAAGGTCCAAAGGCATTGAGTCTGGTGAAGCGCGGTGGGGGCGGGGTGAGGCTTGTGGTGTCCTGCGGCGGGCTCGACGGAGCCGACGGCGGGGGAGCGGGTGCTGCGGGTTGGTTTGCCGCCTGCTCCGCAGCCCGTTGAACCGCTGCGAGCACGGCAAGCTGGTCGCCGAGTTCGAGCTGCCAATCCCGGCGCTCGAACTCGGCTTCGAGGCGGGCCGCATTCTGTTCTCCACCCGCGTGCCGGAGCGCACCGAGCAGGCTCTCGACCATAGCGCGTAGATCACTCATCGGACGGCCCCCATGCCAACGGAGGGAGGTGCTCCTGCCCGCGAAAGAGACGTCGTGCGAGGAAGTCGATCAGCTTCGCCTCATTTTGTCGAATGCGCTCTCGAGTGATGTCGAACTCTTCACCGAGCTCCCGCAGAGTGTTGTTCTGGATCTGGTCCCCGAGAATTCGGCGAGAGAAGATCGCGTGCCAGCGCCCCCTCGAGGGCCGACTGTGCTCTTTGTCGTCGACCTGCGCGGTGGCGTGGTCGATGGCCGCGCGAACCCAGCCGCTCGCCGGGTTGCCTTCGAGCAGGGAGGGGATGTCGCTGTCGAGAATGGCCTCTGCTGCCCCGAGTTGGTCGCGTCGCGTGAGGTGGGCGGTGCGGGCGTGACGGCGATAGTCGCCGAGTCGCTCGATCGAGAACTTGAAGTTGGCCTGGTTGAGGACCTCTTCGTCGGTCGGACGCACGCCCGTCTGACTCCAGAGTTCCTGCTGGACCATCCAAAAACGTGTGGTCTGCTCGGCCGCGTGGACGGGCACGCGAAGAGCGGTGGCAAAGTCCATGGATGAGCGCGTGATGTTCTGTCGGATCCACCAGGTCGCGTAGGTCGAGAACTGCCAGCCTCGTTCGGGCTCGAAGCGATCGATCGCTTTGTCGAGGCCAAGTGCGCCGCGGAGCATACCCGTGGCGAAGTCCATGTGTTTGCGATACCGGTGGACGAGGCTGATGACCAGGCGCAGTGAGTCGGCGAACAGCCGCCGCCGCGTGGCGAGGATGCGATCGAGCATCGCACGCACTTCGGGGCCGAAGTCGATGTCGCCGGCGAGCACGTAGCGGGCGACCCGCATGCTGATCTCTGCTCGTTCCCGCCGGCTCAGACCGGGGAGGTCAGACTCTTCGAGTGTCGAGGAGAGATTCGAATCGATGCGGGCGTCGACCTCCAGCAGCCACTGCTCTTGGGCCTCGTCGACGGTGGTCAAGAGCGTGCGGATTAGCTCGATCTCGTCGAGGTTCAGCGTTTCGAACAGACGGGTGCGGGTCGCACTGTCGAGTGCGACGATGCCGTCGGCCATGGAGAACTCGCTGCTCGGGGCATCGTCGGGCACCGCGACGCAACCGAGTTGCTGGCCATTTTCGTCAAGTAGGGGAGTGCCTTCGTCGGCGGGCTCGAGGGCCGGCTCGTCGTGCCACGCGAAGCCGCGCAACTCGACGACGCGGGCAACAGCTCGCTGCCTGGATTCGGTCATGAACGCCCTCGGGGCTGAGCATCCCGGTCTCTGGGGGAGCGTTGGCGTATTCTCACCTGGCGGATACTACGACGACCTGGTCCTCTAGTGAACCCTGACGGAAGCGGTCACGGGTGATGGGCTCGGCTGATGCTGCGCCCCTGAGATGAGGTCACGCGGGAGTGATGTCTTGCAGTTCGGGCGCCGGGAAGCCGGTGAGGACGAGCCGTCCGTCTTCATGGATGTGGAACTCACACTCCGCCCTCTGGCGCGCAGGGGTGTACCTGTCCGTCAGATAGTGCACCTGTTGGTTCGCTGACCCAAGCCAAGGCTGGCCGTGTACCGTACGCGACTGGACGTATCGACCAGCTACGAGGATGTCGCATCGCTCGACGAGTCGTCGCTGATTCCGACTATCGAACTCGTCGGGGTTGTAGCCGGTAAAGATCATCACCGACATGTTGCGTGCGCGCACGATGTCGGCGAGCGCGCCGAAACCTTCGGCTTGTTCGAATGGTTCCCCGCCTGTGAGGGTCACACCTTCGATCCCCGGGGTGTCGAAGATCGCTTGGCTGAGCTCATCGACGCTCACCAAGACGCGGGACTTCTTGGCCCAAGTGTCGGGGTTCCAGCACCCAGGACAGCGGAGCGAGCACCCTTGGGCCCAGATCACGAAGCGTTCTCCGGGTCCATTGACCTGCGACCGAGCGAGCGTACGAGCAATGTTGAGGGTCGTCATCGTCAGTAGACCCGCTTGATCAAGACCAGCCGCAGTTTGCCGTCCTCGCGGGTCTCTTGCACGCGGTAGCCAAGCTTTTTGGCCTTGCGGTGGATCGCCTCTCGCTGAGCCTCGACGAGCTGTCGGCGCTCTTCCTCGACGCGCTTTCGCTCCTCCTCGGCGAGGCGCTCTTGTTTGGCGGTCCACGCGGCCTGGTAGCGGGTGTTGAGCTCGGCCAGCCATCGGTTGCCATGGCGGCCTCGATCGTAGTCGCTCACGAACGCCTGGTAGCCGGTCTTCGTGGCGAGAAAACCAATATCGTTCGAGGCACCGCCGACATGCGCGCGGCGGATGACGATGTTGGCTTCTTGACCGCGGCGTGTGCCTTCGTAGCCGACGAGTGCGACGGGTTCGTCGTGGACCTCGACCTTTTGGCTGCCAAAGCCGAGGGCAGCGAGAGCTTCCAGGAGGCACTCTCGATCGGTCATCGGTGTGGCCAAGGTGATGTAGGCACTCACCGCTTTTTCTTCCCGACAGTTTGGGTTCGTGAGGCCTGGACCCGAGCGGGGCCGGCATCGGGCTTGCGTTCGATGGTCGCGGTGGTCGGCGCGAGCTCGTCGAGGAGCTTGTCGAGCTCACGCAGGCACGCGTCTCCGGCGAAGCCGTCGGCGTCGGCAGTGATCCGGCCTTCCGGGTCGATTTCGATGGTGATGCGCTGTTCCTTCATATCTTCTCCGGAGCGACGAGCTGGGCTCCGTAGCGTTCGGCGATTTGCTCACCGCGTTCGAGTTGCTCCCAGTGCTCGATGACGAGGAAGCGTTGCTTGCCGCGCCTGCGCAGCGCGCCGAGCTCGGGGAGCCTCTCGTCAGGAACATCCGGACCGCCGGACTTGGCCTTGACGTCGGGGACGAAGCGGCCGCGTTGTCGTTTGCGCTTGGACTTTTTCTGTGTGGGCGGGCGGAACTCGAAGGACTGCTCGAGCAGGTGCTCGAGCGCTTCGATCTCACTACGGATCCTCTGCATGAAGCGCACGACCTTTTTCCGTTGATCCGAGAGCTTGTGTTTGCGCGCCTGGAGGTCCTTTTTGGTCTTTCGGGTGGCCTCCTCCAGCTCCGAGTTGACCGTTTCGAGATCGGCGTCGAGTTGAGCTTTCTCGCCATCGAGCTCCAGGACCTCCTGCTTTTTCACTTCGAGGTCACGCTGCGCCTCCTCTTGCTCGGTCTGCCACTTCTCGCGTTGCGCGTTGCGCTCGCGCTCTTCTTCTGCCTTGCGCTCGACCTCGCCTAGATCACCATGGAGCGCCTCTAGTTCTTGCTCGAGGCCGTCGAGCTTCGTCAGCATGTGCACGCATGACGTCGGCCCGAGCTCGGAGGGGGAACGCTCACTGATCGTGTCGAGACGCTTCTGCAGCTTGGTCTGTTTGCGCTCGAAGCCGAGCAAAGCGCTGGTCAGGCTGGAGAACGCCGAGTGAATCCGACCTCGCTCCTTACCGGCCTCGTTGAGGTCTTCTCCTAGCTTTCGGGTGCGCGCGACCCAGCTCTCGTCGAGTTTTCGCCATTGACCGATGAGCGGATCTTCTTGATGGCCGCTCGGGACACAGGGGGGGAGTACGGTCCAGCGGTAGCGTATAGACAGGGCGAGGGGCTGTGGCGATGGCCATGTTGGAGGCGAGGTGCCCGCGACGCTGCGAAGCGTCGCAGCTTGAACGTCGGGTACTTCGATCCCTTGCTCGTCCTCGAGGGGGCGGGCCTTCGCTTCGTCGGACAGCCACAGCCTAGCCTCACTGAGGTGGCGCTTCAGGAATTCGTGTGGGCGAGATGAGCGCTCGGATAGAGCTCGAGCCCCCCGCAGTGAAACAAGATCGCGCTCCGAAACCGAGCCCGGCTCCGATACCCGCACGCCCGTTTCTTCAGCGCCTGGATCTTCGAGTTCACCGCTTCGAGTGAGGCGTTCGTCGCCCCGAGGACGATCGCGTTCACGATGCCCCACAGGTGCGCTCGCAGGGTCCGGCCGACCTTGACCATCGGCGGTAGTCGAGACCGCGCCATCCAGCCGATGAGCCGCTTCCAAGCCCGCCGCGCCCAGCCCCGCCGCTCGTAGCTCCACAGCTGGCGCGCGGCCTCCTTCATCGCCCACGCCCTCGCTACTCGCAGCGAGCTCCCGCGCAGGGCCTCGAAGCGAAGCCGGCTCTTGGCCGTCATGTTCTCGGGGTTCTTCAGCCACAGGTAGCGAGTCCCCGTCAGGGTCCGGTCTCCGAGCTCGCGCAGCTCGGCGTGCTCATCGACCCGCACCTTGTTGACGCCGTCGTTGATGTGCTTGGCGACGTGGAAGCGGTCGAAGGCGATCTTCCGCTCCGCGTCGGGGACGTGGATCAGCGTCGCCTGGACGTAGGGCCCCCACATGTCCATCGACACCGACTCCAGGCTCTGGAGGTGTTCGAGGGGGGTGCCAAAGTAGAATTCCTCGAGGTCGAACTGGCGGCGGTTGTCGAGGACGTCGATGACGTGTTTGCGGTCGCAGTCGTAGACCACGGTCACGTACTCGTGGCGCTTTTGGAACGAGGTCTCGTCGATGCCGATGTTGCGCAGCGGCTGGGACTGCTGGCGCTCGAGGCCCCGAGCGACGGCTCGGGCCATGACGCCGTCGACCTCGTCCCAAGTCATGCGCAGCATCCTCGCCACGGCGGACACGCTGGCCTCTTTGAGCCAGTCGATGACGAGCGCCTCGAACATCGCGGTGAACCTCGAGCCGGGCTCGGCCCAGGGCACCTTCAGCTGCTTGACGCCATGCTCGGCGCACTTGACCCGCGGGACCTCGGCGGTCAGGAGGGTCTTGTACTGCATGGTGTCGAGGTGCCTCCAGGTGCGAGTCCGCGTGTCGTAGCGCCCGGCCGCGGCCCCGCAGACTGGGCACGGGAGCTCGGCGCGCTCGTCTCGGGAGATGAAGATCTCGACCTCCCCAGCCTCGAGGCGCGGGTCAACGTCGCGGACGTACCAGGGGTCTTCGATTCCAAGGAGCTTGGCGTAGAGGTCTCGGTCGCGCACGGGCTCTCAGCATGCCTGGGCTGGAGGGGGCGTACCAGGGTTCCCTGCGGGGTGACCCACTCAAAGTCCTGAAGCCCCGGCGGAAGGGTTCGGGGACGGCGGTGAGGGCCGTGTGGAGGGCGCGGTGGCTTTGGTGTTGGAGGGCGCGGTGTTCGGGGGAGGGCCGGGGGCTGGAGATGTCGGCGGGGAGTGGGGCGGGGTGTCGGTGCTTTTGGCGGAGATGGTTGACCAGCTGGCGGTGGGCGACGGCGCGGAGGAAGTTCTTGGGTGGGCCTTCGCCCCGGTAGTGGCGGGCGGCGAGCCAGACCTCTTGGCGGAGATCTTCGGCGAGCTCGGGGGAGCCGGTGCGGCGGGTGAAGTAGCGGAGGAGCTCTCGGTCGAAGCGACGCAGCTCCTGGGGGCTGAGCTGCATGCCCCACGGATGTTCGGGTGTGATGCTTGACACCTTGGCGCGCTAGCAACGGGGACGCGCTGAGGGACGAGCGCTCGTGCTGGGACGCCAGCGGCAGGGGTGTCTGGCTGCGATCCGCCTGGGCGGTCGATCGCTGCACGAGCTCCCTCGAGGTGCTGTCTGGGGCCGATCTGGGCCCAGCGCAGGGGCACGAGTGGTCCCCGCGCTCGTGCCCGAATCGTCCTTGGCCTCACGCCGCTCAACCGGCAAGCGTTCACCCTCGCGCCCCGAAGTGGCACACTCCCCCCATGAGCGACGCAGGTCTCCGCGAGTCCCTGGCCGAGGTCGTCCGCGGACGACGGGCGGAGCTGGGGCTGAGCCAGCGCGAGCTCGCCAAGCGAGCTGGGGTCGCGGACGCGACGATCTCGAAGCTCGAGACGCAGCAGCTCTCGCCTTCGCTCGACACCCTCGCCAAGATCGCCGCAGGTCTCGACCTGGATGTCGCCGCGCTGATCTCCGCGGCTGCTCCCCCGAAGGGGCGGATGCGGCCGAGCTACACGGTGGCGAGTGGCTCGTGGGCAGGGATGCTCCGGGAGCTGGCGGAGCAGGTTGTCAGCGACATGGGCAGCGTCGAGGAGGCCGCGGCTGCGCTCGGCATGGAGGCGGGCGTGTTGCAGGGCTGGCTGGATGGCGCGGGCTGACGCTTCCGGTTCTAGTTCGATTGCTAACTATTTGACTTGCGACGCGTCGGATTCCATGGCATGAACCCTCGCATGGGTCGCACGCCCGAACGCGCGTGCAGCCAGCGGAGGAGCCATGCCCGAACACGTGGAGCGACCGGCTTTGGATAGGAAGAAGCTCTTTGCCAAGCGCCTGCGGCGGCTGCGTGCCAACTTGGGCTTGACGCAAGAAGAGCTCGCGGAGCGCTCCGAGCTCTCGGCGGACACGATCCGGCGGCTCGAGGGGAGCAAGTTCAACCCCTCGCTAGAGACGCTGCACAAGATCGCCGCGGGGCTCGAGATGTCGACGGGGTTGCTGCTGGACGAGGAGCGGGACGCGGTGGACCAGCTCGCGGAGTTCATTCGGCGGCTGCCAGCGGTGCAGCAGCGGATGGCCTTTGCGGTGATCTACTCGCTGCACCACAGCGTGCTGATGGAGGGCTGAGGTCAGCGAGGGCCAAAGGTACCGGCGACGGTGAAGCACCAGGCCGGAGCGAGGTGTTGGCGGAGGTCGTGTGCGCGCAGCTCCGGCACGAGGGGCACGGTAACGCACCTGGGGTGATGGGAGCGGCTTGAGGCGCTGCTGGGAGCGGAGGACGGACGGGCGAGGTCAAATCGGGCCAGGTGTAGTCGTGCGGTGACTTGGGGCTGTGTTCGCGCTGGGTTTGGTGGGCTTTTGTCTCAGGCTCTCCCGACCTCGAGGCTTGACCTCGTGGGGAGGCGCACGGACACTTCCAAGGATGCAACGCCGTCACCTCGCGCTCTTCGGCTTCGCCTTTACGATCGGTTTGGTTTTTTCCGGCAGCTCTGCCGGGTGCATCGAGCCGAACCCGAACCACTGCTACAACAACAACGGCGATGCGTTCTGCGCGGAGCGCCACCCTGACTGGGAGACGGCCTACTGCACGGACAACTCGTGTGTCGATGCGCCGAACGACGGCTGCGTCCAGGAGATGCCCCCGACGGAGTGTTGGTACTGCATGGGCGGGGATGCCGGGTTGTGCGATGACGAGGATACAGGGACGGACACGACGGCCGAGACCGACACCACGGACGTGACGGAGACTACGACCGAGACGGAGACTGCGACCGAGACGGAGACTGCGACCGAGACGACCGGGCCTGAATGCGTGACGAGTGACGAGTGCGATGGGGCGACGCCGCTGTGCGACGACGGGTCCTGTGTGGCCTGCGGGGATGCCGTGGGAACGTCGTGCGCGGATGACTACCCCGACTCTCCGGTGTGCGATGCTGGCAGCGGGGCGTGTGTGGTGTGCACGGAGGAGGATGCGAGCGCTTGTCCGATGGATGCGCCGGCTTGCGTGGACAACACGTGCGTGCCGTGCACGATGCACGAGCAGTGCCCGGGGAGTGCGTGTGAGTTGGATGTGGGGACGTGTTTTGATGTGGAGCCGATCCACGTTGATGGGGACAACATGAACTGTGGGGCGGCGGATGGGACGGAGGCGAACCCGTACTGTACGATCGGTGCAGCCGAAGCTCTGATCGAGAGCGGGATGAAGGGCGTAATTGTCGTCCACGAGGCTGCAGGAAGCTACAATGAATCAATCACGGTATCCGCGAGTGGAACGCGTGTTGCTATCTTGGCCGCGGCTGATGAAACGCCGGTCTGGGAGAATGACAGCGGAGCGTCTCTGCGAGCAGATGACGGAGGAACCGTTTTCCTACATCGGTTAGTCTTCAACGGGTCGACGAACTCAGGCGTAGCCGTGACGTTCAATGGAACCGCCTACCTGACACGCAGCCGGATTTCCAACAGCAATCAGGCTGGCTTGACAGTAAGCAACGGGGCCGCATATGTGCGGAGCTCCTCCGTTGGTGTTCAAGCAGTGAACATTCCCGCGGTTAGCGTTACATCGGGCACAGTAGAGATCGTGTCGTCGACACTTGGCGCAGGGTTCGGAGGAAGCGCATCCGGAATTGCATGTAATTCGGGCGCGGGCTCGTCGGTTCGGAACTCGATTATCTTGACGCTTGGGGCAGCGCCTGAAGAGGCCTGTAGTGGTGTCGCGCTGGAAGGCGTATTTCTCGAGGCAGATAGCCCTGATCCGTTTGACGACATGTCTGGATGGTTTGTGGACTTCGCCAACGGAGACTTCCATCTCGTAGCGAACTCTCCGGTCTTCGAGACCCTCTCCACCTTCGCAACTTGGAACACCGGTGACCCAATCGTTGACATCGACGGCGACCCTCGAGTCAACATCGACGGCGAGGCCGACTTCCCTGGCGCCGACGTCCCCAACTGACCTCGCCGCCGAGCTTGAGGAGCCCCCACTACGCCCCTTCGGCGTAGTAGGGGATCTGATAGAACGCGATACGGCCCATGATGTAGGTCGCCGCGTAGCGGAGCTGGGTACTCACGGCCTCGTCGAAGGTCTCGCTGCGCAACACCGGCAAGATCGGGTCGAGCTCGAGCAGGGCCTCGCGCTCGTTCTCCGTGATCATCGCGGTGTTCAGCACCGTCAAGAAGGCTGACGCCTGGTCGCGCTTCCCCTTGAAGATCTTCAGCAGCGTCGGCGTTTGAAGGCTGTGAAGGATGAAGCCGATCGCCTGCTGCGCGCGGTCGTACTGCGTGATCAACCGCGCCTCGGGGTTGAGGTAGATCCGCGCGCCCTCTTGGATCACCGGACCGGCCAGGGCCGCGCCGATCTTGGTCACCTCGTGGAACAGCCCGAGGAGCTGCTCCCGTCGCTTCGTCTTGTGCTCCTCGCGCACCACCTGCTCTTGCATCCGTGACTTCCCGTCCTGGAGGTCCCGGTAGCGGTCGAACATCTCGCGCTGCTCGTTGATGCTCTCGCGCATGATCTCGCGCGCGCCGCGGACGAGGTCGGGCGCGGCGGCGATCGAGCTCGTCGCCATGTCGAGGGCGCGCGAGACATGATCGAGCATCGCCTCGTTTGCGGCGGCGAGCCGGTCGAGGTGGGCGTCGATCTTCGCGTCTGCCCGCTGCCGCTCGTACCACTCGGCCTCGCGGTTGGGCTCTCGCCGTGAGCGCGGCCCGATCCGCGGCCGGGAGGGCTCGACGCGCACGCTCGGCTGCTCGACTCGAGGCGGGGTCTTGGGGATCTTGGGGAGCTCGGGGTCGGTCGCGTCCTCCGTCTGGTTCACGAGGACGAGCCGGCGCCCGACGGCGATGACCTGCTCCCCATAGACGTCGTAGCCGACGAGCCTGAAGTCGCACCAGTCTCCATCGGTTCGGGTCATCGTCCACGCCGCGGCGACCTTCCACAGATCCTCGACGAGCACGGAGATCTCGAGCCGTCGCTCTGCGGGGTCGACGTCGGGGTCGGGCAGCGCCCACTCGACGCTCGCGCCCGGGAACTCCGTCGCCCCGGCGGCGAGCGGGTCGTCGCCAAAGCTGTACTCCTCCGGGTTCTCGAGCATGACCCGGTGGGCACCGCCGCCTCGCTTGCACATCAGCCGTACGATAGCGAGCTCTTCATCATGTGACTGGAGACCATTGACCCACGCCACAGGAATGGTGTCCACATTCTTCTTCTCACCTGCCATGTTCTTCAAACCTCCTGTCGGTGGATAATTCGACATGGAAGAGTCGGCAAGTGGTTTTTCGTATCGCTTGCCTCGCGTCGGGTCTGACGCGTCGTGAGCCACGAGAACGAGCCCTCGTTCAGCCGCGTTTAGAGCGCTCCTGAGCCATCTGCGAGCCTCGTTTGAGACGCGGCTGGTACTCGCTTGGGACGCGCATGAGCCTCTCCCGAGCCTCTGTTGAGACGGGTCTGAGCCTCTCATGAGTCAATTTTCGAGGAACCCAAAGCGGGCACATTTGCATGGTTCCAACCCATCGACTCGACCCGAGGGTGGCCTCAAACAATTGTCATTTAAATCAGTCGACGATCAGCCAGACCTGAGTCAGGATCCCCTCATGCGGTACGAGCAGGCGTCGAGCGCATCGCGCCTCCATGGGAGGCCCCGATGACGGCGATGAGAACCATGGGAGTCGTCGCGGCCACCCTCGCGGCGACGGCGCTGGTCGGCGGCGGGGCCTTTTGGCTTTACCGCCGTTGGGAGAAGAAGAAGGAGGAAGAGGAGCTCGACCCCGAGGACCTCCCCGACGACTACGACGACGACGGCACCACCGAGCCGATCGTGCCCGAGGAGGTCCGCCCGCGCGGCGGCTTCATGGATCGTCAGAAGGTCCCCCAGGAGGTGAAGCAGGAGTTCATCGAGGCCTTCGGGGGCTGGGCGCCGCCGAACGACGAGATCCTCGACAACCTCACCCAGGAGGACGTCGTCCTGTTCGGCGTCGTCTCGGAGCCCGTCCCCGGCTACCCGCTCGAGCGCGAGGAGATCCTCACCGCGAAAGTCCGCACCGTCGAGGACACCGTGATCCGAGCCCGGATCTGCGAGAATGCCGAGTTCTCCGCGCACCTCGGCGCCCACGCAGGCCACGGCTTTCGCTTCGGCGAGATGGTCGAGGTCCCGCGCGGCGTCATCATCCTCGCGGCGCGGCCCAAGCCCAACGGGATCGAGGGCTACGGCAAGTACGGCCGCGCGGGCGGGAGGCTCGTGCCGAGCGAGCCGACGGCGAAGCCCTACGACATCTACCCGGGCACGTCCTACGACCTGGTGATGCCCTACATCACCGACGACGTCGAGTTCCACATCAACCGCGAGATGGTCCGCTTCGAGCTCGTCGGGACCAAGGGCCTGCATCAGCAGATCCGCTTCAGCGAGGACAGCCTGCGCGGGGACGCGACGCTTCAGGCGATGGACCGCGATCCCAAGACGGGTCGGCTTCACTTCCTGGCCCGCTGGAAGCTCCACATCCATCCCTGACGAGCGCCGCGGTGGCCTGCTCCCCGTAGGCCTGCGCGGCGCTTCCCCAGCCGACTGACCCTGATCCGTTCCCGGCGACGCGACGCTCGAGCGAGGCCTTCGATTCCCGCCGACACCCTGCCCAGGCCCCGAGCTTCGAGCAGGCCGGCGTGTTAGACTGCCTCGTCAACCCCGCGTCGCCTCAACCCAAACGAGGTGACCGATGGCAGTGAAACGCTCGCCACGCGGAAAGTGGATGATCGACGTCTGCATCAAACTCCCAGACGGGCGGACCAAGCGGGTCCGCAAGGTCAGTCCAGTCCAAACCAAGCGGGCGGCCCAGGCATTCGAGCGAGAGACTCGCGCGGAGCTGATGGCCGGCCTTTTCGATGAGGAGAACAACCACGGGCCCAATGGCTCGGGGCGGCGTAAGGCCAAGCCCCAAGCCGTCCCCACCTTGGCCGAGTTCGCGCCGGAGTTCATGGCCTACCAGGCCACGCTCAACAAGGCGACGGAGCTCGCGTCCAAGCGCTCGAGCCTGAAAAACCATTTGCTGCCGGTGTTCGGCGACCTGCGCCTCGACCAGATCGACGCGCGGGCCATCGACCGCTACAAGATGCGCAAGCTGTCGCCGGAGCACGCGGCGACGGTGGCGTCGACGCGGCGGCGAGCAGGGGAGGGCCTCAAGCCCAAGACGATCAACAACCATCTGATGGTCCTCAGCCGCGCGCTGAGGGTGGCGCAAAAGTGGGGCGTGCTCGATCGCGTCCCGGAGATCGAGCTGCTGCGCGTGACCAAGCAGCCCTTCGACTTCCTCGACTTCGAGGAGGCGGAGCGCTACTTGGCCGCGGCGCGCGAGCACTACCCGGACTGGCACGTCTTCGTGCTGGTCGCGGCCCGCACCGGGCTGCGCGTCGGGGAGCTGCTGGCGCTCCAGTGGAAGCATGTGCGCTTGGCCGGTCGGACGTTGCGGGTGGAGCTGAGCTACACCCGCGCGGGCGGGGTCAGCTCGCCCAAGTCCGGCAAGGCGCGGGAGGTCCCGCTGACCTGGGACGTCGCCCGTGCCCTCGAGGTCCACCGCGAGGTCCTCGGCGCGAAGGCGCGGGCTCGGGACGCGTTGGTGTTCCCCAACGCAGACGGCGAGCGCGGGTCTCTTCGCTCGGTCGGGCACTTCGTCTCGCGCATCGCCAAGGCGGCGAAGCTGCGCCACGTCCACCCGCACATGCTGCGCCACACCTTCGCGTCTCACGCTGTCATGCGGGGCGTGCCGATGCGTGTGGTGCAGGAGTGGTTGGGTCACGCGAGCATCGAGATGACGATGCGCTACGCCCACCTCGCCGAGGGGATCGGGCTCGATCTGATCGACCGGATCGCGCCTGAGCGGGACCTCGAGGCCGACACGGATCCAGACCGAAATGAAGGCCGAAAGGGACCCGCTTCGACGCCGGTGCGATCACCGCACGGCACCATAGCGGCACCGCCTCGCGGCGGAATTGAAAATCGGCGCCCTAGGGACCCCTAGGACGCCGAATTCGAAGAGCGGGAGACGGGGTTCGAACCCGCGACATTCAGCTTGGGAAGCTGACACTCTACCAACTGAGTTACTCCCGCGGCGGAGGGAGGGTCTAGCATCGGCTCGCACCCTGCCGCAACAACGATTTTCCGAGACCATCCGTTCACTAGAGCGCCCGTAGCGCCACATGCGCCCGAGTGCAGCCGATAGACTTCGAGCGGCCGCTCGCGGCCGAGAATTGGAGAGATGGACATGACTTGGCTGCGCTCGGTGACCCCCCTGACGACTCTGCTTTCGCTCTCGCTGCTCGCGCTCGGGTGCGCGGATGATGGTGCTTCGGAGAGCGCGGGGGAGGCGGGGACGGATGACGAGGTCGGGAGCTCGGACGAGAGCAGCTCGGGGGAGGAGACGGCGGAGGAGTCGGGGAGCTCGGGGACGACGACGGAGACGGACGGCTCTTCGGAGACGGACAGCTCGACGGAGTCGGAGACGGACAGCTCGACGGACACGGAGACGGACAGCTCGACGGACACGGACACGGAGACGGACGGATCTTCGGAGACGGACGACTCGACGGGAGAGACGGGGGAGACGGGGACGGAAGGCACGGGGACGGAGGAGACGGATACGGGGGATACGGGAACGGAGGAGACGGACACGGGCGAGCCGGCGGCGCCGTGGCTGCTGCACGTGCGCAACGACATCAACTCGCTGGTCAAGATCGACGTGGCGACGGGGGTGGAGACGACGGTCTGCAACTTCCAGGGCAGCGTGAACTACCCCTCGATCACCTTTGGCATCAGCGGGGAGCTGTTCGGCTCGCGCCAGGGGCAGGAGCTGGATCTCATCGATCCCTGCACCTGCGCGACGCAGTACGTGGGCAACATGGGCTTCACGGGGATCAACGGGATCACGGCGAACGGGCTCGAGATCCTGCGCCTGTATGGGATCTCGATCGCGTCGGACGTGCTCCTCGACGTGGACACGATGACGGCGATGTCGACGGTGGTCGGCAACGGGCTGGGCATCGACATCGGCTTCTCGGGCTCGACGTGGTCGAGCGACATCGTCGGCCTCTATGCGATCAACGCGAACGACGACAAGCTCTACCAGGTCGACATCGTCAGCGGGCTGGCGTCGGAGATCGTCGACCTCGACGTCAACTTCGGGACGGTGGGGATCGAGTGGCACCCGGAAACGGGGGAGCTCTACGCGTGCACGGACGGGCACCTGTACGCGGTCGACACGGAGGACGGGACGACGATGGAGATCGGGAACATGGGCCACAGCTGCAACAACCTGGCGGCGCCGTGGACCGCGGTGGCCTGCATCGACGAGCTCTGACTCGCGGCGCCAGTCGCCGGAGGTGATGCGCGGTCGTCCGCTGCCGTGCTCGGGGCGGAGCGGGCAAGGTCCCGTAGACGAACAGCGGGAGCGCGGGAGACATCGCGGCGTTCACAGGTGGCGATCGAAGAAGGCCATGATCTCGAGCCAGCCCCGCTCGGCGACCTCGGGGTCCCAGCGGATGCCCAGGAGCGGTCGGCTGAGCGCGTACATCAGCGGGTGGTGGCCGTCGGTCAGGAAGGAGTGGCCGACGGTGGGGAAGGTGTGGGTCTCGCAGGATACGCCGAGGGGATCCACGAGCTGCTCGAGGCGCGGGCCGTTGCGGCCGAACAGGCGGTCGCGGCCGCCGTAGCAGCCGAGGATCGGCGGGCTGCGGCGGAGCAGCTCGGCCTTGGGCAGGTCGCCGTAGTTGGTCGAGACGGCGGCGAAGCGCGGGGCGACGGCGAGGGCCATGCCGCCGCCGATGCAAAAGCCGATGACCCCGACGCGCTCGGGGCTCAGGCTCGCCTCGGCGCACAGCCAATCCCGGGCGTCGGTGATGCCGTCGGCGAGGGGGCCCTCGCCGGTCTCGAACATGGACAGGGCCTGGCGGATGCAAGCGAGGCGGCGGCGGCCGTGGAACAGGTCGGGGCCGACGGCGGCGTAGCCTCGCTCGGCGAAGCGCTCGATCACGCGATCGATCTCGGGCTGGCGCCCGAGGATCTCGTGGATGACGACGACGCCGCGCTCGGCACCCGCGGGCAAGGCGGCGAAGCCCGGCATGGATCGCGTGGACTCTCCGCGGACAATCTCGATCTCGCGTCCCTGCACCTCCGTGATGATAGCGGTGTGAGCCTGGCAAAATTGGGGCGAAGCCGAGCGGGGGCCAACTCGCAGGTGGGGCTCGTCGCTGGGGAAGGGCGCGCGGGTGGGACGATGTCGAGATATCATGATAGGGAATCGCGAAAGATGGCCGATGTCCACAATCGGGTCCTGCGCGCGTGCGTCAGCGCGACAGAACAGCTGATCGCCGACGGGGATCCGCGGGCCTGGATCGAACAGGCAGGGCTCGAGGAGTACCTCGTCAGCGGCGAGCGGGTGCCCTGGGACAAGATGGCGCGCTTTTTCGATCTGGCCCGGGAGGCGGCGGGGAGCCGCGAGGCGATGATCGAGGTCGGGCGCAAGAGCAACCGGCGCGGGGTGGAGATCGAGGCGCACCCCCTCGAGCCGCTGCTGCGCGGGCTCATGACCGTGCGCCGCCTCTACCGGCTGTCCTTTCGGATCCAGCACCGCACCGCCTACCCCTTCATGTCCATGCGCTACAGCGAGGCCGAGGCGGGGGTGATCGATCTGCGCATTCGCGTGCCCGAGCCCTACCGCGGATGCCTGGCGCTGTTCGAGGCGCTCACGGGGCAGCTCGAGAGCTTGCCGGACCTGCTGGGTCAGCCGGAGTCCCGGGTCGAGGCGACGATCGACGCCCGCGGCGGTCACTGGCGGATCCACGTGCCCGAGCAGCGCTGGCTGGTCGTGCGCGCGTGGGAGGCCCTGCGCCTGCGCTTGAGCCAGCGTCGGATCCGTGGGGACGTGGAGCTGGAGCTCGACGTGCTCGAGCGGCAGCACGCGCGCCTGGCCGCAGCCTACGCCGAGCTCGAGCAGCAGTCCAGGGCCCTCGGTCGTGAGGTCGAAGAGCGCGAGCGAGTCGAGCGGGAGCGGCAGGAGCTCGAGCGCGCGCTGGTCCACAACCAACGCCTCGAGCTGGTCGGGCAGATGACCGGCGGCATCGCCCACGACTTCAACAACCTGCTCCAGGTCATCTCGGCGTCGGCGGAGGAGCTGGAGTTGGAGTTGGAGGTGGGTGGGGAACCGGCGCCAGGTCGCGAACACCTCGCAGAGATCGAGCAGGCCGTGGCCGCGGCGCGGGCTTTGTGTCGTCAGCTCTTGGGCTTCTCTCGCTCGGAGCCTGAAGCGGGCATGGGGGCGCCTCCCCGCGTCGAGCTCAGCGCGGCCTTGCCGGGGGTGATCCGCCTGCTCCGGCGAGTCTTGCCGCGCGGCCTGGTGCTCGACGCGGCGCTGATCGAGCGTCCAAGCTGGGTGGCGCTGCGGCCGGTGGAGCTGCAACAGATCTTGCTCAACCTGGTGGTCAACGCCCGCGACGCGACCATCGAGGCGCAGGCGGAGGACGGGCGCATCGCGGTGCGCGTTTGTGCCGAGACGCCGGGCTGGGTCGCCCTCGAGGTCGAGGATGGAGGCGTGGGCATGGACGAGGCGACGCGGCGGGCGATCTTTGAGCCCTTCTTCACGACCAAGAGCGAAGGCCGGGGGACGGGGCTGGGCCTGACCATCGTCCTCGGCCTGGTCGAGCGCGCGGGCGGCCGGGTCGAGGTGCGCTCGCGCGTGGGCGAAGGCACGATCTTCCGCGTCGAGCTGCCGCGGCTCGAGGGAGACCCGGGCGCCTAAAACGGGCAGGGGGAGCGGAGCTCCATGGGCTCGCCGCGGGTCGGGTGCAGGAAGGTCAGGCGCTCGGCGTGGAGCATGAGCCGGGCGCCCTCGCCGTAGCCGTAGAGCAGGTCGCCGACGAGGGGCGCGTCGAGGCCCTCGGGGTGGGCGGCGTGCAGGCGCAGCTGGTGGGTGCGGCCCGTGTGGGGGTAGAGCGCGACGCGGCTGGCGGCGTGCTCGGGCTCGTGGGCGAGGAGCTGCCAGCGCGTCCGCGCGACCTTGCCCTCGCGGCGGTCGACCTTTTGGCGCGGGCGATCGTCGAGGTCGCGGGCCAGGGGCAGCTCGATCTCGCCGCCCTCGCCGAGCGCGTCGGGGAGCGGACCGCGGACCAGGGCCACGTAGCGCTTGCCGATCTGCCGCGAAGAGAACTGGCGCTGGAGGGCGACGTAGGCCTCGCGGTGCTTGGCGGCGATCAGCAGGCCCGAGGTCGCGAGGTCGAGGCGGTGGACCAGGCGCGGCCACAGCTGGTCGAGGCGCGGGCCGGCTGCTGTCCTGGCCTCGCTGCCCGCGGGCGGCTTGGATTTGGACTGCGCCGCGACGGCGGCCTCGATGGCGTCCGGGTTGGCGCGCGCCTTGAGCCGGTACTCGACGCTGTCGCGCCGACGGGGGCCGCGGCCGGGGACCGAGAGCATCCCTGGGGGCTTGTCGACGACGAGCAGATCGTCGTCTTCGTAGACGACCCGCGGCGCGTCGTCGGGGACCTGGCCCAGGCCGACGTCGGGGGCGGGCTCGCAGTCGATGCCCTCGAGCATGAAGGGCAGGAGCTTGGCGCAGCGGCCCCGGCAAGCCGGGTAGTAGACGCCGTGCTGTCGGCCTCCGGCCGGCGGGGGGCCGCCCCACCAAAACTCGGCCATGGCCACGGGCGTCAGCTCCATGGCCAGGGCGGCGGCGAGCAGCTTGGGCCCGGCGCAGTCGCCCGCGCCGCCCGGGGGAGGCAGGGGCGCGAACAGGGCCGGGAGGTCGGCCCGCTCGCCGCGGGCGTTGACGATGCGGTAGGTCGCGTAGATGTCCTGGTGCAGGGCCTGGGAGTAGCTGCGCTGGGCCAGGATCAGGGTCTCGAGCTCGGCGGCGGCTCGATGGTCGCCGGCCTCGACCGCCGGGCGCAGGGCGGCGATGCGTCGGTCCCACGCGCGGATCGTCGCGCTCCCGCCGGTCCACAGGGCTTCGAAGGCGGGGACGTCGTAGGTGGGCGGGGCGAAGCCCTCGACCACGCGGCGATCGCCAAAGGCCCCGGCGAAGCCCTGCAGGTAGCCCAGGCGCCCGCTCGCCTCGCGGACGACGAGCACGCCGAACATCTTGCCGCCGAAGCGGCCGCGAAAGCGCGCCGGGTCGAGGGCCTCGGGGTTGGCCTCGAGCCAGGCGCGGAGGGCCCGGGCGGCCCGTTCGGCGAGGGGGTGGGGCGTGCCCGGGCGAAAGGGGCTGGGGAAGCGCTCCGGGAGGGGGTCCGCCGACGGTTGAGGGTCGAAGGCGATGAAGCGGGCGGCCATCGGTCCGCCCGATCTAACCCATCCGGAGCGCCGTGTCTCCGCCCAGGGGTTTGGGTCAGTTGGCGGGCGGGGTGATCACGCCAAAGGTGACGCCCGCCGGGTCGCTCAGCAGGGCGAGGCGACCGACGCCGGGCACGTCCCAGGGCTCGGCGACCACCTTGCCGCCGGCGTTGCGCGCCCGGCCGAGGGTGTCGTCGACGCTCTCGACGTGGATCCACGCCGCCCACATCGAGGGCGCCTGGGGGTTTTGCCCGGCCATGACCCCGGCCCGGGCCTTCCCCTCGGGATCGAGGATCGTGTACGGCCCGGTCGGCATGTCCATGGTCTGGGTCTCGAACTTCAGGTGGTCGCGGAGGTAGGCCAGGTCGGCGTCGAGGTCCTTGGAGTGCAGGTCGACCCAGTGCAGCTTGCCCACGCCGAGCCCGGCGTCGCTGTCGTCGGCCTTGGCCTCCTTGAACAGGGTGAACACGGCGCCCGAGGGGGTCTTCACCGTGGCGAAGCGGCCGGGGATGATGTCCGTGGGCGGCACGAGGACCTCGCCGCCGGCGGCACGGGTCGCCTCGGCGGCGGCGTCGACGTCCTCGACGCGCAGGTAGTTGTTCCACCAGCTCGGCTCGCCCTCCATCTGCGGCCCGCGGACGTGGGCCAGGGGCTCGCCGCCCGCGGCGAACATGATGGTCTCGCCGTCCATCTCGACGCGCTGCTCGGTCCAGCCGAGGACCTCGGGGAAGAAGGCGAGGGTGCGCTCGATGTCGGTGGTGACGATGCCGTTCCAGCAAAAAGTGTTGTTGCTCAGAGCCATGGTGTGTCCTGTGGTGTCGGTGGTTGACCCGCGGGTTGTGGGCGGGCCTCACCCTCCCGACGGACGGGCTCGGCGAGGATCGACAGCGGACACAAAAAAACTCGAGAAAAAATCTCGAGCTCTTTTTTGGTGGTGGCTCCCGGTCTACTCGGCGGTGCCGAACACGATGTCTGGCAGGGGCGAGATGCTGGCGTAGTTGCCCGCGCGCATGCTCGCGTGGTGCCGGGCGTGCTTGCGCGCGAGATAGGCGAAGGGTCGAAGCAGGGGATGGCGAAAGTCCAAGCCCGAGTGGATCAGCAGGTTGAACAGGGTGAACACCGCGAACGAGCCGGCGAAGGCCAGCGGGGTGATCGGGCCGACGATCAGCATGCTGAGGATGAACAGCACCACGCCCAGGCCGATCTCGAGGGGGTGCGCGAACAGGCTCTCCGCCACCGTCGGCTTCTTGTTGGTGTGGTGCATGACGTGAACCTTGCTCATCCACTTCCACTCGTGGAAGGCGTAGCGGTGGAGGAAGTAGTAGCCAAAGTCGTAGATGGCGAGGACGCCCAGGGTCTCCCCGACGATGCGCACGACGCTGGCCTCACCCGTGTCGAACAGCCGCTCGGGCAGGAACACGGCCACGAGCACGAGGCCGGCCCCGGACATCGCCATGTTGCCGCCGATGTTGCGCGCGCGGGCCATGAAGGTCAGCCGCCGGGGCTTGTAGGGGTAGATCTTGTAGTCGTCGGAGCGCTCGGAGACGTAGGCGTAGTGGAGCGTGACCATCAAGAGCGCCGCGAAGGCGTAGATGACGACAAAGATGAGGATCACGGAGCTCGGCATGGGTCGAGGGGCCGCTGAGGCGGCGCGATGGTAGCGGCGAGGGCCCGGCGCGGACGGGGCCTCGCGCACGCCGGTACGCGGGTCCCGAGCCCGGTGTGGTCCATGTCACGATTTTGGAGGCCGAGCTGTGACGGACCAGTGACCGAGTTCTAGTTGACAGCAAACACTGTCACGGTTACTGCTGGTTCAGTGAATCCTGAAGCGAGTCAAACGGGCCATGAGAGCTCTCAAACCGCGTTCAGTGCGCATTTTGCCCATGAGCCCGAGCAGGCCAAAGAGCCGGCTTGGAGCAACGACGCCGAGCGATACCGCTCCTTTGGTCAGGCCATCGAGGGCCTGCGGCGGGAGGCTCAGGCCAAAGTCGGCACCGAGGACCTCAACCGAATCAAGCGCTTCGACGCCTTCTCGCGGATGCTCGAGGCCGTCGGCCGCGGGCTGATCGCCGCCGGTCCCGGCGTGCTCGGCTTCGTCGTCGGCTCGCTGGCGCTGGCTGCCTACAAGCAGCTGCAGTTCATGGAGATCGGGCACACCGTGCTCCACGGCGCCTTCAACCGCGTGGAAGGGGCGGGCCGCTACCACAGCAAGCGCTTTCGCTGGCAGGTGCCCATCGACGAGCCGTCGTGGCTGCGCGGGCACAACGGCCGGCACCACGGGCTGACCAACGTCGCCGGCCACGACGCCGACATCCACTTCGGCCCGATCCGCCTGACCGAGGACACGCCCCACCGCGCACGCAACTACTTCCAGGTTCCGTTCATGTTCCTGGTCCTCTTCCCCCACTTCACCTCGCTGATGAACCTGCACTTCGCAGGGGTCAGCGACGCCGTGAGCGGCAACGGGCGCGGCGGCTTCGACTTCCTCGAGGACGACTCGAAGACCAGCAAGCGCGACGCCTACTGGCGAGCGATGCGGAAGTTCCTGCCTTACTACGCGCGCGAGTACCTGCTCGCGCCGGTGCTGTGCACCTTGGTGGGCGCGCTGCTGCTCGGGCCGGCGGCGATTCCCTTGCTGTTGCTGCGCTCGCTCCTGGGCACCTTCGTCTCGGAGCGCATCCGCGACGTGTACTCGGCGCTGACCATCATCTGTGGGCACGTCGGCGAGGAGACGGCGACCTTCCCCGAAGGCACGCGACCGGCGTGCAAGGGCGAGCGCTACGCCATGCAGGTCGAGGCCGCGAACAACTACGAGGTCAGCCACGTCCTGTCGCTGCTGTGCGGGGCGCTGGATCTTCAGATCGAGCATCACCTGTTCCCGACCTTGCCCACCAACCGGCTGCGCGAACTCGCGCCGCGTGTCCGCGCTGCCGCGGAGGCTCACGGGATTCGCTACCGCTCCGAGAGCTGGCCGCGAACGGCGTGGAAAGCCTTCGTCGAGGTTCACCGGCTGAGCCGGCCCTTGCCCGGAGAGCAGCATGGGGCTAGCCAATGAGTGGCATGGCCGAGGCCAAGACCAACGAGCGCAAGGCTCGACGGCAGCAACGGAGGACGCAGCGCCGCGTCGCCAAAACGCCTTCGGGCGCGGCCAAAGCCGTGGATACGGAGCCTTTGTCGGGTCGCGCCGGGGTGGCGTCTGCCAAGGCCGCCGCCGAGCCTGGCGCTGACGCGAGCGCGCCGAGCTACACCATCGACGAGCTGTCTGGGCTCAGCGGTGTGCCCAGCCGCACAATTCGTTTTTACCAGTCGAGCGGCGTGCTGCCGAAGCCCGAAAAGCGCGGACGCGTCGCCTATTACAGCCCGCACCACGTCGAGCGCCTCGAGCTCATCGGGCAGCTCCAAGATCGAGGGCTGCGCATGCGGGCCATCCGCGAGCTCGTCGAGAAGCTCGACGGGGGCGGCGTCGTGCTCGAGGAGTGGTTGGGCCTCGAGGACCAGATGTCCCGGGCCTGGATCGACGACGGGGCGCAGATCGTCTCGCGCGAGGACCTCCTGAAGCGCCTCGGGCCGCGCCGCGCCGGGGTCATCGCCGAGCTCGTGCGGGCCAAGTTCATCGAGCCCCAAGGCGAGGACTACCTCGTGAACAGTCCGGCGATGCTGACGATCGCTGCCACCTTGGAGCAGGCAGGGGTGCACGTCGACGTCACCGCCGGCGCCATGTCGATCCTGCGTCGTCACCTCGCGGCCGCGGCCTCCGAGGTCGCCGAGCACTTCGTCACCCACGCTGGCGAGGGCTTCGGTCGGCAAAACTCCGTTCAGGCGATCACGCGGGCGTTCATGGAGCTGCGCGAGGTCGGGCCAGAGACGGTCCGCCTGCTGTTCGCGCAGGAGATGGAGCAGGTGCTCCGGAGCATGCTCGAGTCTGGCGAAGCCACGCGCCGCGAAGCCAAGCGTCGACGTGGAAACAAGGGCTGAGGCCGTACGCAGTTCCTGAGTCGTGGACGTGGGGCAGGGAGGGCGTGGCGTCGTCCACGACGGCTAAAATAGTCAGAGGGTTGGCCAAACTCGTTTTGGCCGACCCTCTGAGTCAAAAGTCAGGGTCTGTCGCGCTCGCTAGGATCCGATTTGGTGTGAATCTCGCAGTGCAGAAGCTGCGGGCGCGCGCGTTCTTGGCTACCCTCGGCCCATGGCGGCCGAGGCCCCGCGCGAGTCGTCACGCTCGCGCTACTGCCCGCTCTGCGAGGCGGTGTACGAGTCCGGGGACACATGTCCCGTGGACGGGGCGACGCTCGTCATCGAAGCGCAGGCCGACCCGCTGCTCGGCTCGGTCATCGGCGATGCCTATCAGATCGAATCCTTCATTGGCTCCGGCGGAATGGGCCGGGTCTATCGTGGCACTCAGTTGTCCCTGGACCGCCCGGTAGCCATCAAGGTCATGCGGCTCGAACGGAGCGCGGATCCGGCCATGGTTCGCCGCTTCCTCCGAGAGGTCCGACTGTCGAGTCGCCTGGACCACCCCAACATCGTCCGCGTCATCGACGGCGGCAACACCCGAGAAGGGCGCTGCTACCTGATCATGGAGCTGCTCGAGGGGGTCACCCTCGGCGACTACGTGCCCGAGGGCGGCCTGCGCTGGGAGGAAGTGCGGGAGCTCTTTGGCCAGCTGTGCAGCGGCGTGCAGGCCTTCCACCGCGCGGGCTTGGTCCACCGTGACCTCAAGCCCAACAACGTGCTCCTGGTCGACGACGGCGACGGCGGTCGGCGGGTCAAGATCTTCGACTTTGGTCTGGCCCGCGACCTCGACCCCGACACCACGGGGCTGACCGCCGAGGGCGAGTTCCTGGGTACGCCGGGCTACGTCGCGCCGGAGCAGATGTCGAGCGGCGAGGTCACCCTGCAGACCGACGTCTACGCCCTCGGGGCGGTGCTCTACTTCATGCTGACCAAGCGCTCGGCCTTCCCGGGCAAGACCGGGCCGGCGGTGGTCATGAACCAGCTCGCGGGCAACTCGGCGGAGCTGAGGATCGGAGCCCAGGGCGTGCCCAGGGGCCTCGACGCCGTGATGGCCAGAGCCCTCGAGCTGGACATCGAGGATCGCTTCGACTCCGTCGAGGCCCTCATCGAGGCCCTGATCGGCGTCGACCAGGACATGCCCCGACGCGAGCGCAGCGGGCTCGGGCCGTGGCTGGACACGGGCAAGATCGCGGCGACGCGTGGGGGCGCGTCGAAGCAGCGGGCTCCGCTCTCGCGCCGGGCCGTGCTCATGGGCCTGGGCGGGCTCGGAGCGGCGATCGGGATGGGCGTGGGCGTGGCGATCCAGCTCCGCTCCAAGCCCATCCGGCTCGGCATGAGCGGCGCGCTCTCGGGGCCGGCGGGCGGGGTCGGGCGGGGCGTGGCCGAGGGCCTGGAGGTGCGCTTTGCCCAAGCCAACGAAGCGGGCGAGCTGGGTCGCGGTCGGCCCATCGAGCTCGAGGTCCTCGACGACGGCTACGAGAGCGAGCGCGCCCGGGCCAACGTCGAGCGCTTCGCCAAGGACAAGCTCGCCGTGGTCGGCTGCGTCGGCACGCGCACGACGGCCGCGAGCCTCGAGCTCGTCAACGCGGCCGGGCTCCCGATGATCGGCTCGCACTCGGGGGCTCGACATCTGCGCCACGACCCCCCGGACCGCTACGTGTTCAACTATCGCGCCGGCTACGGGCGCGAGGCCCAGGCCCTCGTCCAGCACTTTCGGCGGCGCGAGAAGATCCCGCCGACGGGCTTCGCCGTGCTGGCCCAGGACGACAGCTACGGCGAGTCGGGCCTCGACGGCATCCGCCGGGCCCTGGCCGCCGACGGCTTCCACGACTTCGACGCGATCCAGGTCGCGCGCTACCCCAGCAACACCATGGACGTGCACGCGGCCCTCGAGGCCGTGTCCGCGCGCTCCCAGGTGCAGGTCGTGCTCCTGGTCGCGGCCTACCGCGCGGCCGCCCAGTTCGTCGCGGATCTGTCGAGGCTCGACGACGCCCCGCGCTGCGCCGGGATCTCCCCCATCGCCGGGAAGCTGTTCGTCGACGAGCTGCGGGCCCTGGGCGGGAACCCCGAGGGCATGCTGATCACCCAGGTGGTGCCCCACCCCGAGTCCTCGGCGAACGGTGTCCTGCGCTACCGCGAGGCCCTGGCCGCCCACCGGCCTGGAGCCACGCCGAGCTTCGTCTCCCTCGAGGGCTACATCGTCGGGGACATGGTCGTCGAGGCCCTGCGCCGCAGCGGTCGCTCGGACGACCGCGAGGCCCTGGTCGAGGCCCTCGAGTCCTTCGATGCCGTCGACTTCGGCTTCGGCGCGCGGCTGAGCTTCTCCGCCTCGGACCACCAGGGCTCCGAGCGGGTCTGGGCCACGCGCATCGACGCCGCGGGACGGCTCTTGGACTTCGAGCTGTCTTGATTCGAACGCAGCTGGGTACAATCGAATCAGAGTGAAAGGGTAGACCTGCACTCCGAGCCCGGCCACGCGCGTGGGAACACCCGCTGCGCCCAGGTTTCGCGGGCGTGTCGATGCTCGAAGCCGCTCGACGCTATCGCTCCACTTTGCACGAGTAGATCGATTGCGATTGCGCAGGGACTGCGATACTCGTGAAGGCGCCGGAGGAGAGGGGTCGCGCAGGGCGGGCCGTCTTTGTCGAGCGAGGTGGAGGGCGATGACGCAGGCCAAGGAATCGGCGGACGAGAACCCCGAGGCCGCCCAGCTCCGTGACGAGCTGGGGCGAGGGGTCACCATGCGAGCGCGCGAGCGCGGCGGACTCGAGCCGCTGTCCAGGCGCCTCCCGCCCACGAGCCCGCCGCCCGAAGCCAAGCCCTGGTCGCGGGTGGTCCGGGGTCGACGCAAGCGTCAGATCGGCCTGATCTTGCCGCGCCGCACGAGCTGAAGTGCTGTTTTGCCCCCGCAGAGGTCTCGGGAACCGGGGGCGCTTCGTCGCTGTCCGCTCCTCCGCTTTGGTCGTGGGGCAATGGTGTTCGTGCCTTTGAGTGGGCATGCGGTTACCCCCGCAGGCGGGGGCATCATCTGGCGGGGGTGAAGATCGCTTCGAGCGAGGGGCGCCTCGCGGGGGTGCCCCGAGGCTGTCCGCTCGTACCTTGGGTTGGCCTCGTCAGCGCCCGAAGATCACGGCCTCGCGCCGGAACATCGCCGCGGTCACGCCGACGCACAGGGCGGCGACGACCAGCGAGGACACGACCGGGAGCACGAACTCGAGGGGGCTGACGGCCTGGCCGCCGAGGAGCTTCTCAACCAGGATCTGCTGGCCGACGCCCGGGGTCAGGAGGGCCTGGGGGCTGTCGCCGAGGCCGGACATCATGCCGATCATGGCCGGGGCCATGGGCACGAAGATCAGCAGCGAGATGTAGGTCTGGGCCTCCTTGAAGGAGCGCGCGAAGCTGGCGACGAGGACCTGGAGGGCGGCGGCCATCAGGGCCATGGGGAAGGCGGCGGCGATCACCCCGGCGAGCACGGCCGGGCGGGTGTCGAGGCTCAGGCCGAGCTCGCTGACCGAGGTGTGCTCGAGCACGAGCACGCAGCACAGCAGGGTCAGGACCACGCAGACCACGGCGAAGGCCACGGCGGCGAGCCACTTGCCGACGACGATGGCCGAGCGGGGCACGGGGTTGAGCAGCAGGGGCTCGAGGGAGCCGCGCTCGCGCTCGCCGGCGGTCGCGTCCACGGCCAGCTGCATGCCGCCGACGAAGGTCGCCATGAGCACGAACATGGGCACGAAGGCGAGGATGTTCAGGGCCAGCTCCTCGGCGCTGGCGAGCTCGACGTCCTGGATGGCGAGGGGCTTGGCGACGGCCGGGTCGACGCCGCGGGCGATCAGCCGGCCGCGGGCGAGCTTGGCCCCGTACCACTCGAGCAGCTGGCGGGCGTGGCTGGAGGCCGGGCGCTGATCGTTGCGCGAGCCGTCGACGATCATGTGCAGGGGCGCGGGCGTGGCCGTGGCGATGTGCTCGCCGAACTCCGGGGGGATCACGAGCACGAAGGGCAGCTCGCCCTCGCGCACGGCGGCCTTGGCCTGCTCGAGGTCTCCGGGGGCCTCGGTCACCGTCGCGCCGCTGGCCTCGAGGTAGGCGACGAGCTCCGGGGCGTGCTCGGCCCCGAGCACGGGGATGGGCACCTGCGCCGCCTCGCGCTGCTTGTCGGCGATCATCCCGAACAACAGGCCGAACAGGAGCGGGCTGAGCAAGGGGTAGAGCAGGGCCGAGAACAGGGCCCGGCGGTCGCGGAGGCCGTCGACGAGCTCCTTGCGCAGGACGATCCACATGGCGGTGAACCAGGACATGGGCCGGGACATGGTCGAGTGCAGAGGTCAGGCGGCGGGCGGGGAGGCCTTCGCCGCGGTCAGGGCCACGAAGGCGTCTTCGAGGTCGGCGCAGCCGCTTTGCTGGCGCAGCTCGTCGGGGGTCCCGCGGGCGACGACGCGGCCGCGGGCGACGAGCACGATGACGTCGCACAGGGCCGAGACCTCCTGCATGACGTGGCTGGAGAAGAGCACGCACTTGCCCTCGTCGCGCAGCTCGCGGATCAGCTTGCGCATGGCCCGGGTGCTCATGACGTCGAGGCCGTTGGTCGGCTCGTCGAGGATGACGTTGTTGGGGCCGTGGACGAGGGCGCGGGCCAGGGACACCTTCATGCGCTCGCCCTGGGAGAAGCCCTGGGTCCGGCGGTCGGCGATGCTGCGCATGTCGAGGCGCTCGAGCAGGGCCTCGACCCGGTCCTCGAGGGCCCCGCCGCGCAGACCCTGGAGCTGGCCGAAGTAGCGGACGTGCTCGCGCGCGGTCAGCCGCGGGTAGAGGCCGAGGGCGTCCGGGAGCACGCCGATGCTCGCCTGGACGCTGAGCGGGTCGCGGACGACGTCGAGATCGTCGACGCGCACGCTGCCGCTGTCGGGCAGCATCAGGCCGTAGAGCAGGCGCAAGAAGGTGGTCTTGCCCGCGCCGTTGGGCCCGAGCAGCCCGGTGATCTGCCCGTCGGCGGCGTCGAGGGAGACCCCGTCGACGGCGACGACGGAGCCAAAGCGCTTGTGCAGGTCGCGGGCGACGATCACGGCGCGGCGACCTCTCCGTGCTCGGGGCCTCCGCCAGGCTCGGGGCGCTCGCCAGCTTCGGGCTCGGGCGCCGGCTTTGCGCCGTGGCCCTTGGGCAGGGGGCGGTGGCCGGCGGCGCTGAGGAACAAGGGCGTGGGCTCGATGGCGTCGACGCAGCTGGTGTCGAGGCCGTCGGCGTCGAGGCTGTCGTAGAACTCCGCGATCAGCTCGGGCACACAGCCCGCGCGCCAGGTCCCGTGGTGGGCGCTCTCGACCACCACGCTCCGGGCCTGGGGCATGGACGCGGCGAGGCGCTCGGCGAGCTCGGGCGGGGTGATGGGATCGAGGCGGCCCGAGAGCAGCAGCGCCGGGGTGTCGGCGGGGACGGGGTCCCAGGTGTCGGGGGCGAGCTCGATGGCGGGCCAGCGGGCGCAGACCTCCCCGAGGTTCTGGAGGCCGACGCCGGTGAACAGCGGCGAGACCGTGCGCGAGGCCTCGATGGCCTCGGGCTTCAGGTGGGCGTAGCCCTCGGAGCAGGCCTGGGTGTAGTGCAGGCCCAGGCTGATGGTGTCGTCGTGGCTCGCCGCGCTCATGGCCATGGCCGCGAAGGGGCCAAAGTCGCCGGCGTGGGCCCGGTCGATCATCAGGGGGATCATGGCCGCCGAGTGGCCGCTGTAGAGGCCGGTCAGCAGGGTGCCCTCGAAGGCGCGGCGGCTGATCTCGACGCGCTCGACGGCGCCGGTGCGCGGGTGCTCGACCTCGCGCAGGACCCGAGGGTTGTCGAGGTCGGCGTAGACGGCCTGGAGCTTGCGCTCGAGCTGGGGGAAGGCGGCGTCGCAGTTGGGGTCCTGGCGGCAGCGCTCGAACACGGCCCGCAGGCTGCGGTCGGCGCTGGCGCTGACGCCCGCGTAGAGGTCCCCGTCGGTCGGGACCACGCCGTCGTAGACCGCGGAGCGGACCCGCTCGGGGAAGCGCTTGGTGTAGTGCTGGCCGGTCCAGGTGCCGTAGGAGATGCCCCAGAAGTTGATGGACTCGTAGCCCAGGGCCGCGCGCACGGCCTCGAGGTCCTCGACCTGGCGGGCCGTGGAGAACTGGGCGAGGTCGAGTTTGTAGCTGGCGATGCACTCGTCGATGTGTTTTTCGTCGAGCTCCTCGGCGAGCAGCATGGCCAGGTCGGTGGGGTCGCCGAGCTCGCAGTTGAGGGGGGCCGAGGCGCCCGTGCCCCGAAGGTCGACGAACACGAGGTCCCGGTTGCGCCGCATCGCGTCGAACTTGGGCGCGATGTAGGGGGCGATGGTCGCCGCGCCCTGGCCGGGGCCGCCGGCGAGGATGAACACCGGGTCCGGGGCGGGAGCGCGCGCGGTCGCAGGCGCGACGACGATCTTCAGGGCGATCGCCTGACCCTCGGGGTCACCGGGATCGAGGGGGACGTCCAAGCTGGCGCAACGCAGCTCAGCGAGCGCCGCGCCGCAGGCCTCGAGCTCCAGGCTCCCCCCAGGTACGGAATCTTCCGAAGAATTTTTATCGCCGCCCAGCCCACCGCACCCCCCTGGACCCAGGCCCAGGGCCGCGGCAACGACGGCCGTCAGCAACGATGCGCTGCGTCGCCCCGAGACCGGGCCACGGGTACGACGACCCTTGCCGAGGGGGGAGCGCATCGAAGCGCGAAGGTACCACGCCGGCAGCGTTCGGCTGACACCGCTGCGGCTTCCTGACATAATCAAAAAGACCCGTGTCTTGGCTTTTTAGTTTCTTCCTGGCCTGCTACGCGGCCGTGCGCCTGGTGCTGTGGTGCCGGGGTCAGCTGCGCTGGATGAGCGTCCGCCGCTCCCTGCCGGTGCCCCCGACGGACGTGGATCCGCCCAAGCACCTGTCGGCGGGGCTGTCGGAGCTCTTCCTCGAGACTCGGCATCTGCGCGCGGAGCTGGTGCGCGCCCGGGCGATGCTGACCGTGGTCGAGGTCGTCGACCCGGACGCGCCCCTGGGCCAGATCCGCGATCGACGCTACCGCCGGGCGCTGATGGAGAGCTGGAGCTTCGTCAACGCGTGGCTGCGCACCGTCGACGCCCTGGGCACGGGCGACGCGATGATCCTCGAGCGCAAGCACATCGGCCAGGACCGGGTCTCGGCCCTGCGCGAGAGCCTGCGCGACAAGTGGCGGGCCGCGGCCCAGTCTCGCGCGCTGGATCCCGTCGCGCTCGACGACCTGACCGCGGTCAAGGCCGCCCTCGAGCAGCTCGAGCGCGAGCTGGTGGTGATCGAGCGGGGCCTGGCGCGGGAGGGCGAGCACCCTTACCGCGAGCGCTACGTCGACGCCGAAGCCCTCGCGGCGATGGGCTGCTAGGCGCTGACCTGGCCGCCGACCCAGGAGCCGTCGCGCTTGGCGAGGTACTGGCGGTAGCGCTCGCGCAGGTCCGGAACGGCCGAGCGCTCGACGGCCTCGAGGGCCATGGTGGCGTCGCGCCAGGCGGTGACCTTGGGGAAGTCGGCGAACAGCGCCAGCTCCGGGACAATCTCCTCGGTCCAGGCCGCGCGCAGCAGCATGGGGATGGTCGCGGTGTCGACGAGGCTGAGGGACTCGCCGGTGAACAGCGGCCCGACCAGCTCGGACTCGAGCCGGGCGAACTTGTCGCGCAGCTTCGCGGCGTGCGCGAGCGCGTCCTCGCGGCTCTTGGCCGTGCCCATCATCCAGGCGTCATTGATGCCCGCGGACGCGAACTCGATCAGCGCCCGGTGCCTGGCCTTGAGCAGGGGGTCGGCGGGGAGCAGGGAGCCCTCGGTGATCTCGTCGAGGTACTCGTTGATGACCGCCGACTCGAACAGGACGATCTCGCGCTCCTCCTCCTCGACGACGAGCACCGGCACCTTGCCAAGGGGCGAGAGCTCGAGGAACCAGTCGGGCTTGTCGCTGAGATCGATGAACTCGATGTCGTAGGGCACGCCCTTGTGCTCCAGGGTGATCGTCGACCGCTGGACGAAGGGACAGATCGGGAAGGAGATGAGCTTGTACTTGGGCATGGCCGTCCGCCCTCGCGTTCGCAGGGGCGAGCCAGACGTTACCCGGGTTCGCCGGGCGTTCAGGAGCCCCGACGGCGCAGTCGACCCACCACCTTGGCGGGGAGGCTCCACAGGAGATCGGCCCCGGGGTAGCCGGCGGCTCGGAGCGCGCCGACGTAGCTGAAGAAGCCCAGGGGGATGACCAGGCCCAGGCCGAGGACGCGCAGGCCCCAGGCCAGCTTGCCGCCCACGGCCAGGGCGTCGAGGCCGGCGCTGACGCCCTGCCAGGCTCCAAACACGAGCGCGCCGAGGAGCAAGTTGGCGCCGAGCAGGGCGCCGAGCTGACGCGCGCTGGCGCCGGGGCCCGGGAGCTTGCCGACGACCCGGCCGAAGCTCAGGCGCAGCACGACGATGTTGACGGTCGCGCCCAGGGCCGTGCCGAGGGCGAGGCCGGGGGCGCCGAGCTGCCGGTAGGTCAGGGCGTTGAAGGTGATGTTGGTGACCACGGCGCAAAACGACGCCATCAGCGGGACGCGCGGGCGGTCGAGGCCGTAAAAGACCGGCGCGAGGATCTTGACCAGGCCGTAGGGCAGCAGGCCGAGGACGTAGGCGGCGAGCACCCAGGCCGTGGCCGTGGCCTCCTCGGGGGTGAACGAGAAGTAGAGCGAGCGGACCACGGGCTCGGCGAGGACCACGAGGCCCACGGTGCTCGCGGTCATCAGCATCCACACCGCGCTCACCCCCTCGCCCGCGCTGGCCGCGAGCGCCTCCATGTCCTGGCGCGCCGCGTCCTCGCTCACCCGCGTGGTCGTGACCGTGGCCAGGGCCACGCTGAACACGCCGATGGGCAGGTAGAAGATGCGAAAGGCGTAGCTGAGCTGGGCGATGGGCCCGTCGCCCAAGCCGGCGGCGAAGCGGGTGTTGACGATGATGTTGATCTGCACGGCCGCGAGCCCGATCACGGCCGGGGCCATGAGCCGGAGGATGCGGCGGATCCCGGGGTGCTTGCCCAGGCCGCGCAGGCGGGGCAGGGGTCGGTAGCCGATGCGCCACAGGGCCGGGAGCTGCACGCAAGCCTGGACCAAGCCCGCGCCCAGGGTGCCCGCGCTCCAGACCACGATGCCCAGCTCGTCCTTGGGGTCGAAGATCAGCAGCCCCGCGCCGGTCACGATGCTGGTGACGTTGAACATCGCCGGGGCCCAGGCCGGGGCCATGAAGTGCTTTTGGGCGTTGAGCATGCCCATCCACACCGCGCTGACGGAGATGATGGTCAGCAGCGGCATCATCAGGCGGGTCAGGGTGACCGCGAGCTCGAGCTTGGCCGCGGCCTGCTCGGGGCTGAGGTTGCCGCCCTCGAAGTCGGCCGCGATCAACCCGACGATGGGCTCGGCGAAGATGATCCCGAGGACGCTCAGGGTGCCCGTGGCCAGGAGCACCCCGGCGAGGGTCAGGTTGCCGAGGTGGTAGGCCGCCTCGCGGTCCAGGGTGACCTCGCCCTCGCCCAGCTTGGGGTTCTTGTTCAGCTCCTCGGGGTCCTTGCCCACGAGCGCGGCGAGGAAGGTCGGCACGAAGGCGCTCGACAGGGCCCCCTCGGCGAACAGGTCGCGCAGCAGGTTGGGGATGCGGTAGGCGACCTGGTAGGCGTCCGCGACCGCGCCCACGCCGAACAGGTGGGCGAAGAGGATCTCGCGCACCAGCCCGAGGACGCGGGAGGCCGCGACCGCGACGGAGACCTTGCCGGAGGTGCGTAGGGTGTCGGCCACTCGGAGCGAGTCTGCGTACGTTTGAGCCCAGGCCGAAACTTTCCGCAGATGGGCCGCCGATGGCCCGTCGATGGAGCCCCGCGAAAGCCGCGCCTCCCCAGGTGACGAGGTCGGACCACGCCGCGCGCTCCGCCGAAATGGGCGCACTTGAGCCTGGGTGTTGCCAAAGCCGTTACTGGCCAGTCACTGGGACTCGGCGCTGAAGCTGCGCGTGGTGCGGGGCAAAAGGGGGCAGAATCGGCCCCTCGCAGTCTGCGCAAAGCTAGATCCACTACACGATTTTCAGGGCTCCAGAATTGTGAACCGTCCAGATTCCCTGGCGCGACCTAAATTGTGATGACGCTGGAATTTTCCGTGATGGACTGCGGCGGTCGGCGAGCGCTGGTCATCACCCCGACGGAGCACACCCGCGTACATCGCTCGCGCCTCGAGCAGCTGCGCTCGAGCCCCTTCGACCCGCGGCCGGGCCCCATCGACCAGGAGATCCTCGACGTCGCCCGGAGCTGCGCGCCCGCGGTCCACTTCACGATCTTCCGCGGCTGCGACGACGCCGGCCAGGGTTCGTGGGGCCTCGCCGACGACGTGGTCGGGGACGACGCGATCGAGCTGTCTTACTACCTGCTGCGCGAGCAGATGGGCTGCTACCGCGGCCTGGTCCGCGCCGGGCTGCTGCTGCACCTGCACGTCGACTGGCCCGCCCGAGAGCTCGCGGCCCACCACCGCGCCGCCGAGCGCTACATGGCGGAGCTGCGCGCGGCCATCCGCGAGGGCGGGGGCCCGAAGCTGGCGGATCCAGGCTTGCTCGCGGACCTGTGGATCTTGCGCAACCTGACCCTCTACTTCAGCGTGCACTTCGACGCCCTGCGCGACGCCTTCTTGCCCGAGAGCCTGCCGCTGATGGAGCGGCGCATCGGTCGGGCGCGGCAGCTCATGGCCGCCGTGCCCGAGTAGGTCCCGCGACTACTTGTTGCCGCCCATCCAGATCGAGGTCCCGAGGCGGAACATGATCAGGTGCGCGTTGATGTCGGCGTCGGCGGTCGTCGTGTCGACGACGGACTGCTCCGACAACAGGCCGAAATTGTAGTTGAACATCAGGTCGATGCTGGCGTTCTTGGTCAGGAAGAAGTTGAGCCCCACGCCGGGCCCAAAGGTCGGCGCGAGGGTGCGCTGACGGGCCTCGACCATGGCGTCGGGGGGCGAGTTGGCGTGGCCGTAGAGGAAGCCGACGCTGGCCTCGAACACCAGCACGAGGGGCTTGGCGACCTGCATGTTGTAGTGGAAGTAGGGCTGGATCCAGGTCGCGAAGGTGCGGTCGAACTGGGCCTCGGTGCTCATGTCGCCGACCTCGCTGGTGAACCGGCCGCCGCCGAAGGCGAGGCTGAGGTTGCCGCCGACCTCGATGTTCGGGGTGATCGCGTAGCCGGCGGTCCACCCGAACATCGCCGTGCCGCCAGCGGTCGGTGCCCCCAGGCCGGTGAAGCCGAGGCCCCACTGGTGCACGCTGCTGCGGGTCTCCACGCCCGCGACCTCGTCGCTGCTGGTGAGGATCGTGTACGAGAACAGGCCGCCGTTGAGGCCAAGGCGGACGTCGCCCTTGTCGATCGAGCCCGAGGCGGAGCTCGCGTTCGAGGTGGACACGGAGGCGGAGCCTTCCGTGGTCGGTGGGGCGAGGGCGAGGAGGCAGGCGAGTCCGAGGCTGATCATGGTGGGGGCTCCGATCGATTCGCGCGATTGTCGCGCGAAGGATGGGCCGGGCGCCAGTGCTTCGGGACACCAGGTCGCGCTCAACCGGGTCCGCGGGGATCGAAGCGACCGATCGTGGCCTCCTCGAGCAGGCCGTAGGGTCCGAGCATGGCGTGGGGATCGAGGCGCTCGCGGAGGGCGAAGACCTCGGCCAGGGCGTCGGTGTCGTCCACGTCCGCGCGCAGCCGCAGCAACGCGTCGCCGATGGCGAGCATGTCGTTGGGGTTCCACCACCGGTCCTGGGCCTCGACGGACTCGACGCGGGCGAGGGCCTCGCGGGCGTCGTCGAAGCAGGTTCGGGCCTCCGCGTCGCGCTCGCGCACGAGCAGGGCGAAGCCGTGGTTGAGGGCGGAGTCGACCCAGGCGTAGGAGTAGCGCCCGCCCAGGCGCTCGTGGATGGCCGCGGACTCCTCGAGCAGGGCGACGGACTCGGGGTGGGACCAGCGGCACGACCACCCGCTCAGGCGCGCGGCGTGGGCCCAGCGGGCCGACTCGCGCTGGAACTCGGCCTCGCTGAGGCTCCGCAGGCGCTCGAGGGCGGCCCGGGACTCGTCGCAGCGGCCGAGCTCGCTCAGCGCGATGCCCTGGTAGGCGAGCATGCGCAGGTTGAGCCGGTCGGTCTCGCCGCGGACCTCGACGACCAGGGTCTGGGCGCGGCGGAAGGACTCGAGGGCGGCCTCGGTCTGGGCGAGCTCGGTGTGCGCGAGGCCGAGCTGGGCGTGGGCCTCGGCGACGGTCGGGTGGTGATCGCCGAGCTGCTCGGTCGCGACCTGGAGGCCGTGCTCGACCAGGGGCAGGGCGTCCTGGGCCTGCTGCCGGCCGATCAACAGCAGGCCCAGCTCGAGCTCGGCCTGGGCGTACTCGAGGGAGTCGCGGCCGTGCATGGCCTCGACGTCGGCGACCACGGCCCGGAAGCGGGGCTCGGCGGCGGCCCAGTTCCCGGCGAGGTTCTCGGTCCGCGCCCGGGTGTGGAGCAGCTCGAGGGCGAGGCCGCGGTCGTCGAGGGGCTCGGCGATGGCGTCGGCGATGTCGAGCCAGCGCGTGGCCTCGTCGAAGTCGGAGCGGCGCGCGGCCGAGAGCGCGACCAGGCTCATGGCGGTGATCTCGAGGTGCTCGGCCTGGCCCCGGCGCGCGGCGATCAGGGCCTTGGTCGCGTCCTCGCCCAGGGCCTCGACGGCGGCCTCGTCGCGACCGTTGGGCAGCCACAGCTCGCGGGCGCGGGCGAGGGCGACCTCGGCCACGAAGGGCTCGTAGCCGAGCACCCGGGCCTCGGCCTCGACGGCGGTGAACAGGGGCTTGGCGGCCTCGAGGCGATCGAGGCGGGCGAGCTGGGTGGCGCGGTCGAGGAGGGCGCGGGCCCGGTGCAGGCGCAGGCGCTGGTGGGGCGCTCGGGGCTCGGACAGGGCCGCGCGCAGCTGCCTGAGGTCGCCGCAGTCGGCCACGTTGGGCAGGCCGCCCACGGCCGCGCCTGCGTGCTCGACGACCTCGGCGTCGGCCTCGGCGAGGGCGTCGACGAGGCTCGAGAAGCTGCTCAGCTGGCGGTCGAGGCAGGCCACGCGCCGCTCAAAGAGCTGGGCCGACTGCTCGCCGCGAAGGTAGTGGGCCGCGCACGCGTCGTCGTGCATGGCGGTCCAGTCCCGGGCCCAGGCGTCGAGGGGCGCGCGGATCTTGTCGGCGCTGCGGCTGGCGAAGCTGAGCTGGGTGGTGGCGAAGGCCTGGTCGATGGCTCGGGCGCGGCGCGGGTTCCAGACCTCGGCGACGGCCCTGGAGTCAGACCGACAGCTGCGCGCGGGATCGGGGCGATCGAGGGCGACGCTGGCGAGGGCGCCGAGGCCAAACACGACCGCCGCGGAGGCGGCGAGCAGCCGACGCCGCCGCCGGAGCCGGCGGGGCGCGGTCCGAGCTCGGGCGATGGCGTCGAGCAGCGCGCCCATGTCCTCGAAGCGGTCTTCGGGCTCCCCCGCCAGGCCGCGGCGCAGGGCGTGGACGAGGCCCTCGGGCAGCGCCTTGGCGCCGTCGAGGACGGCCGGGCGCGGGCTGAAGGGGCGCAGCTCGCCGTCGAGGGCGGCGTAGACCAGGGCCATGGGCGAGCTCGCCGAGAAGGGCCGCGCGCCGGTGATCGCCTCCCACAGCGCGACGCAGAAGCTGAACTGATCGCTGCGCGGATCGAGGCCGCCGCCTTGGAACTGCTCGGGGGCCATGTAGGCCGGCGTGCCCAGGAGCGCGCCCGTTCGGGTCAAGACGCTGCCGGACGACACGCTGCTGGTGAAGCTGAGGGCGCCGTCGGAGCTCGAGCTCGGGCGATCGCTCAGCTCGGCCGCGGCCTGCTCGGGGCGCACGGGCTGCTCGCCATCGGCCCGCGCCAGGCCAAAATCGAGCACGCACACCCGCCCGCTCTTGCACAGCATCACGTTGTCGGGCTTGAAGTCGCGGTGCACGAGGCCGGCGGCGTGGGCCGCCGCGAGGCCGCGGCCGGCCTCGAGAAAGACGTCGAGGATCGCCGTCCACGGCCGGGCTGCCTCGTCCAGCCACGCGCGCAGGGTCTGGCCGTCGATGAACTCCATGGCCACGAACACCCGGCCTTTGACGGCGCCCACGTCGTGGATGGTGACGACGTTGGGGTGGTGGATGCGGGCGAGGGCCTGGGCCTCGCGCATCAGCCTCGCGGAGTTGGTGTCGAGGCTGGGGCTGGGCCCCGAGGCGAGCTCGGTGTCGCCGGGGCGAGGCGGGCGGAGCGGGGCGGGCGCGGCGTGGAGGATCTTGACGGCGAGCTTGCGGTCGAGCTGGGGGTCCCAGGCCGAGTAGACGACGCCCATGCCCCCCGCGCCGAGGCGCTCGAGCACGAGGTAGCGCCCGAGCTCTGCCCCGCGCTCGAGGGCGCCCTCGCGGCCTCGGGACGCGCGCGCCTCGACGGCGCCCTGGGTGGGCGCGACCTGATCAATCTCTACCGACATGGGTGCCCTCGGTGTACGGCCTGAGCTCGAGGGGGGCTACAGGTTCGCGGAAAATCTCGGTTGTGATCGGTTGTGGTCGCCCGTGCCCACGCTCGCGGCCTGTGTCAGACATCCCCGTCGCGCCCCCCGCTCGGCGGCCACGGCTCTGGCCACAGCACCTCGACCAAGGTGAGTCCGCAGGCGGGGGCGGTGACCCCCGCGCGTGTCCGGTCGCCCGAGGCGAGGACCTCGTCGATGCGCTCGGCACCGAACTGACCGCGGCCGACGCCCACGAGGGTCCCGACCATGATCCGGACCATGTTCTTGAGGAAGGCGTCGCCGCGCACGTCGATGGTGACCCGGGCGGGCGCCGCGGGGCCCTCGATGCGCCCGCGCTGGCCGGCGAGGGGGTCGAGCTCGGCGAGGGTCTCGACGTTCACGATCACGCTGCGGACCCGGCGGGTGGTCGACTTGGCCTGGCAGTCGCTCGCTCGAAAGCCGGCGAAGTCGTGGGTGCCGGCGAAGCGGGGCGCGGCGGCCTGCATGGCGGCGACGTCGATGGGTCGGGGCAGGTGCCACTCGTAGCGGGCGGACAGCGGGTCGCGGAGCGAGACCGGCCGCAGCCTGTAGCGGTAGAGCTTGCCGCGGGTGTGAAAGCGGGGGTTGAGGGGCTCGCCCTCGACGTCCTCGGCCAGCCACGCCGCGCTCGCGATGATGTCGGCGGGCAAGTTCGCGGCGAGGCCGAGGAGCAGCCCGCGCGCGGGGATCGCGAAGGGCGGATCGAAGGCGACGAGCTGACCGCGCGCGTGGACCCCGGCGTCGGTCCGGCTGGCCCCGCGCGTGCGGATGGGCTGCTTGTAGAGCGTGCTCAGGGCCTGCTCGAGGCAGCCCTGGATCGTGCGCAGGGGCTGTCCGCCGTTGTCCTGGCGCGCGAAGCCGTGGAAGTCCGTGCCGTCGTAGGCGACCCGCAAGAGCATGGCCATCGCGGACATCTTATGCTCCAGCCCCATGGCCAGGCGAGGCGGCGGAAAGACCCGGGGAGGCGGGCGCAAGGGCGGACGCAAGTCCAGGGCCAAGGCCGCGCTGTCCCTCGCGCCGGGGCAGACCCAGACCCTGAGCCTCGAGCTGCACCCCGACGCCCTCGTCGAGGTCGCGCGCATGGAAGAGGCGATCGCCGAGGCGACGGGCTGGAGCCTGACCTCGGCCTTTGGCTGGCGCCTGCGTCGGCGCTCGATCGACGCGCGCAAGGGCCGGGTCAAGGTGCGCGCCGAGGTCGAGGTCTGGCAGGGCAGCCAGGCCCCCGCCGCGGACGCGCGGCTCACCCCCGCGGCCTTCCCCGCCATGCCGGGCCCGCCGGAGGTGGCGATCGTCGGGGCCGGCCCGGCGGGCATGTTCTGCGCGTGGCAGCTCGCCCGCCGGGGGGTCCGCGCGGTCGTGCTCGAGCGCGGCAAGGCGATCCGCGAGCGCCGGCGGGATCTGGCGGCGCTCAGCCAGCGCGGCGAGCTCAACCCCGAGTCCAACTACTGCTTTGGCGAGGGCGGGGCCGGGACCTTCAGCGACGGCAAGCTGTATACGCGCTCGGACAAGCGCGGCTCGGTGCGCGAGGTGCTCGAGGCCCTCGTCGGCTACGGGGCCCCGCCGGCGATCCTCGTCGACGCGCGCCCGCACATCGGCACCAACAAGCTGCCGCGGGTGATCACGGCGATGCGCGAGCACCTGCGCGACGCCGGGGTCGAGATCGAGTTCGACGCGCGGGTCGACGGCCTGCTCGTCGAGGGCGGCGCGCTCCGAGGCGTGCGCCTGGCGGACGGGCGGGTCGTCCGCGTGCCCCGGGTCGTCGTCGCCCCCGGCCACTCGGCCCAGGACGTGCTCCGCTGGTTGGCCCGCGACGGCGTCGCGGTCGAGGCCAAGTCCTTTGCGATCGGCGTGCGCATCGAGCATCGCCAGGGCTTCATCGACGGCGTGCAGTACGGCCCCCTCGCGGGTCACCCGGCCCTGGGCGCGGCGAGCTATCGCCTGGTCGAGCAGGTCGCCAGCGGCAGCGCGTGGTCCTTTTGCATGTGCCCCGGGGGCTACATCGTGTGCGCCGCGGCCCAGCCCGGGCGCCAGGTGGTCAATGGCATGAGCCCCTCGCAACGCCGGGGGCGCTACGCCAACAGCGGCTTCGTCGCGCCCGTGGGCGCCGAGCAGCTCGCCGCGGTCGGCCTCGACCCGAGCGACCCCTTCGCGGGCCTGGCCTACCAAGATCGCGTCGAGTCCCGGGCCTTCGAGGTCGGCGGTGGAGCCTACGTCGCCCCGGCCCAGACCCTCGCGGACCTCGTTGCCGACCGCGTCAGCGAGAGCCTGCCGCCGACGAGCTACCACCGCGGCGTCGTGCCCTGCCGCCTCGACGCGGTCCTCGGCGAGCTCGCGCAGCCCTTGAGGGAAGCCCTCGTCCGTCTCGACGCCAAGATGCCTGGCTTTGCCAGCGCAGACGCCATCGCCGTCGGGGTCGAGAGCCGGACCAGCTGCCCGGTGCGGGTGCTCCGAGACGCGCAGACGCTCATGTCCCCGAGCCTGGCGGGGGTGTTCCCGTGCGGGGAGGGGGCAGGCTACGCGGGCGGGATCGTCAGCGCGGCCCTCGACGGCATGGCCGTCGCCGACGCCCTGGTCCGCGATCGTGGCTAGCCAGCAGGCGTTACACTCGGAGACATGACGCTCCCCCGCCTCCTTGGACTCGGCCTCGCCCTCGCGCTGCTGAGCGCTTGCCCCGGGGCTGGTGACGAGGGCGGGGGCGAGACGAACAGCGAGACGAACAGCGACGAGAGCGGGAACGCCTCTTGCCTCGGCGAGCCCCTGTGCGTCGCCCAGTGCGACGACGACCTCCCCGAGCTGGCTTGCTCGGCCCCCGAGCCCTGCGAAGCCCTCGACCTGCTCGGCTGCGAGGGCGGCGGCGGCTTCGGCCTCACCGAGGAAAACGCCGAGATCCTCCAGTGCATGGTCGACGCCCTCATCGCCCAGGAGCCGGCGCAGCTGCGCATGTCGCACGCGAACTACACCGACTACGAGCGCATGAAGCTGGTGATCTTCGAGGACGGGACCGTCGTCGAGCACGAGGACGTGAACTTCAACGTCACCCGCACCCGCTACCGCGTGGGGCCGCTGCGCCCGGCGACCTACTTCGAAGACTGCGACGCGCTCACCGACACCTGCGACAAGCTCTCGTGCATTCGCGACTGGATCGACGAGGACGCCTGCGAGCTCGCTCCCGCCCTGCCAAATGGCTGCTAAGCCCGGAGCTCGTCGCGCAGCCGCATGAGCAGGCGCCCGAGCTTGTTCTTGCCCGAGCCGTCGCCCCCGTCGGCCCAGTAGCGGTCGTTGACGGTGTGCTCGACGAGCTCGCGCTCTCCGGTGCTCAGCAACAGCGCGCGCAGGTCCGCGTGCTGCTCGAACTTCGCGCGCAAGGCCTTCATCATCACCTGGTCCTTGACGGACTCCCAGTCGCGCCGCAGCGGTCGCTTGCGGTCCCGACCCATGCGCGCCGCGACCATCGGGGAGCGGACGGTGCGGATCGCCTCCACGTGCTTGGAGGCGTCCTTGGCCCGGGCGAATTTTTGGGCCTGGAAGTAGTGCTCCGAGGTCGGCCAGCGCTTGCCGTCGACGCGGATCGGGTAGGCCGCGAAGTTGGAGAACTCGCCGAATTCATCGCCGACGCGATAAAAGAGCAGGGGCTCATCGTCCATGAGCGCAGATGTGTATCAGGTACACCAAGAAGTCCAGCGCCCGCGAGCAAAAAAATGTGGGCGCGTTCGCCCGTTGGCCGCAGCGTCGCCTCGAGCCCGGCGAACGCGGTTGGGCGAAGGCGCGTGAACCATCGCCGGGGAACTGGGACAATCCAGGTGATGCAGCGCAGGCGTACCCCCCGAGTCCTCGCAGGCCTGCTCGCGGCCACGGTGTTGGTCGCGTGCACCCTGAGCTACACCGTCGAGTATCAGGTCAGCGTCGCCGAAGACGTGGACCTGAGCGGCGAGCCGACCCTGGTCCTGGCCATGCTCGACGAAGACGAGTCGGGCTCCCAGGCCGAGCGCAGCGACACGGAGCGGCTGACCGACGCCTACTCCATCGACACCCTGGCCTCGAGCGCGGACGTCCGCGACTACGTGCGCCGGACCGAGGCCCTCGGCAGCGCCTCGACCGAGTTCTTCCTCTACGCCTTCTTGGACCTCGACGGCGACGGCGCGTGGCAGCCCGGGGAGCCCTGGGGCGTCGATCCGAACAACCCGGTGACGATCGTCGAGGACGGCTACGAGAGCGCGATCACCATCGAGAACGACGCCGAGGCCAACCCTTGAGGCCTCGCTAGACGGAGATTCGCCGGGGCAGGGTGGCCGGAGGCTCCTGCGCGGCGTGGGTGTCGAGCACGCTGTCGGCGGTGTCGACGATCGAGCGTAGAGCCTGCGCCGCGTTGCTGCGGCGGAGCCGTCGACCCCAGCCGGGCGCTGCCGGTGGTTCGACGTGGACGGGGGCGTCCACGAGCACGGGCGATAGGGCGAGCACCACGGCGGGCGGCTCGGGAGCGGGCTCGCCAGGGGTCAAGGTGGCGAGCAGAGCGAGGGCCTGGAGCACGGGCACGCACGGGTGGAGTCGCGGAGCCTCGTCGGGATCACGAGCGCGTTTTCGAGCTTTTAGCGAGAGCGGTTAGCGTGAGTCGCGCTCGTTCTTGTGGGCCAGTTTGTGGGGCCTAGCGCCCAATCGACACTGCTGACTTTTCGTCAACAAAGTTATTGACGCGCGGTCAACACATGATATTGACTAGTCGTCAACAAGGAGAGACGCTCGTCATGTTCCCCATGCCCTCAAACGGCCGCCGCCTCGACCCCAAGACTCGCAAAGAGCAGCTGCTCGCCTTCGGCCGCCAGCACTTCGCAAAGAACGGCTTCGACTCCTGCTCCATGGACGAGCTGGCCAAGCAGGCCGGGGTGTCCAAGGCGCTGCTCTACCACTACTTCGGCGGGCGCCGGGGCTTCTTCCTGGCCTCGGCCCGGAGCATCATCAGCGGCCTGGAGCACGCCGTCGCGGAGATCGGCGACGCCAACGACATCGGCGCGATCATGGGCGGGCTGGTGTTCTACTGCCAGATGAACCCGAGCGTCTACGAGGTCACGGGCGGGCGCATGGGCCCCATCCCCGAGCTCGCCGACCAGGTCAAGCGCCTGCAAGTCGACGTGGTCAACCGCTGCCTGGGCTGCCTCGACATGGGCGAGCTCGAGGCCCAGCCGCCCATGGCCCAGGCGCTGCTGTGGGGCTGGGTCGCGCTCGTGAACCGAGCCATCGAGGAGTCGATCCGCTTGCCGGACATCGAGCTCATCGAGTTCGCCGCGACCCTCGAGCGCAACTTCATCAACCTCGCCGAGCAGATCCGCACGCTCGAGACCGCGGTCAACTGAGGCTGCTCTGCCCCCACAGGGAGCACGGGACCGGGGGCGCTTCGTCGCTATCCGCTCCTCCGCTTTGGCTTGGTGGGGAATGGGGTTCGTGCCTTGGAGAGGGCATGTGGTCGCCCCCGCGGGCGGGGGCGTGGATTCCAATTCCAATGCCACGACGAAAAAGGGCGCCCCGTCATGGGAGCGCCCTTTTTCGTTGGTGGAGCGGAGGCTACTCGCCAGCCTTGCGCATCGCTCGACGCCAGCTCTGGATGTCCTCGGTGAACTGCTCGAGCTGCTCGGCGGGGACCGGATCGCCCGCGCGGGGGGCCCGGGCCGAGCCGCGCTCGCCGAGGGCCAGGGGGTCGAGGCGCTCGCCGGTGTGGTCGAGGAGCTCGAGGCGCAGGCGGGGCACGGGGGTCTTCCCGGTCTGCCCGACGAGCGCGATGATCTGGCCTTGCTCGACGCGGTCGCCGGGGGCGAGCTCGCCGATGGTGCGGTCGAGGTTGGCGTAGCGGACGCGGATGGGTCGGCTGGGCTCGCCGGACTCGTCCTTGGTGGCCAGGGCGTCGAGCTCGAACTCGATCACCAGGCCGTCGTCGCCCTCTCGGCCCACGCGGCGGACCAGGCCGTCGCCGACGGCGATCACCGGGGTGCCCAGGGCGCGGCGGTAGGCGGCGCCCATGCGCCCGTCGACGAACTCGATGGCTGGGGCGAGGGCGGCCCGGCCCTCGGCGTCGAAGGGGTGCCAGGCGAAGGGGGTCCGCAGCAGGGCGCGGGCCATGGGCTCGCCGTGGCCGTCGAACAGGGCCTCGTCGGCGCCCACGGGCTTGTAGCGGTAAAAGGCCATGCGCCCGGCGTTGCCGATGTAGCGGACCGCGAGCAGCTTGCCGTAGCGGTGGAAGTGGCGGCCGAGGTAGCGCTTTTCGATCAGCACCTGGATGCGATCGCCGGGGCGCACGTCGGCGGTGAAGTCGATGTCTTGGGCCAGAGTCGCGGCGATCACCCGGGCCAGGTCGGGGCTCTGGTTCGCGTCGGCCACGGCCTCGAGCAGGTCCGCGTCCTTGCCCAGCTCGAGGGCGATCACGGCCACGTCGACGCGCAGGGGGTGCTGGATGTTGCGGACCTCGAAGTGGTCGCCGGCGCGGCAGCCCTGGACCAGGTGGCCCTCGGCGACCTCGATCTCGACGGCCTGGACCCCGCCGGTGCGGTCGCCCGCGACGCGCAGGGGCGCGCCGCTGCCGGTCAGCAGGCCGAGATCCATGGTCTTGCGGACCTCGGCCTCGAGGGCGTCGACCTCGGCCACGTCGACGCCGAGCTCGAGCAGGCCCAGGCGCAGGGTCTTGCTGCGGTTGAGGCGGGTGTCGAGGCGCAGGCGGTCGTCGAGGCCGGCGAAGACGTCGACGGGATCGCCCCCGCAGGCGTCGGCCATGGGGTCGGCGAAGCCGCTGCGCTGCTTGCCGCCGATGACCGCGGCCTTGGCCTCGAAGGCGTCGAGGCCTCCCTCGTCCCGCCACAGGAAGATCCAGCCGTTGACGAAGGCGAGGATGAGCAGCAGCAGGATGGTCCGGTTGCGGGCCTTGAACTCGGCGACGTCGCGGGGACCGCGGGGCTTGGCGGGGCTGGCCTGCTCGCGCTCGTTGGGGTCGACGCGGCGGTTGCCCTTGGACTTGGCCTTGGACTTGGCCTTGGACTTGGCGCGCGCGCTGGAGCTCCGGGATCCGCGCTCGCGGGAGCGCCGGTCGGCGCCCTCGTTCGAGCTGCGGCCTCGCCGGTTACGGCTGCCGCTGCTGCTCGCCGTGGTCCGCCGGTTGGCGCCGGTGCTGTGACGCTTCTTTCCCACCTCGTTCGCCGCTAGCAGATCGGCGCCGCGGTCCGCAATTTTTCGCCCATGTCGGAGGCCCCGCGGGGCCTGGAGCTGAACGGATCTGCGGTCGGCGGAAGCAAAAGCCGTGCGCGGGAATTTCAGGGCCGGAGTACGACCAGGCTGTCATCGCACAGCGCATCGGCGATGGCGCGCTGGAACTGGGCCTCGTGCGAGTTGGTGATCCGACCCGTGACGGCGTTGAGGTGGGCGTAGATCGCCAGCAGCACCCAGGCCAGGTTCTCGCTCGTGGGCCGATGGCGCACGCGCTCGGCGATGGGGTCGAGGCTGTGGACGTCGACGCGCTTGTCGTTGCCCTCGACGACCTGCCGGTTGAAGTTGGGGGTGGGCGTGACGAACACGAGGGTGGGCGGCAGCCCGGTGTGCTCGTCCTTGCGCGGGTCGGTGCGCAGGCGGTCGAGCCAGTGGACCAGGTTCCAGCTCAGGGCCTTCTCGTCGAGCATCTCGCCCTCGGGCCAGGGCGCGCGCGGCTCGTCGGAGTCGGCGGCGGAGCTGGACGAGGTCTGCGCGCGCGTGGCCGCGCCGCCGGTGTAGAGCGCGGTCCGCTGGGGGTGGAGGTTGAGCTCGAGCCACTCGCGCATCCACGCGGGGCTGCGCGCGGCCAGGACCTCGTCCCACTCGACGTTGCCGATGACGCTGTGCGGGAAGGCGTGGCTGGCCCAGCGCGAGCCCGAGCTGCGCGCGAGCTCCCGGCGGGCGGCCTCGAAGTGCGCGCGGAAGTGCTCGATGAGCCGCTGCCCCGAGGTCAGGGTGGTCGCGCCGGTGTCGAAGAGCGGGAGGCTCAAGATGCGGTGGGCGAGAGGCGTGCGCAAGCTGGCGGTCAGGCTGTCTCGGTCGGCGCTGAGGCTGAGCTGCTCGCTGGCGTAGTGCAAGAGCACGCGCAGGCCGGCCTCGTGGCGGCGGGGGTCGTCGCCAAAGCTGGGCAGGCGGGTGATCAGCCGCTCGAGCAGCCCGTGGCCGAGTGTGTGGAGCTCGGCGATGATGCGCTCGGCGAGCTTCGGGTCGTCGCGGTGCGAGCCCTCGAGCTCGAGGGTGCCGACCAGGCCAAAGCGCCGCGCGACCTCGTCGAGGGCCGCGACCGAGCCCCCGCCGCGCATGCGCAGCTGCACGCGGTACTCGGCCTGGTGCGTGGCCGGGACGCCGATGACCCCCGAGCCCCAGGGCGCGCGCACGGTCTCGCGGACCAGGAAGGCCTCGTTGGCGGTCATCGGGTTGCGGGTCGCCTCGACGTCGTCGAGGTCGAAGTCGAAGGCGAGGCGGACCCGACCCAGGGGCGCGAGCAGGCGGAATACGAAGGCCGAGGCCGCCAGCGAGCTCGGCCGGGCGTCGCCGGCTAGCTCCGGGGCGTCGGCGGACAGCAGGGCCAGCTCCTCGCCGCCGAGGGCGTGGCCGTAGTGGACCAGCAGGCCCTCCTCGCTGGTCAGCGCGCCGTGGACCTGGCGCAGGCTCCAGCCGTGGCCGGCGAGGTCGGTGAACAGCGGGACGTCGAGGAGCTCGAGGGCGTCGAGGCGCGCGCGCTCGTGGCGGGCGAGGCAGCGGCAGGCGATCCACTGCAGGTGGCGCACGGCCTGGCGGCGGTGCTCCTCTTGGGTCGCGGGGTCGTGGCGGCGCTGCGCGGGGTCGTCGAACTGGCCGCGCACGCGCTCGCGGAGCTGGCGGACCAGATGAGCGAGGCAGTCCTCGCTCAGCGCGGGCCCGAGCCCCTCGAGGTACTCGGCGGGGGGGCGGGCCTCGCTCGCGTCGACGCCCACCCCCGCGCGGCCTTCGACGAGCAGGGGGAACTCCGGGTATTCGCGCAGGCCCACGGCCACGTCGCGCACGCACAAGGGCCCGTGGACCGCGAGGCGATCGCGGGCGTCGACGCGCACGTAGCCGCCGTCGCCGATGAGGTTGATGAGCTCGCGCTCGGTGCTGAGGTCCAGGTCGAGGATGCGGGCCGTGGCCAGCTGGGGGTCGAGCTCGCCCAGATCGGCCTCGATGCCCTCGACGCGGCCGTAGATGAGCCCCGAGGTGTGGTCGCTGAGCAGGGCCAGATCGCGGAGGCTGACGGCGCGGCCCGAGAGCGTGCGCAGCAGCGGGAGCGCGAGGGGGTCGAACTTGCCCGAGCTCGCCTGGTACTCCTCGCCCTCGCTCGCCGAGTGCAGCAGCGAAAAGCTCAGGCCCGGGCTCGTGCGCCCCGGTCGAGCGGCGCGCAGGCGGCTGAGGGTCACGCGCGAGAGCACCTGGAAGGCGACCCGGGCCGCGGGCGAGCCGGCCTCGATCTTGCCCACGGCCAGGCCTGCGAGGGTGCGCTGGTCCTGCTCGCGCAGGGCCGGCTCGGTGCGCCCGGCGAACAGCTCGGCGATGTGCTCGACGGCGGAGCGCTGGCCGATGCGCCCGGGCATTGGGGTGTGCATCGAGCCGGGCGAGGCCGTGGGGATCTCGACGCGGAGGATCCGCCCGGGGTGGGTCGTCGCGTAGAGCTTGGTGTCGAGCAGCCGGCCCGTGGTCGTGACCTGGACCAGCATCCCGCGCCGGGCCTCGCCGGGGTCGACGGGGGCGTAGAGGGTCGCGGCGATCACCCCGGTCTCCCCGAGCACGCGCGCGAGGGCCTCGGCGTCCTTGCCCTCGGCGCAGGCCCCCGCGGCGACGTCGACGGGGACGCCCTCGAGGGCCACGGGCGGGAGCAGCTGGGGCCCGTCGATGGGCTCGAGCTCGGCCTTGGCGTAGAAGCTGAGCTCGGCGGGGTCGTCGACGTCGGGCTGCCACAGCTTGAGCTCGCGCCCGCCGAGCACCCGGATCGCCGAGACCTGCGAGGGCGGCGAGCGCAGCAGCTCCGCGTCGAGGGCGTAGGACATCAGCTTGACGGCCTGGCCCGCGCTCGAGTCCGCGTCGAGCTCGGGCGGGACCGCGATGATGCGCGGGTTTTGGTTGAGGTACTTGCGCAGCTCGAGGGGCGTGTACTCGAGGCCGTCGAGGCTGGTGATGCGCGGGACCTCGACCACCTTGCCGCCGAGCAGCTCCTGGGCGTAGGGCAGCAACCGGATCCACAGCTCCTCGAAGCGCTCGTCCCGGACGAAGCCCGCGTGGTCGACGGTCTTGTGCAGGCGGTCGAAGCAGATCACCCCGCCGAAGGCCTTCTTGGGCACGAGCTCGTGCTGGTAGCTCTGGATCCACACCCCGTGGGTCAGCAGCTGGAAGCTGGGCACGCCGCCCATGGGGTTGAGGCCGAGGGTCCCGTAGAGGTCGCCCTCGTCGAAGGAGCGGACCTTCTTGTAGCCGAACAGGTTGGGCACGCGCTGCTTGGACCAGCCGAACAGCGACTGGCCGTTGAACACCAGGGGCACGGGGGCGGCGATGCAGCGCTGCTCGGCGACGCGGAACTCGAGGTTGCCCTCGGCGTTGCCGCTGCGCCCGGTCGCCTTGGCCACCTTGGCGCGGTTGAGCTTGGTCGCGCGCACGTAGGTCCCGGCGAGCTTGCCCTGGGCCCGGCCGACGTCGACCTGGTCGGCGCTCTGGCGCACGACCATGCGCGCCGTCCCGCCCTCGCTGCCGTCGCCGGACTCGATCACGACCAGCTCGGGCTCGAACAGCATCAGGGCGTTGACGCCGAGGGCGAGGGAGCGGACGTGGGCGATGTCGACGCGCTCTTTGGACGCGAACAGGAAGTCGAACAGCTGGGACAGCTCGTCTTGGGTCAGCACGCCGCCGATCCACGAGACCGTCACGTCCCCGTCGTCGCAGGTGATGTCGATGGACTCGGCCCCGCCGGCGACGGCCGCCTGGATGATCTCGAGGATGTAGAAGTAGGGGTCCGCGAGGGCGAAGCGCCGCATCTTCTCGATGGCGCGGCGGCGGGCGAGCTTGAACTGCTTGCGCTCGGCGAAGCCCACGTCGCCCGCCATGCGGGCCCTTGCGATGACTGCCTCGATGCCTGACATGTGCTCTCGTGCTCGTTGGTGGTGGGTTGTTGGGGGCGCTCAGCGGGTCGTCGACATCGCCGCGCGCATCAGCTCGGCGTCGAGGTCGAGGTTGCGGTTGGCGGCGAGCAGCAAGCTCTTGGCCAGGCAGTAGCCGGCCATCAGCGGGGCCTGGCCGGCCATGCGCATCAGCGCCCGGAAGTGGGGGTGGTCGACGTTGATGGCCGCCTCGGGTTGGCCCTCGTGGGCGCTGACGAGGCGCTCGGGGGTGGGCTTGGCCATGAGCGGCGCGACCTCGTGGGCGACGACGAACAGGGGCTCGGGCTCGCCCGCGCGGCCAGTCATGTGCGCCGCGACCAGGCGTCGGTAGCCGATCTTGGGGGCCCGCCCGCGGACCTTGGCGAACAGCCGGCGGACCGCGCCCGAGCCCGAGCCGATGCTGCGCAGGACGATGTCCTGGGCCAGGTCGACGAGGGCGTGGGCGGCGTCGTCGTCCTCCCCGAGGCCGCCCTTGGCCAGGGGCTCGATGGGGTGGACCGCGACCAGGACCTCGGCCGGTCGGGCGATGAGCTCGACGGCCTCGATCCAGGCGCTGGACTCGAGGCGGCCGGTGACCTGGTTGATCGCGCGCTGCAGTCGGTTCGTGGTCACGAAGCTTCCGGCGAGGCAGTTGGCGAGGACGCGGACCACGGGGTCCTGGCCGTCGAGGCCCCCGAGGTCGGGGCCATCGTCCCCGTCGCCGAGCTCGTCCTCGCCCTGGGCGCTCGCCCCGAAGCCGCCGAGCTCGTGGGTGCTCGCGGCGAGGATCACGGGGGTGCCTTGAGCGATGAGCCGCTCGCTGAGCCGGGTCAGCTGGTCGTCGATGAACAGGCGGTCGTCGTTGGCCGTGGCCTCGCGGACCTGGCCCAGGGTCATGGCCTTGCCGTCGAGGGTCACGAGGATGGGTCGCCCGAGCAGGTCGTCGAGGGCCTCGGGATCCTCGCGGGCGAGGTAGCCCATGAGCTCGAAGTAGCGGCCGCGCTCGGCCATGGTCCAGCGGCGCCCCGGCACCGCCGGCGTCCGGCCTTGCTTGGGCGTGCCCACGACGACGGTGACCAGGCCCTCGAGGGCGGTGATCAGGGCCTCGCGCAGGGGCCCGCTGGCGGCTTGCTCGGCCCGGGCCAGGGCCTTTTCGTAGTTCGCGTCGCGCATCACCGTCTCGCGCGAGAGCGTGTGCTCGAGGTAGCGCGACTTCATGCGGAAGGCGATGTGCGCGAAGCGGTCCGGGACCAGGTCGTTGGTCCCGCGGACGACGGCCAGGGCCAGGCCGCGGTTGTAAAAGCCCCACAGCGGTGCGTGGTTGTAGGCGAGGACCAGCTCCGTGCCCTCGCTGGTGAAGTGGGTGTGGCAGGCCCCCGCGACGGAGAAGGGCTTGTTGATGATCTCGAGCTCCGCGTCGATCGAGGCCCGATCTTCGAAGCTGATCTCGGCCTCGCTGTGCCGGCACCAGTGGTCGATGGTCACCCGGCTCTCGTTGACCAGCTGGCTGTAGCGGGCCCGGTCGCCCTCGAGGAACAAGGTGATCTGCGTGCCCTCGACGGTGTGGTCGAGGGGGGACTTGAAGAAGCTGCGGTCCTTGTCGAAGAACACCTCCCAGTACTCGCCGTCGCGGCCGGTCTGGACAAGCACGCCGCGGGGACCGATGGCGAACACCGACACGAAGCCGATGCCGAACTTGCCGATCTTGGTCAGGTCGTTCTCCTTGGTCGAGGAGAACAGCGTGGTCAGCTGGGAGTCGATGATCTCCTCGTTCATCCCGTCGCCGAAATCGTCGACGTGGATCTCGATGACGCCGTTGGTCCCGCCGCCTTCGTCGGGCAGGAAGTCGAGCCAGATCTCGACCTGCGAGCTGCCCGCGTCGATGCTGTTTTGGACCAGCTCGCGGTAGAAATCGAGGGCCGAGGAGAACTGGGTGACGAGGTTGTCGACGGCCTGTTGGGTGAAGTCTGCGCTCACGGGGGGTCTTCCTGTTCGTCGGTCTCGGGGACCTCGGGCTCGGGCGTCGGGGCAGGTTCGGAGGGCTCGGGCTCGGGCTCCGGGTCGAGCTCCGGGGCAGGTTCGGGTTTGGGCTCGGGCTGGACCCACGAGGCGACCGGGGCCCGGTTGCGCTCGTCCACGGGCCCGCCGACGAGGAGCCGGGCGGGGACCGGGCCCAGGCAGGCGTTGGGGTGTTGCGAGGGCAGCTCGGCGACCTCGTCGTGCAGCTCGGTGCGGGCCGCGAACTCGCTGATGGCGATCTCGGCCGAGACCAGCCCGGTCGGCACCGCGATGATCCCGTAGCCGAGCAGCATCAACAGCGAGGCGATGAACTGTCCGCCCGTGGTCTGGGGCGAGATGTCGCCGTAGCCGACGGTCGTCAGGGTCACGATGGCCCAGTAGATCGCCCGGGGGATGCTCGAGAAGCCCTCGTTCTCGTCGTGCTCGAGGTAGTAGAGCAGGGCGCCCTGGATGACGACGATGATCATCACCGTGCCCAGGAACACCGCGATCTTGTAGCGCGCGGCGATCAGCCCTCGGAACAGCGCGCTGCCCTCGTTGAGCATGGTGCCGAACTGGAACACGCGGAACACCCGGAGCAGGCGCAGCGCCCGGATGACCTGGAGGGCCTGGGCCTGGTCGAAGAACAGGCTCAGGTAGGTGGGCAGCAGCGACAAGAGGTCGACGATGCCCATGAAGGACAGGGCGTAGCGCCGGGTGTCCTTCACGCTCGCCAGGCGCAGCGCGTACTCGATGGTGAACAGGGCGGTCAGCACCCACTCGAGGGTGCGCAGGCCAAAGCGGTAGTGGCTGGCGATGGTCGGGACGGTCTCGAGGCTGATCGCGATGATGCTGAGCAAGATCGCGCCGAGGAGCAGCACGTCGAACAGCAGCCCCATGGGCGTGTCGGTCTCGAAGATGATCTCGTAGACCTTGGCTCGCCAGCCCTCGCTGGGTCGGCTCTCCGGGTCGAAGATGCGCACTGGGGGCAGTGTAGCGGACCCCCCAGGCGCCCGTCAGCGGATCGGGTTGCCGAGGTTGAAGGCGGCCGCGTCCGGGTCGTCGGGGGCGAGCTCCTGGCCCGGGACGCGCTCGCACTCCGGCGGGAAGGCGCGGCGCTTGCGGGCGAAGTAGGCCTCGCGCACGTCCCCGTCGCTGGCCCGGTTGAAGGTGACGTAATAGGCACGGCGCGGGCCCTCGGTGGTGTTTGGGCCAGAGCGGTGGGGCATGTAGGAGTCGAACAGGATCAGGTCCCCGGGCTGGGCCTCGAGGGGCTGCCAGTCGAGGGCCGCGACCACGCTCTTGGCCAGGGTGCCGTCGCCGGCTTGGTCGAGGATCTGCTCGGGGGCCCGACCATGGCTGATCTCGAGGCAGCCGTTCGCGGGCGTCGTGGCATCGACGGCGACCATGGCGGTGACGTGGTAGCGCTGGCCGAACTGGGTGAAGGCCGGGGCGTCCTGGTGGGCCGTGAAGCCCTGGCCGCCGGGGAGCTTGAAGTTGATCTTTTCCTTGAACACCACCGCGGGCTCGCCCATGAGCTCCGCGAGCACACCGCGAACATCAGCCCGGTCAAAGAAGGCCGCGAGCTGGGGATGGTGGGGGAGGAAATTTTCGACGCGGCACAGCCGGCGCGGCTCGGGGGTGTCGGGCGTGTCGAGATTGCTCGGCGGCTCGAAGTACTTCATCCACGCCCCCGGCGTCTCAGGCCAGGCCTCGAGCTCCTCGGCCCATCCGCGCAGCTGGGCCTGCTCCTGGGTGTCGAAGATCCCGCGCAGGGCGACGTAGCCGTGGTCGCGCCAGCACTGACGCAGCTCGGGGGTGAGGGACTTTGGCAGCATCGCGGCGGATGGTAATGCATCGGCGGCGATGGACCGTGAAGCGGCGGTGAACGAGGTGATGGCCGCGCTGCGCGCTGCGGGCGAGGCCGACTATGTGGGCGAGCCGGTGTCGCAGCTCGAGCACGCGCTCCAGGCGGGGGCGCTGGCGCTGGCTGCCGGGGCGCCGGTGTTCGAGGCCGTCGCGGCCCTCGTGCACGACCTGGGTCACCTCGACCGCGTGGCTCCGGAGACCTGTGCGCGCATGGTCGAGGCAGGGGCGCTGCTCGGCGTCGTGGGCCACGAGGGGATCGGCGCCGACTGGTTGGACGGGCTGGGCTTCGATCCGCGGGTGGGGGAGCTGGTGCGCGCCCACGTCGACGCCAAGCGCTATCTGGTCGCCACGCGGCCGGCCTACGCGGCGCGCTTGAGCGACGCGAGCCGTCAGACCCTCGCGCTCCAGGGCGGGCCCATGGACACCGGCGAGGTCGCGCGCTTCGAGGCCGATCCCCTGCTCGAGGCCAAGCTGCGCGTGCGCAGCTGGGACGAGCGGGCCAAGGACCCCGACGCGGTCGTGCCGGCCCTGGAGGACTGGGCGCCGCGGCTGCGCGACTGCTGGACGGGTCGCAGCTAGGGAGCGCTAGGTCGCAAAGAGCAGCGCCTCGAGCCTCGTCTTGGAGTCGTCGGCGAGCGCGAGCTCCAACCATTCTTGGAGCTGCTCGGGGTCTCGGCAGGTTTCGAGCCGGGCCTGGGCGGCCGCGTCGAGGGTCTGACCTCGGCGCTCGAGGACCGTCAGGATGGCTCCGGCGAGGCCGGCCGCGAGCCCGTCTTTGTGACCGTCTTCGTGGCCCGTGGTGTAGTACGCGTTGGTGCGCTCCATGGGCCCGAGCGGGGCGTGGGGGTCGACCTCGAGGAGCTCGGGCGGGAGCTCCTCGAGTTGTTCACGGGTCAATGTCGTCAGCACCAATTCACGATAGATCGAGCGATGGGGTACGTCCACGGGGTCGAGCTGCCGGAGGGCGTCCAGGGTGGCCCGTGCGCAGGCCACCCCGAGGGCCTCGCGGGCGTGAAACAGCGCGGCGAAGGTCGCCCGCTGCGGCGCTCGCTTGGCTCGTTGCGCCGAGGTGATGGGCTCGAGCATGTGCGGCTCCACGAACCACGGCGATGCTCGAGCTTCGTCCTCGAACATCTGCTGGTACCAGCGCCGCAGCTCCGGATCGGGAATCACCGCGAGGGTCCACCCGGGACAGTCGAACAGCCGACGCACGCCCGCGGCGTAGCTGAGCCAGCTGTAGCGCTTGAGCCGGTCCCGGCAGGTCTGCACTTCGACGGCGAGGGCCAGCGCGTCGGGCTGCGCGACGACCCAGTCCGCGTGGAGCAGCGCCCCCGGGAAGGCGGGGTTGGGGAGCTCGTTGGCGTGGCTCTGGTACGCGTCCACGCCCGGCAAGAGCAGGGGCGCGCGGGCGTCGAAGTGGCGGGCGAGCTCGAAGAGCTGGGCCGCGTTGGCCTTGACCAGGGCGAGCAGACCTTGGTGGAGGAAAGAGGGCACCCTTGGGCGATGTCACGGGGCGCGGGCGGGCGCAACGTGGGCACCGGGACGGTCTGGCCAGGTTGGTGGGCTGCACCGGCCGGAGTTTGGGCCACCTCTGCCCATCACCACTCGATCTTCATGCCCACCGAGGGCGCCGTCGGCAGGCTCAAGATCGGGATGCGGGACTGGAAGTCGTAGCTGCTCGCCAGGAACTCGGTGTTCTCGGCGTTGTAGACGTTTTGAATGTCGAGGTAGCTCGTGACCTTGATGCGCCGGTAGACCCAGGTCTTGTCCACGCGCAGGTCGAGCTGGTGGAAGGCGGGCAGGCGCGCGCCGTTGATCGGGCCGGCGATGGGGATGTGCTCGACGCCGCCGCCTCCTCCGTTGACGACGCCGTTGACCGTGGCCGTGTAGGGGTTGCCGGAGACCAGGCGGAAGCGGGCACCGATGCGCCAGTTGAGCGGGAAGTCGTAGCTGGCGATGAGCGTGAGGATGTGGGTCTGATCGAAGTCGAACAGCTGCGTGGCCTCGCCGGGGGCGGGGGTCCGCTCTGACCGCATGAGGGTGTAGGACAGCCAGCCGTAGAAGCGGTCCCCGAGGGCGCGCTTGACCAGCAGCTCGCCCCCGTAGATGTTGCCGGCGCCGATGTTGGCGAAGTTTTGCGGGCTCGGGTCGCCCTCGCCGGGGACCAGCGCGAGCGCGGTGGTCTCGCTGCTCAGGGCGTAGAGGCGCTTGTAAAAGCCGGTGAGCTCCACGCTGAAGTCGCGGGGCAAGAGCTGCTCGACGGACAAGCTGGTGTGCAGGGAGCGCTCGGGGAGCAGGCGCGGGTTGCCGAACACGACGTCGCCCTGGAGCAGCCCCGGGGCCTGGCTGTAGAGGCCGACGCCGCCCTTGAGCTTGGTGTTGTCGGCGACCTTGAGGATGAAGCGCAGGCGCGGGTCGGCGACGGTGCGCTCGATGGCCGCCAGATCGCTGGTGTGGCTGAGGCGGACGCCCGGGAAGAGCATCAGGCGCTGGCCCGCGCGCAGGGTCAGGGTGCCGTAGAGGGCCGGGGCGACGCGGACGTAGTCGGTCTCGCGGGTGCTCGCCGAGGCGAGGGCGGGGCTCGGGGCGCCCGGGCCAAAGCCGGGGAGCTCGGCACGGGCCGCGTACCAGGTCGAGACCACCTCGGCGCCGACGCGCAGCTGGGCGTTCTTGGTCAGCCGGCGGCTGAGCTCCGCGCGGCCCGAGAAGGTGTCGGACTCGACGTCGAAGCGGGTCGCCCCGAAGATCGAGCTCGACGCGAACTCGCGCTTGTAGGACGGCGTGATCAGGAACTCCCAGGGGCCCTCGAGCTTGCGGTAGACCAGGTCGACGCGGTGGAACCACTGGACGGTCTCGAGGGCGTCGCGGTCGTCGGCCTCGATCTCGTTGGCCTCGGCGAAGATCAGCTTGGAGCGATCGTCGGAGCCGAAGGCCCGCACGGACAGCTCGCCGCCCACGGGCTTGGGCAGGGGGTAGTCGAACAGGGCCTGGTAGTCCCAGTAGCGCGGCGCGACGGTCAGGCCGAGGCCGACCTCGTCGGGGATGACCGCGGGCAAGATGACGTCGACGTAGCTGCGCCGCCCGGACAGCACGAAGCTGCCCTCGCCCACGGGGCCCTCGACGAGCAGACCGGCGTCGAAGAGATCGGCGTCGAAGTAGCCGTGGTAGCCGTCACGCCGCCCGCGGCGGGGCTGGACGTTGACCACGCCGCCGAGCGCGTCGCCGTAGCGGCTGTCGAAGTTGCCGGGGATGAAGTCGAGCTGGGCGATGACGTCGGAGTTGAACACCGAGCTGATGCCGCCGAAGTGAAACAGGGTCGGGATCTCGTGGTAGCCGAGGTAGACGCCCGAGTCCCCCGGGGCCGCGCCGCGGATCGCCAGCTGGCCGGCGCCGAAGGCCTGGCGCGAGACCCCGGGGAAGTTCTGCACGGCCTTGAGGGCGTCGCCCTGGGTCCCGGGGATCTCGTTGATCTCTTCGGTGGTGATGGTCCGGACCACGGCCTCGGGCATGGCCTCGCGGTCGACGGTGACCTCGGTGCGAAAGGGGGTGGCCGAGTCGCGGGTGAGGAAGTACTTGGTCTCGAGCTGGGTGTTGGGCTCGAGGCTCACGACCCACTCGAGGCGCTCGAAGTTGGGGGCGAGGAAGATCAGCCGGACGCGGCCGTCGGGGACGGCGCGGAGGCTGAAGCGGCCGAGGTCGTCGGCGCGGGACTGGACGATCCACGCGGGCTCGGACTCGTCGCCGTAGCGCTGCCGACGGACGCGGCCCTCGGGGTAGTCCCCGGCGGGCACGGCGAGGACCGTCGCGCCGCCCACGGGCGTCCCGCTGCCTGCCTCCAGCAAGGTGCCGAGGATCCGCTCGGGGCCGTCGGGCTGCTCATCGGTGTCGTCGGCGTCGTCGGTGTCCTCGCCGGGGCCGGCGCCGTCCTCGGCTGGGTTCGCGTCGGGGTCTCCCTCGTCCTGGGGGAGCTCGGCCTCGGGCGGCGTGTACTCGAGGGCGATGGTGAGCACGATCTCGACGGCCTGGCCGCCGTAGGTGCCTGGGCGAAAGCGCAGGGCGGCGAGGGCCTCGACGGCGGCCTCGGCCAGGGCGGGGTCGGGGCTGTCGAGGACCTCGATCTCCTTGGGTACGCCGTCGATCCCGACGACGTACTGGAGGTTGACGGTCCCGGAGGGGGGCTCGTCGCGCTCGAGCAGGGCCTCGGGGTAGTCGTAGACCAGCGGCGAGGTCGCCTTGGGCGGGACGAGCTCGGGCTGCTCGGCGCTCTCGGGGGCACCCGCGAGCGCCGGGGTCGAGAGGCCCGAGAGCGCGAGGGCGAGGGCGAGGGCGGGCGCGAGCGAGGGGAAGCCCGCCCTCGGGGAGGCACCGAGGAGGGCGGCGAAGGCTCGGCGCATGCGGCGTGGGAGCACGTCTGGCTCTGGATAACACAGCTTTGGTTGGTTTCCCGCGACCTCGGCCACGCGCTGTAAGCCGAGGGCGAGAGCCCCCGTTCGGCACCCCCGCAAGCCCCATGAAACGCCTCAGCCGCTGCACCCAAGCTTTTCTTCTCCTGTCCACCCTGACGGCCTCGCTGCAGCTGCGATCACGATCGTGGCGACCCCCTCGGTCCCCTCGATCTCGAGCACCACACCGAGCGAGTCGAGCGTCGAGAGGTCCACGGCTACGTCGCGCCCCTGGACCTCGAGCTGGAGTGGACCACCAGCCACACGGCCGTCCTGGCCGGTCAGTCCACGGAGATCCTCGCGCGCATCCAAGTCCAGGCGCCCGAGGCCCTCGACCTTCCCCGGCCGCCCGCGCGCGTGGTCCTGGTCGTGGACACCTCCGCGTCGATGAAGGGCGACGCCATCGAGGGGGCCAAGGCGGCGGCGATGGAGCTCGTCGACGGCCTGGCCGAGGGCGACAGCTTCGCCCTGGTCGTGTTCCACAGCCGCGCCGAGGTGCTCATGCCCAGCACGGTCATCAACGAGGACAGCCGGGCCGCCGCGCGCTCGAAGATCGAGACCATGCAGGCCTGGGGCACCACAGACCTCGCCGGCGGTCTGCAGCAGGCCCTGGCTCAGCTCCAGGTCGCCCAGAACATCGTCGGCGCGGGGGGCAGCACGGGCGCTCAGAGCGGGGCGCCCGACCCCACGGTGCTCGAGCGCGTGGTCCTGCTCGGCGACGGCGTGCCCAACGACGCGAGCACGATCCCCTCGACCGTGGGTCAGCTCGCCGCCCGCGGCACGCAGATCACCGCCCTGGGCTACGGCATCGAGTACGACGAGACCCTGCTCGCGAGCCTGGCCGAGCAGACCCACGGCTCCTTCCGCTTCGTCGACGATCCCGAGGCCGTGGCCAGCTTGTTCCGCGACGAGGTCCTCGACATCGAGCGCACCGTGGCCAACGACCTGCGCCTGAGCGTGGGCCTGGGCCCGGGGGTGCAGCTGCTCGAGGTCATCGGTCGGCCGGCGGCCTGGGCCGGCGGGTCCAAGCTCGAGGTTCAGCTCGGCAGCTTGTCCGAGGGGCAGTCCCACGACATCATGCTGCGCCTGGCCGTGGGCCCGCACAGCGAGGGGGCGACCGTCGAGCTCAGCGACCTCGAGCTCAGCTTCGCCGACGTGTACACCGGCACGGGTCAACGCTTCGAGCGGGACTTCCTCTCGGTCGAGGCCACGGCCGACGCCGACGCGGTCGAGGCCGGGGAGCAGCCTGAGCTCTTGCGCATCGGCGCCCGCGCGCGGACGAGCGCGGCGACCTTGCAGGTGCTCGCGCAGGCCCGCTCGGGGGACACCCAGGGCGCCAAGCGCAGCCTACGCGAGGCCGTGGACTGGGCCCTGGCGGAGGCCGAGCAGCTCGAGGACGCGGAGCTGAAGGCCCAGGCCGAGAAGCTCGCGGCGCTCGAGGGGGAGCTCGCCAGCTTGGCCCCGCGCACGGCCCCGGTCGCCAGCGGCCCGCTGCCGGGGGGCAGCGCCGTCGAGCAGGCCTTCGCCCCCGCGCCGCGGCCCTCGAGCCCCCGCGCGGCCCAGCGTCTCCGCGAGGTCCACAGCAAGGCGTACAACGACATCCACTGATTATGGCGATTGTTCAATCGCGCCAGTCTCGTGAGCGATTAGCGGCTGCGGGACTGGCAGCGACCTTCCGAGCTCGTGCACTTGAAGCGGACGTGGATGTGGTCGTCGTGACCCCGGACATGTTGGATGAGCGGGTCGCCCGTGCCCGGAGGGCTCGGATATTCCATCCAATTTTTGAGCTCGGTTTTTTTGTAACGACCCGTTTGAACGGCGTATTCGTAGAGTAGTTTCTGAAGTTTGCTGTCGATGAAGATCACTTCGACGGCGCCACTCTCGAGCAAGATTTCGAGAAGCGACCAGGTCAGCTCGCGGTCGAGGTTGCGCGAGTCCATCTTCCGCCAGTTGAGCTCTTCCTTGCGATCCCAGATCTGCGGATAGCTCAAATCAACATCCCTGCCGGACTGGTGTGAACTATGAGGCTTGAGTCGGCCGCCCTCGCGACTGCTCATGTTTCCGACCAGAATGGGTTGACGATCGGGGAAGCGGCGGGCCCACTCGCGCAGGATCACGTCGAGGGTGGCGACGGTGATCGTGGTCCCCCAGCCCTTCCAGGGGGTGTGCTTGAGCTCGCGGCCAGGCCCGTCGATCATCGGCATCGCGCCCGAAAGGGTGCCAGATCCGGGGAAACCCACAGATTCGCTGCGTTGTCCAGGCTTGCGTTTGTAGACCACGATCCGCGTCGCGGGCGGGAGCTCGCGGTCGATGGGCACGCCCGGGTTCAGCGCTTCGATCTCGTGGTGATAGATCTTGTAGAGATTGGCGACGACCTTCATCGAACCACCGCGCTTGATCGTGTAGTGGACGATCTCGGGAGCGGCGTAGTCCCGCGGCCAGACCTTGCCGGCCAGGAGCGAACCCTCGGGGGGCCCGCGCTCGCTCTCGGGGTTGCCCTCGTCATCAACCACGGCGCGCTCTGGGTCGTCTGGCGGCGCGTCCTGGTCGGCTTGGGGAGGGGCCTGTGGTGGCGTTGGTTCGTCGGCAGCCTGGCCTGGAGGTGGGGGTTGGGTGCCCCCCTCGTCCACGCGCGGTAGCTCGCCGTAGGCTTGATCTTCTGTGGGGTCGAGCTTCCCGACCCCAGCGTCCGCGCCCGCGTCAGCCGCGTCAGCGCTGACGGCCGCGGGCGGCACGTCGCTCAGGGTGTCGGAGTCGCCGAGCTTGAGGAGCGCGACGACGATCCAGATCGCCCCGGCCACGAGGAGGAGCAGGGAGAGCACCGAGGGGCTGCGGCCGGGAGCGCTCGCCTCGTCGGCGTGCTCGGCGGCGTCGTCCTCGTCGAACTCGCCCACGATCTCCGCGTCCTCATGCTCGAGGCTCGCGGCGTCGTCGTCGAGGTCGTCGAGGCGACCGCTGTCGGTGTTCGAAGGGCCCATACCTCCGTGGGCCGAGATAGTGCGGCCTGGAGCGCGGGGCGTGCAAGGGGGCTAGGTCGATCTCCGAACCAAAACGCTGAATTTGCTGAGCTAGGGCCGTGCCAGACCCGCTGCTCCGGGCGCGGAAAGGCTCTCGAGAGGGCGACCCCGGCGGTTCGGCTGGGCGGAGATCCCCCCTTTCGCGCTACCGTGCGCGCGCTCAGCGAGCCCCCGACCGGCCCCGACGGGCCGGTCCACGCGAGGGCCAGACGCGAGAGCCAGAGAGGAAGACGCATGCCCCACATCAGCACCAACTTCGACGGCGGGAACATCGAGGTCGTCGACGCCAGCGATCCCCAAGACCTCCAGCTGAAGATCGTCAAGGACGAGAAGGCTGACCACTTCCAGTGGTTCTACTTTCGCGTGACCGGTGCGGCCGGGGTGCCGCTGCGTCTGCGAGTGCTCAACGCGGGCGAGGCCAGCTACCCCAAGGGCTGGGAGAACTACCGGGCCTGTTTCTCCTACGACCGCGAGACTTGGCTGCGAGCACCGAACACCAAGTTTGAAGACGGTGTTTTGGAAATTGCCCATGAACCCGATGTGAACAGCGTTTATTACGCCTATTTTGCGCCCTACTCGATGGAGCGGCACCACGATCTGATCGCGGACTGCATCGCTTCGCCGCGGGTCGAGTACTCGCGCCTGGGCGCGACCCTCGACGGTCAGGACATGGATCTGCTGCACATCAGCGAGGGCGACGCGCCCGCGGGCGGGCGCAAGCAGTGCTGGGTGTTCGCCCGGCAGCACCCCGGCGAGACCATGGCCGAGTACTTGATGGAGGGCTTGCTCGGTCGCCTGCTCGATCCCGACGACCCCGTGGCGCGGGCGCTGCTGGCCAAGGCGGAGTTTTGGGTGGTGCCCAACATGAACCCCGACGGCAGCCGCCGCGGCCACCTGCGCACCAACGCGTCGGGGGCCAACCTCAACCGTGAGTGGCTCGAGCCGACGATGGAGCGCAGCCCGGAGGTCTTCCTGGTCCGCGAGAAGATGCGGGCCACGGGCGTCGACTTCGCCCTCGACGTGCACGGCGACGAGGCGCTGCCCTACAACTTCATCGCCGGGGCCGAGGGCACGCCGTCTTACGGCGACGAGGAGAGCGCGCGACAGGCCCGCTATGAGGCCGAGCTGGTCGCCGCGAACCCGGACTTTCAGACCGAGCACGGCTACCCCGTGCCCGCGCCGGGTAAGGCCAACATGACCATGGCGACCAACTGGATCGGCGAGAACTTCGGCTGCCTGTCGATGACCCTCGAGCAGCCGTTCAAGGACAACGCCGACGCGCCGGATCTCGAGGAGGGCTGGTCGCCGGAGCGCTGCCGCAAGCTCGGGGAGGGCTGCCTGGCCGCCCTCTACCGCGTCATCGACGAGCTTTAGTTTTATACCCCCGCAGGCGCCTCGGACCGGGGGCGCTTCGTCGCTGTCCGCTCCTCCGCTTTGGCTTGGTGGGCAATGGTGTTCGTGCCTTCGAGGGGGCGTGCGGTCGCCCCCAGAGGGGGCGTTGTCTGGCGGGGATGAAGCGCGCTCCCCTCGGCTCCACCCACGGCCGCCTCGGACCGGGGGCGCTTCGTCGCTGTCCGCTCCTTCGCTGGGGCCGCTGGTCAATGGGTTTCGTGTGCCTTGATCGACACACGTGGGTCAGGCCGCGGGGCGGGTCAGCGGCGCTGGAGGTAGGGCCGCAGCTCGCGGACGAGCCCGCGGCGAGCGTCGCGGGCGAGGCTGATCTCGTCGAGGGTCAGGTCGATGTCGAACTGCGCGTACTGGCGCAGGGCCTTGAGGACCTGGTCCTCGTTTTGATCGGAGATGGTCGCGACGTGGCCGCACAGCTCGAGCACGCTCATGGTCAGGGTGCCCTCGGCGTCGCGGGTGCCCCAGGTCCCGAGGGTCATCAGCCCCAAGTGGGCGATCTGCACGGGGTCCTGGGCGGGGTTGATCGAGCGGGCGAGGGCGAGGTTGTCGACGTCGGTGAAGCGGCGGGCGAGGGCGCGGATGAACGAGCCCATCCACGGCTTCATGGCGTCGACCTCTCGCTCGAGGGCGTCGGCGGTGACGACCACGGCGACGACCTCGGTCAGCGCGCGGACGCTGGCGGTGCGCGGGCTCGAGGCGAGGATCGCCGTCTCGCCGAACACGTCGCCGGGCCCGAGCATCCGCAGGGTGTCGCGCTTGTCTTCGACCTTGCCCTCGGTGTGGATCAGCCGGCTGACCTCGCAGCGCCCGTGGACCAAGATGTAGGCCGCGTCGCCGACCTCGCCCTCGCGGATCAGCCACTCGCCCTTGGCGAAGCGCCGGCGCGGGAAGTTGTCCCCGCCGCGCATGAAGCTCTCGAGGTCCGCGCGCAGCTCGGCGACGTCGCCGTAGCGCTGGGCGGGGTCGGGGTGCATGGCGAGGCTGACGATGCGCCGCATCTCCTGGGTGATGGGCAGGTGCGGGAGCAGCATCGAGCGGCAGGCCACGGCCTCCTCGACCACCTCGTGGGCGGTGCTGCCCTGGTAGGGCGGGTGCCCGGTGAGGATCTCGAACAGCACGGCGCCGAGGCTGAAGATGTCCGAGCGCTGGTCGATGCTCGCGCGGTCGCCCCGGGCTTGCTCGGGGCTCATGTAGCTGGGCGTGCCGATGATCATGTTGGCGAAGGCGGCGGTCGAGCGCAGGTTGTTGCGCACGCGGACGACCCGCGAGCCCACGTGGGGGGCTCGCTGGGGCTGCTCGCCGATCAGCCGGGCGATGCCCCAGTCCATCAGGTAGACTTGGCCGAAGTCGCCGACCATGATGTTCTCGGGCTTGATGTCGCAGTGGACCACGCCGCGGGCGTGGGCGAAGGCGACGGCGTCGAGGACCTTGAGGAACACGCCGATGAGCCGGAGCAGGTCCTCGTGTTCGATGGTCGAGGCGACCAGGCGACCGCGGGCGTCCCGGGGCGGAGCCTGACCGGGGAGCAGCCGCAGGTCGCGGATCCGCTCGAGCAAGGTCCGCCCCTCGACCAGCTTCATGCTGAAGAACAGCTTGCCGTCCTCGTCGCGGGCGAGCTCGTGGACGGGGACGATGTTCGGGTGGTCGAGCTGCCCGGTGATCTGCGCCTCGCGGATGAAGCTGCGCACGGCCAGCCCCGATTGTTGGTGGTCGCCGTGGAGCAGCTTCAAGGCGATGCGCCGCCCGAGGGTCTGATCGACGGCGAGCTCGATGGTCGCCATGCCGCCCCGGGCGATCTCGCCGAAGCTGCGATCGAGGCGGTCGTCGCCGGTGTACAGGGCCGATTGGATGAGGACCTGAGCGTCGACCTGAGCATCGTCTCCACCGCGCTTTGTGCCGACCATGGAGCCTATGTAACACCTCGCGGGGGCCGAGGGGCCAACCATGCGCGCTGCAGCGAGAGCGTACGGCGTTTGTTCACCGCCTAATAACGAATCGTTTGGCCCTCGGGGCCGCGGACGAACTCGACGACCTCCGGCGCATCGCACTCGCGGAAGTAGTCGGGCGTGCCGAGGTGGGCCACGTGGTAGTCGTGGATCAGCGCCATGCGGTCGGCGACGCGGAAGGCGATCTTCATGTCACCGGTGACGATGACCGAGGTCAGCTTGAGCTCGCTCTGGAGCCGCTCGATCATGTCGCCGATGCGGGTGACGCTCTGGGGGTCGAGGCCGCCGGTGGGATCGTCGTAGAGGATCACGCGGGGGCGGGTCGCGACGGCCCGGGCCAGGCCCACGCGCTTGCGCATGCCGCCGGACAGCTCGGCGGGCATGCGGTCGAGGATCTCCGCCCCGAGGCCGACCATCTCCAGGCACTCGACGACCCGCGCGCGGATCTCCTCGTCGCCCATCTTGGTGTGCTCGAGCAGGCCAAAGGCCACGTTCTCGAGCACGTTCTGCGAGTCGAACAGGGCGTTGTTTTGGAACACGTAGGACAGCGACTTGCGCATCTCGACGAGGGTCGCCTCGCGCATGTCGGCGATCTCGTCGCCGCGGTAGCGGATGCTGCCCTCGTCCGGATACATCAGGCCGCTCATGAGCTTGAGCAGCACGCTCTTGCCGCAGCCCGAGAAGCCGAGGATGACCAGGACCTCGCCCTCGATCACGCTCAGGTCGAGGGCGTCGAAGATCAGCTTGTCCTCGAAGGCCATGTCGACGCCTTCGACCTCGATGACGCGGCCGCGGTCCTTGGCGACCTCGGCGGTCAGGGCGTCTCCGCGGGTGGGCGCCCGGCTCGAGCGGTTCCGAGGGTCGGTGCCGAACATGATCACGGCAGCACGGGGCGGGTGAGCTCAGTGGGCCGCGTGCTCGAAGGCGTTGTGGATGAGCTCCATGACGTGCTCATCCGCGAGCGAGTAATAGATGTGCCGACCCTCGCGGCGCCGGTTGACGAGGCCTTCGGCGCGCAGCAGCTTGAGGCGGTGGGAGACCGTCGAGATTTGCTCTTTGCTGGCCTCGGCGATCTCGCTGACGCAAGCTTCGCGGTTGACGAGCATCTCGAGGGTGCGCAGGCGGGCCTCGTCGCCGAGGGCCTTGAACAAGCGGACGGCGCGCTCGCGGGCCCGATCGTCGTAGCGCGGACGAGCCGGCGCATCGTCGCCGTGATCCCCTGGCTCGCAGGTGGTCTCGTCGTCGTCGAGCGCGCTCGCGGGCTCGGGGTTGGGCTCGTTCGGTGTCATGCGACCTCCCACCTATAGCCCGGATCGCGGCCTGGGGCTACCTTTGCCGCGATGAGGGGGAGCCCAGCCCTGGACCGCAGCTTGCGGGTGCTCGCGACGCGTGAACGCGTCGCAGAGCTGCTGCGCGAGCAGGTGCGGGCGAACGGGGTCGCGTTGGCGCTGGGCCTCATCGATCTGCGCTCCCTCGAAGATCGCCTGCTCCGGGCCTGTGAGCTGGAGCCGATCGGAACGACCCAAGCGCGGCTGGCCGTCGCCGCCGTCGCGCCGCGGGCGGCCCGGGGCACGAGCTTGGCGGAGCTTTCGCGGGAGCCGGGCTTCGCCGAGTCCTTCCTGATCCTGTGGGACACCTTGCGCCGGGCGGGGCTCGGGCCCCGGGATCTCGAGCGCCTGGCTCAACGCCTGGCAGGGGGCGCGGGCGGTCGGACGCAGCTGAGCGCCCGCCGCTTCGCCGCCCTGGCCCGGATCGCGTCGGCCTATGAAGATCAGCTGCGTCGGCGCAGGGTCGTCGATGGCGTCGGGGCTCGGGCGCGCTTGCCCGAGCGCCTCGGCGAGCTGGGTGAGGGGCGGCTGCTCGCGCTGCTCGACGGGGCGCGGCGGATCGAGGTCGAGGCGAGCGCGGACGTGTCCGTGTTGCGGGCGCGGTTGTGGGAGGCGCTCGCGCGTCGAGGCGTCGCCGTCGTCGTCGGGGTGCCCGAGCTTCCCGGCGCCGAGACCAACGCCGAAAGCGAAAGCCAGAACGAAAGCCAGAACGAGAGCCAGAGCGAAAGTCAGACCAGCGAGCTGGCCGCGGCCTTCGAGCTCGCCCGCCGCAACCTCGTCGACGAGGCGCCGAGCGTCGAGCTCCTCGCGGAGGTCCTCGGCGCGGACGATGGGGTGCTCGCCCGAGTCGCGCGCATGCCCTTCATGGACGCGGCCCGAGCCAAGACCCTGGTCAACCCCGAGCTTCGGTCGCGCCTTCGATTGATCGAGGCGGGCAACGAGCGGGCCGAGCTGCGCCTGGTGTGCGCGAGGATCCGCGAGCTGCTCCACGAGGGCGTCCCGCCCCACGAAGTCTGCGTCGCGGCGCCGCGCCTGGGCCTCGCGCGGGCGCGCATCCTCGCGGCCTTCGACGCGGCGCAGCTGCCCGTGGAGGAGGCCCGGGGGCAACCCGTGCTCCACGCGGCGCCGCTGCGCCTGGCGCTGGCGCTGGTCGAGGCGGCCGAGCGAGACCTGCCGCGGGAGGGCCTGGCCGGGGTGCTCGAGTCGGCCTACGTCGCGCGCCGAGACTCGGCCGCGCTGCTCGCTGCCCTGCGCGAGGCGGGCTCGCGGGACGACCGGGGCATCGGCCACCTGGGCCGGCTGCGGGCCTACGCGCACAAGCTGACCCTGCCGCCGCCCGACGTGCCGGCGACCATCCTCGAGCGTCGGCTGGAGCAGTCCCGGCGCTTCATCGCCCTCGCCGATCGCTGGGAGTGGTTGTTCGAGCGCCTGCGCCTGCCCGCCCACGCGAGCTTGCGCGCGCACCTCGACGCCGTGTTCGCGGCGCTGCGCGCCCTCGGGGTCCCGCGTCGGAGCCTGTCCTTGCCGGCGCTGGGCCAGGGCGCGCGGGAGCGCCGGCTCGAGCGCGACGCGATCGCGGCCCTGGCTCGGGACCGGGCGGCCCTCGAGGCCCTGCAGATCGCGGGGCACGGCCTCGACGACGCCGCCGAGGCCGTGGGCGTGGCCGAGGACGCCGTCTCGCTCACGGACTTTCGGGCCCACCTCGAGGCCGCGCTCTCGGGGGTCCGGGAGCGACCGCCCGGGGTGCGCGGGGCGGGGGTGCGCCTGCTCGATCTCGGCGAGCTGGCTCGCTCCTCGAGCGCGCACACCTTCATCCTCCACGCCGTCGAGGGCAGCTTGCCGGGCGCGGGCCGAGCCATCCCCTTCCTCGATGACGACGACCGGGCGGCCCTCGACCGCGCCGCGGGCCGCTCGGTGCTCGCGGGGGCCCGGGCGACCGGGGCCGACGCGGGGAGCTTCGCGCTGGCGTGCGCGCGGACCCGATCGTCGCTGGTGATCAGCTGCCATCGCCAGGATCACGGCGGGCGCGAGGTCGGGCGCTCGCGCTACTTCGCCGCCCTCGCCGACGCCGTTGGCGAAGAGGGGCAGACCTTCGAGCGCCACGAGGCCCAGGTCGTCCCCAGCCTCGCGCAGTGCAGCACCCGCGGGCAGGTGTTGACCAAGCTCGTCGCCCGCGAGGTCGCCAAGCTGGGCAGCGCGCGGACGCGGGAGGCCGACGCGGGCGCTGCCGAGCGCGCGCCGCTCGATCCCCTGAGCGCCGTACTCGGGGCGACGCGGGGCTCGATCGAGCTGCCCCAGCTGCGCCGCGCCGTGGACTGGACGCGCGCCCGCTCGGAGGACCCGGGCCGCGCTCGGGTGGCCCTCGGGGCGGGCGCCCTCGCGCAGGCCCACGATCGCCTCGACTTCGACTGGGAGGGGCGGGCCCGGGAGCGCGAGACTCCACCGAGGGCGCCCGGGCGGGTCTGGAGCGGCTCCGTGACCGCCCTCGAGGACTACGCCGCGTGCCCCTTTCGCTTCTTCGCCGCCCGCGTGCTCCGGCTGCGCCCGCGGCCGTCGAGCCGCGACGAACTCGACGCCTCGGAGCAGGGCGACATCCGCCACTGGGTGCTCGCGGAGGTCATGGAGGTGCTGCGCCGCGAGGGCCTGACGCCCCTGCGCGGCGGCGGGCAGGCGGGGCGAGAGAGCCGGCGCGCCCGGGAGCTGTGCGACGGCGTGCTCGATACCTGGGAGGAGCGCCGACGGACCGGGCCCGGACCCTTTTGGCTGCTCCACCGCGACCTGGTCCACCGCGACCTCGGGCGCCTGCTCGAGGGCGAGCGGCGCGTGGCCGTCGAGGGCTGGGAGCCCGGCGAGTTCGAGGTCGGCTTTGGCCTCCCGGATCCGACGCAGTCCCCCGAGGAGCTGGCCGCCGGGGCGCCGGTGCGCATGGAGGGCGTGCCCCTGGCGATCCCCGATCGCAGCGGGACGCGTCGGCTCGAGCTCGTCGGGCGGGTCGATCGGGTCGACTACCGCGGCGACGGGCGCGACGCCGAGGGCCTGATCATCGACTACAAGTCGGGCCGCGTGGGCGAGCGCCTGCGCTACGACAAGCTCGGTCGGACCCAGCTGCAGCTGGCCGTGTACGCGACTTGGCTGGCGAGCGTTCGCATGGACCTGAGCTACACCGACGCGGCCTACGTGTCGCTCCGGGACGGCGAGCGCTCGCGGGCCAGCTTGCTCGACCTCTCGCTGTCGAGCATGGAGCTCGACGGCCTGCTCGAGCTCGACCCCACGGCGCGGGCCGAGCTGCGCGCGCGTGACCTGAGCGGGCTCGAGGCGGGCGGCGGCGAGGGCCAGGGTCGAGGGGCCCCGGAGCTGGCCGTGGGCGCCCTCGATCTGCCCGAGACGGGCCCGCGCAACCTCGCGGACAACCTGTGGGCCTTGCTCGGGGGCGTGGCCGCGGGGCGCTTCGACGTGCGCCCCCACGACCCGGGGCTGTCGTGCCGCTACTGCCCCTACGGGCCCGTGTGTCGGGTCGAGCGCGGGGACGAGGAGGCGGGCGGGTGAGCGAGGCGGAGATTCCTGGGCAGGGGCAGGGCGAGGTCGAGGTCGAGAGCCCCTCCCTCGAGCTCGACGCCAACCTCGTGCTGGCGGCCGGGGCCGGTGCCGGCAAGACCCACGCGCTGGTGACCGTGGCGCTGGGTCTGTACGCCGGGACGCCGGGGGAGGCGGGCGGTCGAGCGCCCCTCGAGCCGACCGAGGTGTGGGCGGTGACCTTCACGGAGAAGGCCGCCCGGGAGCTGCGCCAGCGGATCGTCGCCCGGGCCTCGGCGCTGGCCCGGGACCCCGAGGGGGCGCTCGCCGACGAACCCGAGCTGGTAGCGATGCTCGGCGACGCGAGGCCCTCGGCGGGCCGTTGGCGGGCGATCCTCGAGCAGCTCCCGCTCGCGCCGATCGGCACCTTCCACTCGCTGTGCGCCCAGGTCCTGCGCAGCTACGCTGTCGAGGCCGGGGTCGATCCGAGCTTCGAGGTGCTCGAAGAAAACGGCGCCGCCGAGCTCCTCGACGGCGTCCTCGACGAGGTCTTGCTGCGCGAGCTCGAAGACCCGGACTCGCACACCCGGGCGGCCGCGCGGGCGCTGGGCGGGCCCGAGCAGCTGCGCACGGCGCTGCGGCGGCTGCACGCCAAGCTCGGCGAGGAGGGTCGAGACCCGCGCTCGCTGCTCGTCGACGCCGACGGTCGAGCGCAGCGGGGCTTTGACCGCGCCATGGCCCGGGCCGAGCTGGGAGACGCCTGCGAGGAGCTGGGCGAGGCCCTGGCCTTGCTGCGCGAGTCCAAGGAGGACCGCCTGCGCCCGACCCTGCGCGCGCTGGCGATCGAGGACGATCGCATCGGCGGCTGCGAAGCCCACGCGGTCGCGCGCTGGTATCCGGCGCTGGTCCGCGTGGCCAGCCAGCGCCGCGGCAAGGGCACGCTGCCCAAGCGCGCCAAGCGGGTCTGGGAGCCCTTCGCCGCCGCCTGGGAGCGGGTCCAAGACGCCGTGGCGAGCCTCGGCGAGATCGACCTGGCGCAGCGCGTGGTCGCCCTGCTCGAGACCCTCAGCCGGGCCTACGCCGCCGAGAAGGCCCGGGTCGGGGCCATGGACTTCGCCGACCTGGTCCGGGGGGCCCACGACCTGCTGCGGGACGATCGCGTGGTCCGGGCTCAGCTCCAGCGCCGGGTGGGCGCGCTCTTGGTCGACGAGTTCCAGGACACCAACGGCCTGCAGCTCGACCTGGTGCACCTGCTCGCCGAAGAGCGCAGCCAGCAGCGGGCCGTGCCCCGGGGCGCGCGAGCGAGCGCGTGCCTGCCCCTGGCGGCCCGCACCTTCGCGGCGGTGGGCGATCGCAAGCAGTCCATCTACGAGTTCCGAGGCGCGGACGTGGCCCTGTTCCAGAGCCTGGCGGCCCGGGCTCGCGCGGGCGAAGAAGGCTTGCGCCTGGCGGCCCTGCGTCGCTCGTGGCGCTCGCGGCCGGGCTTGGTGCGCTTCGCCAACGCGCTCTTCGATCAATTGCTCATCAGCGACGACCCGGCGGGCTTCGCCGTCGACTGGATCGAAGAGGTCGACGCGCTGTCGCCCGTGCGCGAGGATCACGAGCTCCAGGCGGGCATCCCCGCGGTCCAGCTGCTCATTGGGGATCCGAGCCAGGACGCGCGGGTGCGTCGCGGTCACGAGGCGGCGCGCCTGGCCGAGCACGTGGAGCGGTTGATCGCCGCGCGCCCGCCCCTGGGTCGGGCGGATCGGGAGGGGACGCCCCAGCCCTTGCGGGGCGCCGACGTGGCGATCTTGATGCGCACCCACGGCCACGTCGCCCGCTACCGGCGGGCGCTCAGCGAGCGCGGCATCGCCTCGGTGGTCGTCGGCGGTCGGGGCTTCTTCGCCGCTCGGGAGGTCCGCGAGCTGGTTGCTTTGATGCTGGCGATCGCCGACCCGGGCGACGCCCTGGCCTCGGCGGCCGTATGGCGCTCGCCGGTGTGGGGCATCGACGACGACAGCCTGGTCGCGCTGGCGGTCGCAGACGCCGTGGCCATGCGCCACCACGTCGAGGGCTGCGGCGTCGAGGGCCTGCCCACCCGCGACGCCGCCGCGGTCACCCACATGGGCCGACTGGTCGATCGCCTGCACCACGAGCTCGATCGCCTCGGCCCCGCCCGGGTGCTGCGCTTCGCCGTCGATCGCCTCGGCGTGCGCGAGGTGTTGGCCTGGGACGACGCCGGCGAGCAGCGCATCGCGAACGTCGACAAGCTCCTCGATCTGCTCGGCTCCCGGGAGTTCGCGGGGGTCGGCGCCCAGGCGGCGGCGCGGCGCTTGCTCGAGCGCGGCGAGGACCTGCTCGACCGCGAGGCGCCGGCCGAGGTCGCGGCCGCGGCCGACCCCAACGCGGTGCGCATCATGACCGTGCACGCGTCCAAGGGCCTCGAGTTCCCGGTGGTCGTGCTGCCGGAGCTCGGCGCGGAGCCCCGCGGGCAGGAGGGCCCGGTGGTGTTCGAGCGCGAGCTCGGGCTCGCCGTGATCAGCCCGACTTCGTGGGTCGGCGTCGACCCAGCCCCCACGCCCAGGCGATCCGCGAGCGCCTCGCGGCCCGCCGCGACGCCGAGAGTCGGCGCCTGCTCTACGTCGCCGCGACCCGGGCCCGGGACCTCTTGGTGCTCTTGGGTGAAGCGCCCCAGGGGCGGGCCGGCGCGGGCAACTGGCGGGGGCTCATCGACGCGGCCTTGCCCGAGCTCGAGCGGCGCTGCAGCGCGGGCGAGCTCGAGCTCATCGACGCGGGCGCGACCCTCGACGCGGACACGGGCGAGGCCGCCGAAGACGGCGCGATGGCCTGGCTGCTCCAGCGCGTGGCGGCGCTGCGCGAGGCCGCGAGCAGCGGGGGAGGGGAGCCGGTCGCGGACGAGGCCGGGGCGGAGCCGGACTGGCTCGAGGCCGCGGACGGAGCCGAGCTCCCTTCGGCCGAACAGAGCCGAGGCGGTCTTGATGAGCCCGGCCCCGACGCGCTGCGTGCAGCGCTGGATCGGAGCGAGGCCATCGACCTGCGCGACTGCGAGCTCGAGATTTCGCTCTCGGCCTTCGCCGAGTTCGACAAGTGCGCGCGCCGCTACCTGCTGACCCACGTCGTCGGCCTCGACACCCCGGCGAGCGAGGAGAAGCAGGCCATGCGCGGGCTTCAGCTCCTGCCCTTCGTGCCCCGCAAGCGCGCCGACGAGCTCGACGCGGGGGACCGCCGCCCGCCCTCGCTGACCGAGGCGCGGGACCGGGGCCGCCTGCTGCACTACATCCTCGCTCGCGTCGACCTCGATCGCCTGGGCCGCGATCCCGCCCGGGCCCTCGACGGCTTCGCGGCGGGGGCCGAGCTCCCCGAGCGCCTGTGGCAGGAGCTCCGCGCGGACCTGCTGCGCCTGTGCGCGCGCCCGTGGATGGCTGAGCTCATCGCGGTCGCGCGCCAGGACCCTCGCCGGGTGCTGCGCTCGCTGCCCTTCGCCGTCCAGCTCGAGGCCGAGGCCGCGGCCGCGCCCGCGCCGAAGCCTTTTTCTGCAGGCGGCGGACAGCTCGAGCTCTTCTCTCTGCCTCTGGTCGAGGGCAGCGCGGCCCGGCCCGAGGGCGTGGTGATCGTCCGCGGGCGCATGGATCTGGTGTGGATTGACGGCGAGGGTCGGCTGAACCTGATCGACTGGCAGTACGCCCTGAAGCCGGCGGTGCCCGTCCTCGATCCCCGGTCCGTGGCGGGGCTGCGGCGCATGACCCAAGCCCTCGCCCTGCGCCGGCTGTGGGGCGCCGAGGTGCCGCTGCGCGTGGGCGCGGTGTTCTTGCGCGAGGAGCAGGCGGACCCGGTGTTTGGCGCGCTGACGGGGGACTCGGAGCCCGCGCTCGTCGAGCAGCGACTGCGGCGCAGCGCCGGGCGCTTGCTCGCCGTCGCGCTCGGCCAGGACGCCAGCGGCGAGGAGCCCTGGCCCAAGCTCCCGCACCTGTCGGCGTGCGGCCCGTGCATTCACACCGCGCGCTGCTGGACCCTCGAGCGGGAGGACGAGCGGGCCGAGGTCGCAACGCGCCAGGATGCCAAGGCCGAAGAGGCCTCCGAGCCCGGCCCGCCCGAGGAGCCGCCCGGGGATTGGGCGCCGCTCGAGATCCTCGAGGAGGAAGCGTTCGGCCTGGGCGAAGAGCCCGACTGGGACGACTGGGAGGGCTGGGACGAGGGCGCCTTCGAGGAGCCCGGCGCGACGTGAGCTGGGCCGAGGTCGGAGTCTGCTTGACTCTCGATTCGAGCGCGCTAGACCAGGGCCGTAGACAATGGAAGACCGCGCACATGGGCGCGGCCGCGCGCGCGTGGGTGGAGGGCGAGTCCTCGATCGGGCGTGAGCGAGAGAGTAGTCCCGCGATGATCAAGTTCAGCCACATCAGTCAGCTGCACAACGTGGTCCGGAGCGTGGAGCGGCGTCGGAGCGCCGGCGAGGCGATCGAGAAGGTTCGCTTCCGCGGCACCGTCAAGCTCCACGGCAGCAACGCCTCCGTGGTGTGCAGCCCTGCCGGTCTCCAGCCCCAGTCGCGCAACCGCGAGCTGAGCCTGGACGACGACAACCTGGGCTTCGCCCGCTTCGTCGCCCAGCCCGAGGTCGGCGCGGCGATCCGCGAGCTCGAGTCCGCCCTGCGCCCCGAGATCGATCTGGGCGAGGATCGTCCCCTGGTGCTCTACGGCGAGTGGATCGGCCCGGGCGTGCAAAAGGGCGTGGGCGTGGCCCAGCTGCCCGTCAAGCAGTGGGTCCTGTTCGCCCTGGCGACCCGCGACGAGGGCGAGGAGAGCAAGCGCTGGTTCGAGCTGCCGGCCTTCGCCGAGCGCTTCGGCGATCGCTTCACCGCCCGCGGCATCCACTCGATCCGCGACGTCGCGAGCCGGGAGATCGAGCTCGACTTCGGCAGCCGGATCGCGCTGTCCGGCGCGGCCGAGCAGATCGACGAGTGGACCCGGGCCGTCGACGAGCGCTGCCCGTGGGCCGCGCGCTTTGGCGTCGAGGGCGTTGGCGAGGGCCTGGTCTGGGTGCCCTTGGGCCGCCACTTTGGCGACAGCGAGCTGTTCTTCAAGTCCAAGGGCGAGCGCCACCAGATCGTGCGTCGCAAGAAGAAGACGGCCGCGGCGGTGGATCCCGAGGAGCTCAGCTCGATCCAGGCCTTCGTGGCCTACTCGGTCACCGACGCGCGCCTGGCCCAGGGCCTGGAGGTCCTGCGCGAGCGCGGCCTCGAGCTGGAGATGCGCAGCATGGGGCCCTACCTCGAGTGGATCGGCCGCGACATCAAGCGCGAGTGCGCCGACGAGCTCGAGGCCAACGGGCTCGAGTGGAAGCGGGTCGCCAAGGCGATCAACGCCAAGGCCCGCAGCCACTTCCGCAACCAGTTTCGGTTGTAGACTCCACGACTCGGGGTCCTCGTCCAGTGCGCGGCGAGGGCCCTGTTTTTGTTGGTGAGGGTGTATGGTCGCGGGACATGGAATTGCGCAGCGAGTCTTTCCCCAACGGCGGCCCGATCCCTGGCGAGTTCGCGTTTTGCGTGCCCGCGGACGAGGGCCACGTGGCCATGGCCCCCAACCGCAACCCCCAGCTCGCCTGGGCGGGCGCGCCCGAGGGCACCCAGTCCTTCGTGCTGATCTGCCACGACCCGGACGTCCCTTCGAAGCCCGACGACGTCAACCAAGAGGGCCGCAGCGTGCCGGCGGATCTGCCCCGGGTCGACTTCTACCACTGGGTGCTCGTCGACCTGCCGCCCGCGCTGACCCACATCGACGCCGGGTCGCACAGTGACGCAGTAACAGCGCGCGGCAAGGCGCCCGGGTCGGCGCCCGGCGGAGCGGGCGTCCAAGGCGTCAATGACTATACGAATTGGTTCGCGGGGGATGCCGATATGGAGGGCAGCTACGGCGGCTACGACGGCCCCTGCCCGCCGTGGAACGACGAGCGCTTGCACCATTATCACTTCACCCTCTACGCCCTCGATACTGCCTCCCTCGGCCTTTCTGGCGATTTTGGCGGGGCGCGGGCGCTCGAGGCGATGGCCGGCCACGTCCTCGCGAAGGCGTCGTGGACGGGTACCTATACGCTGAACCCTGCATTGCGTACCCGCCCCGAGGAGGGCTGAGCAGACGGGGGCCGTCGGTCAGGCGCGAGTTTGAGTCTGAATCCGATCCCAGTGGGTCCCCGCTTGACCACGGCGGGGCGCTCACCGATTCTGGTCCGACCATGCCGCGCGCCAAGGCTTTCGATCCCGACGTCGTCCTCGAACGTGCGGTCGAGCTGTTCTGGCAGCTGGGCTACGACGGCGCGTCCATGGCCAAGCTCTTGGCCGCGATGAAGATCAGCCGCCAGAGCCTCTACGACACCTTTGGCGACAAGCACACGCTCTTCTTGCTGGCCATCGATCGCTACCGCGAGCGCACCGGCGACGGCATCGAGGCCATGCTCGCCGAGGCCGAGACGCCGCTGAGCGGCATCCGTGCGTGCTTTGACCGGGTTCTTCGCGAGGTCATCGACCGCCCGGAGTACCGCTCGTGCTTCATGGCCAACTCGGCCCTCGAGCTCGGCCAGCGCGACCCCGAGGTGCGCGAGCGCGTCGGGGCGCACCTGAGCCGGGTCGAGGGGCTGATGCACGGCGCCCTCGAGCAGGCCCAGGCTCGGGGAGAGCTCACGGCGGATCGAGAGCCGCGCGACCTGGCGCGGTTGTTGACGACGACGATCCACGGGATCGGCATCATGGCCCGCGGCGGCGTCCCCCCCGAGCAGCTGCGCGCCAGCGTCAACGCAGCCCTCGGGGCTATTTGACCCTCGCTCGCCCGCGAGGCTCGGGGTTGAATTGACGCGCGAAGTTGCGGCTCGGGTGGGAGCTGGGGCTGGTGGTTTTTGTTCTCGCCTTGCGTGGTGGGAGGGGGCGTGTCATGTTGCGCGCGCTCGTTTGGGGGGCCTCGCTGGCTAGCGAGAGGTCGCCGGGACGAGCCTTCGTTGTTGAAGTCCTGCCTCGCGTAGATGGATGAGGCAGTCCACTAGTTGGCATCGCTAGCGACTCCTCGCGACGGCATTGGGCCGGCGCAGATGGGGAGGTGCATCATGGAGAACCGTCAAAAGATCCCGGTCCCCCGTCGCTCTTTCCTGTGGTCTCTCAACGAGACCTCGGGCGAGATTCACACCCACATTGGTCCGACGGAGTTCACTCCCTCGGCGAACGACCGCATCGTGCGGGCGAACGATCGCGGCGGCTACGAGCAGGCCGCGATGGAGGCTCGTCCCTTCGTGCTCGCGCGCGAGGGCGCCTACGTGCTGCTCGCCAACCCGACCGCCGACACCTCGCGGCTCAACGGCGAGTACGTGCCCGGCGGCAACAAGGAGCGCGACCTGAGCCTCGGAACGACCAAGATCATCCCGGGGCCCTGCGCCTTCCCGCTGTGGCCGGGTCAGTCCGCTGAGGTCCGCCCGGCGCACAAGCTCGGCGCGAACCACTACCTGCTCGTCGAGGTCGTCGGCCCCATCGACGAGGACGCGCCCTACACCGAGCTGGTGATGAAGTCGGCGCGGCTGTCCTCGGTGGTCATCGACGCCCCGGACAGCGCGGGCAACACGAGCTCGTCCGCGAGCGAGGACGCCGCGGAGCTCGAGCGCTCGCCGGCGATGACCCTGCGCATCGGTCAGCGCATCGTGATCCAGGGTCGCCACACCTCGCTGTTCATCCCGCCCACCGGCATCGCCGTGGTCCCGGCCGTCGAGGACGGCCCGGCCGACGCCGAGGTCAGCTCCGACGACGCCATCGCCGGGCTGTCGGTGGCCATCCGCGAGGAGCTCACGGCCCTGGTCGCGCGGGTCGAGGGCGGCATGACGAGCAAGCAGTTCAGCACCATGAAGAACGAGCTGCGCCACCGCAGCTCGCTCAGCCTGGGCGAGCGGGCGGTGATGCTCACGGCCCTCGACGAGGCCTGGGGCGCCCGCGCCACCACCTCGCACAAGTCGAGCCGTCGCGACCACCGCCGCCACCCACACCAGCCGCCCATGGATCCCTACGCGCGCAAGGCCGTCGTGCTCGGGCCCAAGAACTTCTGCATCCTCTTCGACGCCGACGGCAACCCGCGGATCGTCAAGGGGCCCGCGCGGGTGTTCCCCGGTCCTCACGACACCTTCCTCCAGCGTGGCTCTCGGCGCCGTGTCTACGACGCCTACGAGCTGGGCACCAACCAGGCGCTGTGGCTGCGGATCATCTCGCCGATCTCCAAGGCCGAGCTGAGCTCGCGCCTGCCGGCGGGGCACACCCTCGAGCAGGACCACTACCCCGCCGGCGCGGAGCTGCTGGTCCGCGGTGAGCCGACGGTGTTCTTCCCCTTCATCGAGGCGGAGGTCCTGCATCCGGAGACGGGCGAGCCGCACGTGGGCAACGACCACGACGCGGTGATCATCGACGCCATCGGCGTCGAGCCCAAGTCCGGCGTGTACGTGCGCGACAAGGCCACCGGCAAGGTCCGGCTGGTCCGCGGCGAGGTCAGCATCCTCGTCGACCCGCGCAAGGAGGAGCCGGTCAAGCGCCGCGTCCCGGCCAAGGACTGGAACCTGTGGATCGCCCGCAGCGCTCCGGAGCTCCAGGTCGCGGCCGAGGTCTCGACCCCCTGGGCCCTGTCGGTCATCGTGCCCACCAACCACGCCGCGCAGGTGCGCTCGCGCGCCGGTCGGCGGGTCATCGTGGGCCCGGCGGTGGAGCTGCTCGAGTACGAGGAGCAGCTGACCAAGATCGAGCTGAGCAAGGGCGCGCACAAGGACGGTCGCCAGACCAAGTCGACGGCCTACCTGCGCGTCCGCGGCGGACGCTTCCGCGACCGCTTCGAGGTCGTGTCCAAGGACCTGACGCGCTTCGCCGTGTCGGTTGGGATCAGCGCCCACTTCGAGGGCGACCCCGAGCGCTGGTTCGCCAGCGAGGACCCGGTCAAGCTCGTGGCCATGACCCTCCGGGGTCGGATCCGCGAGCTCCCGGCCACCGCGCTGTTCTCGGAGCTCGCGCCCAAGGTCAAGGCCTCGGTGTTCGCCGAGGGTGAGGCCCTGAGCTTCCCGGAGATCGGGGCCATCCTCGACGGCGTGGATCTCCTGGGCATCGAGCTGGCGGACCAAAAGCTCGCCGCAGCCTTCGCCGCCGCCCACAAGGGCGCGGTGGAGCTCGAGCTCCAGGATCGCCAGGCCGAGCGCCGCCTGATCTCGGTCAAGCTGCGCGACGCCGTCGACGTCGAGGAGCACGCGGTCCAGCGTCAGTCGCACGAGCGCATGGCGAACACCGCCCGGGCGGAGCTGGAGGACCAGCACCGCATCGAGCTGCGCAAGCTCGAGCTCGAGTCTGCCCGCGAGCAGGCTGACGCGTCGGGGCGCGCCGAGAAGGAGCGCATCGCCGTGGAGGCTCGCCTGAGCCTCGCCCAGGCCGAGACCGAGGCCCGCGCCAAGCGCAAGCTGCGTGACGCCGAGATCGAGGCTGAGGCCCGCAAGCTGGTCGACGCCGTCGTCCTCGACACCCACCGCGCCCAGGCCGAGATCGACCGGGCGACCGCCGCGGCCCTGGCCGAGGCGGACAGCCGCCGCCTCGAGGCGGTGCAGCCCGAGCTCGTCGGAGCTCTGCACGCGGCCGCCGACGCCGAGGTCATGAAGGCCGCGGCGGAGAACATGAACCTCGTCTCCCTGCTCGGGGGCAAGAGCCCCGTCGAGCTGTTCACCCGCCTGCTCGAGGGGAGCCCCCTCGCGCGCACGGTCTGGTCCATGAAGGACCGGGCGGCGGGTCGCCCGAGCCCCTCTCCGACCCCTTCTTCGGAGGGACCGGGCGGTGACGGAAACGAGGCCGAGCCCAAGGGTCGGGCTACGTCAGACTGAGGTAGCCGCCGAGTCGGCGCTCTCCCTCGGGAGGGCGCCGGCTTTTTTAATGGTCGCCGGGCTCCGGCTGTGGGGGCTGCGACCAGTAGCGCAGCTCGATCACCGGGTCCTCGGCCCAGCGCTCGTTGAGGCTGTGACGGGTCACGGGGGTCGAGACCAGGGCCTCGCCGCCCTCCATCCACGCGTCGGCGCGGGCACACTGCTCGCGGATCTGGGCGAGGGCGCGCTGGGTCCGGGGCGCGTGCTCGGTGAGGATCTCGCACAGGGTCCCGCGGTAGTAGAGGGCGCAGGTTTCCTCCTCGAGGCGCGGCAGCTCGTCGTTCTTGGGCACCCGACGAAAGCGCAGGCTGGGGCTGGCGAGGGCCAGGGGCGTGCGCTCGGGGTCGAGGCAGCAGTCGAAGTCGACCTCGCCGGTGTGCTGGCGCGGGGCGACGTAGTAGAGGGTGCAGTCGCCGAGGCCCCGGTCTTCGCCGCGCTCGCGCTCGAGGGCGGCGAGTCCCTCGGCGAGGGCGCGGTACTCGGCCTGGAAGGTGTACTCGTGGGTCAGCCCGGGCCGCGCGGCGAAGCCAGCGAGGGCGAGGAGCGCAGCCCCGGCGAGGGCGTCCGGCCAGCGCCAGCGCGCCTCGTCCGGGACCAGTCGAGTCGCGACGGCCTGGGCTCCGGCGGCGACGAGGACCAACAGCACGGGCCACGCGAGCACGAAGTAGCGCGTGCCGGTGAGGCCGTCGTGGGTGAGGTTGCGGCCGAGGGGGACGAACACGAGGGCCCACGAGACCAGGGCGAGGCCGACGAGGGCGAAGCGACGCTCGACCAGGGCGGCGGCGCAGCCGAGCGCGGCCAGGGCCGCCGTCAGCGGGGACAGCCAGGCCGGATCTGCGGTCGCGGCGATCCACAGCTGTTCAAACAGCACGCCCGCGGTCATGCGCCAATCGGCGAGGCTCGGCGGGGGGTGGTCGCTGGGGAGCACGACGGCTCGGTAGGCGTAGGCGCCGATGAGCGACCAGATCAGGGCGAAGGCGAGGAGCGAGCCCGCGGCCGCCCGCCACCGCCCTCGAGGCGCAGCTGCGCCCGGCTCTCCGAGGGGGCGGTGGGCGAGCCCCCACAGCCCGATGAGGCTCAGCTGCGGCCAGCAGTCGACCCGCGCGAGCACGGCGAGGAGCATGAGCACACCGGCGAGGGCCCCCGGCAGCGCGCGCTCGCGGAGGGTCTCGGGCTCGTCGGAGCAGACCCGCAGCCAGCACACCCACGCGCCCAGGGCGAGGGTCCCGGCGAGCACGTGCTCGGAGCTCGAGGCCGACAAGCGGGCGGCCGCCGGAGACAGGGCGAGCAACACCCCGGCCACGCACGCAGCCCGCGGCCCGCCGCCCAGGCGCCGGACGAGGATCATGACCAGGACCACGGCGAGGGAGCCGGCCACGCGGACCAGGCCAAAGGCGACGCTCGGCGTCCACGGCAAGACGGCGCGCACGGCAGCCTGGAGCACCGCCGAGCTCGCGCCAAAGCGCTGGTCCCCCCAGCCCTGCGCCGGCAAGAAGGCGCCGTACCAGTTGGCCAGGGTCGCCGGCAGGGCGAGGCGCACGGCCAGGGCGAAGACAAAGCCGAGGCCGAGGGCGATCCGCCACGCGCGGGCCTGGGCTCGGGCGTCGGCGTCCGCTAGCTGGCTGCGTCGGCGGTGGTCCACGGCCACGGCGACGCTCAGGCCGAGGGCCGCGAGCCAGGCCAGCGCGGCGACGCTCCAGGGCGCCTCGCCAGGATCCTCGTCGACGGCGCTGCTGTACTCGACCGCCTGGGCCTCGACGACGACGGCGAGGTGCTCGACGGGTTCGCCCACGAAGGCGCGCAGGCGATCGACGACGGCGGGGCAGCGCTCGCCGAGCTCGGGGTCCGCTGTGTAGGCCAGGTCGGTCCCGCGGTGGGTCGGCTCGAGGACGCAGGCCTTGGGGCCCAGGCGCGCCCCGAATTCGCCGTCGACGCCCTCGCGGGCCCACGCGATGTCGGTGCGGTGGAGCTGGGTGTCGACGCGCTCGAGGGCGCAGGGGCTCGCTCGGTCGACTTCGCGCATGGCCTCGACGAGGGCGTCGACTTCGGCCTTGGGCAGCGCCTGCTCGCAGGTCTCGGTGAAGTCCGAGGCGGCGCTCGGCTGATCTGCCTGGGGCGGCGGCGCGGGCGTGGGCGGGGCGGCGTGCGCTTCGCTCACGGTGACGGACGCGAAAAACACCCAGAGCCAGATCAGGACCACGCCGGAGCCAAACGCGCGCGATTGGCTGCACATCGTCGAGAGTATACGCAGTGGAAAAATCCTTGCGCGCTCGAAGGGGATTGCTAGACCTGGTCGCGGATGGGTCCACGCGGGCGTGGACGTCGTTTCGTTAGCTCAGCAGTAGAGCATTCGGATAGTCAACCGAACGGCGCGGGTGCAATTCCCGTACGGAAATCCCAACTGTCGATGTCGGGGCCCATCCATGAATTTCGGGCTGTGAAGACCACAGCAATTTTGCCGCAGTTACCCGTCATTTCTCACGGGAAATCCGGTCCAAAATAGGCGAGTCTGAGCCCATGACTCGAGCATCGAGGCTCCTCGCTTCTTTTTCTTTCCTGACTCTGCTCTTGACCCCCGCCCTCGGCTGCACGTCGAGCGACGACGGTGAGGACGACGCGGCCGACGACGAGGCCACGGAGAGCGAAGACGATGGTGAGTCGTCGACGGACGACGACGTGGGCGACGACACCACGACCGACGGCGAGTCGACGACTGGCGTCGAGCCCCTGGCGACGGCGAGCGGCCAGGCCCTCGACGACGCGAGCGCGGCCCTGCCCACGCCCTTTTTCCAGCGCTGCGGCCCGATCGTCGACGACATCGCCCAGAGCTGCATCTCCTTCCAGGCCGACGCCGAGGGCCTGTTCACCGTCGACTTCCCCCAGACCGGCGTGTGGGGCCTGAAGTTCCTCGACTCGAGCGGGGGCACGCACACCGGCAACTACTTCACCGTCGAGGTGGCCGAGGGCGACGCCCTCGAGCTCGAGAAGGTCGTCCGGGTGCCCATCGCCGACGCCTTGACGACGCTGCCCGAGTCCGGGGCCACCGACGTGCCCATCGAGGGCGGCCTGACCGTGACCATCGACGCCTCGACGGCGCAAAAGACCGACTTCTCCGCGCCCACCGAGGCCGGCGGTCGCCAGCTCTCGTCCGAGGACTGGATGTTCGCCGACACCCCCGCGGGCCCCGTCGTGGGCATGTGGACCTTCTACCCCGCTGGCGTCAAAGCCAAGGAGGGCGCCTTCGAGTTCAGCGTCGACGCGTCCCTCGACCTGGCCCCCGGCACGCCCGTGGCCGTCTACGAGATGGAGAAGAACAACATCGTGCTGCTCCCGGTCGCCGAGGGCACGGTCAACGCCGAGGGCACGGGCTTGGACCTGAGCACGGTCGGCGAGGGCCTCCACGAGCTCAGCATGCTCGTGGTCGCCGACGCTTCTTGAATGCCCCCGCAGGGGTTTGAGGACCGGGGGCGCTTCCTGAATGCCCCCGCAGGGGTTTGAGGACCGGGGGCGCTTCGTCGCTCCGCTCCTCCGCTGTGGTCGTGGGGCAATGGGGCTCGTGCCTTGGAGGGGGCGTCATCTGGCGGGGGTGAGAGCGCCTGTTGCTAGGAGCAGGGCCTCGAGTTGGGGGTGGTAGCACTTCGAACTGGGGGGCTTGGTGGACTTCCACTCTCCGCCTCTGGGTCCGCAAACACGAGCGGGCACGTCTCCGGAGGGAGCGTGCCCGCTTTGCGTTTGTGGGCCGGGTGGGGCTCAGGGTTTCAAGGTGGTCTCGACGTCGGTGTTGGTGCTGGCTTTGGCCTCGGGCTCTTCGACGGGGAGGGCGCGGTAGCACCAGGCCTCGAGCTCGCCGATGAGCCGGGCGATGCCGCTGCGTCCGAGGCTGAGCTCGCCGAGGCCGACCTGCGGCGCGAGCAGGCGCTGGTTGTCGAGGTCGATGGTCACGCTCAGGTTCGAGGACGCGGCGCCCTCGAATTGGATGTCGACGCGGATGTAGTTGAACTCGTCCTCGAGGGGGCCGAGGACGTGGGCCTGGACTCGCCGGGGGGCGTGACCGGGGTCGGCGGCGTGCGCTTTTCGGGCCCTGCGATCGTGGTGCAGGGCCAGCTGGAACACGGCGTCGACCAGCGCGAGGGCAGCAGGAGGCACGCCTCGATGGTCGCACGGTCGGCGTGCGCTGGACAATCGCGGACTGCCTTGGACGGTCGCGGCGTTGTCGCGTCACGGCAGCGCGGGGCGTGGCGAGGCGCCCACCCGAACCGGCGTTGACCCGGCACCGCTGGCGCCGTACATGCTCTCGATGAGGACGAAGCCCGCGGGGGTCGACGCCGGACCGAGCGTGGCGACCGTGACCCGCGCGTGGCTCCCCCTGGCGGCGAGCTGGCTGTTGATGGCCCTCGAGCTGCCCATCGTCAGCGCCGTGACGGCGCGCATGGCCAACCCCGAAGTCGAGCTGGCGGCCTATGGCAGCGTGATCATGCCGATCGCGCTGGTCATCGAGGCGCCGATCATCATGCTGCTCTCGGCCTCGACGACGCTCTCGCGCGATCGCCCCAGCTACGCGTGGCTCGCCCGTTTCACCCACGTCACCTCGGCCATTCTCACAGCTCTTCATTTGTTGCTCGCGCTCACGCCTCTGTATGCCGTGGTCGTCGACGGCTGGCTCGGAGCGCCGCCCGAGGTCAGCGAGGCGGCGCGCCTGGGCTTGCTGATCATGACACCCTGGACCTGGGCGATCGCCTATCGACGCTTCAACCAGGGCGTGCTGATTCGCTTCGGTCACAACGAGGCGGTGACGGTCGGGACGATGCTGCGGCTGGGCGCGCTGTTGTCGGTGCTGGCCGTCGGATGGTTCGTATTCCGCGCGGGGGAGGGCGGGATCACGGGGGCGACCCTGGCCGCGTCGGCGATCGCCTGCGGGGTGACGACCGAGGCGATCTACTCGGGGCTGCGGCTGCGCCCGGTGGTCCGCGACGAGCTCCCGGACCGGGACCCCGAGGGCAACGAGGGGCTCCGCGGCCGCGCCTTCGCCAACTTCTATGTGCCCCTGGCGGTGACCACCCTGCTCGCGCTCATCGGTCAGCCCCTCGGCACCGCGGGGGTGTCGCGCATGCCCGAGGTCATCCCCTCGCTCGCGGTCTTGCCCGTGGTCATGGGCTTCATCTTCATGTTCCAGTCCCAGGGCCTCGCGCTCACGGAGGTCGCGGTCGCGGCCCTCGAGCGCCCCGGCGCGCGCCGGTCCCTGGTCCAGTTCGTCGCCCGGCTGTGCGCGGCGCTGGCCGTGGTGCTGTTGGTGATCGCCGGCTCGGGGCTGTCGGAGCTGTGGTTCGTGGACGTGTCCGGGCTCGAGCCCGAGCTCGGCGCGCTGGCGACCACCGGCCTCCTGTTTGCGACCCCGATCCCGATGCTGCGCGTGGTCCAGAGCTGGCTCTCGGCGGTGCTCGTCCACGCCCGCGAGACCCGAGCGATCGGCGAGGCCGTGGTGGTGTTCCTGCTCGTCCTGGGCGTGGTGATGGGCGTGGGCATCCTGACCCAGCGCTGGCCGGGGCTCTACGTCGCGTTCGCGGCCCTGAGCGTGGCGCGGGCTTGCCAAACGCTGTGGCTGTTCGTGCGCAGCCGCGGCCAGGTCGCGGCGCTGAGCTGACGCTGGTAGGCTCGCGGGGTGGGAGCGCGGGTCGAGAGCTCGGGTCAGCGGCGCGCGCAGTGGCTGCGGCGCTGGGGCCTGACGGTGTGGTTCACGACCTTCGTCGGCGTCCAGGTGCTGACCTTTCCCTTCCTGTCCGCCCACCCGCCCGCGCTGGCGTGGTCTCCGGAGCTCCTGCGGCTGCTCCCCTGGCTCGGCGGCGTGGGCCTGGGCATGGGCAGCCTGTTCGTGCTCGAGGGCGTCGGGCCGCGGGTGCTGGCGCCGGCCGATCCGGACCTGGGCGCGCACCTGCTCGGGGACTTCGGCCCGCGGCTGCGGGGCTACTCCTGGGCTCGGCGCACGCGCTGGTTGTTCGACGCGACGCTGTGCTGGTTCGTCGCCGGGGTGACGACCATCGTCGGCTCGAGCCTGCTCGGCCACGCCCTCGCCGAGGCGGCCTCCGTGCCCGCGCTGCTCGATGGCTGGCCGCCGCTGCTGCGCCTGCTCGTGGCCTTCCTGCTCACGGACGTGCACTCCTACTTCCGCCATCGCCTCGAGCACGCGGGCGGCGAGCGCAGCTGGATGTGGCGACGGGTGCACCGCTACCACCACGAGCCGGAGGTCATGGATCTGTGGGCGGGCATGCAGGTCCACTGGCTCGAGGCGCTGTTGGTGTTTGGTCCGCCCTGCCTGCTGCTCTCGGCGCTGGGCTTTGCGACCTGGGAGCTCCTGTTCCTGTTCACCCTCTTTTTGCTGATCACGGCGACGCAGCACGTGGGCTCGGGGTGGACCAGCGGGCCGATCATGGGCCAGATCTTCCAGGGGCCCGACGCCCACCTGCGCCACCACAGCGTGGTCCAGCGCGACCGCCTCGAGAACCTGGCGGACTGCCTGACCCTGTGGGATCGCCTGTTCGGGACCTGGGTCCCGCCGCGGCCGGGCTTCCGCGGGCCCTACGGCCCTGGGGACTCCGGGCCGGGCTCGGACGCTGGTTGAGGCAAGAGAGCCACGTACTCGAGGGCGTCGAACTGAGCCTCGAGCTCGGGCACCCACACGCCGTGGCGCCGGCCGAGGCTGCGCACGCGCAGGACCGCGCCGGGCTGCGCCGCCGCGCTCGCGTGGGTGTCCTTGGGCAGGGCGACCCAGCGCGGCCCCGGCTCGGAGCCCTCGGTATTGCCGCTGTCGTCGAGGAGGTCGAGGCGCAGGTAGAGGTAGGGCGCGGCGTCGAGGCGCTCGTCGATGACGCCGACGAGCACCGGGCGCTCGTCGACGTGGATGGTCAGCTCGGGGGCGCGCTCGTGGACGGGCGCGCGCTCGAGGTCGCACGCGAACAGCGCGCATGTGCCCTGGAGGACGAGCGCGAGGCCGTAGGCTCGGGTGCGTCGAGGTGGGGGGCGCACGGACCTCGAACACCGCCGGGGCGCGGAGGTGTCACCCGGGCTGCTGGGTGCCGCGCATGAGCACGTCGTGGATCTGGACGCGCGGCGGGGCCGCGAGCATGTGGGCGACGGTCGCGGCCACGTCCTCGGGCTGGAGCACGGGGAAGCGCGAGTAGGTCGCGCGGGCCCGCTCCTCGTCGCCGTGGCCGTAGACCGCGGCGAACTCGGTCTCGACGTAGCCCGGGCTGACGGCGCCCACGCGGATCTTGCTGTCGGCCGCGCGCAGCTCGAGGCGCAGGCCCTCGGTCAGCGAGCGGACGGCGAACTTGGTCGCCGAGTAGACCCCGCTGCCGGCGGGGACGCGGTGCGAGGCCATGGACGCGACGTGGATGACGTGGCCGGGGATCGCCGGGGCGTCGGGCCCCGCGTCTCGCTCGCGCTCGAGCATGCCGCGCACGGCCTCGCGGGTGCAGATGCACAGGCCGAGGACGTTGACCTCGAGCATCTCCCGCCAGTGCTCCGTCGCGCCCGAGCTCAGCGGGGCCTCGCGGCCCAGGCCGGCGTTGTTGATCAGCACGTCGACGGGGCCAAAGCCGGGGGCGTCGGCGATGGCCGCGAACAGGGCGAGGATCGAGCCCTCGTCGCGCAGGTCGCAGGGGGCCACGAACACCGCCGCGCCAGCGTCGCGCAGCTCGGCGGCGAGGGCCTCGAGGCGCTCGACCCGGCGGGCCGAGAGGACCACGCGCATGCCGAGCTCGAGGGCGAGGCTGCGGGCGATGGCGCGGCCGATGCCGCTGCTGGCCCCGGTCACCAGGGCGACGCGGTCGCGCCACTGCGCGGAGGGTGTGGGAGTGGACATGCCGGATCTATCTCATGTTCGGCGCATGCTCGGCGCATGGTGAGCGCATGTCTGGCCCGCGGACTTGACCTGAGCGCCTCGGCGCGCACCATTGGCGGGTGCGCGGCCTCGGCTTGGGACTTCTGTGCAGCTGCCTGACCCTCTCGGCTTGTGGATCGCCCAAGGCGACGGAGCAGCAGGGGAGCGACGCGAAGGCGAGCGCGGAGCCCCAGGCCGAGCCGGCCAAGCGCGCGCCCGCGCCGGCCTCCGAGGCCGAGCTGCCGCCCACCGACGAGGAGCTCGTCGCCCGGGCCATGGCCGAGATCGAGGCGGGGCAGACGGGGACGGAGGAGTCGGGCTCGGAGGACACGGGCAGCGACGAGACCGGCGAGACCGGCGAGACGGCGGGAGAGAGCGGCGAGGCGGCGCAGGCCGGGAGCGAGGGAGAGCTGACCCCCGAGCTGCCCAAGGGCCCCGAGCCCGGGAGCCCCGAGGCCGACGCCGAGCTGGCGGCGCTGCTCGACGAGTCGACGATCACCCAGGATGAATTCGACGCGGCCTTCGAGGCCGGCGGCCCCAAGCTCGACGGCGACGCCTTCGTGTTCGGGCCCGGCGGGCGCACCCGGGGCAAGCCGACGGTCGCCGTCGGGGCCGCGTCCGTGGACGCGGGCAAGGTCGACGCCGAGGCCGTGGCCGCCGTCGCCAAGGCCGACCGGGGCCAGCTCGAGGCCTGCCTGGGCATGGGCCTGCGCAAGGACGACAGCCAGCTCGGGGGGGCTCGCCTGCGCCTGAGCGTGGGCGCGGACGGGGCGGTCTCGAAGGCCAGCGTCGAGCAGGCGCCGACGCTCCTGGACCCGCTCAAGGCCTGCCTGGGCTCGGTCGCAAAGACGTGGACCATCGCGGGGGCGAGCGCGGGCGAGGTCACCGTGCCGCTGACCCTCAGCGTCGCGGAGCGCTAGCTGCTGGCTAGAGGTCGACGCGTCGCGGGGGCCTGATACGGTAGCGCCGGTGGACCACCTCAGCGAACAGCAACTCGCCGGCTTGCGGACCAAGCTCGAGACGGAGCAGGCCGAGCTGAGCGAGCGCATCGCCAGCAGCACCTCCGTCGTCGCCGACAACCTCGACCCGGGGCGCGGCGACGTCGAGGACCAGGCGGCCGAGGAGGCCGGGCGCTTCCAGGCCAAGCAGCTGCTGACCCGAGACCGCGCGCGCCTGGCCGAGGTCGAGGCCGCGCTCTCGCGCGTGGCCGAGGGCGAGTACGGGATCTGCGAAGAGAGCGACGAGCCCATCCCCTTTCGTCGCCTCGAGCTCGAGCCGACCACCCGCTACACCGTCGCCGCCCAGGAGGCCCTCGAGGCCGAGGGCGGCGTCGCCGATCCCCACGCCGACGAACCGATCGGATACTGACGTGCGCGCCCTTCTTCGTTCCCCGCTCCGCCCCGCCGCCCTCTTTCTCCTCGCCTGGCAGCCAGCGCTTGCCTCGGCGCGCCACCACCCGCCCACGAGCAAGACCAGCAAGGGGTCGGCCAGCGGCTGTCCGAGCCGACCCCCGCGCCCGAGCCCGAGGAGCCCAGGCAGCCCACGGAGCCGAGGGAGTCGCTGCTGCGGGCGATCGACCCTGGTGAGATTCCGGCCCGGCAGACCCGCTACCCCGAGCCCGAGCGCCTCGTCGCGATCGGCGACCTGCACGGCGATCTGGGGGCGACCGAGCGGGCCTTGCGGCTCGCGGGCGCCATGGACGAGTCGGGCAAGTGGATCGGCGGCTCCCTGGTGATCGTGCAGACCGGCGATCAGCTCGACCGCGGCGACGGCGAGCAGGCCATCCTCGAGCTCCTGGCGCGGCTCCAGCACGAGGCCAAGGCGGCCGGCGGCGCCATCCACATCCTCAACGGCAACCACGAGTTCATGAACGCCATGGGCGACCTGCGCTACGTGACCCCGGGAGGCCTGGTCGACTTCGCCGACGCGCCCGGGGTCGACGTCGCCGACAGGGCCCTCGATCCGCTGCGCGGGAAGGTGCCCAAGGGGGCCATGTCCCGGGTCGCGGCCTTCTTGCCCGGGCGCCCCTGGGCCAAGGAGCTGGGCAAGCGCAACACCGTGGTCGTCGTCGGCGACACCGCCTTCGTCCACGGCGGCGTGCTCCCGGCCTACGCCGGCGACATCACCACGCTCAACCGCGAGGCCCGGGCCTTCCTCAACGGCGAGCGCAGCGAGCCGCCCAAGGCGATCGTCGACCCCGACGGCCCGGTGTGGAGCCGCCACTACTCCGACGAGCCCGACGCGAGCGACTGCGCCCTGCTCGACCAGGCCCTCGCCAAGCTCGAGGTCAAGCGCATGGTCGTCGGCCACACCGTGCACACCGAGGGCATCCAGTCGGCCTGCGACGAGAAGGTGTGGATGGTCGACGTGGGCATGGCCGCGCACTACGGCGGGCCGACGCAGGTGTTGGTGATCGCCGGCGCCGAGGTCTCGGTGCTCGCGGGCTGAGGGTTCATTCCGGGCCGCGCGCAGCGTCGAAGGGCGTATCATCGAGTGCCGATGAAGACCTTCATGCTCACGCTGCTCGCGGGTGGAGCGCGCAACGCGATGCTCGATTCGATGCTCGAGGCTTTTGACAGCGAGGTCTTCGAGCTCGAGAAGCTCATCCATCCCGCCGCCGATGCGGCGCCGCGCAATACCTTCACCTCCGAGGTCCCGCAGGCCGAGCACTCGATCATGCGCATGAGCGTGCGCCAGCGTCTGTCGGTCGGCCCGACGATGTTGAAGCTGATGCGCGAGATGAACGGGAGCTCTCGCTACTACTCGCAGACCTTCGAGCCGACCCAGGTCGAGGCGAGCGCCGAGGACTTCGCGGGCATCGAGGCCGTCGCCAAGGAGCAGGGCGCGACGGCGGTCGGCTACGTGCACGTCCCGGACCACGCGATCTTCGGGGGCAAGGCCATCCCGCACCGCCAGGCCATCCTCTACACCGTCCCCATGTCCAAGGCGATCCTGGACACCGCGCCGAGCTTCGAGGCCTTCCGGGAGGTCGCCGGCTGCTACCTGAAGCTCGCGCAGATCGGCAACGCGCTGACCAAGATGCTGCGCGGCCGGGGCCACGCGGCCTACCCGGGCACCGCGCTCGGCGGGCTGAGCGACTACACGCAGCTCGCCGAGCTCGCGGGCCTGGGCACGATCGGCTACCACGGACTGCTGATCTCCCCCACGGACGGCGCGCTGCTGCGCATCAACGCCATCTACACCTCGATCGAGAACATCCCGGCGCCGCCCGAACCCCCCGGGTGGATCCGGGACTTTTGCGCGATGTGCCGCAAGTGCGTGCGCCAGTGCCCGGTCGACGCGATCCACCCCGAGCCCGTGGTGCTCGACTCGGGCCGCGTGCAGTGCATCGACTCGGCCGCGTGCCTCGACTACTTCGATCGCAACTTTGGGTGCGCCGTGTGTGCCGACGTCTGCCCCTTCAGCCAAAAGGGCTTCGACCTGCTCGCGGCCAGGTTCAAGGGCAACCCCGACGCGCCGAGCTACGCGGTGTCGGGCTCAGGGCTAGCCGGCGAGTAGGGACGCGACGGACTCGCGGATGGTGCGGGGGCGCAGGGGCTTTTGCAGCACCAGCGAGGCCCCGGCGGCGCGCAGCTCGTCCTCTTCGAAGTCGTGGTAGCCCGAGAGCAAGATGAAGGGCGGGTTCGGGCCCAGGGCTCGACGCACGGCGCGGATCATCTCGATGCCGCTCATGCTCGGCATGCGCATGTCGGTGATCACCAGGTCGTAGCCGCGGTCGAGGATGCGCTCGAGGCCCTCGTCGCCGTCGGCCGCCCCCTCGCACTGGTGACCCGCCCGCTCGAGCATGTGAACCAACGCGTCGCGCAGCATGCTGTCGTCGTCGACGATGAGGAGCTTCTTTTTGGCGGCCTGCATCATTGCGGTGAGTCCCCCGAACTACACGATAAGCGTAGCTCAAAGGTGGTGTTTGGCGCGGACGCAACATAGGCCAATTCGCCCCCCATTCGCTCGGCGAGGGACTTGGCCAGGCTCAGCCCGAGCCCCGAACCCTCCCCGAGTTTCTTGGTCGTGAAAAAGGGAGTCATGAGCTGGTCGATGTGCTCACTCGGGATGCCCGTGCCCGAGTCGACCACGCAGAAGGTGCAGGTGTCGCCTTCGCGCGAAACGCTGAGCTGGACCCAGGCGTCGGCTCGCCCGTGCACGGCATCGAGCGCGTTATTGAGCAGATTGATGAGCACCTGGCTGACATCCGCCGGCCGGGCGAGGATCGTTGCATCCCCGACACCGATGCCGTCGATGGTCAGGCGGACGCGCTCGGCTCGAAAGCGGGCGCCGCACAGGTCGAGCTGCTGGTTGGCGAGCTCCCGCGGGTCGACGGGCATCAAGGGATCGCCAGGGTGATGGCGACTCACCGTGCGCAGGGCCTCGACGATGCTGGCGATGCGATCGGTGGTCTGAATGACGGCGTCGTTGTAGCGCTCGATGACGGCGAGCTCTGCGTCGACCTCGCGGTCGCCCAAGGCGTCGAGCTCGTCGGCGATCATCTCGGCGTGGACCATCAGCGTTTGCAGGGGGGTGTTGAGTTCGTGAGCGACTCCGCCAGCCATGAGCCCGAGGGCCGCCAGGCGAGCCTCGCTCTCGCTCGAGCGCCGCGCCTCCGTATGCGCCGTGACGTCTTCGCAAGTTACGAGAATTCCGCCGATGTCTTCGGAGCTCGCCTGCCACGGCCGCATCGACCAGCGAAAGTAGCGACGGGAGCCGTCGGGCAGGGTGATGAGATCTTCATCGCCTGATAGCGACTCCCCACGCAGCGCCTGGACCTGCGCCTCGAACCACTGGGGCGGCAGCGCAGCACCCAGGGCCGCCGGGGTGCGCCCGGTGAGCTCGGTCGGATCGGGGCCGAGGTCGAACAGGCGCAGCCACGCGTCGGAGGCCGCGAGGTAGGTGCCGCGGGTGTCGAACATGGCGACCCCGGTGGGCAGGTTGCGGACCATGTCCGCGAGCAGCTCGCGCTGTTGGTCGATGACCCGCTTGGCCCGCTCGGTCGCGGTGCAGTCGAAGTGCGTGCCGGTGAAGCGGATGGCCTTGCCGTCCTCGTCCCAGCCGGAGATGCGCCCGCGATCGAGGATGTAGATCCACTCGCCGTTCTCGTGGCGCATGCGGTGGATGTTCTCGTAGCTGTGGGTCTCGCCGGCCAGGTGGGCCTGGATGTCGGCGTAGCACTGCGCGATGTCGTCGGGGTGAACCCGCGACTCCCAGGTGCCGAGCTCCATGGCGGTCTGCTCGGCGTCGAGGCCCAACATCTGGCACCACCGACGGTCGAACTGCACGGAGTCGTCGCGCAGATCCCAGTCCCAGATGCCCAGCTCGGCCCCGTCGAGGGCGAGGTTGAGGCGGTCGATGAGTTGCTCGTTGTTGAGCGAGTCGAGGAATTGCTTGAGCTTCATGCGTCCGTGCAACCGAAGCGGTGGAACCAAATCACCGCGACGATTCTACAAGAGGCCGCGGCGACGATTGAAGGCTCGCGCTCGCGGGCCTGGCGGCCGCTCCAGATCGGGGTTGTGTTGGGGGCGCAGCCCCCAGGTCAATCAGCGCGCTTCGAACAGCATCCCGTGGAGGACGGAGACCGCTCGATCGATGTCGGCGTCGGCGATCAACATGGTCAAGTTGATGCTGTCGACTCCGTAGCTGATCATTTCGACGTTGACTCCAGCATCGGCCACGCCGCCGAGGATGCGCGCGCCGATGCCCGGGCGCTGCGGGAGGTGCTGGCCGACGACGGCGAGGATGGTGCGATCGTGGTGGAGCTCGCACTCGCCGAGGCGCTCGAGCTCGGGCATGGCCGCGGTGATCCCCGCGCGGTCTGCGGTCGTCAGGGACACGCTCACCTCCGACGTCGACACCATGTCGACGTCGACTCCCCGCTCGCCGAGGATGGCGAACACCTTGGCCAAAAAGCCCGCCTGGCCAAACATTCGCGTGGTCCGCAGGACGACCACGGACTGGCCCTCCTTGTAGGCGATGCTGGTCGCGACGCTGGGGTTCTCGACGGCCTTTTGCTCGATGACCGTGCCGTGGTGCCCGGGGCGGTTGGTGTTGAGCACCCGGACCGGGATGTCGCTGGCCATGGCCGGCAGCAGGGTCGAGGGGTGGAGCACGCGGCTGCCGAAGTAGGCGAGCTCGGCGGCCTCGTCGAAGCGCATCGCGGGGATGTTGCGGGCGCCGTCGACGAGGCTCGGATCGGCGGTCATGACCCCGTCGGTGTCGGTCCAGATCTGGACCTCCTCGGCCCCGAGGGCGCCGCCGAGCAGGGCCGCGGTCAGGTCGCTGCCGTTGCGGCCCACGGTGGTGATGTCGCCCGCGCGGTTCTTGCCGACGAAGCCGGTGACCACGGGCAGCGCGTCGTCGAGCTTGGCGAAGGCCTCGCGGCAGTCAGCCTCCCAGCCGGCGAGCGGGCGGGCGCGGTTGAAGTTGTCGTCGGTGATGAAGCCCAGATCCCACACGTCGTGGGCCCGGGCCGGGAGCCCGTTGCGGGTGAAGTAGTCGGCCAGGGCGCGGACGGACATGCGCTCGCCGAAGCTCGACACGTAGTCGAGGCTGCGCGGGCTCAGCTCGCGGACCAGGGACACGCCGCGGAGCAGGTCGCACAGCTCGGCGAAGAAGGCGTCGAGGAGGTCGGCCGGGCAGCCGAGCTCGGCGAGGATGGTGCGCTGGCGGCCGATGGGATCGACGAACACCCCGCGCTTGCTCAGCGCCGCGGCCCCCGGGCCGGGCTCGAGGCCCGCCGGATCGATGCGGGTCAGCTCGCCCTTGGCCGCGGCCTTGGCCGCGTCGACGAGGGCGTCGGTGATGCCCTTGTGCGCGGAGCTGACCACGACCGGCGCGCGCTCGCGCTTGGCCTCGACGATGGCGCGGACTTTCTCAATCTGGGTGTGGTTGGCGACGGAGCTGCCGCCGAATTTCATGACGATCATCGTGGGTCTCGCAGAGCGGCTGGTGGGCAGGGAGCGGACCATACCCGATGTGCACCGCTTGCTGTTCTGCGGAGCTCACCGAGCGTCCGCTCTACCAGGTGCGCAGGGTCTCGAAGCCCATCGCGCGCAGCGGCTCGCGCAGGTCCGCCGGCACCGGGGCGCGGAGCTCGAGGGCGCCGCCGTCGGGGTGCTCGAGGGTCAGCGCGGCGGCGTGCAAGGCCATGCGGTGGAAGTCGAAGTGCGCCCGGAAGTAGCGGTTCTGATTGCCCTTGCCGTAGCGCACGTCGCCGATGATGGGGTGCGCGAGGTGCTTGAGGTGGCGGCGGATCTGGTGGGTCCGACCCGTGCGCGGCAGGGCCTTCACGAGGGAGTAGCTGCGCTCGCCGATTTGCCGGGCCTCGATGCGCTCGAAGCGAGTCTGAGCGGGGATCCGGGGGAGGGCGTCGGCGGCCTTGCGCCGCTTGCCGGTCTTGCTGTCGTGGGGCCGCAGCCCGTGGTCGACGTCGACGGCCTCCGGGGCCAGGCCGCGAACCAGGGCCAGGTAGGTCTTGGTCAGCGGCGGCGCGTGGGCCTCGAACTGCTGTCCGACGAAGGCCGCGGCCTCCTTGTCGAGGGCCAGGCACAGCACCCCCGAGGTCCCGCGATCGAGGCGGTGCAGGGGGAACACGTCCGCGCCGTCGAGCTGGGCGCGGAGCAGGTCGACGAGCACGGCCTCGTCGGCGGCCCAGCCCCGGTGCACGAGCATCCCGCTGGGCTTGGCGACGGCGAGCAGGCGGTCGTCTCGGTGGAGGATCGTCAGCGCGGTCCCGACTTCAGGCTCGGCGTCGGGCTTCTCCGCATCGGGCTCGGCGTCGCTCATCCCTCGCTGGGGCCGTCGAGGTTGCCCACGTGCAGCCCGCACTCTTTCTTGGTCGCCTCTTCCCACCACCACCGACCGGCGCGCTCGTGCTCGCCCGGCAAGGTCGCGCGGGTGCAGGGCTCGCAGCCGATGCTGACCATGCCGCGGGCGTGGAGGGGGTTGTAGGGGATCTCGAAGGCGCGGATGGTGTCCCAGACCTCGGTCGAGGTCATCGCCGCGAGGGGGTTGAACTTGTACAGCGGCCCGCCGCCTCGCCCGGTGAAGGCCCCGTCGAGCTCGAACACCGGGACGCCCTTGCGGGTCCCCGGGCTCTGGTCGCGGCGCTGGCCGGTGATCCACGCGCGCAGCCCCGAGAGCTGGCGGCGCAGGGGCGCGACCTTGCGGACGCCGCAGCACTCGCCGTGGCCGTCCTCGATGAACGAGAACAGGCCCTTTTTGCGGACCAGGGTCTGGACCGCCTCGGCCTCGGGGAAGCAGTACTCGATGCGCAGCCCGTAGCGCTCCTCGACGGTGGCGAAGAAGCGGTAGGTCTCGGGGTGCAGGCGGCCGGTGTCGAGGCTGAACACCCGGGGCTTGACGGGGTCGAGGAGCTCGCAGACGAAGTCGACGAGCATCACGTCCTCGGCGCCCGAGAAGCTGATCGCGATGTCCTCGGGCTCGAACAGCTCGAAGGCGCGGCGCAGGATCCGACGGGGGGAGAGCTCGGCGAGCTCGGCGGTGAGGGAGTCGACCTCGAGGGCGGCCATCGCCGGATGATAGGGCCCTGAGCGCCATAAAAAAGCGCGCGGCTACCGGGAAAGGCTGGGCGAGGCTGCTCGGCTAGGGAGGCCGATCTACGGCCAGGCGCACACGTTGTCCACGCAGGGCACGCTCGCGGGAGGCGGGGGGCAGTCGCACACCGGGCCCGAGCAGCTCGCGCCCTCCCACAGCGCGGCGAGGGCGTCGAAGTCTCCCTGGTCCACGCCGAGGTTGACGAGGGTGTAGCACTCGCCCAGGCCCACCCCGCAGTGCCCGTAGAGCCACTGGCAGTCGGCGTCGTCGGTGCAGCTGTTCGACGCCTCGATCAGCGCGTCGTACTGGGTCTGGATGTCGCCGCAGTTGTCCTCGGTGGGGAGCTGGCAGATGCCGTCGGCGCACACGAAGGGGTCCTCGCACAGGCCTTGGTCGCAGGGGCAGCCGAAGGTCCCGGGCGGACAGTTGGTGTCGGACGCCTCGGCGGTGTCTTCGGTCGAGGTGTCGCCCGTGGAGCTGTCGTCGGTCGAGCTGTCGTCGGTGGACTCGGAGCTGTCCTCCTCTTGCGTCGTCGACTCGGAGCCGTCCTCGGAGGACTCGCTCATCGTCTCGCTCGAGAAGGTGCTCGACTCCTCGTCCTCCTCCGTGGTGCCGTCGCTCGAGCTGTCCGAGCCCGACCCCTGCTCGTCGCCGGTGGGGGAGGCTTCGTCGTCGGCGCAGGCGAGGGCCAAGAGCCCCGCGGCACAGACCGTGGTGAAGGAGAGCCAAGCGCGCATGCGTCGAGCATCGCCAAGGCCCGCCGTGGGGTCAATCGGCGGTGAGGCGGTCGCTGACGCCCAGGCGCTCGGGCTGCCGTGAGCGGCGACTCGAGCTATTCGACGTAGATGAACACGCCGCGCAGGTCCTCGGTCCGGCTCAGGGCCGTGGCCTCGGGGTTGCCGTCTTTCCACGAGGTCGCCTGGAAGCGGTAGAACATGCCCGGCTCGAGGGCGGGGCCGCCGTAGTCGACGGTCACGGTGCCATTCCCGTTCACGCCGGGGACCTGGTCGTCGCGCCAGACCTCGTTGCCCAGGGCGTCGTGGACGATGACCTCGTAGCGGTCTTCCGAGCTGTCGTCGGCGAACTCGAACACCGGGGTGCCGCTGACCTCCTCGGGGCCGTCGGCGCCCGGGCTGATGACGGCCAGGGCCTCGGTGACCTTGAAGCTGTCCTGGATCTCGATGTCCTCCCCCGCGACGACCTCGATCTCGAGGATCTCGGTGCCCGCGATGCTGGTGTCGGGGTCGCGGACCAGGTCGTCGTTCTCGAGGGAGGCGATGACCTTGTAGGTCCCCTCGGGGACCGCGGGGATGGTCCAGCTGGAGCTGATGTTGGCGGCCACGCCGGGCTCCGGCGCGCGCAGCCCAAAGGGCACGGGGCCAAACTCGAACACCTCGTCGAATAGCGCGCTGGGGATGAGCACCACCGAGGTCTCGCTTCCGCCCGCGGCGTTGACGATGTTGACGCTGCCGCTGACCGCGGACAGGCCACCGTCGGCGAGGCCGAGGACGACCCCGTCGACGTCGGCGCTGACCTCGAGCATCTCGGGCAGGACCTGGAGGCCGCCGCGGTAGCCCCGGATGGTGTTGGCCCCGGAGGCGACGTTGAACAGGGTGAAGGCGCCGCTGCGGTCGGCGATGGTGTAGCTGCCCGCGCCGCCGTCGGCGACCACCAAGGTGCCGCCGACCTCGTCCGCCTCCGTGGCCACGCGCCCGGTGATCGTGAACCCGCCGCCGCCCTCGAGGGGGAGCAGGCCGATGGTCGTGGACGCGTTCTCGATCGCCGAGAGGTTCTCGTCGCCCTCGACCTCGGGGTCGTCCTCGACGCTGGTGATGTCCGCGGTGCTGACGGGGAAGGCGGGCTGGAGGCCGCTGGGGTAGAGCTGGTAGTCGGCGGCGGAGGCCGAGAGGGTGAAGGTCACGGCGGTGGCCGGGTTGCCGTCGGGGTCGCGGGGCACGGAGATCGGCAGGCTGTAGCGACCGTCGGCGTCAGACAGCGCCACGTCGCTCACGGGCGAGCCGGTCTCGTCGAGGGCGAGGACCCGGGCGCCTTCGATGGCGCTCTGATCGAGGGCGTCGATGACCTGCCCGCGCAGCTCGACGGAGCCCGCGCACACGTGGCCTTCGCCGCTGGACAGGGGCTCACAGCTCAGCCCGTCTCCGCACGCGTCGGGCCCCGGATCGCAGGCGTCCCCCAAGGCGCCGCTGGGCTCTTCCTCCTCGGCGCAGCCCGGGCCAAATCCGAGGGTGAGGGTGAGAGCGAGGGCGACGCTGGAGCGAGAACGTAGGCTAGGGGAGTGGGGGGACATGCACCGAAGATAGTCTGATTGTCGTTCGGTGCCATGCTTCGCTGAGCGTCGGCGAAGAGCCATGATCCAGACCACGGTTCGTACAGAACAAAGCGTGGCCTGGACTACGTGAGTGGTGGCTCAGGGACAGGCGCCGTTGAGCTCTCGTGGCGGCTCGCACATCTCGAAGCCCTCGGGTCCGCAGGTGTCGAGGACCTCGTAGATCTGGTTGCCGTTGCAAAACCAGGTGAGGGCGTCGCCGCAGCCTTGGGCGTCGATGCAGCCGATGAAGTCGACCTCCTGGAGGCAGGGCGCGTTCGCGCCGTTGGTCTTGAGCTTCGAGCCGAGCACGGACTGGCAGTTGGCGTCGGCGTTGCAAGCCTCCTCGCTGTCGAGGTCGGCACAGCCTCCGCCGGCGGTCTCGCCCTCCTCGGCGTCGGCTTCGGCTTCGGCTTCGGCGTCAGCCTGCGTGTCCGCCTCGGCGTCGGTGGTGTCGCCCGTACCGTCGTCGGTGCCCGCGTCCGTGCCGCCCTCGGTGGTTCCGGCTTCGGCTTCGTCGCCGCCAGTATCACCCGTGTCGGGCGTGCCAAAGTCATCGTTGCTGCCGTCTTCACCCCCGTCGTCGCCGCAGGCGAAGGTCAGGGCCAAAGCCGCGGCCAGGGGGAGGCTCCGAGTCCAAATCATGCGCATGATGCGAGCTTAGGTCATCGAGTGACGACCACACAATTCGTCGCGCCGCATCGCGCTCTCGAGAGCCCCTCGATCACAGCAGGGGCACGTCGCCCTTGACCGCTGGGTTCTCGCCGTCGCCCACGTCGGTGATCTCGCCGTAGCCCAGGCGCCCGCTCGCGCCCTTGCCCCAGCAGCGCACCGTGCCCATGGTCGTGACGGCGCAGGTGTGCTCGTAGCCCCCGGAGATCTGGAACACGTCCGCGCCCACGACGATGTCGCCGACGTCCGCGGGGGTCTCGTTGTCGCCCACCACCTGGGTGTTGGCGTAGCCGAGGCGACCGTTGGAGCCGATGCCCCAGCAGCGCGCGCCGCCGCCTTGGAGCACGGCGCAGGTGTGCTGGCCGCCCAGGTCGAGGTGGACGGCGTCGCCGCCGAGGTTGACGGGCCCGGCGGAGGCGGGGGCCTCGTTGTCGCCGATGTCGTTGGCGTTGGCGTAGCCGAGCTTGCCGAAGCCGGCGTTGCCCCAGCAGCGGACGTCGCCACCTTGGAGCAGGGCGCAGCTGTGGAAGGCGCCCACGCTGACGACCTGTGCGCTGCCGCCCACGTCGACGTCGCCGGCGGAGGCGGGGGTCTCGTCGTCGCCGATGTTGTCTTGGTTGGCGTAGCCCAGGCGCCCGTCCTCGCCCCGGCCCCAGCAGCGCACGCCGCCACCCTCGAGCATGGCGCAGCCGTGGTCGAAGCCGGCCGAGAAGGTGAGCGCGTTGCCGCCAACGTCGACGTCGCCCGCGGACGCCGGGCTCTCGTCGTCGCCGATGGTGTCGGTGTTGGCGTAGCCCAGCCGGCCCAGGGTGCCCAGGCCCCAGCAGCGCACGGCCCCGCCCTCGAGCACGGCGCAGGTGTACTCGTTGCCCGCCCCCACGCTGATCGCCGGGCCGCCGAGGTCGACGGTGCCCGCCGAGGCCGGGGTCTCGTTGTCGCCGATGGTGTCGGTGTTGCCGTAGCCGAGCTGGCCCGAGCCGTTCGCGCCCCAGCAGACCACGTCGCCGCCCTCGAGCACGGCGCAGGTGTGGGTGTAGCCCGCGTCGATGTCGATGGCGTCGCCGCCGATGTCGACCTCGCCCGCGGCGCTGGCGGGCTCGTTGTCGCCGATGCTGTCGGTGCTGGCGTAGCCCGTGGCGCCGTTGCTGCCCTGGCCCCAGCAGCGCACGGCCCCGTCGCCCATGCGCGCGCAGGTGTGGAAGCGGCCCGAGCTCACCTCGACGACCTCGTCGGGCGTGCCGCCGCCGGTGGTCGTGGTGGTGTCGTCGCCGTCGCCGGTGGTGGTGTCGCCGTCGCCCGTAGTCGTGGTGTCGCCGTCGCCCGTAGTCGTGGTCGTATCGCCGTCGCCGGTGGTCGTATCGCCGTCGCCGGTCGTGGTGTCGCCGGTGGTGGTCGTGTCGCCGTCGCCGGTGGTGGTGTCACCGTCGCCGGTGGTCGTCTCGCCGCCCGTACCCTCGGGGATGCACAGGTCCATCCAGCACTCGAGCCCCGGATCGCAGCCGCCCCCGGGCGTGCACGGGCACCCGGCCGAGCCGACCACGCACTCCCCCTCGGCCTCATCTGTACCGTCCGCACCGTCGCCGCCGCTGTCTCCACAGGACGCAGCGAGGCCGAGGCCAAAGGCGAGGGACAACAGCCACAGCGAGCGCTTCATGGCCTTCACGCTACCACCGTCGCGGGAGCGAGAGCGCCCTCCGAGCGGGCCGAGCTAACCAAAGCCGAGCTGCTTGCGGCGTTCCTCGGCCGTGGGTAGCGGCGTCTCGGTCTCGGCGACCACCGGGAGCTCGGAAGCCCGCGCGGCGTTGATCTCGATCCACTCGATCTGCTCTGGGGGGACCTCCGTCTCGTCGTAGATCGCCTCGACGGGGCACTCGGGCACGCACGCGCCGCAGTCGATGCACTCGTCGGGATCGATGTAGAGCATCTCCTTGTCGCCGTGGAAGCACTCCACGGGACAGACGGCGACACAGTCGGTGAAGCGGCAACGTTGGCAGTTGGAGGTGACGACGAAGGTCATGCGTCATCCTACCGAAGTTGGCGGGCCGGGATCGTCGAGAATGGTGACGAGGCCCTGGTCTCCGTCGAGGCGCAGGCGTTGACCGCTGCGTATCTTGGTCGTGCAGTCGTCGACACCGACGACGGCCGGCAAGCCGTACTCCCGGGCGACGACGGAGCCGTGGGTCATGAGGCCGCCGACCTCCATGACGAGCCCCGCGGCGTGGACAAAGAGCGGGGTCCAGCCCGGATCGGTGAACGGTGCGACGAGAATCTCCCCGGGCTCGAGGCGCTCGCGGGTGGGGTCGAGGACGACGCGGGCGGTGCCCTCGATGACGCCGAGGGAGGCGGACACGCCCTCGAGGGTGTTGGGCGGCAGGTCGCCGCGGGGTTGCAGGCGGGGGACCTCGCCGGTGCTGAGGATGACCCGCGGCGGGCGAAGATGCGCGTGGGCGGCGTAGGCGGTGCGGCGCTCGGCGACGCGCTGGCGAAGGGGAGGGGTCTGGACGCCCGCCCCGAGGCCGGCCTCGATCTCGCCGTACTCGAGCCACCACAGGTCCTCGGGCGCGTCGAGCTGCCCGCGGGCGACGAGCTCCGCGGCGATCTCGACCAGGCCCTCGCGCGCGGCCCCGAGCCCGCGCATGAGCAGGAACTTGGGGTGCTCGCGGACGGCCAGGCCCATGCGCGCGCGGGGGAGCAGGTGGCGAATGAGCCGCCGCCGGAGCCCGCGGCTGTCGGCGAGCAGCCCGGCGGCGGCCTCCTCGGCCGAGCGCGCGGCGAGCTCGTGCTGCCGACGGTGTTGGCCGGGCGACTCGGTGGACGTGTCGAGGAGCATGCCCGAGAGCGAGGCGAGCAGGCTGTCGGGGGTCTCGGACCAGCGCTGGCGGGTGATGTCGATCTCGCCGATCGCCCGGTGGCCGTAGCGCTCGATGAACCGCGCCCACGCCTCGGCGAGGCCCGGGCCGCCAGAGAGCTCGGCGAGGGCCCCGGGGTCGAGGAGCAGCTCGGGCTGGTCATGGATCCGGGCGCGCAGCTCGGGGTGCTCGCGGGCGAGGTCGGCGAGGTCGGCGAGCTCGAGGTCCATCTGCGTGGTCACGTTGCCCTCGAGGCCGCGGCTGAGGGCCTCGGCTCGGGGGTCGCCGCCCGTCAGGCGCTGGATCAGCTTCCACGAGAGCACGCCGGTGATGAGCACGGGGAAGTAGTTGCGCAGGGCGTGGGCGAGGCCGCGCTGGAGGAAGGCGCGGATGGCCGCGAGCCGGGCTTGGGCGTCGCCGGGGGCGGACAGCTCGCGCTGCCACTGCTGGGCGAGGGCCTCGACGGAGTCCTCGAACCAGGCCCGCAGGCGCACGGGGTCGCGCCACAGCAGGTTGGGGACGAGCTGGCGCAGCACGGGCAACACGATGCGCCGCAGCAGGGGACGAATCGGGCGCTTGGTCCGGCCGGCGGGGCGCTCGAAGCCCCCGCGCCCGGCCACCTCCTGGGCGATGGCGGCCATCTTGGGGTCGGCGAGGGTCAGGCCCCGGAGCAAGCGCGCGCCCATGGCCGGGCGCAGCAGCGCGGGGGTCAGGTCGATGAACAGGCGACCGCCCGCGCGGCGAAAGACGGTGGAGGGGTCCTCGTCCCGGGCCTTGCCGAGGGGAAAGAGGTAGCGCAACGTGTCCATGCCCAGCGGCCGGATGGTGTCGGTCATGACCTGGAGGTGGTTGAAGCTGATGTAGAGGCGCTCGCCCACGTCGGGGGGCGGAGCGTCAGCGCCGAACACCTCGGGGATGGGGTAGAGCGTGGTGATGGGCCGGGCCTGGACGAGGTAGAGGGCGCCGGCCTCGAAGCACCACTCGATGTCCTGGGGCTCGCCGTAGTGGGCCTCGACGGCGTCGAGGAGCGCGAGCAGGAGGGCGAGCTGGGCGTCGTCGAGGGCTCGCTGTTGCCGGCGCGCCTCGGGCAGGTCGTGGGTCGCCGTGCCCGTCGCGGTCATCGTGATCGCCATGGCCTTGGCGCCCACGCGGTGCTCGAGCAGCGCGCCTGCGTCGCGGTCGAGGCGGTAGTTGTCGGGCTCGACGAGGCCGGACACGAGGGCCTCGCCCAGGCCCCAGGTCGCGTCGATCGAGGCGACGCGGCGGTGGCCGCCGAGGGGGTCGGCGCTGAACGCCACGCCGGACACCTCGGCCGCGACCATGCGCTGGATGACCACGCAAAGCTCGACCTGGGCCGAGCGAAAGCCGTGCTGGCGTCGGTAGGTGATGGCCCGGTCCGTGAACGCGCTGGCCCAGCACGCGCGCACCCGGTCGAGCAGCTCCTCGACGCCGCGGACGCCCAGGTAGGTGTCGTGTTGGCCGGCGAAGGAGGCCTCGGCGAGGTCCTCGAGGGTCGCCGAGGAGCGCACGGCCCAGGCGGGCCCAGGGCCGAGGGTGTCGGCGGAGGTGGCCGCGGCCAGGCCCTCGCGGATCGCCGCCTCGACGGGCTCGGGGATGGGCGCGGCCTCGAGGTGGGCGCGGAGCTGGGCGCCCAGGGTGCGGACCTGGTCGAGCTCGTCGGCCGCTCGCGGGTCGATGGCGTCGAGGGCCTCGGTCAGCGCCTGGGCGTTGGCGGCGGTGAAGAACTGCGCGAACGCAGCCGTGGTCACGCAAAAGCCCGGCGGGACGGCCATGCCCGCCCGGTGCAGCTCACCGAGCTTCGCCCCCTTGCCCCCGACGCGCGGCAAGTCGGCGGGCCCGATGCTGGTGAAGGGCAGGACCAGCTCGACCACCTCGACAGGTTAGCACCTCGCGCTCACGCGTAGAGCTGCCAGAAGCTCCACCCGCCGCGGGCCAGCAGGGCCACGGCGATGCAGGGCAGGATGACCTGGGCGACGCGGGTGGCGTGGGCCTCGATCCACCGGCGCATGGCGGCCAGCCAGTCCGCGCACCGGCGTGGAAACAGCACGCGGATCAGCAGGGGGATCAGCAGGCCGCCGCTGAAGATCGCGGCGCTCGAGACCACGGCCAGCGCCCGCCCGGTCGGGGTGAGCTCGGCGCTGGCGAGCAGGGCCACGGCCGGGAGGTAGATGGCCAGGTTCTTGACGTTGAGCAGGGGCAGGGCCGCCCCGAAGCCGAGGGCCCGGGCGAGGGGGAGCTCGTCGAGGGTGGCGAACACCTGGCCGAGGAAGGAGTCGTCGTCCTCGCCGCCCAGGCTGGCCGGGGGCCTTCGCCACACGCGGACGCTGGCGGCGCTGAGCAGCAGGCCCAGGGCCAGGGTCACGCCCGCGGTGGTCGGCGAGGGGCCGGTGCTCAGGTCGAGCTCGAGCACGCTCGCGCCCACGAACACGCCGGTCAGGCCGATGACCACGTAGCCGCCGAAGTAGGCCAGGCCGAAGGCAAAGGCCGCGCCGGGTCCTCGCTTGCGGTTGAGCAAGATGAGCACGATGAGCGCCGTCGCGAGGGAAGACATCCCGCCGACGGCGATGGCCCAGGCTTGGAGGACGGCGGCGGGGATCGGCATGGCTCAAACTCTCAGTGCAGCGCCGGGCGCAGGGGCAGGGTGCGGACGAGGTCGGCCTCGAGGGCGAGGAGCTCGGCGACCCGGGCGTCCACGCGCTCGACGGGGAAGAGGGCGCGAGCGAGGCGGAGGAACAGGCCGACGTGCCGGGCCTCGGCCTGCCACAGCCGGGTGTAGAAGTCCTTGAGCTCGCCCGCGGGCAGCCCCTCGGCGACGAGGCCAAAGCGCTCGCAGCCCCGGGCCTCGACCACGCCGCCGAGCACCAGGCGATCGAGGAGCCGGGCGTCGCGGCCGGTCCGGATCCAGCGCATCAGCGGCTCGACGTAGGGGTCCTTCTCGTCGGGGCGCAGGCGCAGGCCGCGGGCGGCGACGAGGCGGTAGACCTCGTGGAAGTGCTCGAGCTCCTCGCGGGCGAAGGCGATCATCGGCTCGAGCAGGTCGGGGCGGTCGGGGTAGCGGACCACGAAGGCCATGCCCGTGGCCGAGGCCTTGCGCTCGCACGCCGCGTGGTCGACGAGGAAGTCGTCGAAGCTAGCGAGCACGACCTCGAGCCACTCGGGCGGCGTGGGGTGGGCGAGGGGGAGCACGGTCGGGCACTCTACCAGCGTCAGCGGGCGGGGTCGGCCTGTTCGCCGAACCACACCACCGCGTAGCCGCCCTGGACGCCGGCGCCCATGGCCCCCCAGGGGAAGCTCTCCCAGGTGCCCTCGTTGAGCATCACGGCGTTGTGGCCCGCGCTGCCCTTCCACAGATCGACGGCGCCGCTCGGGGTGATCGAGCCGCCCCCGCCGGCCGCGTTCTCGTAGCCCGAGCCGGGGTAGGTCGTCAGCTCCTTGGGCTTGTCCCACATGCACTGGGCCTGGGCGTGGTCGGAGGTGTAGCAGCACGCGCTCCACTCGCCCTGGTCGGACCAGCTGTGCAGGTTGCAGCCCTCGACGGTGTGGGGGCCGTTGGCGTCGAGGTCCTCGACGTGGAGCTGGGCGACGGTGCACAGCGAGGGCGACAGGGGCACGGCGGGCTTGCCGTTGGCCTCGCGGTAGGCGTTGACGAGGGCGACGATCTCGGCCCCTTCGACCGTGCAATTCTCGGCGCCGCCGCCCTCGTCTGCGGCCGAGTCGGTCCCCACGTCGTCCTCGGCCCCGGCCTCGGCCTCGTCCTCGCCGCCTTCGCTCGGGCAGGCGGTCAGCGACAGAGCGAGAGCGAGGGCGAGGGCGGCCCCCGGGAGAGGACGGGCGCGGCGGGAGGTGGGCGGCATGCCCGGAGAGTACCGCGGGCCCACCCCGCGCCGGCCTTCGCCGGGCTGGTGACCCTCGCTTCGAAGCGCACGGGGAGCGCCCGTTTGGAAGCGGGCTGTTCAGCAGTTCACAGAAAAACGCAACGCCCTGGCTTTGGGTGTCTCTAGCAAGGCTGGGGAGCCCCAGTCATGCCACGAATCCACCCTTGGTCCAGTTTAGCCGTCGCGGACGACGCCAGCTCGCTGGGCGTCGGTCGTATCCTCGTAGGCCTCGGCCTCGTCAGCCTGCTCGTCGTCCCGGCGCTGGTGTGGTTCGACGGCCACCACTACGGCGCCCCCAGCTGGCACGTGCACGCGCGCTTTCACCTGCTGTGGAAGGCCATGCTCGTCACCTTGGGCTGCGCCGCGGGCCTGGCCGTGCTGGTCCGGGACTGGCGCCCCTCGCTGTCCCGGACCCTCGTCGCGTGGGCGCCAGCGGCCGTGTGGGCCTGCCACGTCGCGGCGCACCTGATCATGCTGTGGGCGGGCGGCCCCAATCCGCTGCCCCACCACGAAGCGCTGGTCGTGGGCATCGCGGGGGCGGACTTTGGCGTGTTCGGGACCTTCATGCTGGGCGTGATCGGGGCGCTCTTGGACGGCCGAGACGCGCGCGTGGAGCTGCGCCGGGGAGGGCTGCGTCGATGACCGTCGAGGCGCGCTTTGGGGAGCGCCTGCTGGCCTGGAAGCACGCGGGCACGAGCCAGGACGAGACCCTGGGCGCGCACCGTCTGGGCGCTCGAATGATCCAGATCGGGATCGTGGCGGCGCTGCCGAGCGTCGCGGCCGTGTCGCTCGCGGGGCTGTGGATCGTGGCCGCGCTGAGCCTCGACCGCCGCGTCGGGCTGCGGACCGCCGGGCTGCTGGGTCTGTCCGCAGCCCTCGGCCTCGCCGAGCTCCCGCTGGGGATCGGCGCGATCGGGGCGAGCTTGGTCGGTCTGGGGGCCTTCGTCGCCGGCTTCGCGCGCACGGTCTACGTTGATCTACCGGGACGCCTCGGCCCCCGGGAGCGTCGCCCGCTCGCCGAAGCCCTGGCCGCGCTGGTCTGCGCCGGCGCCCTCGAGGCCGTGCTGATCGCGGCCCGCCGGGGCGAGCGTCCCGAGCTCCTCGCTCGGCTCCACGCTCTGCGAGGGCTCCGCTTCGTGTCCGGCCGCCGGCGCGCGTGGACCAACTGGGCGAGCACCGAGCGCTGGCTCCCCGCCGAGGTCCACTACCCGACCAGCAGCGCCGAGCTGGCCTCGCTGATTGCCGAGGCGCGCGGGGCCGGCCGCAAGGTCCGGGCCGTCGGCACGGCCTACGCCTGGAGCGCCATCGCGACCTGCGACGAGCTGCTCGTGTGCCTGTGTCTCATGCGCGAGGTCAGCCTCGACACCTCCGACCCCGAGCGGCCCCTGGCCCACGTCGAGGCCGGAGCCGACGGCCGCGCCCTCAACCGCGTGCTCGAGCGCGCGGGCTACTGCATGCCCACGGGCGTGGTCATGGAGACGGTGAGCTGGGGCGGGCAGATCGCCGTCGGGGCCCACGGCTCGGGGCGCCTCCAGGGCACGCTGAGCGACCTGGTCGAGGCCATCGAGCTCGTCGACGGGACCGGGCAAGTCCGCCGCTTCGTCCGGGGCCGCGAGCCCGACGATCTGTTCGAGGCCGTCGCCGTCAGCCTCGGGACCTGCGGCGTCATCACCCACCTCACCCTCCGGGTCCAGCCGGCCTTCAACGTGCGCCTGGAAGAAGAGTGGGTCCCCCTCGAGGGCGCGATGGCGGACATCCGCGAGCGGGTCCTGGGCAACGACTACCTCGACGTCTACCTGATGGGGCACAGCGACCAGGTGTGGTTTCGGGCCTTCAACCGCAGCGCGGAGGCGCCGACTCGGCGGCTCCCGCAGATGCCCTGGGAGCAGCACTCCGATCGCAACACCTGGGGCCTGTGGATCAGCACCCTCCAGCACCTGCTCGGGACCGGCTTGCTGCACCGCCCCCAGGACTGGAGCCCGCGCCTGGCTCCGCTCTTTGGCTGGGTGTTCTCGGTGTTCTTCCTGCCTCGAACGCTGGTCTGCCCGATCGAGCGCGCGACCCACTTCCACGCCGGCATCGAGACCTACACCATGGGCTGCGGCGAGGTCGGGTTCGCCGTCGACGACGACTTCGAGAGCGTGCAGCGGGCCTGGGCCATCGTCCAGGACGCGAACGCGCGGTGGGCCGCGCGCGGCCGCTACCCCATGAACATGACCCTCAACCTCCGCTTCGTCGGCCCGAGCGAGGGCCTGCTCTCGACCGCCGGCGGCAACCAGCTGACCTGCTACATCGAGATCCTCGGGGGCCACCGCACCGAGGACTGGCAGCCCTACCTGGCCGAGGTCATGGGCGCGTGGCTGGCCGAGCTGCCCCGGGCCCGGCCGCACTGGGGCAAGCAGCTGCGCGGCGTGCCCGGCCTCGACGAGGCCCTCGCGCGCAACTTTGGACCGGAGCTGGTCCGCTTGTTCGAGCTGCGCGCCGAGCATGCGCTCGACCCCGACGACCTGTTCATCAGCCCGGCCCTCGAGCGCTTGCTGGTCGAGCCGGCCGCCCGCTACGAGCGTGGGCTCCGGGACGAGCTCCGAGCGCTCATGGTCGAGGGGCCTCGAGCTCGGCGACGCCTGCTGGATGGCGACGACACCCGGACCACGACGCGACTGCGCCGCGCGCTCTGAGCCGCGCAGTCGTCGAGGCCCGGCTGAGCCTGGTTCAGCCCTGAGGGGCGCCGGCGCGGAAGCTGTCGAGCGCCATGAGCTGGCCGAGGTGCCGACCCAGCTGCGGGCGCTCGCTCATGAGCTGCTTGCCCTCGGGGAACATGCCGACCACGGCGACGAGGGGGCCCACGAAGTAGTCGGCGAGGGTCGGGCCGTCGCCGACGAACCACTGCTTCTCGCCGAGCTCGCGCTCGAGCACGTCGAGGGCCTTGGCGACCTCCGGGACCGCGGCGTCGATGGTCGCGCGGTCAGGCTGGCCGCCCTCGCCCCGGGGGAAGATGTACTGCAGGGCGTAGCGGACCACGGCCTCGGGGTAGAGGTAGGAGTTGGCCACGCTGATCACCAGCTGGGCGCGGGCGTGCTCCTTGGCGCCGCCGGGCAGCAGCGCCGGGCCCTCGAAGGCCTCGTTGACGTAGGTGCAGATCGCGGTGGTCTCGTAGAGCTTGAAGTCGCCGTGGCTGAAGATCGGGACCTTGCCCCAGGGGTGCTGCTCGAGGTGCTCGGGGCTCCTGTTCGCGGGCGGCACGATCGGCTTGAACTCGTAGTCGACGCCCTTGTGGGCGAGGGCGGCGCGGGCGGTCCAGACGTAGCTGCTCTGTTGAAATCCGGTGAGGGTGACGGACATGGGCGGACGCTAGCACGGGTTGCGCGTGGTGCGCTCACGCTTTGAGCCGAAACCACGACGACGCCGCCACGGGAAGACCGTGGCGGCGTGAACGGGACGGCAAGCAGGGCGGACGCCCCGCTCAGCGCATCACTGCGGGTTGATGACCAGGTCGAGGCCGCCCGGGTACCAGTAGGACCCGGCGCTCTGGACCCCGTAGACCGAGATGCCGACCTTGAGGTTCGACTCGACGGTGTGGTTGCCGTTGCCGGCGTTGCTCAGGGCGACGTGGCCGACGTTGAAGCCCGAGGTGCCCACGGCGCTCCAGTCGGTCACGGCGACGCCGTCGACGGTCACGTTGGCGCCGTCGGGGGCGATGATGTCGACGAAGTTGGCCGTCCAGGTCGGGGCGGCGTGGAACAGGTAGCTGGTCCGGAACTGGGCGGGGGTCACGGCCTGGACCATGGCCGGGTCCGAGGTCCCGTAGCCGCCACTTTGGCCGACCATGTACTGGACGACGAGGACGGGCTTGGAGGCGTTGACCTGGAAGGCGGCGGTGGTCAGGCTGAGCTGGATGAACTCGCCGGTGTCCAGGGTCGCGTCGGCGCTCTGATCGGGGTCGAAGGTGACCTGGGTGTCGTCCTCGGTCGCGATCACGCGGACCATCTGGGCCTTGTCGAGGTCGTTGTTGGGCACCTGCACCGGGGGCACGACGATGTACTCGTCGGACAGGGTCTGGATCGGGAACAGGCTCTCCTCGAGGTGGTCGCAGGCGCTGATGTTGGCCGGGACGTTGGTGCACTTGTGGCCGCCGATGACCTGCACGGGCTTGTCGGCGCTGACGTAGGAGCCGGTCAGGTCGCCCGAGGTGGTCACGACCTGGAGGACGTCGGAGTTGTCGAGGGTGACCTGGCCGTTGCCGCTGCCGTCGATGTTGGCGCCCGCGCTGACGCCGACGGCGTTGGGCGGGCCGGACACGGTCACGGTCGTGTCGTCCTCGTGGGCGACGACGGTGTAGAAGCCGGGGATGCTGTTCCAGTGCGCCCACGAGGCCACCATGTAGTCGTTGCCCCAGGCGTTGGTCGGGAGCATCAAGGAGGCGTCGTTGGTGGTCGTCGAGTCCAGCGGGTTGTACTGGTAGACGACGATGGGCTTGTCGCTGCGCAGGCGGTAGGCGCCGTCGACGGTCAGCTTGGTCGGGGCGTTGCCCTTGGTCAGCTCGTTGACCCACGGGAGGGTGATGACGGCGACGTCCGCCGGGCTGACGACGGTGTCGTAGACGATGGCGTCGCCCTGGGTGACGGTGACCATCGCGTCCTCGTCGCCGGTGTTGGCGACGGCGACGGCGAAGTCGTCCTTGGGCGAGGTGTTGTAGCTGTCGTACTGGAGCGTGACCGTGGGGTAGTAGTCGCAGCCGATGTAGCTCAGGCCGATGGCCGACTCGGAGCAGTCGCCGACGCACTCGCCCAGGTCCGTGTCGCACACGACGCCCTGGATGTCGTCGCACAGCTCCGCGTCCTCCCAGGCCGTGCCGTCCTCGTTGCACTCCTGCGCGACGTCGTCGACGCACTGGGTCTCGCCGGGGCAGCACTCGGGGCCGCAAGGATCGCCGGTCTCGGTGGTGTCCGTGCTCTCCTCTTCCTCGGTGGTGGTCTCGGTGGTGTCGTCGGTGGTCGTGTCGTCGGCGGTGGTGGACTCGTCGGCGGTGGTGTCGGCGGTGGTGGTCTCGTCGGCGGTGGTGTCCGCGTCCGTGGAGCTCTCCGCCGTGCCGCTGCCCGACTCCGTCTCGGTCTCGCCGGCCTCGCCGGCGGTGGTGCTGTCGCCGGCGGTCGTCTCGGTCGCGCCGATCTCGTCGCCGTTTTCGTCGGTGCCCGCGTCGTCCGTGCACGCCGTAGCGAGGGTCACCGCGGACACGAGGAGAGAAGCAGCCAGGAGGTTCGAGTCCATGGGCAAGGTACGCATGACGCCCATCATAAGGGGCGAAGGCGCGCGGACGGGGCGCGCGATCACGCGAGCGATCGGCGAGAACGCCGCAAGACCGAGGGTGGGGTCAGCCCTTGGCGCGGAGGGACTCGGCCAGCGCGAGGGCGTCGGCACCCCGGCGGGCGATCCAGGCCTTCGAGCGGGCGTTGGCGAGGGAAGGGCCCGAACCGTTGAGCCGCCACCAGGACAGCCCGGCGGGATCGAGGCGCAGGCTCTCCCGGGGGTGGAGCTCGGCGAGCGTCTCGGCGAGGTCGGGGTGCGCCAGGACGGACGCAACGTCGACCCAGGGCTCGGCGCGCAGCCGGTGTTTGCGGCCCTCGACGGGGCGGGGCTCCGGGACGCTGGGGCCGAGCAGGGCCGCCACCGCCTCGTGGGCTCCACCCGGGGGGAGGAGCCACAGCGTGCCCATGACGGGCAGATCGACGGTGCACTCGACGAGCAGCAAGGTCCCCTGGGGGACGACCTGCGTCGACGCGAAGGCGCGGAGGCCCGGGCGCTCGCACTGGTAGACGTGGCCCGAGCCCGCGCTGGCCTGGAAAGGACCGGCGATGTCTGGGGGATTGTCCTTGGCCTGGAGCTCTTCGGGGCGAACGCCCACCATCGCAGCGAGGGCCCGCTCGCCCCCCGCGATCACGGCCGCGCGCGCCTCCCCGCGGGCCTGGGACAGGCCCTCGGCCGCAGCGCTGGGAGGCAGCAAGGGGGTGCGACAAAAGGGACAGGGGAGGGCGCCCGGCTCGGCCCACAGCGGGATGCGAGCGGGCGCGCCGCAGGAGCTGCAGGTCGTGGGCGTGTCGTAGTCGAGGGCGTCGGCCTTGGCCCGGGCGCGGGCGTTGGCGCGGCGTGTGGCGAAGATCATGGGGATCGCCGCGAGCAGCACGAGGGCGACCATGGCGAGGAGCAGGCCGCCGAAGATCACGGCGGTCGCGGCGAGCTTGCCGCTCGTGCTCTCGTTCCAGGTCGCCCACGGCAGCTGCCCCGCGCCCCATCGCCCGAGGAAGACGAGGGCGACCAGGCCGAGGCCGCCGGTGATCAGCACCTGCACGCAGCCCCCCGCGCTCAGCTCCTTGCTCAGCTCGCCGAGCAGGGCGCTGGCGCGCAGCCGCTCGACCTCGCGGACGAGGCGGCCGCGGTAGCGCAGCAGCTCGAGCCGGAGGTCGGCGGGGAGCGGGTCCGCGGCGCCGCAGCGCTCGCAATCGAGGGTCGGCCGGTCGCGGGCCGCGACCTCGGTCATGGGCGCGCCGCAGTGCTGGCAAGCGAGGCGGATCATGGGCGCCAGGGCGACGCGCTCAGTTCAGGATCTCGAGCGGGCGGTTCTCGTCGCTCCACTCGATCTCGAACACGACCTTGCCCTTGTCGCTCTTGCGCGAGGCCTTGACCTCGATCTCGAGCTGCTCGGGCGGGTTGAGCACGAGCACGTCGCCGTCTTGGCGGAACTCGAGGCGACCCGACTTGAGCCCGCCGACGATGGCGTCGAAGTAGGACACGGCCTCGCCCCGGGGCATGGAGGCCTCGAAGTTGATCTTGACCTTCTTGGGCTTGTCCGCCTTCTTGGACTTCTCGTCGTCGTCGTCCGAGTCTGCTTCTTCCGCGTCCGAGTCGTCGTCGCCCTCGCCGTCCTCGTCGCTGACGTCGGGCCGGACCTCGATGACGGCGGTGTCATCGTCGGCGACCGGCTCGGGCGAGGGCTCGGCGTCGCTGGCCCCGTCGGCGGGCGGAGCGTCGGTGGTCGCGGGGGTCTCGGTGCTCGTCTCGGTCTCGTCGGTCATGGCTGGCGGTGATTGTAGCGTTCGAAGCGGCGCTCGGGAGCCTGGCCGCGCAGATGTACAAACGCGCAGCTTCGGGGCGCGGGGAGGGGCGACATCATGGATCCTCATCCGCCGAATTCGACCTCAGGGGTGAGTTTTTCCCGTCCGCGTAGCATGTCGACGAGGGCCCGCGTATGGAGGGGCTGAGATGGCCGAAGGCGACGCGTATACCCCCCCTGAGATCTGGACCTGGGACGAAGATGGGGGCGGGCGCTTCGCGGCGATCAATCGCCCCGTCGCGGGCCCCACCCACGAGCGCGAGCTGCCTGTGGGCGAGCACCCCCTCCAGCTCTACTCGCTGGCCACGCCCAACGGCGTCAAGGTCACGGTGATGCTCGAGGAGCTCCTCGCCGCCGGCCACCGCGAGGCCGAGTACGACGCCTGGCTCGTCAACATCCTCGAGGGCGATCAGTTCGGCAGCGGCTTCGTGGACATCAACCCCAACTCCAAGATCCCGGCGCTGCTCGACCGCAGCCAGGATCCGCCGCGGCGCGTATTTGAGTCTGGGGCCATCTTGCTCTACCTCGCCGAGCGCTTCGGCGCCTTCTTGCCCACCGAGGGCCCCGCCCGGACCGAGACCCTCAACTGGCTGTTTTGGCAGATGGGCGCCGCCCCCTACCTCGGCGGCGGCTTCGGCCACTTTTACGCCTACGCGCCGGTCAAGCTCGAGTATCCGATCAACCGCTTCGCCATGGAGGTCAAGCGCCAGCTCGATGTCCTCGAGCGTCACCTCGCTGACCACGAGTACATGGCCGGCGAGGCCTACACCATCGCCGACATGGCGATCTGGCCGTGGTACGGCGCCCTGAGCAAGGGCCTGCTCTATGACAGCGCCACCTTCCTCCAGGTGCACGAGTACGAGCACGTCAGGCGCTGGGCTGGACAGATCGCCGAGCGCCCCGGAGCCAAGCGAGGGGCCATGGTCAACCGCAGCTGGGGGGACCCCGCCAGCCAGCTCCGCGAGCGCCACGACGCCTCGGACTTCGAGACCAAGACCGCCGACAAGCTCGACGGCGCGGGCTAGCGGGCTAGTAGCGGGCTAGCGACGTTTGTCCCGCGCAGGGGGTCTCACGGCCTAGGAGATCTGGTCGAGCTCCCACCGCCACCGACCGTCGGTGTGGTGGATGAGGCGCTCGCGCTCGAGCCGATCGAGGAACTCGACGGCCCGCCGCGGGTTGCCCCCGCTCTCGGCGTAGACGACCGCGCCGAGCTCGGCGACCTCGGGGACCTCGAGCTCGAGCCCGTAGGCGAGCAGGGTGTCGACGGACTCGCGGCTCAGGGGCGCGAGGGTGAGCTCCGGCGCGTCCTGGTGGTCGGCGCGGACCTTGGCGAGGAAGGCCGACACGGGGTGGTCGGCGTCGAGCTCGTCGTCCTCGTAGGCGGCGATGCAGCACACCGGGCGCGCCTTGGCGTTGGGGCTCAGGAGCTCGGCGAGGAACTCGAGGCTGGGGCCGTCGGCCCACTGGAGATCGTCGAGGAAGAGCAGCAGGGGGCGCTCGCGCGGGATGGTGTCGACGAGGCGCTCGACGGCCTCGCGCAGCCGGGCCTTGGCCAGGTCCGGGCCGAGCTCGGTCAGCGTGGGCCGGTCGGGGAGCAGGTTGGCCAGGGCGGGGGACATGGCCATGAGCAGGTCGGCGTGGTCGCCCAGGCCCAAGCCGGCGTCGAGCAGCACGCGCCAGGTCTCCAGCTCGGCCTCGTCGAGCTCGGGGAGGTGGTCGTCGAGCAGGGCGTCGAAGGCCCGGAGCAGCGCGGCGTAGGGGATGGCCGAGGGGATGGCGTCGAACTTGGCGCGGGCGAAGGCGCCGCCGTTCTCGCTGACGGCCACGCGCAGGTACTCGACGGCGGCGGTCTTGCCCGAGCCCATCGCGCCGTGGATGGTGCCGAGGGTCGGCCGCTTCTCCTTCACGCAGGTCTCGAAGCAGGCCCGCAGCGCGGCGGTGGTCTCCTCGCGCTCGAGCGGCGCGCCGGCCCACGACAGCCGCGTCGGCGCGGCGCTGAGCTTGGCGCTGCTGACCAGGGGCATGCCGATCTCGAACTGCTCTTGGAAGGCCGCGAGGCGGTCGGCGCAGGCCTGGGCGCTGGGCGGGCGCTCGTTGGGGTCCTTGGCCAGGAGCTGGGAGACGAAGGCGTCGAGGGCGTCGGGGATGTCGAGGCCCTCGCCGGCGAGGCGCCGCGGCGGGCGGTTGAGGTGGGCCTCGATCCAGTCGTCCTGGTCGCGGCCGAGCAGGGGCAGGCGCCCGGCCATGAGCTCGAACAAGGTCACGCCGAGGCCGTAGAGGTCGGAGCGACCGTCGGGGCGGCAGCCCGGCATGCGCCCGCTCTGCTCGGGGGCGAGGTAGGGGAAGTTGCCCAGCTGCCAGTCGTTGAGCTTGGGGTGGTTGATCTCGCCGATGCGGCGGGCCGAGCCGAGGGTGCGGGCCTCGAGCTGGCGCGTGGCCGGGTCCCAGGCGAGGGCGGCCGGGGTCACGCTGAGGTAGAGGACGCCCTGGGCGTGCATCCGGGCCAGCCACGAGGCCATGCCGGCGGCGAGCTCGATGGCGCGGGTCAAGGACAGGCCCGGGCCGAGGCCGCGCAGCAGGGGCGCCGTGGTCGAGGGGGCGTAGGTCAGCGTCGCGCTGTCCGGGTCCCAGGAGACCAGCGAGGGGATGCCCGGGAGCTTGGCCGCGTTGAGCGACCACATCAGCTCCGCCTCGCGGCTCAGGCGAGCGCGGGCGAGTTGATCCCAGGGGCGCTCGGGCGATGCGACGCGGACGCGGCCGTTCGCTTCAGAGGTGGCATCGCTGCGCAGGATTCCGCCGTGGCTCGTCGTGGACATGGTGCGAATGGTCGTTGTCTGCGGACCGTCGAGGCCCGGTGGCAATAGCGGAAATTTGCCACAGTTTGCCGCTTTCGTGGCGGCGATTCTGTGGTGGTGGACTCGGCACCCGTGCGTTGCCGCGCCGTAGCCCGGGCCCGCGGGCTCAGGCGATGGTCAGCAAGGGGAACACGCGCTCGGCTTCGAACACTTTGACGTGGGGATAGTCGGCGCTGATCCCTAGAGCCACGCCGTCCGGCCGAAACACCATGGTCGCGTAGCCGAGGCCGCCGATGTCCTCGACGCGGCGGGTGTTGACATCGACTGAGCAGTCCGCTTCGAAGTTGAGCAAGCCTTCACGCATCAGCACGCGATGGCCGCGGCGGATGTTCTTGTGGCCGTGGACGATGCCGTAGATCCCGGCCTCGTACATGTCGCGGACGCCGGCCTCGGTGAAGGGATGATCGATCTCGCGGTACTTGGTCCGGAAGGTGTTGCCGACGGAGCCGTGATAGAGCTCGAAGGGATCGTCGGCGAGCAGGCGGTGGAACCAGGTGTTGAGGCCGAACACGCCGTCGCGGGCCATGAGCTTGGCCGTCACGTCGTCGACGCCCGCGTGGGCGAGCAGGAAGGAGCCCCAGCGCCGGGCGACGTCCATGCGCTCGAAGAACCAGTGGAACTCGCCGCCGGGGTGCAAGAAGAGCTCGCGGGCCTTCTCGGCGGCGCGGTGGATGTGGGCGAGGCTCAGGCCGAGCTCCTCGCACTTTTGCGGCAGCTCGACCATCTTCTCGCGGATGCGCTTGAGCTCCTTGGCGATCTTCTTGTCGGGCACGAGGCCCTCGGCCTCGCCGGGGAACTCCGCGAACCACCGCTCGTCGGGGAACAGCAGCTCGTGGAGCTCGGCCTCGCTCAGCTCGCTGGCGTCGTCGGGCTCGAGGTACTCGCGGCGAAGCTCCTCGAACAGGGGCATGGTCTTCTTGCCCATGCGCACGAACAGGTGGGCGAAGCGCGGCTCCTTGCGGCCCATGTAGGCCAGGCCCACGAGGGTGCGCAGGTCGTGGTTGCCGGCGAGGATCTCGACGTCGGCGCCCTTGTCGATGAGGATCTTGATGGCCCGGAGCAGGCGCAGGTTGCTGGGCCCCTTGTCGAAGCAGTCGCCGGCGATCACGAACAGCGCGCGCTTACCCTCGCGCGTCAGCTCGTAGGCGTCGTCGGCGTGGCCGAGCCAGCGCACCCCGCCCGAGGCGATCAGCGAGCGCCGCCACGCGTCGGCGTCGGCGTGGATGTCGGCGAAGAAGTACATCGTGCGGTTGGGCCACACGAAGGGCCGCTCGCCGATGCGGTAGCGGAGCTCTCGCAAGCTCGCGTCGTAGTCCTCGATGGCCGCGTCGCGCAGGCGCTTGTGTTTGGGCCACGGCTCCGTGGTCTGCGGCAGCGGGAGCTCGCAAAACTCGGCGCCCTGGTAGCGGGGCACGTGGGGGTCGCGGGAGGGTCGGGACACGGCGAGGGCAGAGCGGGACATGTCAGGGGTGGGGTCAGTCCGAGGTCAGTGGGCCGAAATCGATGGGGAGGTCAGTCGCGGGCGCGCTTGGGGGGGCGAACTTTCCACGCCCCCCCGACCTTCGTCCAGGCGCCGGGCAGCCCGTCTTCGATCTGCTCGGCGCTGCGCTGGAGCTCGAGCAGGACGAAGCCGCAGTGGTGCATGGACAGGCCGGGCACGGCGGCGAGCTCGAGGGCGCCCATGCACACGGCGGCGTGGCGCAGGGCGCCTCCGTGGCTGACGAACACCGCGAGGGTGTCCTCGCCGGCGGCGCGCAGCTCGTGGCAGCGGACCTCGACGTGGGCGGCGACCCGCGCCCCGGCTTGCATCAAGGACTCCGCGCCGAGCAGCGGCAGGCGGTAGCGCGGGTGGGCCTTCCAGCCCGAGGGCAGCACGGGGCGCCGCGGGTCGCGGCGGATGATCGCTTCGATCTGGTCGACGGTCAGGTTGTTGCCCGAGCCGGTGCTGCGCTCGGCGAGGTCGGGGAACTCGGCCACGTCAAAGTCCGCGCCCGCGGCGAGGGTGGACAGCACGCCCGCGGCCAGGCCGGCGGTCTCGCTCGCCCGCAGCAAGGTCGAGGTGTGCAGGGTGGGGTTCACGCGCAGGCCCAGCTCGCTCGCCGCGGCCCACAACTGGTGGCCGAGCTTGGCGGCTTGCTCGCGACCCCGGGCGGTGAGCGGGTGGGGCAAGTGGGCGCTGGGTACGCGCTCGGGTTGTTCGTAGTCCCCGTGGCGCACGAGGGCCGCGACGATGCGTGCTCGTTGATCGGCTCCAGCCATCGGATTGCGCCATTGTAGGGCGCAGCCCATCAATGACCAGGCTCGAAGACGGGGAATGTCGGGGAGATCGCCTCGCTGGGGTGGGGTCGCGCGTGGCGATCTCCGCGGGCCCCCGCTGCGGGAGTGGTGTGGGAGCGCTCCGCGGTTCGCGCGGCGATGTCACAATCACGGCCATGAAGCGAGCGCGGGGGAGCGGGGGTCTCGACCAAGCGGCGGTGTTCATCACCGGAGCGGCGCGTGGCATCGGCCTGGCCTGCGCGCGCGCCTTCGTCGAGGCCGGCGCCCACGTCGGAGTCTGCGACCGCGACGGCGAGGCCCTCGACGCCGCGGCGAAGGAGCTCGCGGGCGTGCACGCCGAGCGCGTCGACGTGTGCGAGCCGGAGTCCGTGGCCCGAGCCCTCGCGGCCTTCGTCGACGGCCCGGGGCGGGGTCGCCTCGACGTGCTCGTCAACAACGCGGGCGTCATGCACGTCGGGCCGTTCGAGGCCGTGCCCCTCGCGGCCCACCACCAGACCATCGCCGTCAACTTCCAGGGCCTGCTCAACCTCTGCCACGCCGCCTTCCCGCACCTCGCCCAGACCCCCGGGGCGCGGCTCATCAACATGTCCTCGGCGTCAGCGATCCACGGGATCCCGGAGATGGCCAGCTACAGCGCGACCAAGCACGCCGTGCGCGGGCTGACCGAGGCCCTGGCCATCGAGTGGGCGCGCCACGACGTGCGGGTCTGCGACGTCATGCCGATGTTCGTGCGCACGCGCTTGCTGACGAACACGGCGCGGCTGACCAGCGAGGGGATCTTGGGGGTGCACCTGAGCGCGGCGGACGTCGCCGCGGTGGTCCTCACGGCGGCGCGCTCGGACTCGCGTCGGGTGCACTGGCCGGTGGGCTTCCAGAGCAAGCTTGCGCATCAGGCGCGAGGCTTCGCTCCAGATCGGCTCACGGCCTTCGTGCTCCGCCGCCTCGCCCAGATGTAGGGCACCCCGCCGATTTTCGCCCTGCAGAAGTTTTTTGGGCGCGGCCGTGATCTTGGCGGCGATCCTTGCATCTACCTCCGGCGTGCGGAGCGACGAAGCACGCCGGGGGCTCGGACGACGGGGCTGGATGGTCTGGCTCCTGGTGATCGCGGCCGCCGTGGTGGCCGCCTGGCCCCAGGCTGCACGGGCCGCGCTGTCCGAGGGGGCGAGCGCCGAGGCTGCGCTGCCCGAGGCCTCCGACGCGCCCCCGGCTGCGGACCCCGAGCCCCGCGAGGTCGAGACGCATCTGCTGTTCGAGGTTCCCGGGTTGGCTGGATCGCCGGAGGCCGTGGCCGCGGCCGTGCCCCAGGTTGAGGAGGTCGAGGAGGGCGAGGAGTCTGGCCAGGCTGACGCCGACGCCCCGGCTCCGTGGGCCGCCGTTGCAGGTCACGACACCACGCTCGACGTGCTCGAGGCCCCCAAGGGCGGCGGGTGGATCGCGGGCGGGCTGGTCGGGCTCGCGGGCGGGGTGGCCCTGGCGACCCACGGCTACGCCGAGCTCGAGCCCGCCGGCCTCGACGTCGAGGCCCTCCTCGGTGACCGAACCCTCACGACCTTGCAGCCGACCCTGGGCGTGGGCGCGAGCTCGCTGCTCGTGGGCTACGCCGCGCTGCGCCTGGGGCTGCACCGGCGCGGGCAGGGCGAGGACGCGGCGCTGCGCTGGCGCCCGCAGGTCTCCGTGGGTCTCGAGGGCTACAGCGTCGGGCTCGCGCTCCAGTTCTGATGAGTCCGCGACCCTCTGATCAGAGCGCGGGCAGCTTTTCGGGTCTCGCGTGGGTGATTTGCGTGCTGCCAATTGACCGTCGTTGAGCGGTTTTTAAAATCGATTCTGGCTGTGAGTATAGCGATGTTATTGGGCCCATGTCCTCGGTTGTGGACCGTGATTTGAGACCTGTCACCGTACCTGGCATGCGCACACTCGAGCGATCGGGACAGGATGGGAGCGCGCCGTATACCCAGCCAGTCGGCGGCTGAGCGGCTGTTCGATACCAAGGCGTGTGCTGCTGTCCTCGGGTGCCTCTGGGGGAGCCTGCATGGGGCGGGCGCCCTTCGAATGTGAACGTTCGAGATGATTGTTGTCACCCATACAAAATGTGCACTTTTCTCGTTTGTGCATCCTCAACTATAGCTCACGCGTGGACATCTCGATCAGTCGCAGCCTCTTTCTTTGTGCTCTGCCGTGTTTTGCTCTGGCCTGCTCCGACGACGCTGGAGGGGCGAGCGACGCCGCGGACGAGGTGGGCACGGAGGCGGAGGCCGGCGAGTCGTCCTCGGAGGGCGAGACGGGGACCACGGGCAGCTCGGAGGGCGAGGACGGCTCGGAGGGCGAGGCCAGCACCGAGACCGGGGGCGGCCAGGACCCGCCCCTCGACGGCGATCTGGTCACCTACGCCGGGGCGAACGCCGAGTTCAACGAGGTCCTGCGCCTGTCCGACGGGACCTTCCTGGTCAGCGGCGCGGCCGATGACCTCGACTGGCTCGACGCCGCGGTCCCGCGGGTGGAGCTCGACGGCGCCGGCGAGCTCTACACCGCCGAAGACGGCCGGGTCGGCTTCATCCTGCACTTGTCGGCCAACCTCGGCGAGGTGCTCCGGGCCGCGCACTTCCCCGGCGGGACGGTCACCGACATCGATCGCATGCGGACCACCGAGGTGCCCGGGTCGATCACCGGCGACCTCTACATCTCCGGGCGCCGGACCACGCCGAGCTGGCAAGACGACGGCTACTACATCGCGCGCCTCGACGGGAACTTCGTCGACGCGGCGCCGACGGGGGCGCTGTGGGCCCGGGACATCGTCGCCGAGCCCCGCGAGGCCGGCGGCTACGAGGGCCAGTCGGCCTACGAGGTCCTGCAGCCTTGGGACGTCGGCGCCGAGGGCGAGGTCGTCTACGGGCGCGGCTCGGAGTACGACTTTGGCTGGGCGGCGATCGAGAAGCTCGACGCCGACGGGGAGCCGGCGACCGTCGAGCACTGGCCGGCGCACTGGGGCGACGGCGGGGAGCACTACGCCGAGGCCTCGACCTACCCCGGTCAGATCACCCACAGCGCCGTCGTGCTCAAGGCCGGGCGGCTCGGGAGCCTGCGCTCGAAGGACGCCGAGGGCTACGCGGCGATCACCGACGACGGCAACGGGGGCACGCGCCAGGGCAGCTGGCCCGACGACTACTTCTTCTCGGGGCCCTGCGTGCCCGGGGGCGACTGCGCGGGCGCGCCGGGCTACACGGGCTACTCGACGAGCTCCAAGCCGACCCAGCGCCTGGGCGCGATCGTCATCGATCGTCGGGACGGGAGCATGTTCTTCGGCTACTCGACGCAGTCCGTGCTGCCCGGCGGGCTGCCGGACTTCGAGCCGGTCGCCGTGGCGATGTCGGCCGAGGGCGAGCTCCTGTGGTGGAACCGCCTGTACCGCGAGACCGACGACAACTCGACCCCCGACCAGTACGTCGACGGCCTCGCCCTCGACTACGCCAACGATCGGGTCGTCGTGCTCGCGCGGGCCCACGGCAACAACGTGATCAACCTGTGGCCCGGCAACGACATCGCCTCGACGCCCGAGGCCTCGGCGTTCAAGAACGGCTTCTCCGGGACCAGCGGGAACATCCACATCAGCTGGCTCGGCTCCTTCACCCTCGACGCCGGTCAGCTCGCGGCCTCGACCTTCGTGGCCGAGTACGCCGACACCACCGGGGGCCTCGGCGAGCCGCTGTCGGACCCCAACCTCGACGGCTGGCCCGATCCCAACGGCGGGTGGCCCAACCTCACCACCACCCGCTGCCACGACCTGGAAGTTGGCCCCGAGGGGCAGGTCGCGGTGGCGTGCACCGGGCGACGGACGATCACCACGGCCGGAGCTTGGCAACAGATGCCCAAGTTCGAAGACGGCAGCAGCGCGTGGAATCGCTTCTTGCGCGTGTACCCGGCGGACTACTCGACCTTGATCTACAGCAGCCTCGTGGTCGGCAGCTTCGACGCCGAGGGTGTCGGGGGCGGCAACACCCGCGTCGAGGGCATCGCCTTCGTCGGTGAGGGCGGGGGCCTCGTCGGCGTCGGCGCCCACGAGGTCGACGAGCAGGGCGTGCCCAAGGGGGAGCTGGTGCCCACGACGGCGGTGCCGAGCTGGGGGAGCGAGGAGGTCGATGGCGAGACGGCGCTCTTGGTCCACTACGTCGTCGACTGATCCTTCGGTCATCCCGAGGGGGGGGACCCTGGACGAGCCCTCGCCGCGTCCTTGCTAGGATGGAGCATGGGCGAGACGGGGGCGCGGGGCGAGCGGGAGCTGCTCGATCGCATCGGCGACTTCGAGATCCTCGAGCGCCTCGGGGCCGGGGTCATGGGCGAGGTGTGGCGGGCGGTCGATCGCAAGCTCGGGCGGCCCGTGGCGATCAAGCTGCTGCTCCCGCACAAGCGGGGCACCCGGGCCCAGGACCGGATGATCCGGGAGGCGCGGGCCCTCGCGCGCCTGGTCCACCCCAACGTCGTGGCGATCTACGAGGTCGGCCGCATCCCCGTCGACGGCCCCGGCGTCGAGCCGATCTACATCGTGCTCGAGTTCGTCGACGGCGAGACCATCGCGGACTGGAACGAGGCCCGCCGCGCCAGCGCCCCGGGCCGCGCGATGGGAGACTGGCGCGCGGTGCTTCGCATGTTCCGCGACGCGGGCGAGGGCCTGGCCGCGGCCCACCGCGTCGGCCTCATCCACCGCGACTTCAAGCCCGCCAACTTGCTCATCGAGCGCGCCACGGGGCGGGTCAAGGTCGCGGACTTTGGCCTGGCCTTCCTCGGCGACGGGGCCGTGTCCGCGAGCGCCTCGTCTGGGGATGGTTCTAGGGATGGTCTTGGGTACGGCTCTGGGGACGGCGAGAGCTTCGACAGCGGCGTCGACTCGAGCCTGGACTTGGAGCCGGGCTCGCTCCGGCTGACCCGCGCCGGGGCCGTGGTCGGGACGCCGGCCTACATGGCGCCCGAGCAAATCCTGAGCCGGGCGGTGACCGCCGCGAGCGATCAGTTCGCCTTTTGCCTGTGCCTGTGGGAGGCGCTGCACGGCTCCTTGCCCTGGCACTACGAGAGCATGGACTCGCTGCGGCGAGCCGCGGCGCGAGGCCTGCTGCGCCCCGGGGCGAGCGTGGTCACGGTCCCGCGCTGGCTCGATCGGGCCGTGCGGCGCGGGCTGTCGGAGCGGGTCGAGGACCGCTTCCCGAGCATGGAGGCGCTGCTTAGCGAGCTCGACGAGGGCCCTCGACGGCCGCGGCGGCGGGCCCTCGCTGCGGGCCTGGGCGCGGCGCTGATCGCCGTCGCGGGGTTGAGCTCGTGGTGGACGGCGGGGCGGAGCGAGCGTGGCCCGGAGACCCCCGACCTCGCCGCCTGCGAGGACGCTCGGGCGCGCCTCGACGCGCGCTGGAACGAGGCGCGCTCCGAGGCCGTCGAGGCCGCCTTCGTGGTCGCGGGCGGGCCCGAGGCGCGCCACCAGGGGGAGTCCGTGACCCGCTTTGTCGACGCGCGCACGCGGGTGTGGGCGCAGGAGTACGCGGGCCTGTGCGAGCAGGCGGCGCTGCGCCCCCTGAGCCCGACGGAGCAGCGCATCTACGCCTGCCTGGACCTGCGCAGCGCCGAGCTCGACGCGACCGTGGGGGTGCTGCTCTCGCCCAGCGAGAGCCTCGACGTCGACGGCTTCGAGCTGGTCCACGACACCCTCGCCCTGGGCCCGTGCACGGACTCGAGCTTCCTCCCGGTGCTGCCCGCGGATCCGGCCGAGCGCCGCGAGTTCCTCGAGCTGCGCACCCGCGTGGCCCAGCTCGAGGTCCTGCGCGGGAAGGTGTCCGAGGACCAGCTCGCCGAGCTGCGCGTCGAGATCCTTCGCTTTGACCACCCGCCGCTGACGGCCGCCTTCGACATGGTCGAGGCGCGCCACCACGAGGCCCGGGGCGACGAGGCGGCCCACGAGCGGGCGCTGATCCGGGCCTACGAGGGGGCGTCGATCGGCAGCCACGAGCCCCTGGCGCTCCGGGCCCTGGGCGGGATCTTGAACCTCCTGGCCAAGCAGCGGCGCTTCGCCGAGGCGGCGTGGGTGCTGCGCCAGGGCGAGATCCTCGACGCGCGCTGCGGCGCGACCAACCCCAAGGAGTCCGGGGACTGGGGCAACCGCCGGGGCTCGCTGGCCTTTTACCGGGGCGACTACGAGGCCGCCGCCGAGGCCTTCCGCGGGGTCTGGGAGCGCTTTTCGTCCACGCCCGAGGGCGAGGCCCTGGGCCTGGGTCCGCTGTCGAACTACGCCACGGCCACGCGCCGCCTGGGCCGGCGGGACGAGGCGCGCGCGCTCTATTTGGACGTGATCGGGCTCGAGCGCGAAATCTATGGGCCCCAGAACCACCGCTTGTTCGCGCCCTACGTCGGCCTGGCGCTGCTCGAGCTCGAGGTCGACACGGAGGCCTCGCGGGAGTGGTTGGAGCGGGCCGACGCGATCGCGCAGATGGGCATCGCCTCCCAGCGCGCCCTGGTCCAGTCCAACCTCGCCGAGCTCGAGCTGGGCCGGGGCGCCTACGCCGAGGCCCTCGACGTCGCCCTCGGGGCGACCGCTGCCTTCGCGGGGATCGACAAGCGCGGCGAGCTGTCGTGGGTGAGCGCCGAGCTGCTGGTCGCGGACGCCTCGCTGGCCCTGGGCGACGTCGAGGGCGCGGCGCGGCGCCTCGCGTCGACGCGCGCCGAGGCCGAGGCCCTCTACGAGGGCGAGCTCCCCCAGGGGGAGACCTTCGCCCTGCTCGAGGTCGCCATCGCCCTCGAGCGCGGCGAGCTCGAGGCGGCCGAGGAGGCGATGATCCGCGACGCCCCCCTGCGCGACGCCGGGCCGGGCGTGGGCGTGTCCGAGGACGGGCGCTTCGAGCTCTACGCCGGCGAGCTCGCCCGGCGCCGGGGTCAGCTGGCCGAAGCCGAGGCCTACGCTCGATCCGGCCTCGCCCTGGGCGGACCCTTCACCGTCAACGCCAACCTCGTGCGCCCGCGCCTCGAGCTGCTCTTGGCCGAGGTGCTGTGGGCGCGCGCGGACGGGCAGCCGGGGGTGAACGCCGCGGAGTCGATGCGCTGGGCGAACTCGGCCCGGGACCAGCTGCGCGCGGCCGCGTCGACGGCAGGGCGAGCGCAGCTGCTCGCGGAGGTGGAGGCGTGGCTCGCCGAGCGTGAGGGCGACTAGCCCGCTTCGGAGTCTGCGGCCTCGTCGTCGGCCTCGTCGTTGGTGCTCGGCGTCGAGACGTCGCCCTGGAGCACGTCCGCCGCGAGCCGCGAGAGCGCGGCCTGCATCTGCGCCGCGCTGGCTCCCGAGGCAGCGAGGCGCTGGAGCTTGACCAGGTTGCTCGCCACGGCGGCTCGCTCGGCGTCGGTCTCGGCCCCCAGGGCGGGGTCGCGGGGCTTGCCCTTGGCGTCGCTCTTGGTCGCCTCGGAGCCGACCACGGCGGTCTCGAGGACCATGACCAGGCGCTGGAGGATGCGGTAGATCGCCGAGCTCGAGAAGCCGCCGAGCAGGGCGATGAGCGGCCGGCCGACGCCGCGCATGCTGTTCTCGTGTCGATCTCGACGAGCGAGGACATGATCAGGCCGGCCATCATGCCGAGGAACAGGCGGATGTAGTAGGTCGAGCGGTAGGTGGGGTCGTAGTTGCCGTCGGTGACGTACTTCTTGACGGTGAACAGGGCGTGGAAGCTGGCGCCGAGCAGGGCGGCGAACAAGAAGTAGGCCTGGTTGACGAGCAGCGGCCAGCCCGAGCTGAGCAGGGGGTCGCCGCTGGTGGGGTCGGAGTCGACCAGCGGCGAGATGCCGATGAGCAAGACCGCGGCCAGGGATGCGGCCGCGATGATGAGCAGGTGGCGGACCAGCGGGACCTGGAGGTGCCCGCCGGCCTTGCTCTCGATCAGCAAGAGGGTGTTCGGCTGCGCGGGCGCGACGGCCTCGACGAGCTTGCGGTGCGCCGCGTAGAGCTCGCGCAGGGAGGGCGCGGGCTCGTCGGTGTCCGGGCTGGCCGCGGCCACGGTCTCGATCACGCTGATGGGCAGGCGCGGCGAGGTCATGCCGCGCCCGAGGTAGCGGCGCAGCATGGCCTCGCACTCGCGCCGGACCCGGTCGTAGATCTCGAAGTGCTCGAAGTGCTCGGACGCGTCCTGCGTCGCCATGGTCACTCCGCCGAAGCGCGATGATAGCGAAGGCCCGGGAGGCAGCGAGGCTCAGGCGATGAACGAATTCCCACGCTGCGCATCTCTTTCCGCGCGGAAACTCAGAGACCGTCAACGAATCCACGCCCCCCGCTTGCGGGGGCGACCACCAGCCTTCTCAAAGGCACGAACCCCATTGCCCACCAAGCCAAAGCGGAGGAGCGGAGCGACGAAGCGTCCCCGGTCCCAGGCGGCTGTGGGGGCAAAACAGAACTCAGACTTGAGTTTCGCCCTACCCCGATGGCCCCCGGAGCCGAGACGAACTCCGACGCCCACGTTTCGGGATTTCACCTAAGTCTGCAAGATCACACAGCAGATCAGAAACCCCAGGCTGGCTCAGGACCAAGCGAGCCGCACGCAACACGTCTGCGAAGGAGTAGTTCTGCTTAGTTCGGTACCAGGGGCGCTCGACTTCTGCTGCGCGTCGCTCGCTCTCCGTGAGCGACGCGAACCACAGCACGAGCAGTGAGTAGCAGTACCCGAGGAAGGGGCAGGTGCGCTCGACCGCGTTCTGTTTGCGAGCCTGACAGTCCTCGAAGCCAAACTCTTGCTTGAGGTCTCGAAAGCAAACCTCGATCGCCCACCGCCGTGAGTAGGCCTCGAGGATGCGCGAGGTCGACATCTTCGGGTCGGTCGAGAAGAACACGCGGTAAGGAATCTTGCCGGCGTCGGTCCTGACGATGACCACTCGTAGCGGCTCGATACCCGAGACGCGATACCACTGCGCGACGACTTCCTTGAAGTGGACGAGGGTCGGCTTGCCGTAGATGAACACGCGGGTCTTTTTCCACCGGTGCGTGTCGTCCTCAGCGAGCTCGAAGGGCTTCGGCAAGCGCTCCCCACGAAGACGCGGGCGGCCGGGTCGACCCGGCTCCCGAACGAACTTGGTTGGCACCGCCGTGAGCACGGAGTCCGTCCGCATCGAACCGATGAACGTGACGTTGCTCGGCCGTCCCTTGATGAGCGTCGCGTTGGCGTAGGCAGAGTCAGCCAAGACTCGGAACCTGATATCTGGAGCCCACCGAGCGACCATGTCGACCATGTCGCGGCCCAGCTCGGTCTTCTTCTTGTAGGGGACCCCTCGCTTCTCGCAGCCCTTGACGGTCTGGTAGAGCCGAAAGGCTATCGGTAGGGCCCAGTGCCGCTGTGAGAAGGGGAGCTCGACGCTGATGGCGAGCACGACCCAGACGTGACCGAACGCGAACATCCGGACGGTCTTCGTAGAGCGGACTGCGTCGAGATGAGCGTCGAGCCCGAAGATCTTTGGGCCTCGGTGTTTGGACAGAGTGTCGTCGAGGATCAGCTCGAGCGGCTGATCAGGATCAACCAGGAGCTCAACGATCTTGGCGAATACCAGTTTGCCCAAGTCGTCGGGAGACCAGGCTCCACGAGAGAAGAAGCGATGGAAGCGCTCATGGTGGACCCGACCCGAGACCCCGGTTTCAACGAGCGCCTGGGTAACGGCGTGCTTGCCACGGGTGAGGAACCATCCACAGGCAATGATGATCGCGTTGCAGAGCCCGGGCTTGGTCAGGCCAGGCCCAAGAACTTTCGGCGCTTCAGGAATTCGTGTGGGCGAGATGAGCGCTCGGATAGAGCTCAAGTCCCCCACAGTGAAACAAGATCGCGCTCCGAAACCGAGCCCGGCTCCGATACCCGCACGCCCGTTTCTTCAGCGCCTGGATCTTCGAGTTCACCGCTTCGAGTGAGGCGTTCGTAGCCCCGAGAACGATCGCGTTCACGATGCCCCACAGGTGCGCCCGCAGGGTCCGGCCGACCTTGACCATCGGCGGCAGTCGAGACCGCGCCATCCAGCCGATGAGCCGCTTCCAAGCCCGCCGCGCCCAGCCCCGCCGCTCGTAGCTCCACAGCTGGCGCGCGGCCTCCTTCATCGCCCACGCCCTCGCTACTCGCAGCGAGCTCCCGCGCAGGGCCTCGAAGCGAAGCCGGCTCTTGGCCGTCATGTTCTCGGGGTTCTTCAGCCACAGGTAGCGGGTCCCGGTCAGGGTCCGGTCTCCGAGTTCGCGCAGCTTGGCGTGCTCATCGACCCGCACCTTGTTGACCCCTTCGTTGATGTGCTTGGCCACGTGGAAGCGGTCGAAGGCGATCTTGCGCTCCGCGTCAGGGACGTGGATCAGCGTCGCCTGGACGTAGGGCCCCCACATGTCCATCGACACCGACTCCAGGCTCTGGAGGTGTTCGAGGGGGGTGCCAAAGTAGAATTCCTCGAGGTCGAACTGGCGGCGGTTGTCGAGGACGTCGATGACGTGTTTGCGGTCGCAGTCGTAGACCACGGTCACGTACTCGTGGCGCTTTTGGAACGAGGTCTCGTCGATGCCGATGTTGCGCAGCGGCTGGGACTGCCGGCGCTCGAGGCCCCGCGCGACGGCTCGGGTCATGACGCCGTCGACCTCGTCCCAGGTCATGCGCAGCATCCTCGCCACGGCGGACACGCTGGCCTCTTTGAGCCAGTCGATGACGAGCGCCTCGAACATCGCGGTGAACCTCGAGCCGGGCTCGGCCCAGGGCACCTTCAGCTGCTTGACGCCATGCTCGGCGCACTTGACCCGCGGGACCTCAGCGGTCAGCAGGGTCTTGTACTGCATGGTGTCGAGGTGCCTCCAAGTGCGCGTGCGCGTGTCGTAGCGCCCGGCCGCGGCCCCGCAGACTGGGCACGGGAACTCGGCGCGCTCGTCTCGGGAGATGAAGATCTCGACCTCCCCAGCCTCGAGGCGCGGGTCGACGTCGCGGACGTACCAGGGGTCTTCGATTCCGAGGAGCTTGGCGTAGAGGTCTCGGTCGCGCACGGGCTTACAGCATGCCTGGGCTGGAGGGGGCGTACCAGGGTTCCCTGCGGGGTGACCCACTCAAAATCCTGAAGCCCCGAACTTTCAACCACGAGAGGAGAGCGAGTACACTTCGGCGGGCCATTTTGCACGGCCCCGGGTCGGTTACCTCGTCAAAAAGTACACCGCCTCGGGGTCGGGCCCTTCAACTCGCGTGCTCGCCAACCATTCCCGCTTGCTGCGGAAAAGGGCGAAACTCAAGTCAGAGACTGTGAGTAAATCACAGTCTCTGACTATTTTAGCCGTCGTGGACGACGCCACGCCCTCCCTGCCCCACGTCCACGACTATTTTAGCCGTCGTGGACGACGCCACGCCCTCCCTGCCCCACGTCCCTGACTATTTTAGCCGTCGTGGACGACGCCACGCCCTCCCTGCCCCACGTCCCTGACTATTTTAGCCGTCGTGGACGACGCCACGCCCTCCCTGCCCCACGTCCACGACTCAGCGCAGCTTGACCGTGAGTAGGGGGGAGCTCGCGGCCACCCGCGTGGCCGCGCCGGCGCGCTCGAGGGTCTCGATGATGGGGTCGATGGCCTTGTAGGCGTCGGGGTGCTCCTCGTAGAGCAGCTTGGTGTCGTCGCATAGCACGCGGCGGCCGACGGCGTTTTGCTTGACCGACGCCCGGGTGTGGCGCTGCTTGAGCTTGTCTCGAGCCTCGCCCCGGGTCATGCGGCGGCCGGCTCCGTGGGCGACGGAGCACAGGCAGGCCGGCTGACCGCCGCCGCGCATGATCCACGAGGGCGCGCCGCGGCTGCCGAGCACCACCAGGGGCACGCCCTGCTCGGCCGGGGCGCAGCCCTTGCGGTGGACCCAGCCCTGCTCGCCCTCGTCGCTGACGAAGTTGTGGACCAGGTCGAAGGTCCCGCGGATCCGCGAGGACTTGGCCGCGCCGCGGGCACTGAGCATGCGCCAGCACAGCAGCACCCGGTTGGCGATGGCGAAGCGCACGGCGCCCGCGAGCTCGGCGAGGTAGGTGGCCTGGTCCTCGGTCTCGACCAGGCCGCCGGGACCCCACCGCAGGGCCAGGGCGCGCCCCAGACCGCGGGAGCCCGAGTGGGCCAGGATCACGTGGCCGCGTCGCTGCAGACCCAGGGCTTCGGCGGCGGCGGGATCGGTGATCGACTCGACCGCGCCGAGCTCGGCGAAGTGGTTGCCGCCGCCGATGGTCCCGAGGCTGGTGGCGAAGCACCGGCCCCGGGCGTCGAGGCGGAGCGCTTCGGGGAGCTCGCCGTCGGCGAAGCGCCGGCTGGCCGGGAGCCAGGCGGGCTCGGCCTCGGCCCGGGCGAAGGCGGCGAGGTCCTCGGTGCGCGCGTACTCGGCGATGGCCTCGGCCCCGCGCTCCCAGACGGCGCGCAGCAAGGCCTCGTCGTCGACGCCGTCGAGGTCGAGGTGCTCGTCGAGGGGCGCCTCGAAGGCCGCTCGGGTCCGGCGCTCGAGGGCCTCGCCGCGGACCTTGAGCTTCTTGCCCAGGCTGACGACGCGGGCGCCACAGCCTGCGTCGCTGCCGACGAGGTGGGGGTGGATGGTCCGGCCGAAGGCCAGGGCCGCGCCGATCGGGATGCCCGGGCCGGAGTGCAGGTCGGGCATGCCCACGGCGAACACGCAGTCGTCCATGCCCGCGACGCGGGCCAGCTGCGCGACGGCGTCGCCCTCCATCCACACGGACTCGAGGGCCATCAACCGAGCGTGCTCGGGCAGGGGAGAGGGTTGACGAATGGCCGGCGCCGAGGCGCCGGGGGTGGGGAAGTCGTGGGGAGTGCCCATGATGCTGGCTGTCAAAGCAGCTTCTGGGCCGGTCTGATACAGGAGAAAAGTCCAACTAAATCAATGGTTTGAAATTTGAATGATGCGTGAGTAACCGGTGTAAAAAGAATCAAATTGCACAGATGGTATGTTCTTCACCAGGTGGCTGACCCCGCACGTACCCTGCTGACCTGGTCGGACCGAGGCGTCCGCGGCCCACGACCCGGGCACCACGGCCCGCGGCCGACGAGCGACCGCGGCCCCGTCCATCGCCTGGTCGCGCACTGGGGTCCGACCTACGCCGGCGCGCGGGTGTTGTGCACCGCGTCGGGTCGCTCGGGCGCCGAAGATCTGGCCCAGGAGCTGCGCCGCGATCTGAGCCGCGCCGACAACCCGCGCCCCCGGGTCGAGGTGGTCGAGGTCGAGGTCGACGACCCCTCGGACTACGCCCAGATCTTCGCCAGCTTGGGCCCGGCCCTCGACGGCCTCGAGCGCCGGGGAGCCTGCGACGTGCTGCTGTCCGCCGGCACCCCGCAGATGCAGACCTTGTGGGTGATCCTGGTCCAGGCCGGGCTGCTCTCGGCGCGCATGCTTCAGGTGATCCCGGCGGCCTTCGTGCCCGTGCCCCACCCCGAGCCCGTGCGCGTGGTCGAGCTCGACATCGAGGGCTTCCCGGAGATCCGGGCGCTGCGCGAAGAGCTGACCCGCCTGCGCGCGGAGGTGGTCCGGGGCCGCGGCGGGGGCCTGGTCGGGGAGAGCGAGGCGATGGTCCGGCTCGCCCGTCGGCTGCGGCGCGTGGCTCAGGCCCCGGTGCCCGTGCTGATCCAGGGGGAGACGGGCACGGGCAAGGAGCTCGTGGCGCACGCCGTGCACGCCGCGAGCGAGCGATCCAGGGGCCCCTTCGTGGCCGAGAACTGCGGCTCCTTTTCCGAGGGGGTCCTGGCCAGCGAGCTCTTTGGCCACGAGCGCGGCGCGTTCACGGGGGCGGTGGGCCGGCGGCGCGGCCTGTTCGAGCGCGCCCACGGCGGGACCTTGTTCCTCGACGAGATCGCCGAGACCTCGCCGCGCACCCAGGTGATGTTGCTGCGCGTGCTCCAGGAGGGGCGGCTGCGCCGGGTCGGTGGCGAGGGCGAGGTGCGCGTGGACGTGCGCGTGCTGGCGGCGACGCACCGGGACCTGCGGGCGATGGTCGCCGAGGGCAGCTTCCGCGAGGACCTCTACTACCGGCTGCGCGGGGCGACCCTCGAGCTGCCGCCCCTGCGCGAGCGCGGCGGGGACCTCGAGCTGCTGGTCGCGCACTTCCTCGACGAGCTGGGCTCGGGCAAGGGCCGCCGCAAGCGGGCGCGACGCTGGCCGACGGCGGCGGCCTGGGAGGCCCTGCGGCGCTACGGTTGGCCGGGCAACGTCCGCGAGCTCCGGGCCGAGGTCGTGCGCTGGTCGGTGTTCGGGGAGGGGCCGGTGGAGCTGGGGGAGCTCTCGCCGGAGATCTGTGGCGGCCCTCTCGGCGCCCACTCCAGCGGGCGGGGGCTGGGGCGGGGGCGAGGAGAGGGCGCCCCCGTGGTCCGGCGAGGCGCGACGGAGGCGATCGAGGACGCGCTGCGACCCCTCGCCGAGCAGGTCGGCGCGCTCGAGGCCCGGGTGCTCGCCGACGCCATGGAGCGCCTGGGCGGCAACCTCTCGGCGACCTCGCGCGCCCTGGGCATCGACCGCAACACCCTCAAGCGCAAGCTCACCCGCCACGGCCTGCGCTGACAGAGCGCTTGTAAGGGCCGCGCCTCCGTCTCTACACTCCGGCCATGCTCATCGACTGCCCCGAGTGCGGACGTCGGGTCTCGGATCGCGCCGCGGCGTGCCCTGACTGTGGTTTCCCCGTGCGCGAGCACGTCGCCGAGCAGGCCGAGCTGGAAGCCAAGGTCGAGGCCCGCAAGAGCCGCGAGCGCGTCGGCGAGGTCGACTGTCCGGTGTGCGACGCCCGCGGCTTTCAGACCTTCGTCGAGAAGGCCCCGGACGGCACGGAGTCGAGCACCTTCGCGTGGTGCGAGCACTGCAAGCACTCGGGCCGCTCGCACCTGTGCCGCGATATCCGGGGCTACTACGCCGTCAGCTACGACGCCCTCGAGGCCTTCCTCGCGGGGACCATCGACGACGACCACGAGGAGGTGTTCGGCCTGGGCGACGCGCCGCCCAAGGGACACCGCTACGCCCAGGCCGGGGAGGTCTTCGACGGGCCGGGCGACGGCGTGGAGGTGAGCGTCCAGAGCCAGCCTCCGGCGGTCGAGGACGGCGAGGGCGCCAACGACGGCGAAGGCGACGCGACGAGTTGACAAGCGCGGCGCCCAGGCGCGTGACATCTCGTCACACCCGCGGGATCGTTCGAGGTGCAAAGCGCCGCGAAGAGCCGCCAGAGCCAAGGCGGCGCGTTGGCCCGAGCTTTGCTATCCCCTCGGGGGTGCGCGCAGAAGCTCGAGCTCTCCTCGCCGCCGCGCTGCTGCTTGGTTGCGCGCCGGAGGCCGGTCCCGAGGCGCCCGCGTCCACGACCGAGCTGCGCGTGGGGCTGGCGCTCATCGAGCCGGCGCCCGAGCACCTGCGCGGCCGCGTGGCGCTGCCCGCTGGCGCTCGGGTCTATGCGCGGCCGAGCTTCGCGGGGCCGAGCTACGTGCTGACCCTGCCCGAGCAGCCCCTGGACGCGGACCCGGCCACGCCGGCGCGGGCGAGGAGCCTGCGCGTCGTCGGCGTGGTCCACCCGCCCGCGGGCGACCTGGGGCGCGTGGGCAACTTCGTGGCCTTGACCAACGACCTGGTCGGTGAGGAGGGCGAGGCCACCGGCGGCTCGGGCCGCTACGGCTGCGGCCGCGCGCTGGCGGATCTGGACCACCTGCGCATGGTGCTGTTCGTCCCCGAGGTGCACCTGGCCCCCCTCCTCACCCAGGTCGTCGAGGGCGCGCCCTTTCCGGCTCGAGACGAGGCGGGCGAGCACGTGCGCGTGGGCCCGGGCGCGCGCGTGGGTGAGGCCCTCGACCCCGGGGGCATGCCCACGCCGCCGGCGGGCTCGCGCTGGCGCTGGGTCGACGCCGACGGGATTCGAGCCTTGCTCGCCGTCCCCGACGCGGCCGTGGGCACGGCCTGGGACCCGCGGGCGTCGGACGAGGACGGGGCGCCCGAGCGCCGGCGGGCCAGCGCGCTGGGGGAGGCCCTGCTCCGCGACGCCGAGGGCTCGACCCTCTACCTGCTCGACCCGCAGCTCGAGGGCGGGTCCGGCCCCCTCGAGCTGACCACCCGCAACGCCTGCGCCGATCACTGGCGCGCCGTGGACGAGGTCGCCGAGGCCGAGCAGCTGCGCGCCCTGGCGACGGCGGTGTTCTACGACCAGGGCACGAGCGCGGCGTCGGGCGGCGAGGCCGGGCCCGCGGACGTGGTCATCGAGACCGGCGCCGAGCTGCGCCTGGTCGCGGGCACGCCCCTGCGCTGGCCCGACGGCGAGCTCGCGGGCGAGCTCTTGCTCGACTGGGGCGTGGGCGCGAGCGTGGGTCAGAACTGGAACGACCAGCGCTGCTTCGGCCTCGAGCTCGGGGACGAGCTCGCCCCCGTCGACGCGCCGGCCGTGGCCTGCGTCGCGCCCGAGGCCGTGCAGGCCCTCTACCCGGGGAGCGGCGGGGCCGAGGCCTTCGGGGCCCAGGACGAGGTCGTGTTCGGGGGCTCGGTGGAGCTCGGCCCGATCCGCGTCCTGGCCGGGGGCCCCTTCGACGAGCAGGCCCTGCGGATCACCCTCAACGGTCGCCACGCCTCGGTCAGCGAGTGCTTGCGACCCCTCGTCGACGGCTCCATGGGCTCGACCTCGCTGCCCGAGGGCGCGCGCTGGGAGCTCGCGCTCGAGGTCGACGCGGGCGGCTCGGTCGGGGAGGTCACCGTCGAGGCCTTGGGCGTCACGGCGCCCGGGGTCGACGACTGCCTGCGCGCGGAGGCCTTCACCTGGCTCATGCCGCGGACCGAGGGGGAGCTGAGCGTGCCCGTGACCCTGGGCCCGTGGATGGGCAGGGGGGACCCCGAGGGCGGCGCGGCCGGCTTCGCCGACGAGATGATCGAGCGCGACCTCGAGGGGGGCGACGAGGGGGAGGGCGGAGGCGGCGAGCAGAGCCCCGAAACGACGAAGCCGCGCTCCGAGGAGCGCGGCAAGGTGTTGATCATCGGCGACGATGACGAGCTCGAAGAGCTCGAGCCCGCAGAGCGCTGAGGCTCGGCGGGCTCGATGGCTCAGCTAGCGATTGGGCTCAGGCGCCGGGCTGCATGGGCTGCTGGTAGCTGTCGACCTCGTGGCTCTGGGCGCCGCCGTTGACGGCGCGGTCGAAGCCGCTGCCCGCCATGGCCATGGCGATGGGGCCGGTGATCAGGCTGCCGAAGGGGATGGCGTTGCCGACGGCGTTGACGATGCCGTTGACCAGCACGAACACGATGCCAGCGCCGACGTCGGCGCGGGCCAGCTCGGAGGACTTCTTCATGCACTCGGTCGCCGAGGTCTCGCCGTCGGCCATGAACCAGAACGACCAGAACAGCAGGTAGCCGGCGATCAGGCCGGGGATGAACAGCAGCATCATGCCGATCATGACGCACAGGCCGACGAGCAGCATGAGCACGAAGGCGGGGCCGAAGGTGTCGAAGCCCTTGAACACGTCGCCGATCTCGACCTTTTCGCCCCGGTTGGCGCGCAGGCACATGCGGCAGTAGCCGACCAGCAGCGGGCCGAGGCAGATGCCCATGGAGATGCCACCGACGATGGCCAGGAGGAGGAAGCCGACGATGAGGGCGGCAGCGTTCTTGGTGAAGGTCTCCCAGGAGGCGGAGAGGGTTTCGCCAATGTCGAGGGGCTTGTTCATGATGATTCCGAGTCTTTGTCGAGGACCGAAGCGGTCGATTGAGAGGGATTCGAGGTCGGCGCGAGGCGTCCTGGACCGTGGCATGGAGCTCACCAGCTTCGCCGGTCGAGGACAAGGGAAAAGTGCGTCAGGCCCGCAAAAAAACAAAGCCAGCTTTGGGGCTTTGAGGCGCGTGTTATGGGGGATCGGCCATGTTCGCGCATCCTCCTCGCCACGCCTTCGCAGTCGCCCTCGCCGTCTCATTGGTTGGGGCATCTTGGGCCTGTTCCAAAGCCAGCCCGGCGACCTCGAGCGCCGACGCTGCGACGGCGAGCTCGCCGGCACCGCGCTCGGGAGACTGGTCACGAGCCCGAGCAGGCGCCCTGCAGACCATCCGCGACCTCGACCCCCTGGGCTCGGTCAGCCTCGGCCTGCACGACTACGACGGCAAGCTCCGCGACGTCTCGCCGGACGGCCTGGCGGCGGCGGAGTCGGCCATGGTCGCCGCCCTCGCCGATCTCGACGCCGTGGATCCTCGATCCCTTTCGGCGATCGAGCGAGTCGAGCTCGACTCCTTGCGCGTGCGCCTCGACGGCGATCTCTTCGAGCTCCAGGTCCGGCGCAGCCGCTGGCGCAACCCCATGGTCTACGTCAACGACGTCGAGCTCACGCCCTACGTCAGCCGCGACTACCGGCCCGTCGACGCCCGCGCGCAGGCGGTCATCGCCGTGGCCAAGGCCAGCGTCGCCCACTTCGAGCACGCCAAGGGCAACCTCGAGGCCGAGCTGCCCGCGCCCTTCGTCGACACGGCCCTGCTCCAGACCCGGGGCACCATCGCCTTCGTCCGCGACGACGTGCCCAAGGCCCTCGCGGGCCTCGACGAGGCGCGGGCCAAGGAGCTCGGCGAGGCCCTGGCGACGATGCAGGGCGCGCTCGAAGGCTACGAAGCCTTCTTGGTCGAGCGCCAGGCCAGCGCCAACGCGGACTTTCGCCTGGGCGAGGCGACCTTCCTCGAGATGCTGCGCCGGACCCAGGGCATCGACATGAGCCTCGACGAGCTCCACGCCATGGCCCACGCGGACCTCGAGCGCAACTGGGCCCTGGCGATCGAGGCGGCCAGGCAGATCGACCCCAACAAAGACATCGAGGCGGTCATGGCCGAGGTCGCGGCGGACAAGCCCGAGGCGGATCAGGTCCTGGCCACGGCCGCGCAGCAGGCCGTCGACGCCCGCCAATTTCTCCTCGATCGGGCCATCGTCACCATCCCCACGGAGGACGTCGTCGAGGTCACCGAGACCCCGACCTTCATGCGCTGGAACAGCGCCTTCCTCGACGGCGCCGGGCCCTTCGAGACCGCGCCGCTGCCGAGCTTTTATTACATCTCGCCCCCGGACCCGAGCTGGCCCGAGGCGCAGCAGGTCGCCTACATCCCCGGGCGCACGGATCTGCTGTTCATCACCGTCCACGAGGTCTGGCCCGGGCACTTCCTCCACGGCCTGCACGTCGACGTCAACGCGTCCGAGGTGCTGCGCTCGCTGTGGAACTTCACCACCGGCGAGGGCTGGGCCCACTACACCGAGGAGATGATGTGGGACGAGGGCCTGTCGACGGATCCGAAGGTCCGCCTGGGTCAGCTGCAAAACGCCCTGCTCCGCAACGTCCGCTTCCTCTCGGCCCTGGGCCTGCACACCGGGGCGATGACCGTGGACGAGTCCGCCGAGCTGTTCCGGACGCGGGCCTTTCAAGACCCGGTCAACGCCGAGCAGCAGGCCAAGCGCGGGACCTTCGACCCGATGTACCTCGCCTACACCCTGGGCAAGCTGATGATCCTCGATCTGCGCGAGCAGTGGCTGGCGGCGGGGGAGGGGCGGACCCTGGGGCAGTTCCACGACGCGCTGCTGAGCTACGCCTGCGCCCCGCTCCCGGCCGTGCGCGCGGCGATGTTGGAGGAGGGCTAGGTGCGCCGTTGCACGGGGCTCGTCGGCGTCGCGGCCATGCTCGCGGCCTGTCGCCAGAGCGTGCCCCCGCTCGCGAAGGAGCCCACACCGCCGCTGCCGGTTGTCGCCGCCGAGCCTGCGAGTCAGGCGCTCGAGCGCGCCCCGCTCGAGCGCCCGGAAGACGACGGGGTGAACCTGCCCGCCTACGGCCTCGCGGATCTCGACGCCGCCTGTGCCCGGCTGGTCGCCGCCGCGGCGCGCTACGACGAGGACCTGAGCTGCGACCCCGAAGACGCGCGCATGGCCGAGTCCGAGGACTGGGGCCTGCTCCTGGCCGAGGGCATGATGGAGCACCGCGCGTTGGTCGTCCGGACAGAAGGCGGCTGGACCCTCGATGCCATCTTGCTCGACAGCTGGACCAGCGGGGCCGAGCAAAATTATCGCTTCGACGGCGCGAGCCTCGGGTCCTGGAAATTGCCTGACGGCGATCCGCTGCTGGTCCTCGAGTACCGCACGCACTTCACCGACTTCGAGGGCGGCGTCGCCCCCGAGCATGGCACCGAGGTCCTCACGCACGAGGTCGTCGTGTGCATGCGCGAGCCGACCTGGGCGCGGTGTTCGGGGACCATCACCATCTACAGCGAGCGGCGCTACCCGCTGCCCGAGCAGCGCTACGACGCGAGCGTGATCCTCGACGGCGACGCGCTCGTCGCCGCGGGCCCCGAGCTCGACGATTACGAGCCCCAGTTCAGCGCCCACGTCGGCCCCCACCGCTACCTGGAGCCGGGCCGCTACCCACTCGAAGGTCTGTTCTAGGGAGCTCTGGCGTGCGCTAGGCTCCACGCAGATGACGCAGTTGCAGCCGCCCCGCCCGCTCGCTCGCCTCACGCCTGAGGAGCTGTCCGACGCCGCGCGCTCGACCGTGTCCCACTACCAGCAGCGCGCCGAGGACTTCCGCGAGGGGACCAAGGACCACGACGTCTCGCAGAACGTGGACGCCCTGCTCCGCCACCTGCCCGGGCCGGCGCCCCAGCGCATCCTCGACCTGGGCTGCGGGCCGGGGCGCGACCTCGCGACCTTCCGCGCGCGCGGGCACGACCCGGTCGGCCTCGACGGCGCGGCCGCGTTCGTGACCATGGCTCGGGCCGCGACCGGGTGCGAGGTCTGGCATCAGGACTTCCTCGCCCTCGACCTGCCCGCCGAGCGCTTCGACGGCATCTTCGCCAACGCGGTGCTCTTCCACGTGCCCACGCAGGAGCTCGGCCGGGTGCTCGGGGACCTTCGCCGCGCCCTGGTGACGGGCGGCGTGCTGTTTTGCAGCAACCCCCGGGGCCCCGACGTCGAGGGCCAGCAGGGGCTGCGCTACGGCTCCTACCTGACCTTGAAGACGTGGAGCATGTTCGCCATGGCGGCCGGCTTCGAGCGCATCGAGCACTACTACCGACCGACGGGGCGACGGCGCGAAGATCAGCCGTGGCTCGCCACGGTGTGGCGCGCACGCTGATCGCCGCCTGCTTTGGTGCGCCACCCGAGTCGGCTCCCGGGCTGGGGACACGCCGTGTCCCCCACGCCCGAGGCGACGGTGAAGCAAAAAAACTCGTCGACTCCCTTGGACGAAACGCGGCCTGCCCAGACTTCCAAGGCAAGGGAAGACCACCATGAAACGCTACTTACTATTCGATGGTGAATGTGTGCTGTGCACGGGCCTGGCCGAGGAGGTCGAGGGCGAAAGCGGAGGCTGGCTGGAGGCCCGTTCTCTCGACGACCCCGATATCCAGGCCCTGCTCCAACCGGATTGGCCCTGGGAGCCCGCGCTCTTGGAGGTGGACGGAGACGAGGTGCGCCGCTACGCCGGCTTCGCCATGCGTCGGCGCCTGCTCGTCGGCCTCGGACCCAAGAAAGCCTGGCGCGTGGCCCAGATCGTGTCTCGTGCCCGCGTCGACCCCGACCGTCGGCAGGTGCTTCGGGGCGCCGTCGGTCTGGCCGCGGCGGTCGCCCTGTGGCCGCGCGAGGCCCTCGCTCGCGGTCGGGCAAGCCACGTCGCCCGCGCCACCGGCGACAGGATCCCCCTGTCTGCGGGCGAGACCGAAGGCCACGTCGCCCGCGCCCTGGCGAGCGCCGATCTCGCTCACGTTGGCGAGCGGGCCGAGTTCGCAGCGACCCCCGTCGCGGCCTACCGCGCCCTCCTGAGCGACGGTACCGAGGAGCGCGTCGTCGAGTTCGCCACCCGCTCTGGGGGCAAGGTGGTCTACTACGAGCGAGCGGGTGCCGCCGTCGCCAGCAAGGCCTACTACCTCGAAGCGGACGACCAGGGCGCCCGCCTCCTGGCTCTCTCGGTCAACGGCGAGGGCGTGGAGCTGGGCGAAGGCGGGACCTTCGTGCCCCGACCGGAGAACGCGAGCACCTCGGGCTGCGGCTGGGAGGTGCGCTCGAAGTGCCGCAGCTGCGGCGGCTCATCGAAGCGTCCCACCGAGGAGCTGTGCTACTGCTGTTTGGGAGGGCTCACCCAGAGCAAGACCTGCATCAACTGCCAGGTCAGCTGGTGGGGACCCTGCGGCCTGTGTTGACCGCCTCGCCAGGCGGATGACCTGCTGCCCGGAGTCGGCCTCGCTCGCGGGCGAGGTCGACTCCGGGGCCCTCGAGCGGCGCAGCCCCTGACCGGTCCCGAGGTCGTCGGGGCCCCAGCCCGGCGCGTCCATGGCCTTTTCGAGGCCGGGTACCATGTGCGCGTGAGCTCGAACGAACGCCCCGCTCCCTCGCCACAGCAGCTCCGGGATGCCGAGCTCCTGCGTCAGTGGCGAAGCGGCGACAACCGAGCAGGCGCTGCGCTCTACGACCAGCACAGCCCCACGGTCTATCGCCTGTTTCAGACCAAGGTGCCCCAGGAGGCGGAAGAGCTCACGCAGCAGACCTTCCTCGCGGTGGTCGAGAGCAAAGACCGGATCCGCGAGGGCTCGAGCTTGCGCGCCTACATCCTCGGCATCGCGCGCTTCAAGCTCATCGACCACCTCCACGCCCGGGCCCGGAACCGCGGGGTCGCCTTTGACTCCCAGCGGCAGTCGCTGGTCGAGGTCGAGCCGGGTCCGTCCAGCGTGCTCGCCCGCAAGCGCGAGCACCAGCTGCTCCTCGAGGGCCTGCGGCGCATCCCCGTGGAGCACCAGCTGGCCCTCGAGCTGTTTTATTGGGAGGGGCTCAAGGCCAAGGACATCGCCGACGTGTTTGGGGTCTCGGCCTCGGCCATGCGCAGCCGCCTGGGCAAGGCCCGCCAGCTGCTCGAGGCCGCGATCACCAAGCTCCCGGCCTCGGCGGCCGAGCGCGACAGCACCCTGTCGGGCCTCGAGACCTGGGCCGCCCGGGTGCGCGAGATTCTGTGAGCATCCCCAAGCGCGCTCGGGCCCCCAGCCGTGGACGCCCGGGCCCGGAGACAGACTGGTAGGGGGAGCCCGATCCGCGGCGAGATCGATCCTCGGATTCAGGGCACTCGTAACGCACAGGCCTGTCATGTTGACCGCACAGCTGCTCATCCACTTCTTCGCTCTCCTCTCGGCCGCCCCGTCGTCGTGCGGCCCGGCTGATCTCGACGCCGCCGACTTCGGTGATCTGGTCGACTTCGCCGCCTCCTGCGATGTCCTGGGCACCCACGGCCGGCTGTGGATCACCGAGGACGGCGCCGTCTACTCCGTCGAGCTCGAGCGCAGCCTCAGCACCTGGGACCTGATCAAGGCTGGCTCCCGCACGGACTTCCCCCAGCTGGCCGGGGACGCCACGCCGCTGGCGACGATGAGCTTCGAAGTGGGCTTTCGCGGGAGCGCCGACCTCCTCGACGTGTGGAGCCGCGAGGGGGACGAGTGGGTCCTCGTCGACACCCTCGCCCCGGACGAGGATCACACGGCCACCTTCAAGCTCGACGTCGGGAAGCCCTACTGGCTCGACCCCATCCTCTCCCCCAGCGCCGGCGAGGCTTGGGACTATCCCTTTGGGGAGAGCGAGCCCGTGGTCTTGCCGCCCTCGGGGCGCGCGGCCGTGCTCAAGCCCGTGCTCACCTGCCCCGGTTGAGTCCCCGATCTCCCCCATCCCTGGCCGCGATGAACGACTCCGAGCCCATGGGCGCGCCATCGATGCCAGGCTCGCAGCCCTCGACGGACCCCCACGACGACCTGGCGCTCCCGGCCGGCCTCCCCCTGCCCGCGAGCGAGCGCGCCCCGACCAACCTCGAGCAGCGCCGCGCCCTCGCCTCGGTGCGGGCCAGGCTCTTTGGCGAGGCGCCCCCGGTCCGCGTGGCCCGCTACGTCATCGAGCGCCGCCTGGGCGCGGGGGGCATGGGCGAGGTCTACCTGGCCCACGACCCCGAGCTCGGCCGCCACGTGGCCCTCAAGCAGGTCAGGGCCGCGCGCACCTCCCCCGCCGAGCGCGAGCGCCTGCGCCGGGAGGCCCGGGCCCTCGCGCGTCTGTCCCACCCCAACGTCGTGCAGGTCCACGAGGTCGGTGACGACGGGGGCGAGACCTACCTGGCCATGGAGTTCGTCGAGGGCCAGACCCTGCGCGAGTGGCTCGAGCCGGCGCGCCCGTGGCCCGAGATCGTGGAGGTGTTCGTCGCCGCGGGGCGCGGGCTGTCCGCTGCGCACTCGGCCCGGGTCGTGCACCGCGACTTCAAGCCGGACAACGTGCTCATCGGCGAGGACGGGCGGCCGCGGGTCGTCGACTTTGGCCTCGCGCTGACCCCCGCGGCGCTCCTGGGAGACGAAGAGGGAGACAGCTCCGCCGCCCCAGAGATCGCGGGGACCATCCGATACATGTCCCTCGAGCAGCTGCGCGGTCAGGCCGTGGACGAGCGCAGCGACCAGTTCAGCTTCTGCGTCGCCTTCTACGAGGCCCTCGCTGGGCGCTCCCCCTTCGAGGCCCGGGACGTCCGCGCGCGCGTGGCCCAGCTCGAGGCCGACCGCCCCTTCCTCGAGCCATCCCCGGCCATCCCCCGGGGCCTCGCGTCCGCCCTGCGCCGGGGGATGCGGCGGGACCCCGAGGCGCGCTGGCCCGATCTCGACGCGCTGCTCGACGCGGTGGTGGCCGTCGGGCGCCGCCGCCAGCGAGTCCGGTGGGTCCTCGGTGGCCTGAGCGTTGCGGGCCTGACCCTGGCCGGGACCCTCCTCGCCGTGGGCCTCCCCCAGCCCCCCAGCGCCTGCGCCGAGCTCGAGCGCGAGCTCGCCGAGGTCTGGGGTCCGAGCCAGGCCGCCGAGCTCACGGAGGCCTTTGCAGCCCTCGGAGCGCCCCACGCCCCGGACAGCGCCGCCCGCGTCGACGCCGAGTTTCGCCGCTGGTCCACGCGCTGGCTCGGAGCCCGGAGCGAGCAGTGCGAGGCGGCCCAGGCCCGCCGGGACGCTGCCCCCGTGGCCCGGGCGCGGCGGGCCTGCCTCGAGCGCCAACGCCTCGCCGCGGGGGCGCTGTCCAGGGAGCTGCGCCAGCCCGAGCTGCGCACCCTCGACCGCAGCCTCGAGGCCGTCTGGTCCCTGCCCGACCCGCAGCGATGCTCCGCGTCTGCCCTTTTGGAGGGCCCCGCTCCCCCTCGCCCCGAGCAGCGAGACGAGGCCCGAGCCCTCGCCGCGGAGCTCGAGCTCCTCGCCCTCCATCGCCACCTGGGCCAGACGCGGCTCCCCGACACCCGGGCCGTGCACCAGCGCGCCGCGGCCCTGGGCCACGGGCCCCTCGAGGCCGAGGCCCTGGCTGAGCTCGGGCGCGCCGAGCTCGAGGCCGGCTCGCCCAAGGACGGCCTCGAGCGCCTCGACCGCGCGGCCAAGCTCGCCCTCGCCACCAACCACCGCCGCCTCCTCGCGGCGACGTGGACCAGCCTGGCCAGCCACCGCCTCAGCGACTACCCCGGCGAGGACGGGGGCGCCCTCCTCGAGCTCGCCGAGGCGGCGTGGTCCGAGCTCGATCCGAGCCCCACGACCCTGGCCCGCCTGGCCTTCGCCCGCGGCCTCGCCCTCGACGACGACGAGGGCGCGCGCCGGGCCTTCGAGGAGGCCCTCGCCCTCGACGCTGCGGCCAGCGAGCAGCCGGGGTCGACCCGCGAGATCACGCCGGCCGCCCTCACGGCCTTGGCCTCGCGCAGCGCTGGCGACGAAGCCTTGGCGCTTCGCCGCCGGGCCCTCGAGGCGGCGAAGCGCACCCACGGCCCCGCGCACCCCACGACGGCGCGCTACCTGTTCAACCTGGGCGCCGAGCTCCGCGTCCAGGGCCACGTGGACGAGGCCCAGCCTCACCTCGACGAGGCCGTGGCGATCTGGACCGCGGCCCATGACGGCTACGCCGTGGATCTGGCCCGCGCGCACCTGCTCCTCGCGGACGCCCGACTGCGCGCCGGGGAGCTCGACGAGGCCGAGGCCCACGCCCGCACCCTCGCGTCGATCCACGCCCGCAGCCTCCCCCCCGATCACGCCAGCCACGGCGACGCGCCCATGCTCCTGGCCCGGGTCTACGGTCTGCGCGGGGACCGGGGCCAGGCCCTGGCGCACGCTCGGGAGGCCCTCGCGGCCTACGCTCGAGCCGACGGACCCGGGGACGCGCGGGTCTTGGCCCTGCGCCTGGACGTGGCCGGCAACGAGCTGGGACTGGGCGCCTACGACTCTGCCGCTCGGGAGTACGGGGCCGTCCTCGACGACGCCCCGGCCGACGCCCCTGGCCCTGCCGCCTTGGCCCACATCGGCCTCGCAGAGATCGAGCTGCGCAGGGGCGAGCTCGACGGCGCCCGGGCAGAGCTCCGAGCCGTCGCCGAGCTCGTCCAGAGCTCTGCCCAGCCCACCGCCCAAGTCTCTGACCAACCCTCTCCCTGGGCCTCCCTCCTGGGCGAGCAGGAGGTGAGCTACGCCCTCCTCCTCGCGCTCGTCGACCTGCGCTCGGGCTGCCGAGGCTGCGGGCCCGACCACGCCGAGCGGGTCGGGTCCGCCGCGCAGCGTCATGGCTGGACGCTCGAGCTCCTGGAGCCCTGGCTGCTCGAGCTCGACCTGAGCCCCCGCGAGCGCGAGACCCTGCGCCTGAAGCCCTGAGTCGTGGACGTGGGGCAGGGAGGGCGTGGCGTCGTCCACGACGGCCAAATAGTCAGGGACTGTGAAAAGTTCACAGTCCCTGAGTCGTGGACGTGGGGCAGGGAGGGCGTGGCGTCGTCCACGACGGCTAAACTAGACAGAGGGTCGGGCAAAACTCGTTTTGGCCGACCCTCTGAGTCGTGGACGTGGGGCAGGGAGGGCGTGGCGTCGTCCACGACGGCTAAATAGACAGGGACTGTGAAAACTTCACAGTCCCTGATCGGTCAGCGCAGCCGCGTCACTCGCCACGGCGAGGGCGTGATGGGGTAGGGCTGCTCGGGAGTCGGCTCGGGTCGCAAAGGCGCGGGCGTGGCGTGGCGAAGGGCGTAGCAGCCCTCGCGCGTATACAGGCGGCGAACGAAGATGCCCATGGGGTGGCGGCGGACGTTGTCGAGGAGCTCGACGAGCTCGTAGCCGACGGGCCAGGTCCGAGGAAAGCGGGCGGGTTGCCGCGGCGTGGGCCGGAAGGGGAGCTGCCGGCTCTCGCCGACCGCCATGCTCTGGTCGTAGCCAGTCTCCCGCGTGCTCACGCCCTCGATGAAGCCGTAGCGCCAGTGCAGCGGCGTCACGTGGATGTCCTCGACGCAGCCGCGGATCCAGTGGGGGCGGGTCAGCCGGAGGCTGTTGGCGGCGACCAGCCGGCGCTCGCGGGCGGTCAGCCGGGGGTCGTCGGGGCGGGCGTCGAGGGCGGTGGACACCTGGATGAACTCGCCGAGGGGGTCCCCGCGGGCGGCGAACCAGTCGGCGTAGACGTGGTAGGGCGCGGGGTCGTCGGGCTTGGCCGCGATCGCGGCCTCGAGCCTTGGCTCGCGCTCGCCCAGGGTGTATCCGCGGCTGCGCAGCCGACTCGCCTGCGCCGACGCAGCGCGGTAGGCCTGCTCGGGGCTGTCGTGGAGCAGGCGCTGGGTCTTCCAGGGTCCGTCGGCGGGCCCGTAGCGCCGGGTCAGCTCATCCCGCGACAAGACGAGCGTGACGACCCGAGGACCGCGCCGACGGTCGACGAGCTCGAGGTGCTGCGTCGGGAGCGGGAATTCCAGGGGCGGGTGGAGCCGGGACATGTCGCTCGTCGGAAGGTGGCGGGGGTCGGATTCGAACCGACGTCCTCCGAGTTTGGAATTCGGCGCATCTTCCAGCTGTGCTACGCCCGCCGCCGATCAGTATGGGGCAGCTCGGGCGCCGCGTCGAAGGGCTCGAGCTCACGCGCTGGCGAGCAGGCGGTAGGCGGCCATGAACTCGCGCAGCTCGGGCCATTTGGTGGCCAGGCTGTCGAGGCGACCGGGGCGGATGCCGTGGAGCATGGCGGCGATGTCCGTGCCCGAGTGCAGCCCGCGGTACTCGTCCTCGCCCTTGGCCAGCTCGTGGGTGGCGTAGGCCTCGAGCAGCTGCAGGCGGCGCAGGGCCACGCCGGTGATCGTGCCCTCGGCGGCCTCGCGGTGGAGCTCGAGCTCGCGCAGCAGGCCCTCGAAGTGGCCGCGCCGGGCGAGGATGACCGCGTCGGTGACGTACCAGTAGCGGGCCAGGTTGGTGCTCTGGACCTTGCCCTCGGCCTGGAGCTTGGCGGCCTCGCCGAGGTCGCCGTCGAGGGCCGCGGCCATGGACGCGGCGGAGTAGACCACCGGCGCCATGTTGTGGAGCATGCGGCGCTTGATCAGCCAGTTGGAGCGGAGGATGTCGGCGTAGCGCGCCCGGGCGTCGGGGAAGTCGCCCGCGAGCAGGCTGACGAGGGCGCGGTGGTGGGCCAGCTGCAAGCGCGCGCCGACGTGGCGGGGGCGCAGCTCGAGGGCCTCGTCGAGGACCTGCGCCGCTTGGCCGAGGCTGCCCTGCTCGAGCAGCTCGCGTCCGCGATCGATGGCCGAGATCTGCTTGCGGACGTTCTTGCGGCTCAGGCGGGCCCACAGCGCGAACGCGCCGAAGGTGACGGCGACGATGGCCAGGGGCTCGACGCCGAGGAAGATCGGCAGGGTGAGCACGGCCTGGGCCCCGATCGCGATCCCGAAGGTCTCCATGAACTTGCGCCGCGGCGACTTGATCTGCGGGTGATTGGAGCGCGCGTTCACCAGGGGCGCCGGGGCGCGGCGGGCGAGCTCCGTGGACATCGGAGCCATCATACTGGCTCCTGCGGGGGTCTGCGCGCGAAGTCGGTTCAGGGCGCTCGTCTTGACACAGGGGGCGAAAGCCGGGCTAATCGGGCCCCCGCGGCCCTGCGGGGACTGGTTTGATCAATGACTCCGCGAGACCTGAATCGCCCCTTCGCCCCGACCTCGAAGACCTCGACGATCGCCCTGGCTGTGCTGACGGCGCTGACCTGCGTCGCCGCCTGCACCGGGGACGACGGCGGCGGTGACGAGGCCGCGGAGTCGACCAGCGAGGGCACGAGCAGCGCCGAGGACACGGCCGGAAGCGCGGACGCGACGGAAGGCTCGGACGGCTCCGAAGACGGCGGGGCGCCGAACCCCGATCCTGCGCCCTGCGAGCCGGGCGACTCGGCCCCGCTGTTCGGCGCGCCCTCGGCCAACACCGGCCTGGGCTCGGACCAGTGCCAGCCCAGCTGCGCCTGCGCGGGCGGGGACTGGGCGCCGCCGAGCTACGAGGAGGCCTTCATCGCTCAGCTCGACGCGCTGACCCTGACCAATACGCCCGCGCTCCTCGACGGCGACCCCTACGACCTCGACCCCCAGCCCAGCCCCGACCCGGACTCGGTGTGCGGCGTGGTCCTGGGCGCGGACAGCTACGCCATGGCGACCTACGCCGACGAGGCCAGCGCGGCCGCGGACGGGGCCCACGTGACCCACCGGGGCGCCTGCGGCCAGTGCTCGTCGCTGGCCAACCTCGCCGTCTACATGCGCATGCCCGACCTGACCGAGCCGGTGCGCCAGTGTGGCCTCGACGGCATCGTCCAGGGCGAGGAGGCGAACATCCAGTGCTTGATGGATCTGGGCTTCGACGAGCCCTGCGCCCAGATCTGGTACTACAACACCGTCAACACCCGCGAGGCCTGCTTCGACGTGTGCATCGAGGCCCTCGAGAGCCCCAACCACCTCCCCGACGGCTCCCTCAACGCGTGCATCCAGTGCGACGAGGACGAGAGCGGGCCGGTGTTCAAGGCGGTCTCGGGCCGGACCCGGCGCAACTCGGGCCTACCCTCGGCGCTGTGCCGACCGTGCGAGTCGGTGTACCGCGTCATCCACGACTACGGCCTGCTCTGAGCGAGGACCGCCGTTCGCTCGCTCGCTGACGTTCACCCACCAGCGAATACTCGCGGACGAAGGACGCCTCAACCAAACAAAACGCCCCCAGAATGGGGGCGACCACACGCCCTGTCGCGGGCACGAACGCCATTGCCCACCGGCCAAAGCGGAGGAGCGGAGCGACGAAGCGCCCCCGGTGAGAGGGCGCCCGTGGGGGCCTCTAGGTGTGATAGACGAGGTAGAGGATCAGCACCGCGAGCAGGAAGATGACCGGGAACGCGACCTTGCCGATCTGGTCGAGCTTGGCGACGTTCTCCTCCTTGCCGAGGTACTCCTGGCGCTGGGCCCAGATGGTCGACAGCATGGTCAGGCCCACGGACGCGAAGGCCACGTAGACGATGCCGTCCATGAAGGTCAGGTAGCCGATGCGCGGGAGGTTGGTGGCGACGACCTGGTGGAAGGCGACGACGGTCAGCAGGGCGATGACGGTCCGCTCCATGCGGACCGAGGCGGGCTCGCCGGGCATCCAGAAGGTCGCCCAGTTGAAGGCCACGATGATCAGCAGGGGGATGACGATCTTGTAGAGGTAGTAGCCCGGGTCGCGGTCGACGTTGACGGAGTAGACGTACTCGGAGAAGGCCTCGTCCGAGCGGACCTCCTTCTTCGCGTGGACCTCGGTGTGCACGTCGTGGAGGGTCCACTCGAGGGTCTTGAAGTCTTCGTTGAAGCCGGTCTTCTCGGGCAGGGGCTCGAACACCACGTAGCGGTCGTCCCAGGAGAAGGACTCGGCGTGGATGGTCAGGTTCTGGTGGTCGAAGGGGAACTTGATCAGCTCCATGTCGACGGTGAACACGCCCTGGAAGCGCTCGCTGTACTCGACGTGGCCGTCGTGGTGGATGACCAGCTCGCGGCTCTCGGTGTGGCGCTCGCCCTGCTCGTTCTCGAATTCGATGTCGGGCCACCAGATGCGCTCGAGCTCGAGCTCGGCCTCGTGCTCGAGGAAGACCTCGCGCTCGGTGCCGATGCTCTCCTCGGAGAAGGCCAAGCGCGGGTCGTGCCACTCGAGGTCGAGGAAGATCTCGGCCTTGAAGGTCGGGAAGCTCTCGCTGGGCGCGGACACCTCGACGAGGCTGATGAGGTACATGCCGACCTCGACCTTGGTCGGGGTGTGCGGCGGGGTCACGAACACCGGGCCGGAGCCGTGCTCCCCGGCGGCGTGGGCTCCCCCGGCGCTGGCCTCGTAGCCTCCCTTTGCGGGGGCCTCGTGACCGCCCCTGGCCGCGGCGGCGGGCTCACCGTGCTCCCCTTCAGCGGGCGGGGGAGCGTCGTCGCCGTGCTCGGGGGGGGGCGAGGCCCAGGTCTGGTTCGCAACGACGCTGACGAGCATCAGCAGCGCGGCCACCACGGGCAGCAGTCGAAGTTTCGAGAGGGTGCGCGGCATCGGGGGGGAGGGTAACGACCCGTGCCGGAGCCCGGAAGGCTGAACGAGCAGCGGGCCCGCAGGCGACTCATCACCCAATGTCTCGGCGCCACGCAATTCTGCAAAAACCGAATGATGTCGAGGTGTTTCCCCGCTTCGAACAGCCGCGCTGGCGAAGGTTCGCTACGATCGTCGCGCAGCTCGAGCTCGACCGCGAGCCGACGGCGGCGGACGGTTTGGACTTCGTGTCCATGAACCAGGGCGGCTTCGCGTGCGCGAGCACGATCCACGGCTCGATGCGCCTGCAGGCGGAGTGAAGCCGGCGCGAGGCGCAGGGGGTAGCCCTCAGCTGCGCGCGGCGATGGCCTCGACCTCGAAGTGGATCTCCGGGGTCGCCAGGCTGGCCACGCCGAGCACGGTCTGCGCCGGGGGCTCGGCCTGCCAGCGCGCGGCGATGGTCCGGGCGATGACGCCGAGCTTGTCGAAGTCGAGGCCCACGACGTAGGTGCGGAGCTGGACGACGTGGCTCGAGTCGAGGCCGTGGGCGGCCAGGGCCACGCCGAGGTTGGCGAAGGCCCGGTCGACCTGCTCGGCGAAGGCGGCGGAGATCACCGCGCCGTCTCGCTTCGAGCCGTACTGGCCCGAGACGAACACCAGCTCGGAGCCGGCGGGGATGCGGACGGTGTGGCTGTAGCCGAAGGCGGTGGGGTCGTGGAGGTCGGCGGGGTTGAGCGCGAGGTGCGGCATGGGGGGTGTCTGCCAGATCCGACTGTCATCTATATGTCAGGTTTTTTGCTAGGCTCGTCGACGTGCGACGGACCGAGCGCTTGTTTGCCATCACCGAGCTGCTGCGCGCGCGTCGGACGGGGATCACGGCCGAGGCCCTGGCGGAGCGCTTCGAGGTCTCGGTGCGGACCATCTACCGCGACCTCGACAGCCTGCGCGCCGCGGCCTTGCCCGTGATCGGCGAGCGCGGACGGGGCGGGGGCCTGGCCCTGGACCGGTCCTACTCCCTGCCTCCGGTCAACTTCAGCGCCCGCGAGGCCGTGATCTTGGTGACGACCGGTCGGTGGCTCGAGCAGACCCGGCAGATGCCCTTCGTCGAGACTCTGCGCTCGGCCATCGACAAGGTCCAGGGCGCGCTGCCGGCCGCGCGTCAGCGGGAGCTCGGGCGCCTGGTGTCGACGCTCGCGTGGGTCGGGGTCCCGGCGCGGGCGGCCTCCCCCGAGGTCCGCGCGGCCGTGGAGCAGGCCTGGCTCCACGACACGCCCCTGCGCATCACCTACCGCGGGTCCCGGGGCGTCAGCGAGCGAGAGGTCCGCCTGGAGGCCGTGCTGATCGAGCGCACGATGACCCTGCTCAACTGCCGCGACCTCGAGCTCGACGCCAAGCGACAGTTCCGCATGCATCGCATCGAGCGGGCGGAGCTGGTGCGCGACTCCTGACAGGACGCTGTCAGGAGCCCTGTCGTAGGTTGGGTCCTGCGATGACCGAGCCCAAGCCCGCCCCGTTCAAGCACCGGGTGTCGTCCGCGACGATCCGCGCCCTCGCCGAGCATCTGCGCGCCGAGGACCCGAGCTTTCCGGCCGAGCGCTTCGTGCGGAGGGCTCGCAGGGGTCTCGGGGCGCTCGAGCTCAAGGCGCGCATCCAACACATCGCCGAGGCCCTCGCGGCGACCTTGCCGGAGGGCTTCCCCGAGGCTTCGGCGCGCATCCGCGGCGCCAACGCGCGGCGTGGCGTGCCGGGCACCGGGGACCTCGAGGGCACGATGTTCACCTTCTGGCCGCTGTGCACCTACGTCGAGGGTTGGGGCCTCGAGCACCCCGAGCTGGCCCTCGACACCATGCACGGGCTGACCGCGCTGGCCAGCTGCGAGTTTGCGATCCGCCCCTACATCGAGGCCGAGCCCGAGCGGGTCTGGGCCCGGCTCGAGCGCTGGGTCTCGGACCCCAACGTGCACGTGCGTCGGCTGGTCAGCGAGGGGACCCGGCCGCGCTTGCCCTGGGGTCGCCGCTTGCGAGCGCTCCAGGCCGACCCGGGGCCCTCGTTGGCGTTGCTCGACCAGCTGCGCGGCGACCCCGAGCTCTACGTGCGCCGCTCCGTCGCCAACCACCTCAACGACATCAGCAAGGACCACCCTCAGCTCGCCGTGGAGGTCGCCACGCGCTGGCAGGCCGAGGACGACTCGGACGCGCTGGCGTGGGTGGTCCGCCACGCCCTGCGCGGGCTGGTCAAGGCGGGCAACCCCGGCGCCCTCGCGCTCCAGGGCTTCGGACCGCCCAAGGTCCGGCTGGCGCACTTTCGGGTCGGGCCCGAGCGCCTGCAGTTTGGCGGCTCGCTGAGCCTGAGCGTGGAGCTGCGCCCGCGGGCGAGCCAGGACCTGCTCATCGACTACGCCATCCACCACCGCAAGGCCGACGGCAGCACCCGGGCCAAGGTGTTCAAGTGGACCCGCCGGCGCGTCGAGAAGGGCGAGGTCCTGCGCCTCGACAAGCAGCACGGCATTCGGCCGATCTCGACCCGCCGCTACCACGACGGCCCGCACCGGGCCGAGCTACTCATCAACGGAAAGAGCCTGGCGATGGCCGACTTCGAATTGGTCGGCGCCAGCTGAGCTCAGACTCAGGAAAGCACCCATGTCGACCCACCACACCATTGACTACATCGAATTCACCGTCCGCGACCTGGCCGAGTCCAAGCGCTTTTACGCCGCCGCCTTCGGCTGGGCCTTCAACGACTACGGGCCGGGCTACTCGGGCATCCAGCGCAGCGGAGGCGAGGGCGAGATCGGCGGGCTGACCCAGGGCGAGGTCGCGGCCCCGAGCGCGGGCGCGCCCTTGGTCGTGCTCGGCTCGAGCGCCCTCGAGGCCAGCTTGGCGGCGGTCGAAGGCGCGGGCGGGACCATCGTCGAGCCGATCTTCGGCTTCCCGGGGGGTCGGCGCTTTCACTTCGCCGATCCAAGCGGGAACGTGCTCGGCGTGTGGCAGCCGAGCGCGCCCAGCCCCGGCTGAGTGAATCCGGTGACGGGAACGCGGGGGGCGGCCATGGTTTGGAGCATGGCTTCCCTTCGCGTCTGGTTGGGGCCCTACATGATGCTCGGTCTGTGCGCCTGCCCCCATCCGTGGCCGCGATGGAGTGGAGCCCGAGCCAGTTGGACACGTCCACGACTCAGAGGGTCGGCCAAAACGAGTCCTGTCCGCCCCTCTGTCTATTTTAGCCGTCGTGGACGACGCCACGCCCTCCCTGCCCCTCTGATACGAAACTGACCGATCAGTAGTCAGCGGGGCGCCGTTTCATCCTTGGTAGGCCGAAGCCTCGCTTCGGTGACGGCTGATCTGAGGGACTGTGAACTTTTCACAGTCCCTGACTATTTTAGCCGTCGTGGACGACGCCACGCCCTCCCTGCCCCACGTCCACGACTCAGAGACTGTCAAGGAATCCACGCCCCCGCTTGCGGGGGCGACCACATGCCCTCTCGAGGGCACGAACCCCATTGCCCACCAAGCCAAAGCGGAGGAGCGGACAGCGACGAAGCGCCCCCGGTCCCAGGCGGCTGTGGGGGCAAAGCAGAGCTCAGGCCGGGCGGTTCTTGGCGTTGTCGATCGCCTCGGCGACGATCGCCTCGTGCTGGCTGGGGTCGGCCCAGCGCGCCTGGCCCTCGGCGGGCAGCAGGTCGACGGGGTCGAAGTAGCAGTAGAAGGCGTCGGCGTCGACGTTGGGGCTGCGGTAGACGCTGACGCCGGTGACCCGGTCGTACCACTCGTAGGAGTGGGCGTCCCGCTTGCCGCCGCCCCCGGGGGCGTCGACCACGAACACCGGCGTGTTGAAGCCCGCCGTCATCCCGCGGATCTCCTTTTCGATCGCCGTCGCCGTCTGCACCGTGGTGCGCAGGTTCTCGACGCCCCTCACGAGGTCGTGCACGTAGACGTAGTAGGGGTGCACGTTGACGTGGGCCAGGCGCTTGACTAGCTGACCCATGGCCTCGGGCGTGTCGTTGACCCCGCGCTGCAGCACGCTTTGGTTGCGCACGGTGATGCCCCGCTCGAACAGCAGGTTCATGGCCCGCTGGCTGATCTGCGTGATCTCGTTGGGGTGGTTGAAGTGGGTGTGGATGCAGACTTCCTTGTGAAGCTTGCGGCCCTGCTCGTGGATGCTGGTCAGCGCGTCGACCCAGGCCGTGTCGGTCAGGATCTTCTGCGGCATCACGGCCGGGCCCTTGGTCGCAAAGCGCATGCGCCGGATGTTGGGCATGGCGAGCAGGCGCTCGCCGATGGTCTTGATGTGATCGGCGCGCAGGTTGTAGGAGTCGCCGCCCGAGATCACGATGTCCTCGAGCTCGGGGCGCGAGGCGATGTACTCGAAGGCGGCCTCCCAGCGGTCGTTGGTCGGCTTGAGGCTGACCTTCTCGACCTCCTCGGTGTCGAGGCCGACGGCGTAGCTGCGCGTGCAGAACCGGCAGTAGACCGGGCAGGTGTCGAGGGCCAGGAACAGGGCCTTGTCGGGGTAGCGGTGGGTCAGCCCGGGGACCGGAGCGTCGGCCTGCTCGTGGAGGGAGTCGAGGTCGAGCTTGGGGTGGTCGGGGAGCAGCTCCGAGCCGGTCGGGATGAACTGGCGGCGGATCGGGTCGGCGTAGGGCTTGGACCAGTCGATCAGCGCGATCATGTAGGGGCTGACGCGCACGGCCATGGGCGCCCGGCGGAAGCCCTCGCGCAGGTCGGCGACGAACGCCTCGCTGGCCAGGTCGGCGAGGCCCGCGAGCAGCTTGTCGACCTTGGTGACCGAGCGCTTCATCTGCCAGCGGTAGTCGAGGAAGGTGGCCTCGTCGACGTCTTTGTAGGCGGGAATCTTGCGCCAAAACTCGCCGCCGAGCAGGTCGCGGTGGACCAGGCTCGCCGGGTCGACGGGCGGCTTGACGCGGCGCTCCGGCTCCGGGGCTCGCGCCTTGGCGGGCTGGATCGTCGGCAGGCTCGTGGGCGCGGCGTCAGTCATGAAACTTGATTAGGCAACACGGCTCGGACTTTCCAGGCTGCGGAGCGAATCGCAGCAACGGCCGGCAAGGCTGCGCGGTGACAGAGTGATTTTTCGCGCGCGGTCCCTCCTTGGGGTGTGCGCTCCGTTGCACGCAACGAAGTTCTGGGCCCGGTTGCTTCGGCGGGTCAGAAATCTTCATCCACGCGCGCACGCCCGAGGGGTTGGGCCAAAGCGAGGCCGACGCGCGGGAGCTCCCGCAGACGCCGCGCAGCCATCAATCGTTGCCAATCGCTTCAATCATGCCGGTCGCGTCACGCCACGCCATGGCGTGGGCGTACACGGCGAGGGCGTCGGCCTCGAAGTGGATGTTCGCGGCGGGTCCGGTCTACGACCAACCCGCGCTTCGAGCTCGAGGGCGTGGCCGCGGACGAGCTCGCGCCGCTCATGGCGATCAAAGCCGCGAGCGCCAGGCTCGGAGGTCTGGGCCCGCGCACGGGTCGAGCCCAAGGTGCGCCTGGTAGACTCGGTCCATCGCCGCGCCCGCCCAGACCGAGCCCTTGCCGCGCTGGCCGACGCCGCGGGTCTTCGTCGTGTCCGAGGTCGAGCGGGGCCGGAGGGCCCTCGAGCGCATCGCCGCCCGGGCGCCTGCGGTGCTCGGCGTGATCCTCGATCTCCGCGACGCCCGGGGCTCGCGCCTGCGCAGCGGCGCCGACGCTCGGGGCGCCTGCGTCGAGGCGGTCGCGGTGGCCGTGCCCGCTGCGGCCTCCGCAGACCCGGGGCCCGAAGGCGCGGCCGAGGCCGAGGCGGAAGAGTCACCCGCGCGCCCCGACGTGCTCGTCCTCGACGCGGCGACCCTGCGCGCGCTCGGGGGCGTGGCGGCCCTGCGCCCGCTCTTCGAGGCCCGAGAGCCCGACGCGCGCCCGCCCTACGTGGTCTTCGACGACGCCCAGCGGGCCCTGACCATCCTCGCCGAGCACTTGCCCGAGGCCGCCTGGCCCCGACGCCGCGGCTGCATCAAGACCGCCGAGACCCTGCTCGCCGCCGGGGCCGATCGCCACCGCGACCACCGACCCCTCGAGCGAAGCGTGCGCGAGTTCCTCGGCCACGAGCTCCCGGACCAGGCGCTGACCGGTCTGCTCGGACGCGCGGGCGCCAAGACCCTCCACGAGCGCCTGGCCGCCGAGGCCGAGACCATCTTGGCGCTGATGCGCCGGTTCACGCCCCAGCTGCGCGAGCGTCGACTCGCGGGGGTCTACCAGTTCGAGTGCGACCTGCTCACGCCCGTGGTCGCGATGGAGCGGGCGGGCATCGGCCTGGACGCGCCGGGCTTCGAGCGCGTCGCCGGGGGCTGGGTGCGGGAGCGTCGGAGCCTCGACACGGCGAGCGCCGAACCCGGGGAGAGCGAGGAGGACTTCGAGGCCCGGGTCGCGGCCCGGGCCGCGCGCCTCGACAAGCTCGTCTCGACCTACCGCTGGTGGGCCCGGGACTTCGTCGACGCCGATCGCCGGATCCGCTGCCGCCTGCACCCGCTGGCCGCCGACTCGGGCCGCTTTTCGTGCACCGAGCCCAACCTCCAGCAGGTCCCCTCGGAGTACACCGCCCCGGGCCTGCGGGCCTGCTTCGTGCCCGCGCCGGGGCACCGCTTGATCGTCGCCGACTACGCCCAGATCGAGCTGCGCGTGGCCGCCCACCTCGCGCCCTGCGACGCGCTGGGGGCCGTGTTTCGAGCGGGCCGCGACCCGCACCGGGCGACCGCCGCGACCTTGACGGGCAAGCCCGAGCCCGAGGTCGAGTCCCACGAGCGCAAGCTCGCCAAGGCCGTCAACTTTGGGTTTTTGTTTGGCATGGGCGCGCGCCGCTTTCGCAGCTACGCCGCCAGTGGTTACGGCCTCGACCTCGACGAGCGCCAGGCCGCCGAGGCCCGCGAGGCCTTCTTCCGCACCTTCCCGGGCATCGCCGCCTGGCACCGCCGCGTCGGCGCCCTGTCCCGGCGCGGCGACCACGAAGCGATCACCGTGACCACCGCCATGGGCCGGCGCAAGACCTTCCCGGCCGGGCGCTTTTCCTTCAACGCCGCCCTCAACATCCCCGTCCAGGGGACCGCGGCCGAGGGCTTCAAGGCGGCGATGATCCGCCTGCACCGCGAGCTCCCGAGCATCGGCGGGCGGGGCGTGCTGGTGGTCCACGACGAGTACCTCGCGGAGGTCCCGGAGGCGCGCGCCGAAGAGGGCAAGGCGATGGTCGAGGCGCACATGATCGCGGCCATGGGCGAGCTCGTCCACACGGTGCCGATCGTCGTGGAAGCCGAGATCGCAGCGCACTGGAGCTAGCGGCTGGAGCCGTGAACCGGCCCGGGTGCTGAGCGCGATCGCGGCGCTCATCAGGCCCTCGACTACTCGAAGTCGTCCGGAATGCAGGCGATCGGCCCGCTCGGCGCGGCCAGGTTGTCGCAGGCGCTGGCGAACACCCCGTCGGCGATCATGCGCAGCGCCCCCGAGTCCGGCGTGAGCTCGTAGAGCGCGGTCTCGCGGCCCTCGACCCCGCACGCGTAGAGCCGCTCGATCTCCGGGTGCAGCTCGAGCCCCGCGGTCAACAGGGGCTGACTCAGCGGCACGCTGCCCATGCTCAGGCCGTCGCTGGCGCGGAAGGTGTAGAGCCGGTCGGAGCGCGCGTCGAGGGCGTAGAGCTCGACCGCGCCGTCAGTTCGCGCGGGGCTCAAGGCGTTGGACCCCCAGTCCGCCCCGAGCTCGACGAGGGCCTCGGCGTTGGCGTTGGCGGCGTCGATGGTCAGCAGCGCGTCGCCCTCGGCGGCCAGACCAAACAGACCGCCGAGCTCGTCGGCGGCCGCGAGCCCTGCGACCTGCGTGAAGCCGTAGCTGCCGACCACGCTCGCCGTGCAGGTGCAGGGGTCGACCTCGACCAGGGTGTCGCCCCAGGTCTCGAGCAAGGCCGAGGCGTAGAGGCGCTCGCCCTGGACCACGAGGGAGGTGAAGTTGGTGTCGGCCGGGAGCTCCGGGGGCAGGGCGAGGCTCGGGCACAGGACCTCGCGCTCGCCCTCGTGCCCGGGGTCGAGGCGGACGCGGATCAGAGCGTCGACGGGTTGGCCGTCGCCTTCGGGCGGGTCGGACTCGTCGATGGCGAGGAGCCAGGGCCGCTCGGCGAGGGCGGCCGCGCTCTCGTCTTCGCCGTGCTCGCAGTCTGCGGCGAGTCGATCGCCGCAGCCGAGGGCGGGAACGAGCGCGAGGCTCAGGCTGAGTCGTGGACGTGGGGCAGGGCGGGCGTGGCGTCGTCCACGACGGCTAAAGTGCTCAGGGACTGTGAAAACTTCACAGTCCCTGAGCAGGGCTCTGGGCTGGGGGCGCATCCCTCCTTCATGGCCGGAGCGCCCGGAGCCTTCGCCCGATCTGCTAGCGTGGCTCCGTGCCGCCGAACGTGCTCGCCCTCGAGACCCACCTCGTGCGCCTGAGCGAGGCGAGCGTGCTGGCCGTGCACGTCCTCGGCGGCGGCATCTGGGTGGGCGTGATGGTGTTCTCGATCTTCGTGCTCCACCCCCGCGCCGAGCAGCATTTCAAGCGCGACGCCGACTTCGAGGACTTCATCTTCACGGTGGTCCACGGCGCGCGCTGGAAGGTGGTCGCGGGGATGGTGGGGATCCTGGCCTCGGGAGTGGGGCTGAGCCTGTGGCCGGGGCACGGGATCGTGAGCGAAGGCCCCACCGCGGGGCTGTGGCTGGGGATCTACGCGGCGAAGCTGGCGCTGTTTGGCCTCGCGGCGGGCTGCTTCGCCTACGTGTCCTGGGTGCTGTGGCCCCGGCGGACCTTCGCCACGCCCGAGGAGCTACCGGCGATCAAGGCTCTGTTTTGGCGCGTCGGCGTGGTCATGATCCTCGCCAACGCGACGAACCTGGTGTTGGGCATCGCCGCCCACGTGTGGCGAAGCTAGCCCTGGCGCGCGGTGCAAAAGAAACACGCACGGCGCGCAGGCTCTGGCATCATCGCCGGGTGAGCGTACAGCGAAGTCGCAGCGTATTCGTGGGCACGGGGGTGCTCGCCCTCGGACTGGCCGTTGGCCTCGGCTCGGTGTGGACCGCCCAGGCCAAGCGGCCCAAGGTCGCGCTGTTCGAGCCGACGACCCTCGACCGCGAACAGGGGGAGCTCGGGGCCATCGCGGCGCCCAAGCGCTTCGGCTCGAGCCACGCCCACGGCGGGACCCTGGCCGCCGACGAGACCGGGCTGTGGGTGCTCGAGCGCACCGCCGGCGCCCTGATCCGCACGGACCACGCGGGCGAGGTCAAGGCGACCATCGAGCTGCACCCCAACCTCGGCGAGCTCGTGCTCGGGCCGGCGGGGGAGGGCGGGCGCTCCCTCTACGTCGCCGATCGCAGCGCCGACACCCTGCTGCGCTACGCCGTCGACGGCGACACGGCCACGCCCGCGGGCGAGCTGAAGGTCACCGAGCCCCACGGCGTGGCCCTGAGCCCCGACGGCGGCACGCTGTTTTTGACCTCCGTCGCCAACCACGAGCTGGTCGCCGTGGACACCGCGACCATGAAGATGCTGTGGCGCAAGGAGCTGGTCGCCGAGCCGCGGCCCGTGGCCGTGACCCCCGACGGCGAGTCCGTGCTGGTCGGCTTCCTGACCAGCGGGGCCATCGCCCGGGTGTCGCTGAAGGACCAGTCGGTGCATTGGCACGCGCTCTCGCCCCGGGACCCCATCGAGATCGAGGAGGACTTCGAGGAGCACTGGGGCGAGGGGGTCTCGGCCCGACCGGTCGAGGCCGAGAGCCGCTTCGACGTGCCCAAGGACACCGGCCGTCGCCAGGCGCGGATGGTGTTTGCGATCACCTTCGTGGGCGACGGGGCCGCGGTCGCGGGCGTCCAGGTGGCGACCTCGCAGATGGAGCTGCGCCCGACCGCCGATCGCCAGGACTCCTACGGCGGCGGCGCGGCCGAGATCGCGCCCATCGAGTACCGCTTTGCCCGCATCGCCGAGCCGGGCGAGGACGGCTACGCGGCCATCGATCAGCACCACCTGACCCTGCACCAGCCCCGCTCCCTCGCCTACGACCGCACCCGCGACGTGCTCTACGTCGGGGGCTACGGGGACGACGAGATCGTCGCGCTGGCCCACGCCTCCCGGGAGCACCCGACCATGCTGTGGCACGCGAGCCTGGGCCTGGGCACGGGCTGTGGCATCGACGGCTTGACCCTCATCGAGGGCCAGCCGGGCACGGCGGCGCAGGTCCGCTTCGAGGACGAGGTCGAGGCCCCCGAAGGCGAGAAGGAGGCGGGCAAGGACGGCAAAGACGGGAAAGACGGCAAAGATCCGAAGGACGAGAAGGCCGGCGAGCCCGACGAGCCCGAGGGCCCCGTCGTCGATCCCAGCGCGCCCGGCATGGCCCTGTGGGCCCACTGCGAGCTGACCCGCAGCGTCGTGCGCATCGACCTCGACCCCAACCCCGAGCGCATCCACTCCAAGCCCCTCGCCTCGCGCAAGTGGGTCCGCGGCCCGGCGCTGGCCGAGTCCAAGCGCGACGCCAAGGTCGAAGAGGGCGCGGAGCTGTTCCGGCGCGGCGAGGACTTCTCCCTGGGCGGCGCCCTGGCCTGCGCGAGCTGCCACCCCGAGGGGCGCAACGACGGCCTCTCGTGGCGCCTGGGTCGTTCGATCCTCCAGACGCCCATGCTCGCCGGCCGCGTCGAGGGGACCTCACCCTACAAGTGGACCGGCGAGGACCCGAACCTCGTCGCCAGCTTCATGCACACCATCGAGCGCATCGGCGGCGCGCCCGAGGACCTCGAGCGCTCGGAGCTCGAGGCCATCGAGGCCTACCTGCGCAGCTTGCCCCCGCCGCGGCCCCCGGACAATACCGACGCCGAGGCCCTGGCCCGAGGCAAGGCCGTGTTCGAGGACGCGTGCTCGATGTGCCACGAGGGCGCGCAGTCCACGGACCAGTCCCAGCACGAGTTCGATACGACGATGCGCAAGGTCGACACCCCCTCGCTCATCGGCCTGGCCCACTCCAACCCCTACTACCACGACGGCAGCGCCGTCGATCTGCAGACCCTGCTCGACGACCGCGGCAGCATCCACGACATGGTCGACAGCTCGGACATGAGCGCCCAGCAGCGCGCCGACCTGATCGTCTACCTGAGGTCCCTGTGAGCGTGGAGGAGGACGAGCCCATGACTGCGAAGCGAACACAGCGAGACGGCGTGATCGTGTGGGCCCCGAGCGGCTCCGGATCGGCGGCGGCCTGGACCTGGCTGCGGACCCTGGCTGCGTGGACGGCCACGGCCGGCTGCGCCCTGGGGTGCACCGACGGCGAGGACAGCTCGGCGACCAGCGAGGGCGCGGGCGAGGACGCGCCGACGGAAGAAGGCGCCGAAGCAGGGGCCGAAGGCGGCGAGGCCACGGCCGCGGCGGTCGAGCGCGGCGCCCTGCTGCCCCGCGGCGAAGTCCACCGGGGCCGGATCATCGAGATCTGGCTCGACCCCGGGGGGAGCGCGGCGGTCAGCCTGGACTCCGTGGGCGGCGTGCGCCTGTGGCCCGAGCTGCCCCCGGCCCAGCGCGAGCTCGCCAAGCTCGAGCCCGTGCGCCTGCCCTACCTCGAGCCCCTGTCGATGTCCGTGGCCAAGACCGCCGACGGCGAGTTCATCGTCGCGGGCGTCGACACGGCCCAGTCGAGCCGGGTGATCGCCGTCGAGGCCGACCCCGACGCGCCGGGCAGCTTCCGCATGCGCGAGCGCTTCGTGCTGCCCCCGGACGACCCCATGCTCGAGCTCCACGTGCTCGACGGGGGCGAGCGCCTGCTGGCCCTGGGCGTGGACCACAGCCTGCGCATCTACGACGCCCACGGCGAGGAGCTCAGCCGCTTCAGCCGCTACGGCTTCGCGCCCTGGCAGCTGCGCTTTTGTGGGCCGCCGGAGGACCTGCACATGGCCATGGTGCTCGCCGGCCCGACCCGGCTGCAGCGCTTTTCGCTCAAAGATGACGGCGTCGAGCTCATTGGCGAACCGTACGCCGTGACCCTGGACCGCGGCCCCAACCACAACGATCTGGCGCTGCTGCCCACGGGCACCCACGCCGCCGTGCTGCGCCGCCCCAAGGCCCGCGGGGTCGAGTGGAGCCTGGAGATCCACGACCTCGAGAGCGGGGCGATCCGGGTGATGTGGGGCGAGGGCGAGATCAAGCTGCGCCCGCGCATGCACGTCGTCGACAAGGACTGGATCCTGCTCGAGTACGGCGGCGGCAACGGGGACTGGATCGACATCAACCAGGGCGCGGTGATCGAGTTCGAGCCCGACCCGGAGGCCGAGCCCGACAGCCCCGAGGCCCGCTTCCAGCTGCCCAAGAAGCTGACCGAGCTCCCGGCGGAGGCCCGCATCGAGGGCCTGCGCGTGCACCTGCCCGACTCCGAGGGCAGCGTGCGCCGGCGCGCGAGCGTGACCCAGGGGCTGCGCGTCGTGCCCAACGGCAACGCCCTGGTCTTCGACCCCCTGCGCGCGCCGACCAAGGGCGGGGAGGGGGGCGCGGTGATCGAGGCCGGGGCCGAGCCCGACCAGCACTACCGCCTGACCCAGCAGTCCCTCGCTCCTCGAGCCGTCGCCATCTCCAACGATGGCGAGCTCGTCGCGACGGTCAGCAAGGACGAGGTCATCGTCGAGGACATCGGCGGCGGCACGCACCACGTCATCACCGGGTGCGCGCCCGAGGGCGAGGGCAAGTGGGACGCGATGGCCTTCACCGACGACGCGCACCTGCTGCTGGTCGCCCGGGAGGAGGCGGCCATCTGCGCGTGGCGGGAAGAAAAGACCCTCAGCCAGCGCGAGCTCCCCCAGCACTACGGCGAGACCATCCGCATCTCCGGGCCGGGCGCGGGCGAGCTGGCCGTGCGCACGGAGTACGACTACGACTCCGTCAGCATCGAGCTGCTCAGCTTCACGGGCAACGCCCTGCCCGAGGACGAGCTCGCGGAGCTGACCCGGACCCAGCGCGCGGACTGGCCGGCCCTCGACTCGAGCAAGAAGACCCTCGGGCGCGACGCCCTGGGCAACCGCTACAGCCTGTCGCGCGTCAAGACCCGGCAGTTCAACATCCAGGGGCCCAAGGTCGGGGACGACAAGCCGCCGGTCCGCAAGCTCAGGGTCGGGGACGACAAGCTCGAGTTCCTCGAGTTCCTGCCCTCACCCAACGGCGCGCGCGTGGCCATCAAGCACAAGCGGGCCAGCGAGTACGACTACTACCGCTACGAGTACTACTATTATACGCCGCCCAAGACCCTGAGCGTCTGGGAGATCGGTCCCAACAGCCACGAGCTCGCCTGGGAGATTCCCGCGGGCTGGGGCCTGGAGATGGCCTGGTCCGCCGACGGCTCGCGCCTGGCCATGAAGCACCAGGGCGAGCTGCTGGTCATCGAGGGCTCGGGCGAGATCGTGTTCTCCCGCGAGACCCGGGGCCTGGCCCTCGAGGAGCACCCCGACGACCCCGAGGCCGCCAAGGACGACGCGGCCGAGTAGGCCCGCGCGCGAACTCGACCCAAGCTCGAGCCGAGCTCGAGCCGAGCGAGGGGTGTTGCGTTGCGCTCCTGGCTCGCCCCCGCGTGCTCCGGGCTGTTATCGTCCGGCCGAGGTCCCCCATGGTCGAGAACATCATCACCCTTGGATTCCTGGTCTTGCTGCAGGTCGTGCTCGGCTTCGACAACCTGCTCTACATCTCGCTCGAGTCCAAGCGCGCCCCCGTGGACCAGCGCGCGCGCGTCCGCAAGCTCGGCATCGGCCTGGCCATCTTCATGCGCATCGCGCTGCTGGGCATCCTCGTCAAGCTGATCGAGTACGTCCAAGAGCCCATCTTCGGCTTCGACACCCACCCCATCTCCGGGCACTTCAACGTCCACAGCCTCATCGTCCTCGGCGGCGGCGTGTTCATCATGTACACGGCGGTCAAGGAGATCTGGCGCATGGTCAGCTTCGAGGACGAGAGCGAGGCCGAGGAGGAGGCCGAGCCCAAGTCGGTCAACTCGGTGATCGCGATGATCGTGATCATGAACCTGGTGTTCAGCTTCGACTCGATCCTCTCGGCGATGGCGCTGACCAAGGTGTTTTGGGTCATGGCCTCGGCCATCGTGCTCGGCGGCCTGCTGATGATCTTCATGGCCGACCGGGTCTCGACCTTCCTCGAGAAGAACCGGATGTACGAGGTGCTCGGCCTGTTCATCCTGCTCATCGTCGGCGTCATGCTGCTCAGCGAGGGCGGCCACCTCGCCCACATGAGCCTGTTCGGAGGCGAGATTCACGCCATGAGCAAGGCGACCTTCTACTTCGTCATCGCGGTCCTCGTGATCACGGACATCGTCCAGGGCCGCTACCAAAAGAAGATCATGGCGGAGAAGGCCGCGGCCAAGGCCGCCAAGGCCAAGGCGGCTTGAAGCGGGGCGGGATTGCGCAGGAGAAGGGCCCCCAGGTGGGGCCCTTTTTCGCGTGTTGGGGTCCAAGCTGAGCCGGCCTCTGGGCCGATTTCTGCTGATACTGAAACGATTGCACTGTCATTGCAATGCGCGCAGTTCGCTCGTCACTGCGTGCATTAATGAATTGAGACGTCGCGAAGCGTCTGGTAGGTCATTAGCGTGGGAAGGTTGATCCAGCCGCGCCGCGACATCCTCGTGGAGCCCGAAGCGGCGACCGCTCGGGGCCGCTTGTTTCCGCGCCAGGATCCGCGCAGCGGGGTCTTGAGCCTGGAGTCCGGGACGGCTCAAGTCCTCCCAAATAGCATTTACGCGCCTCGGCGCATCGTTTTGGACCTCGACGCGCGGGGGCTGATCGCGCGCGTCGATCTGCTCGTGCCGAGCAGCGCGTGGCGGCGAGGGCTGCACTGGAGCTGGGATGAGCGGGCCCGCGCGCGGGACCTCCGGGTTTGTCGGGGCCCGATCAATGCGCGGATTTCACCGCCGACTGTGGTGGTTCGCTCCAGCGCAGATGGCCGGCAGATCGAGGTCGCCATCAGTGGTGATCACTATATTGATACCGTGATCGGGCTATCCGAGGGCTGTCAGGCCGTCCTCGCGGGCTCGCGGCTGGTCGGCTTTTGTGTCCGTTTGGACGATTCGGGGCGGATCGGGGGCTAACCGGGGCCTCTCGCGGCGCCCCGAGTGCGAGGATCGCCTGGTAGACTCGTGGCCTGGCGAGGCCGCGCTGCCCCGGGACTAAAGCCGGTTCCAGGCGCGCTCGCAGGGGTGGACGTGCCGCCATGGCTGACGACGAGACTGTAGAGCTCACCACGCACGCGAAGACCATCGCGGGCATGCCCTGGTTTTGGGATCTGGAGCAGGGGGATCTCCAGCTCTTTGGCCTGCCCTCCGTCGCGTTTTGGACCCGACCCTCGCTCCAGCGCCTGCTCGGGCCGCTGCGCCGGGAGGTGGGCGACCCCCTCTACCGCCTGCTGGTCGCGCACTACAGCAGCCTGGGCACCGAGGAGGACTACCACGCGATGATCACCGAGCTGGGCACGGACTTCCCCAGCGGGTTCATGGCCTGGGGTCGGGCGGTGTCCACGGCCGGCTGGGGGCGCTTCGAGCTCGTCGAGTTCGACCCCCAGAGCAAGCGCGCGCAAGTCCGCGTGGACAACCCGTGGGAGCTGCAGATGCAAGGGCCCGGGGAGAGCTGGGGCTGCCCCTTCCTCCAGGGCAAGCTCATCGGCATCTTCACCCACGCCCTGGGGGTCAACTGCTGGGCGGACGAGGCCATCGAGCGCGACGGCGATCGCAGCGCGGTGGTGTTCACCGTGACCCCCTCCTCGCGGACCATCGAGGTCGAGCTGTCGGCCCTGCGCCGCGAGCAGATGCGCGTCCGGGAGCGGGCGCTGGCCGACGAGATCGCGCGCAAGACCGAGGCGCTGCGGGAGATCGAGGAGCGCCAGCGGGCCGTGCTCGGCTCCATCGGCGATCTGGTGTTCACGGCCGATCGCGGCGGTCGCATCCGTCACTACCAGGTCCCCGCGGATCAGCGCGACGCCTTCCCGCCCGCGCAGGCGGTGCTCGGCCAGACCATCGAGGCGGTGTTCGGTGTGACCCTGGCCAAGGTGGTCGCGGCCCAGCTCGAGGCCGGCGAGGGGCACAACTCGCGCAGCGTCGACTTCCACTCCATCGCCCCGGTCGCGTGCGGGACCGAGCGCCACTACGACGCGCGCTCGACCGTGCGCGCGGGCTCCTCGGGGACCCTCGAAGGCGTGACCGTGGTCGTGCGCGACGTGACCCGCCAGCGCCAGCTCGAGGTCCAGCTGCGCCACAGCCAAAAGATGGAGTCCGTCGGCCTGCTCGCCAGCGGCGTCGCCCACGACTTCAACAACATCTTGATGGGCATCATGGGCGCGGCGGACTTGCTGACCGCGACGAGCGAGGGGAACACCCGGGAGCTGGCCGAGACGGTGGTCGAGGGGGCCGAGACGGCGGCGAGCCTGATCCAGCGCCTGCTCGACTTCTCGCGCAAGGGCCAGCGGGTCGAGCGGGCCGTCGACGTCCACGCGGTGATCCGCGACACGGCGCGCCTGCTCGAGCGGGCCGTGGAGCGCCGCGTCGAGATCCAGTGCCGGCTCGAGGCCAGCTCGCACACCGTCCGCGGCGACGCCCACCAGCTCCAGAGCGCGCTGCTCAACCTCGGCGTCAACTCCCGGGACGCCATGCCCGAGGGCGGCACGCTGCGCTTTCAGACCCGCACGGTGGTCGTGGGCGAGGCCGGGCTGGCGACGCGCACGGGCATGCTCGCGGCCGGGGCCTACCTCGAGATCAGCGTCGAGGACACGGGCGAGGGCATGGACGGGGACACCGCGACCAAGATCTTCGAGCCCTTCTTCACGACCAAGGCCGAGGGCAAGGGCACGGGGCTGGGGCTGGCGGCGGTGCACGGGGCCATCTCGGATCACCGCGGCGGCATCGAGGTCGAGAGCCAGCCCGGGGTCGGCACGCGCTTCGCCCTGCTCTTGCCGCTGAGCGAGGGCGCGGTCGCGGGGGCCGACGCGGGCAAGGAGAGCGAGGTCGGGGCCCGGCGGCGGGGTCGAATCTTGCTCGTCGACGACGAGCCCATCGTCCGCGCCGTGGGCGAGCAGCTCCTGACCAAGCTGGGCTACGAGGTGATCCTCGCCGAGGATGGGCGCAGCGCCATCGAGGGCTACCGAGAGGCGCACGCCAGCGTCGACCTGGTGATCCTGGACCTGGTCATGCCGCAGATGAGCGGGCACGATGTCGCCCGTGAGCTGCGGTCCATCGATCCAGCGGTCCGGCTGCTGTTCTCCTCGGGCTTCTCGCGCAAGGGGCTGGCGCCCCAGGACGCCGCGGGCTTCATCAAAAAGCCCTACCGCCTCGCGGACCTGCGCAAGGCCATCGACCGGGTCCTCGACGAGGACGCTCGCTAGCCGACCGAGGTGCGCATCGTGAGTGGAGACGCGCGCGCGCGCGTGTTCGTCGACGAGTCCATGCCGGCGATCGTCGCCCACCTGCGCGCGGGCTGGGCCGCTGGCCAGCGCCGGGTCAGCCTCCGCGTCCTCGACCCGGACCAGGGCGCGGGCCGCTACGCAGGCGAGCGCGTCGCCGTGGCCGAGGACGGCGGTCGGGCCTGGGTCCATCGACCGATGGCGACCTGGGTGGAGCTCGCGGGTCGCCTGGGCGCGCGCTTGCGGACCCCCAGGCCCGTCGCGGGGGCGCTGCCCGTGGTCGAGCTGAGCTTCGAGCGGATCAACCCCGAGGCTGGCTGGCGGCGCGAGCTGAGCGAGGACGAGGGCGGGGCGCGGGAGCGCTACGGGGCCGATAGCGGCTTTCAGCGCATCCACAAGCTCGAGCAGCCGGGCCTGCTCATCGACCTCGAGGAGGCCCTCGATCGCGCCGGCTTGCCGGCCAGGGGCGAGGGCCTGCGCGTGCTGGCGCTGGGCATCAACAGCGGGGCCGAGTTCGAGCTGCTCCGCGCCCTGCGGCCGCAGTGGTTCGGCGGCGAGCGGCCGGCGACCTGCGTCGGGGTGGACTACTCGGCCTCGGCCATCGCCCTGGCGCGGGAGCGCTTCCCCGAGCCCGGCGTGCACTTCGTCGTCGCCGACCTCGACGCCCTGGGCACCGACCCCGACCTGGCCGCCGGGGTCCTCGCCGAGCCCTTCGATCTGGTCGTGATCATCGGGACGCTGCAGAGCCCGACCGTCGCCGACCGCCCCCTGCTGCAGCACCTCGTGCGCGAGCGCCTGGCCCACCGCGGCGTGCTGATCATCGGCGTGCCCAACTGCCGCTACGTCGACGGCGAGCTGGTCTACGGGGCGCGGATGCGAAATTATCGCGAGGCCGAGCTCGGCCTGTCGATCAAGGACGTGGCCTTTTATCGCCGCTACCTGCAGCAGCACCGCCGCCGGGTCATGGTCACGGGCAAGCACTACTTGCTGGTCACGGCCGTGCGCGAGCGCGGCTGAGGGGTTGAGTCGTGGACGTGGGGCAGGGAGGGCGTGGCGTCGTCCACGACGGCTAAAATGGACAGGGACTGTGAAACTTCACAGTCCCTGAAGGGCGCGGGCTTGCCGCGTTGTGGCCTATACTCGGCGTCCTCCCACCCTCCAGGAGTCGACCATGCCCGACCGATCCCGCGAGCGCGACCTGATCCTCGCGCCCAACGAGTACGCCTTCATCGCCGACGAGACCAAGGGCAACATCAACGCCTACGTCGGCCCCTACAAGACCAGCCTGGCCAACACCGATCAGCCGGTCACCTTCAACGCAGAGTCCAAGCGCTTCGAGAACTGCTCGCTCGAGGACGCGACGCGCAGCTTCGCCGTGGCGCCGGTGGGCTGGTACCTGGTGCTCAAGAACCCCACGCTGCACAACCCGGCGCTCAAGGAGTTCAACCCGCACCCCAAGACCGGGGCGATCAACAACCTCGTCGAGCTCGAGGTCGGGCGCAAGGTCAACATCCCAGGGCCGGCCGCCTTCGCGCTGTGGCCGGGGCAGATGGTCCGGGTGATCCAGGGCCACAACCTGCGCTCCAACCAGTACCTGATCGTCCGCGTCTACGACGAGGAGGCGGCCAAGGCCAACTGGGAGAACGCGGTCATCAAGCGCCAGGGAACGGACGGGGGCGAGAGCGAGGAGGCCAGCGCGCCGCCGCCGGACCTGACCATGGGCCAGCAGCTGGTCATCCGCGGGACCGACGTGTCCTTTTACATCCCGAGCACCGGCGTCGAGGTGGTCCCCGATCGCAGCCGCCGGGGCAGCGGGGGCTACGTCCGCGACGCCGTGACCCTCGAGCGCCTCGAGTACTGCATCCTCCTCGACGAGGACGGGCGCAAGAGCTACCTGCAAGGGCCGCAGGTCGTGTTCCCCAAGCCCAGCGAGACCTTCGTCGAGCGCGACGGGGCGCGCAAGTTCCGGGCCATCGAGCTCAACGAGAACAGCGGCATCTACGTCAAGGTCATCGCGCCCTACAGCGACGGCCCAGGTGAGGGAGCGGACGGGGAGCAGGCGCACCAGGTCGGCGACGAGCTGTTCATCACCGGGAAGGAGCAGATGATCTACTTCCCGCGGACCGAGCACGCGATCATCAAGTACGGCGGCCACACCATCCACTACGCCATCGCGATCCCGGCCGGCGAGGCGCGCTACGTGCTCAACCGCCACACCGGCCAGATCCGCCTGGAGCAGGGCCCGTGCATCTTCCTGCCCGATCCGCGCAAGGAGGTGATCGTCCGCCGGATCCTCCAACCGCGCCAGGTCGGGCTGTGGTTCCCCGGCAACCAAGACGCCCTCGAGCACAACCGCAAGCTCGCGGCGCTGCGCGAGCAGGGCTCGGGCGGGCGCGGGGACTTCATCGAGGACGCGGCCGTCGAGGAGGGCGAGTCCAAAAAACGCAAGCGCAAGAAGGCGAAGGAGCCCAAGGCCGAGGAGGCCCGGGCCGAGGCGACCAGCGAGGCCTACGCGGGCGAGGACTTCAACCGCGGGCAGACCTACACGCCGCCGCGGACCATCGTGCTCGACACCCGCTACGACGGCGCGGTGAGCATCGGCGTGTGGACGGGCTACGCCGTCCAGGTCGTCTCGAAGTCCGGGGAGCGCAAGGTCGTGGTCGGCCCCTCGACCTACATGCTCGAGTACGACGAGGTGCTGCAGACCGCCGAGCTGTCCACGGGCACGCCCAAGACCGACGACGCCATCGAGCGCACCGCCTACCTGCGCGTGCTCTACAACAAGGTCTCCGACGTGGTCGAGGCCGAGACCCGGGACCTGGTGTCCGTGCGCATCCGGCTGTCCTATCGGGTCAACTTCGAGGGCGACCCGCAGGCGTGGTTCAACGTCGAGAACTACGTGAAATTCCTGACCGAGCACCTGCGCTCGCTGCTGCGCGGGAAGATCAAGGGCGAGCCGATCCAGCGCCTGCACCCGCGGGTCGTCGGCTTCGTGCGCGACGTCGTGCTCGGGGCCCAGGGCGAGGACGGCGGCCGCCCGGGTCGGCGCTTCGAGGAGAACGGCATGCGCATCTACGACGTCGAGGTGCTCGGCGTCGAGATCGGCGACCAGGCCATCGAGTCCCTGCTGATCGGGGCGCAGCACGCCGTGGTCGAGCAGAACCTGACCCTCGAGGGGGAGCGCCGCCGGCTCGAGCAGACCCGCGAGCGCGAGGCCATCAGCCAGGAGATCGCGGCCATCGAGTCCAAGACCCGGACCCAGCGCGTGGCCCTGCAGCAGGCCGAGGTCGCGGTGGTCCACGCCTACGAGCTCGCCAAGGTCGAGGCTGGGTTGGCCGAGGCCGCGCGTCGCCTCGAGGGCAAGCGCGCCGAGCAGGCCACCCTCGACGCGGTCCACGGCGCCGAGCTGGCCCGGGCGCGCAAGACCAGCGACAACCACCTCGCCGTCGCCAGCGAGGAGCTCAACCAGCGCCTGCGCGAGCTCGAGGCCGAGGTCGCGGCCGTGCGCGAGAAGGCCAAGGCCGTCTCCCCCGAGCTGATCGCGGCGCTGCAGGCCTTCGGCGACCGAGCCCTGGCCGAGAAGATGGCCGAGTCCATGGCCCCGCTGGCGATCCTCGGGGGCGAGAGCGTGTCCGAGGTGCTGGCGAGGCTGCTGCGCGGGACCAAGTTGGCCGAGGTGCTCGAGTTCCCAGGCGCCGAGCCCGACGACTGACCCCTCAGCCCTCGGAGCACTCGAGGGCGAGCCCAGAGGAGCCCAGGCGCAGCGCGAAGTCGACGAAGACTCGGCTGCCCTCGGGCGCATCGGCGCCGCCGACCTCGAGCACCAGGGTGTTGGCGAGGTGGTCTCGAGCCCCGGGTCCGCCCTTGCGGGGCCCGGGGGTGTCGTGCTCGGCGTAGACGGGGAAGGTCGCCTCGAGCACTTCGCCGGGTTTGAGCTCGGTGAGCTTGGGCCCGTCGACGCGGGTCGAGCCCGGCTTGCCGTAGCAGCCCTCGTAGTGCATGCGCAGCTCGACGTCGCGGAGGGCGAAGGGCAGGGGGTTGACCATGCGCAGCGCGACGGTCTCACCGGCGTCGTCGAGAACGAGCTCGAGGGTCTGGGTGTCGAGGCCGCGGGCGCTGGTCGCCGTGAAGTGTTGGACGCCCTCGGGCCGCGTGCCTCGATCGACGCGGATGCCCGCCGGGGTCGAGACCCAGTCGCTGCGCATCTGCATCATCGGGCACATCTGCGGCTCGACCTCGAGGGGCTCGGCGGGGGGCGGAGCGTCAGCCACGCCGCGGGCGAGGACGGGCTGGTCGACGAGGGCGAGGAGCTGGTTTTCGACGCCCTCGTTCGCGCCGTGGCTGCCGATCCAACCGAGGGTCGGGTGCACGGCCAGCCAGCTCGACTCGCCACCGAAGCCGCCCTCGGCCGCGGGCGGGCAGTGCTCGACGCCGGCTTGTCCGACGACGGCCAGGAAGTAGTCGGGCCCGTCTTCGCGTGCGGGGGAGGGGGCGTCCGCCGAGTCGCTGCGGCTCGCGGGTTCGGCCGCGCGAGGCTCGGGCTCGCCTTCGCGTCCGGCACAGGCCGCGCTGGCGACCGCGAGAGCGGCGAGGGTCAGGACGTGCCAGGGCCGGGGTGCGTGGCTGCAGAACACGGCTCATGGTAGCTCGCCCGCGTTGACAAGTGGGTCGGGAGAGGTCATTGCACGTCCATGGACGTGGCGCGCGATCTGGCCGAGCTCCCCCTGCCCCCGTCGACGGGCGGGCTGCCCTGGCTCGGTGACAGCCTCGCCTTTGGCCGCGACCCCATGGCCTACCTCGTCGAGAAGTACCGCGAGTACGGGCCCGTGTTCGAGGTCAGCTTGCCGGGGGAGCCGGTGGTCGTGCTCGCCGGGGTCGAGGCCAACCGCTTCGCCAACAAGGAGGGCAAGGCCCTGTTCGCCAGCCGCTCGACCTACCTCGAGCTGGTCCGCGAGCTGGGCTCGGACCTCAACATGATCGTGCTCGAGGGCGAGCAGCACGAGCTGTTTCGCCGGGCGGGGCGCGTGGGCTACTCCAAGGGCGCGCTCAACCGCAGCGTCGGCGAGGCCGTGGCCATCCTCCGGCGCGAGCTGTCCGAGGTCGCCAACGGCCAGCGCGTCGACGCCTTCGTGTTCTTGCAGCGGGCGGTGTCCCTGCAGCTGGGCGTGGTCGCCACCCAGACCCCCGCCGACGAGGTCGTCGACGACCTGGTGGTGTTCATGCGCACCCTGATGCTCGTCTACCTCGCCGGCCTGTGGCCCAAGGCCGTGACCCGGATGCCGCGCTTTCGCCGGGTCAAGGCGCGGGCGCTGGCCTTCGCCAAGGAGATCGTCGACGGCCACCGGGACAACCCCCCGACCACGGACAGCTACGAGAGCGTCGAGGGCGAGGACGGCCGGGCCCGGGACCTCATCGACGACTTCCTCGACGCCCACGCCAAGGACCCCGAGTCCATGCCCATGGACGCGGTCTATGCCGCGGCCCTCGGCCCCTTCCTCGCCGGTCAGGACACCGTCGCCGGGACCACGGCCTTCATGCTGCACGCGGTCCTGACCCGGCCGCAGCTGCTCGAGCGCGCCCGGGCCGAGGCCGACGCGCTGTTCGCCGCGGGCACGCCGAGCGCCAAGCAGCTCCAGGGCGCCAAGGTCCTGCGCGGGATCGTGGCCGAGACCCTGCGCCGCTTCCCCGTCGCGCCCCTGCTGACCCGCCGGGCCGCGGAGACCTTCGAGTTCGCGGGGCACCGCGTCGAGGCCGGGCGCAAGGTGTTCATCGCCCAGACCCTGACCCACTTTCTGTCCGAGCACTTCGACGCGCCCCTCGACTTCGAGGTCGAGCGCGGGCGCGCGGCGGGCGGGACCCTGGCGCCCTTCGGGGTCGGTCCGCACACTTGCCCTGGCGCGGGCCTGGGCGAGCGCCTGGCCATGCTCGACCTGGCGGTGCTGCTGCACACCACGGACTTCGAGCTGCCCCGACGCGGCGAGAAGCTGCGCATGCGGACGCTCCCGCCGGCGCCCAAGGACTTCATGCTGCGCATGCGGCCGCGCCGGCCCTAGTCAGTTGTTTCGTCGGCCTCGAGGCTGAGGCTGCGCAGTCGGTTGATCGCGGCGACGAGCTCGAAGCTGCGCACGCCCGCGAGCTCGGGCAGCGGCGCGAGGGCGTAGAGGCCTCGCCGATCCACGAACGCGAGCACCTGCTCGGCGAGCTCGACCACGCTCGACCCGGGTCGCCCGCGCTCGTGCAGCCACGCGAGCATGGCCCCGATCGCCCGCGCTTGGCTGTCGTCGACGAGCTGCTCGAGGGCACCCAGATCGAGGACCGACTCGCCGAGCTGGAGCTCGCGCAGGCCCCGGGCGCGGACGCGCTCGCGTTGGCCTCGGCGGGGGTCGAAGGAGCGCAGCGCGGGGCGGCGAGGGTGGGGCGCCTGGGCGAGGGCGCGCCGGGGCTCCTGGACGGCGCGACCCGTGGGGTGCTGCGCGACGATCTCGCGGGCTCGCGCGGTGATCTCCGTCGCCCGGTAGCGGTCCATGCGGATCACCGTGTCCGCGACCTCGAGGTAGTCGCCGCAGCCGCCGATCACGAACACCGTCGACACGCCAGCGTCGGCGTGGAGCGGGCGGACGTGGTCGATGAGCGGGGTGATGGTCTCGGCCTCGATCAGCGCCTGCATGCGAGCGTCGCGGATCAGCAGGTTGGTCGCGCAGCTGTCCTCGTCGAAGAGCAGGGCCGTGGCCTTGGCCTCGAGGGACTCGACCACGGCCGCGGCGAGGCTCGTCGAGCCCGAGGCGTTGGTCGTCGAAAAGCGCCGCGTGTCCGCTCCGGCCGCGCCGGGGAGGTCGTCGATGAGCCCGCTCAGCCCGACCTCGACCACGCTGCGCCCGTCCTCGCTGCGCAGCTTGACGGCCCCCGGCGCGCTCACGACCCACTCGCGGCCGTCGCCGGGCACGTGCGGGTCGACGCCGCGGGCGATGGCGGACAGCAAGGTGGTCTTGCCGTGGAAGCCCGCCCCGGTGATCAGCGTGACCCCGACGGGCAGGCCCATGCCCTCGACCGCGCCGTGGTGGAGGGTCGGCAGGGACACGCGCAGGCTCGCGGGGCTCTCGAAGGGCACGGCGCCGGGGAGCGGCCGCGCGGAGTCGCCGGCAGCTCGGGGCAGCACGGCGCCGTCGCGGACGAAAGCCACGAGCCCGCGCTCGGCGAGCTGGGCTTGGACGTGGGCGTGGTCTTCGACGAGGTCGACGAAGGCCTGGGCGCGCTCGCGCTGGGCCGACGAGAAGCGCGACCAGCCCAGCTCCGCGAGGGCCTCGGGCAGGGCCTGGGTCAGCAGCAGGGCGGCGGCCCGACCGAGGACCCGCCGCCCCCGAGCGGGCAGGCCCACGCGCAGGCCGAGCTGCAGGGTCTCGCCGTCAAAGCACCCCGCCGAGCGCACGAGCACCTCCGCGCCGCCCGCGTCGACCCACATCTGCCCCGACTTGCCGCTGCCTGAACGGGCGGCTTGGCTGCCTCGCTTGGAGCCGACCCCACCCAACAGGCGGGCCAGGCGGCGCAGCATGTAGTCGGCCGCCGCCTTGCGCCGCGTCGGGTTCGAGCGCAGCGCCGCCGGTAGGCCGTGAGCGTCGGCCTCGAGGCGCACGCGGAGCCGCGAGGGGCTGGCGAAGGGGTCACCCTGGACGTGGTCGACGTGGAGCTCCAGGCCGGCCTGCTCGTCGACCCACGCGCCCTTGATGCGCTTGTAGGCCCCGTAGCTGTTGCCGTCGAGCTGGGCGAGGGTGCGGTCGAGCTGGCGGAGGGTGCCCACGCCGAGGACATAGCCCGAGCCGCCCGCCAGCCCAAGCGGCTCCGAGCGACCGCTCCTGGTGTTCAGTGATGGGCAGCGGCCCAGCCTGGTAGACCGCGGTCGATCGGTGCTATCGCTGGCTGCGATGCCTCTGCTGGCGCTGATCACCCTGTCCTTCGCGGCGCTCCTGGCTGGCCTGGGCGTGGGCGTGGTCCTCAACCGCTCGGCCCTCGAGCGGCAGATCGACGCCGAAGTGGCCGAGCTGTTCGCGGAGGTCGAGACCCTCCCGACCTACTTCGTCGCGTCCGAGCTCGAGGGCTTGCCCAGCCCCGTGCGCCGCTACCTCGAGCGCAACCTCAGCGAGGGGCAGCCGCACCCCTCGTGCGTGCGCGTGCGCGAGATCGGCTCGGTCTGCGACGCGCCGGGGCAGCCGTGGACCGAGGTCGCCGGCGAGAGCTACCTCGTCGCCGGTCGCCCCGGGCTGCTGAGCTTCGCCCGCCTGCGCCCCTACCCCTTGGTGTGGGTCGACGCGCGCACGCTCTATCTGCGCGGTCGGGTCAACGTGCTCGCCAAGCTGATGAGCTCGCTGAGCACCGTGGACTCCTCCGAGGCCGTGCAGCGCCGGGCCGTGCTCGTCGCCTACCTCGCCGACCTCGCCCTGCTCCCGCCGGCGCTCTTGCCCGGCGACCACCTGCGCTGGGAGGCCATCGACGACGTCCGCGCGCGGGCGCGAGTCCGCGACGGCGAGCTCGAGGTCTCCGGGGTGTTCGTATTCGATGAGCTCGGTGACCTCGTCGCCTTCGAGAGCGATGACCGCCCCGCCATCGGCAGCCCGGCCCAGTCCAAGGGCGAGGCCCTGTGGCGGGTTCGCTTCGGCGAGCACCGACGCTTCGCCGACTTGCACGTGCCCACCCTGATCGAGGAGGAGTGGGTCGTGGGTGAGGCCGTGCTGCCCGAGCGTCGCCGCAGCCTCCAGGCCATCGAGGTCGACGTGCCGCGGCGCTGGGGCTCACCGGGCGAGTCCAGCTAGTGCTGAGTCGTGGACGTGGGGCAGGGAGGGCGTGGCGTCGTCCACGACGGCTAAAATAGACAGGGACTGTGAAAACTTCACAGTCCCTGAGTCGTGGACGTGGGGCAGGGAGGGCGTGGCGTCGTCCACGACGGCTAAAATAGACAGGGACTGTGAAAACTTCACAGTCCCTGAGTCGTGGACGTGGGGCAGGGAGGGCGTGGCGTCGTCCACGACGGCTAAAGTAGACAGAGGGT